>JAEWYO010000023.1 GCA_023395595.1 Bacillota bacterium
TAAAAGATTATTCCGATTTGTTGGTGTTGATCTTAAAGATCGAATAAATCGGGCAGGTGCCAACCAGCCCCGTGATGAGCGGGATAAGACCGATCAGCCCGATCCAGCGGATACCGCCGGAGAGGAAGAGAATCAAGCTCAGCAGAGCAACGCCAACGATGATGCGAATCCAACGATCCACTTGTCCTACATTCTTCTTCATGGATAGACCCTTCTTTCTAAAAGCAAGATTCCAGTCGCGTCGTTTTACTTCGACGCATATAAGTTCAAATCATTAGGATGGAAGTTCGATGAGGATGTCTTTTCCCTCAACCTTCACCTGATAAGCTGCCGCGTCGCCAACCTTCATTTGGAGGAATGCGATCTTTGCGTTGCCGAGATTTTTGCCCGTCCTGACATCAAACTGTGCCCCATGCCGCGGGCAGGAGAGCGTTGCGCCTTTGAGTGTGCCGTCCGCGAGCGAACCGCCGAGGTGCGGACACTTGTTGTTCAGCGCGTAAAACGCGCCATCCACATTTGCAAGGAGAACTGTCTTTCCGTTGAGCGGGAAACCCTTCTTTTCACCGGGAGCGATCATGTCTGTTTCTGCAATCTTTACAAATGACATTTTCGATTCACCTCACTTTTTCTTATTATAGCACCAATACGCGAAAAAACTGTGCGCAAGTCACAGGAGCGCGAAGAAAAACGCTACTTGCAAAGCGTGACAAAGGCACGGTATGATGAGGGTAGATGATGTATACTCAAGTCAACAACGTGGGGAACAGAACAAGAACGAACACGAGAGAAAGGGAGAATACGAACATGTTTACCGACAAAGTCAAAAAGCTACTCAACGAACAGATCACGAAGGAATTTTACTCCGCATATTTGTATCTGGACTTCGTAAATTACTATGAGGAGCAGGGCCTGAAGGGCTTTGCCAACTGGTTCATGGTGCAGGCGCAGGAGGAGCGTGATCACGCGCTTCTGTTCATCAAGTATATGCAGAACAACGACATCAAGGTCACACTGGAGGCAATCGGCAAACCCGACGTGGTGATGAAAAAGCACATCGACGCGCTCTGCGCTTCGCTCACACATGAGCAGTATGTGACCGCATCGATTCACGCGATCTATGAAGCCGCCTATGAAAGCAAGGATTTCCGCACCATGCAATTCCTCGACTGGTTCGTCAAGGAACAGGCAGAGGAGGAGACCAACGCCAACGATAACATCAAGAAGATGGAGCTCTTCGGCACGGATAGCAAGGGGCTGTATATGCTCGATCAGGAGATGGGCGCACGCGTTTACGCGCCGCCGAGCCTCGTGCTTTGATTCAAACCAAACAACGCTAGCGTACACAAAGACCGCCGGGTAACATCGGCGGTCTTTTTCGCATTTTCGTTCTGTTTACCGTTGGCGTCTACTTACGGACAAATTTGCTTGCGCTTACTCGTAATCCGCAAACAGCACAGCCGTCGGAGAATTGCTTACGGTGCGCTCCAGCTCGGTGAGCTGACCCGTGACAGGATCGATTGCATAGAGGATCAGTTCATTGCTGTCTTGAAAGCCGGAGAGCAGGAACTTGCCATCCGGCGTGATGTTGAAATCACGCGGGGTTTTCGCGTTCGTTTTCTGGATGGCGATGGGTAACAGTGTGCCATCCTTTTGCACGCGGTAGCGCGCGATGCTGTCGTGCCCGCGATTGCTCGCGTAGAGAAATTGCCCATTGGGATGCAGCTTGATGCACGCGGCGATGGTCTCCACCGCGCAATCCGCCGGAAGCATCGGCACGGCTTGCAGGAAGGTCGCTTCTCCCGTCTCGCTGTCATACGCATAAACGCGGACTGTGCTGCTCAGTTCCGTCAATAGATAGAGAAATTTACCGCTCCGGTCAAACACAAACTGTCTCGGGCCATCGCCCGGCTCGACTTTGATTGCGGGCGCGGCGTTGGGGGAGACCATACCGGTCGCCCAGTCGATGCCGTAGACACAGACTTCATCCGTGCCAAGATCGGCAACGAGCACATGCTTGCCCAGCGGATCGGACGATAATTGATGCACATGCGGGCTGGCCTGACGCGTGGGGTTGACGCTCTTACCATAGTGCTGGACAAAGCAGGCAGCGGTGCCGAGGCTGCCGTCCGGCAAAACGGGTAGAATCGCGAAGCTGCCGCCGGTGAAATTCGCAACCAGCAGATGGCTGTCGTTTGCGCTGAGATTGACGCAGCAGGCGTCCGCGCCGCCGGTCATGCGGCGGTTGAGGAAGGTGAGTTCGCCAGTCTTTTCATTGATCGCGTAAGCCGAAACCGCCGCGGATGCTTCTTCGTGATATTCTTTCAACTCGTTGACCGTGTAGAGAAAGTGCTTGTCCGCGCTCAGCGCTAGATAGGTCGGGTTCGGCTTGCCTGCGGCAAACAGGCGGGTGAGATGTCCCGCTTCGTCCATGCGATAGACGGTGACACCATCTCCGCTGCCGGGGATGAGTTCACCCGTGCCGAGGACGATGGGCTGGGTATAGCTGCCGATGAAGACCAGACGATTTTTCATGTGATTGCGTCTCCTATTTTATAATGGCGAATAAATATGCTACTTGGATCGCAGAATTTGCGCAATCGCCCAAACTGCTCCGTCGCTGTCGTTGTCCGGAGCGACGAGTGTTGCAGAATCTTTGACGCACTGCTGCGCGTTTTCCATCGCAATAGAAAGCCCTGCGTGGCGAAACATCGCAATATCCGCCTCGCCGTCGCCAACCGCGGCGGTCTCCTCCGGCGAAATACCGAGATGATTGCATAGTGCGATTAGGCCGGAGCCTTTCTCCACGCCTTTTTGATTGACCTCCAGCCCGTTTTGAATCGAGACAACCAGATCGACCGGGAAGGCTTCGCAAAACGCGCGCAGGCGCGGCAGATCGGCGAGGTCTTCAAACGAGATGTAGAGCTTTTCGATGTCGCTTGTCCGTGTGGCAAGCAACGTTCCAACATGCGGTACGGGTGTGTATCCCGCAATCAGCGAGGGATGACGCATATGCTCAGTGGCAAAGCGGCTGATGTGTTGCCAGAGTGATTCGTCGAGGTAAGACGTTCCGTCCGCATAGACCTGCGTGAGCGTGCGATAGCTGCGTGCCTCGCGCTCAATCTCGCGCGCAATCGAGAGCGGCAGATGATTTTCGTGAAACGTTTGGTTCGTTTCCGCGTCCAGAGCGGTTGCGCCGTTGCTGACGACAAAATAGCGAATCCAAGGAAAACTCCGGCGAAAGTCGATCAATTCGCCCATGCTGCGCCCGGTATTGATGGCGACAAGGATGCCCGCGTCGCGGAGGGATTCGACTGCCCGAACGACGGCGGGAGAGAGGGAGAGGTCGCGGCGCACCAGCGTGCCGTCCACGTCCAGCGCGGCGAGTTTGATTCTTGCCATGCGTCAACCTTTCGCCTTGGGGTATTCGTTGCAAAGCAGGCGATAGGGCGCTTCGTCCTCTTCGATTGTAGAAAAGCGGCCTAATGGCTCCAAAAAGCGATTGTCGTGCACGTCGTCGTTGCACATGCTCACTTCGCCCAGCAGAACCGGGCCGGAACCCGCCTCCACGTTGAAATCGTGATACAGATACGGCTGAATCGAGATGCTCTCGCCGGGGGTCAGGCGAATCTGCGTGCCCGCGGGCACGACAAACGTGCGTCCGTCGCAATGCAGCGTTACGTCGGTTTCCGCCAGTTGCTCGTCCGGCGTAGAGTTGTAGACCCGGATGAGCACGTTTCCGCCGCCGCGATTGATGATGTCCTCCATCTTGCTCCAGTGGAAATGCATCGGCGAATACTGCCCTTCTTCTATATAAAGAAGCTTTTCCGCATAGGGCTTGGTGTAAACGTCCCGTTTGGCGAAGTTGCCATTGCGAATGGTCACGAGCGAAAAGCCCATCTTGGCAAAATCGCCCGCGCCATAGTCAGTGACATCCCAACCGAGCATGTTGTCGCGAATTTCATCATACGCATGATCTTTCGCTTGCCAGTCTGTGGGCGACCAGACGCAAAACGGCGGCAGTGCGAAGCCATGCTTGTTTGCAAAGGTTTCCATGCGGCGGATGGCCGCGTTGATTTCGGAACGCTTCATCGTTACAGTCTCCTTGCGGAACAATTGGATTTTGATTTGTGATAATCGGTTTTATAAACAGATTGCAGATAAATCTGCTTGTGCGCTACCATTCTAGCGCATTCGCCAGAAATATGCAATGACAGACGGAATAGTTTCAAATGAAAGTAATATTGTTATAATAGTAATGGTTTTCGTTGACATGACCCCATTCACCGTCTATACTGATCCTGAACAAACGACCACAAGTCTTACGCGAAAGAGGAAAGAGCAGCATGAAGAGCGGATATGTCATCGGAATTGACGCGGGCGGTACAAAGGTTGCCTACGGGTTATTCAACCCTGCGGGAGAGAGAATCGACCGCGCGCAGCACCCGACGGATGTTTGCGCAACCGGGGAATCGTTTTCCGATACGCTGGTGGAAAACATTCAGGCAATTCTTACGCGAAACAACATGAAGGATACGGATCTTGACGGAATCGGCATCTGCATGCCCTCGTTCATCCTCTTTGACGAAGGATATGTACTCATGACCTCCGCCATGCCGGGCATCAAGCAATTTCCGATGCGGGACTATCTCAAAGCGCGGCTGAACACCAACATCGTGCTGGACAACGACAGCAACGCGGCGGCGCTAGCCGAATACCGGCGGGGCGCTGGCAGGGGAAGCAAGCACCTGGTCTACATCACGGCGGGCACGGGGCTCGGCAGCGGAATCCTGATCGACGGAAAACTCTTTCGCGGCAGCTACGGCTGGGCGGGGGAATGCGGGCACATGCTCGCAACGCCGGACGAAGGGCTGATGTGCGGCTGCGAAAACCGGGGTTGCTTTATGAGCTATGCCTCCGGGCGCGCGATGAGCGCGCGCGTGCGCGGGCAGATGACCTACTGCAACACTACAATCCTCACACCGGAGACGGCGGACGGGGAACATGTGCTGGCAGCCTATCATCAAAACGATCCGCTCGCGATTGAAACCATCGACACCATCGCGCATTACCTCGGCATCTGCGCGTTTAACATTTACCAGATGCTAAACATCAACCGCTTTGTTTTCGGCGGCGGGCTGACGAACTTTGGCGATGTGCTATTTGACCGCGTGAAGGCAACATTTGACAAATATAACCACATACCGCTGCCGGTAGAGTTCAAGCTTGCCGAGCTCGGCTCAGACATCGGACTCATCGGCGCGGCGGAATTCGTCCGCGAGGCGTAACCGACTTTTACACAAAAGACTATTACTCAGGAGAGGAACGATATGGAAGCAAGTAAAACGGAAAAAGAATACGGCAACCCCAAGGAATACTTTGGCTCGCTCAGCGAGCGCACCGCGCGCATTCGCGCGCGCCTGCTGGATACGCAACCCACGGTGGACACCCAGCGCGCACTCCTCACCACGGAAAGCTACCGCGCGCACGAGCAGGATCAGGTCGTCCTGCGCCGCGCCTATATGCTCGACAACGTCCTGCGCAACATGAGCATCTATATCGATCCGGATGCGCTGCTTGCGGGCAATCAGGCATCGAGCGACCGCAGCGCGCCGATCTTCCCTGAATACGCGATGGATTGGGTGATCAAGGAGCTGGACGCGTTTGACAAGCGCGACGGCGATCGCTTCACCATCACGGAAGGGAACAAGCAGATTTTGCGCGACATCTACCCCTACTGGAAGGGGCGCACCCTGCAGGACAAGGGCTACGCCGCGTTTCCAGAGCGGGCAAGATTGTTCTATGACCTTGGCATCATCAAAACCGAGGGGAATATCACCTCCGGCGACGCGCACATCGCGGTGGACTACGGCAGAATCCTGCGCGAAGGCCTCGCGGGGTATCGCACGCGCGTGCTGGAACAGCAGGACAAGCTTGAACTTGCTAACTTTGAAGACCTCAAGAAGAGCTATTTCTATCGTTCGATTCTAATCGTGCTGGATGCGGTGGAGGCATTTTCCCTTCGCTATGCAGCACTGGCAGAAGAGCAGGCGAAGACCGCCACGCCGGAGCGCGCAAAGGAGCTGCTGGAGCTTGCACGCATCTGCCGCAAGGTACCGATGCAACCGGCTGACAGCTTTCATGAGGCACTCCAGAGTGTCTGGCTGCTGCATGTAGTGCTCCAGATTGAGAGCAACGGGCACTCGCTCTCCTACGGACGGATGGATCAATACGTCTACCCGTTTTATGAAAAGAGCCGCGCAGAGGGCATGAGTGAGGAATTCGCCAGCGAGCTGCTCGAAAACCTTTGGCTGCGCACCTTTACGGTCAACAAGATTCGCTCCTGGTCGCATACGCGCTTTTCCGCGGGCAGCCCGCTTTACCAGAACGTGACCGTCGGCGGGCAGACGGTGGATGGCAAGGACGCGGTGAACCCGCTGAGCTACCTCATCCTGCGTTCGGTCGCGCGTTGCCATCTGCCGCAGCCCAACCTCACCGTTCGCTACCACAAGGGATTGAGCGACGACTTCATGCAGGAGTGCATCCAAGTCATCCGCTGTGGATTCGGCATGCCCGCGTTCAACAGCGATGAGATCATCATTCCCTCGTTCCTCAACCTCGGTGTGAAGAAAGAGGACGCATATAATTACAGCGCAATCGGTTGTGTCGAAGTTGCGGTGCCCGGCAAATGGGGCTATCGCTGCACGGGCATGAGCTTCCTGAATTTCCCGAAGACGCTGATGATCGCGCTCAACGACGGTATCGACATCGACAGCGGCAAGCGCGTGTTTGAAGGAGCGGGGCATTTCCTCACGATGGATAAATTTGAAGACGTGATGAAAGCCTGGGACATTTTCGTGCGTGAATTCTGCCGTCAGGCGGTGATTCTCGATTCCGCGGCAGACATGGTGCTCGAACAAGAGGTGCCGGATATCCTCTGCTCCGCGCTGACGGAGGACTGCATCGCGCGCGGCAAACACCTAAAAGAAGGTGGCGCTGTCTATGACTTCATCAGTGATTTGCAGGTTGGCATCGCGAACCTTGGCGATTCCCTCGCCGCGATCAAGAAGACGGTCTACGAAGATAAGAGCGTGACTAGAGAAGAACTTTGGAATGCGCTGCTGACCGATTTCGCCGGCGAACACGGAGAAGCGATCCGCAAGCTCCTGCTTGCCGTGCCGAAATTTGGCAACGATGATGATTACGTGGACAGCCTCGTGGTGGCGGGCTATGACAGCTATATCGACGAGCTGAAGAAGTATAAAAACACGCGCTACGGGCGCGGGCCGATTGGCGGCTGCTACTACGCGGGCACAAGCTCTATCTCCGCCAACGTACCGCAAGGCGCGGGCACCTGTGCTACCCCCGACGGGCGGCACAAGGGCGACCCGCTTGCGGAGGGATGCTCGCCCACACACGCGGCGGATGTCAACGGGCCCACCAGCGTGTTCAAGAGTGTGAGCAAACTCCGCACGGACAAGATTACCGGTGGCGTGCTGCTCAACCAAAAGGTCGCGCCGAGCATGCTCGAAAAACCGCGCGACCGACAGAAGCTCCTTCTGCTGCTGCGCACCTTCTTCAACGCACTCAAGGGATTCCATGTGCAATATAACGTCGTCTCCAGAGAGACCATGCTCGACGCGCAGGTGCACCCGGAAAACCACAAAGACTTGATCGTGCGCGTGGCGGGCTATTCCGCGTTCTTCAACGTGCTTTCGCGCCAGACGCAGGACGACATCATTGCCAGAACCGAACAAGTTTTGTGATAAAACGCGCGCCGGTTTCCAAAACGCTTGGATTATCTTTCGCATGTTGCTATAATAGTCGCACAGAAGGGTTTCATATGATCGAATACCCGATGAAGAACGAAAGACGACAATAGGAGTTTTGAAATGAATCAGCGCTGCCTGACGATACTTGATTTACTCAACCGCGAAGAGACGCTGGATGTCAACGACCTTGCCGAGCGGCTGAATGTCTCCGCCGTGACGGTGCGAAAAGATCTCGCCATCCTCGAAAACAAGGGACTGCTGCACCGGCAGCACGGCTGCGCCATGCGCGTCTCCCCAAACGATGTCGGCTATCGCATGACGTTTGACTATGAAGTCAAGCGCAGAATTGCGCGGCGGGCGGCGGACATGGTCGGCAGCGGCGAAGCGGTGATGATCGAATCCGGCTCAACCTGCGCAATGCTGGCCGAAGAGCTCGTGCGTAAAAAGCGCGATGTGACCATCATCACGAACTCCGCGTTTATCGCAGGCTATGTGCGCTCCATCCCCGGTGCGCGTGTGGTGCTGCTCGGCGGCACCTATGACCCCGACGCACAGGTGATGAGCGGCCCGCTCGTCGGCAAATGCGCCGAGGAGTTTTATGTTGATAAGTTTTTCATCGGCACCGACGGATATGACCCCAACCAGGGATTTTCCAACGTGGACATGCTCCGCGCGGAGGCAGTTCGCGCCATGGCGGCGCGCGCGGACAAGCGGATCATCCTCACCGATGCGTCTAAGTTCAACAAACGCGGCGTGGTGCAGCTCATGCCCGCGCGGCAGGTGACGCATGTGATTACCGACACGATTCCCGACAACTGCCGCCAATCACTAACGGAAAACAGCGTGGAGATTATCCTCACGTAATTCAACCGAACGGGGGAATGCCCCCGTTCTTTTTCGTTCGGCATGTGAAAAGGAGAGAGTACCTTGGATTTCTTCGAAAACGGGTATGAGGGCTTTTGCGCGGCGGTGGACGCGACCGAAACGCCGGTGCTGTTTTGTGAACGCTTTGACGAGCACAGCAGCATCTGGAACTTCAACGAGCACTGCCACAACTGCATTGAGCTGATCTATTTTCTCTATGGTAACGCGCGGGTGATCACGGGCGGAACGAGTGTGCAAGCCTCGTTTTACGATATGATCGTCTACCCCAGAGGCAAACCGCATACCGAGAGCCTGCAATTTGACCATCATCAGGAGATCATTTGTCTCTGGGTGGATATTCCAGGGCTGGAGATTGGCGACATCATGCGCATTCAGGACAAGGATGCGCGGCTCAAATGGCTCATGGAGGCAATCCACGCGGAATATAAGAGCGCTTCGCCCAATCGTGCGTTGATCGATCACTTCGTCAAGAGCGTGATCCTGCTCATCGGACACTGCTATCTTGAAAAACAGACGCAGAACGACATGATCAGCCGCGTGATTCTCTATATGCAAGATCACTTGAGGGAGAGCATCAGCGTCCAGCAACTCGCCGACATGGTCTACGTCAGCAAATCGTACCTTAGCCGCGCATTCAAGCAAAAGACAGGACTTTCCCTGATGGAATACCTCAACTCCCTCCGCATGGAGGCGGCAAAAGCGCTGCTTGCGGCAAGCAATATGAACACGGAAGAGATCGCCTATCGCGCGGGCTATCGCTCGACCAAGTTCTTCTATCGCGCGTTTCGTGCCTATACGGGAATGTCCACACGAGAATATCGTAAAAACGGGATCGATAACCGGTAAAATGGTTCACAATAGTATACGTTTCAGACACGAAAAACGGTTTTAGGACCGTTTTTTTTGTGGTAGCATTCTTATAGAAACAAGCAGATTCATTCTATTCATTGAAAGATCAATTTCAAACGAAACACAACAAAGATTCGAACACATAAAATTCAACATCGAAGATAAAATATCTAACCGTTTTACGCAAGAGTACAGCAAGGAATACAATCATGAAAACCAAGCTCGATCAGTTACCACTGGGCAGTCGTGTTCAGTCTCTCAAACAAGTGATGTTTTCCGAGGAGCGGTTTGCGTCTGTGGAGCAGGCGAAAATCGTGACCGAGGTGTATCGCGCACACGCCGATCTGCCGCGCAATATCCTCCGCGCGCTGGCACTCAAAGAGGCACTTGAAAAAATCGAAATTCGCATCACGGAAGGGGAACTCATCGTCGGGAACCGCACTACGGGCGTGCGCGCAGGTGTTATTTTCCCGGAGTCGGGATTAAGCTGGGTGGATCGCGAGATCGAATCTCTGCCGACGCGCCCACAAGACCCGTTTCAGATTCGGCAGGAGGATGTAAAGGCGTTTCACGAAGACATCTTCCCATTCTGGAAGGGGAAGACGCTGGAGGATATTCTCGACGAGCGCATTGGTGGTGAAATGCGTGCCATCGGCAAGGTTGCAAAGATCAACCAGACCGACCATGCACAAGGGCACATTTGTCCGAACACCGAGCGTTGGCTGAAGTATGGCCCAAGCGGACTCATTGCAGAAGCGAAAACCGAGCAGACAAAGCATCCGGAGAACGCCGCGTTTTATGAAGGACTGATCCTCTCGCTCGAAGGTGCTTGCCTGTTCATGCGCCGCTATGCCGCGCTTGCGCGTGAGATGGCGCAAACATCATCCCGCAAGGAAGAGCTGCTGGAGACTGCCAGCGTGTGCGACGCGCTGAGCCAGCGCGCGCCGGAGACGTTCCGTGAGGCGGTGCAGGCAAGCTGGTTTTTGTATGTGATTCTCCAAATGGAGAGCAATGCCTCTTCGTTTTCGCCCGGGCGGATGGATCAATATCTGTATCCGTATTATGAAAGGGACCTCGCTTCCGGCGTGCTGACGCATGAATCTGCGCTGGAACTCATCGAATGCCTGTTTTTGAAATTCAATCAGATTGTATATCTCAGAAGCAGCGGCAGCGCGAAGTATTTCGCCGGATTCCCGATTGGCTTTAACGTTGCCATCGGCGGGCAGAATGAGACAGGAACATCGGCGGAGAACGAACTCACGTTCCTCTTCCTCCGCGCACAGGAGCATCTGCTCCTGCCGCAGCCGAACCTCTCTGCGCGGGTGTTTGCGGGATCGAGCGAGCATTTTCTGTCGCGCTGCTCCGAAGTCGTCGGCAAAGGCAGCGGCATGCCACAGTTTTTCAACGACGAAGCGGTCATCCCCGCACTCAAGAGCAAGGGCATTTCCGACGAGGACGCGCGAAACTATGCCATCGTCGGCTGCGTGGAGCTCACCACGATGGGGAATAACCTCGGGTGGAGCGACGCCGCGATGTTCAACCTTGTCAAAGCGCTGGAACTCGCGCTCAACGACGGCGTTTGCACACTAACCGGCAAGCAGATGGGCGCGCACACAGGCACGCTGAAAGACTTCGCCAAGTATGAAGATGTGATCTCTGCGCTGAATACGCAGATCGATTTCTTCTTTGAGCGCATGATCCGCTGCTGTGAAGTGGTGGAACAGGCGCACGCGGAGCTGCTTCCCTCGCCGTTTCTCTCCTGCGTGATCGACGACTGCATGAAATCCGGCATCGACGTGACCGCCGGCGGCGCGCACTACAACCTCTCCGGCATACAGGCGATTCAGTGCGCCAATGTTGCCGATAGCCTCGCCGCGCTCAAGACGCTGGTGTACGATGAGAAAATCGTGGATCGCGCAGAGCTGCATGCGGCACTGGTTGAGAATTATGCAAACGCGGAGCTGTTGCGCCTTCGGATGCTGAACAAAGCGCCGAAGTATGGAAACGACATCGAATGGGTGGATGCCATTGCCTTTGACTGGGCGCGGGACTTCGCCGAGCGGCTGAGCCGATACACCAACGTGCGCGGCGGCCCGTACCAGATGGGGCTATACACCGTCTCCGCGCATGTGCCGATGGGACAAAACGTTGGCGCTACGCCGGACGGCAGGCTCGCCAAAGAACCGCTGGCGGACGGCGGCATGTCTCCCGTATACGGGCGGGACGCAAAGGGGCCAACTGCGGTGCTCAAGAGTGTTTCCCGCGTCAAGAGCGAATACGGCAGCAACGGCACGCTGCTGAACATGAAATTTCTGCCAAGTTTGTTTAAAACCGAGCTTGGTGTGGCGAAATTTGTGCGGTTGCTGCGCGCGTTTATCGAACTCAAGATCATTCACGTGCAGTTCAACGTCGTCAATCGGGACGATCTGCTCGCGGCGCAGAAGCAACCGGAGTTGTATAAGAGCCTGACCATCCGTGTGGCGGGATACACCGCGTATTTCACGGAGCTTGCGCCGGATCTGCAACGGGAGATTATCGAACGCACGGAATTTGCGGATATATGATTGCCGCAAATGCACGCAAAACCAAGCAGAATTTGACTGGTAAACGCGTATGATCACAGCCAATGTATTTGACATCAAGCGGTTTTCAATCAACGATGGTGACGGAATCCGCACGACGATCTTTCTCAAAGGTTGCCCGCTTGCCTGCAAATGGTGTCAAAATCCCG
The DNA here is from genome assembly GCA_023395595.1 of Bacillota bacterium. Lineage (GTDB taxonomy): Bacteria > Bacillota > Clostridia > Christensenellales > CAG-138 > UBA7703. Next base: position 12,235 of record JAEWYO010000023.1, read on the forward strand.
AGGGGTTGATCCCCGAAATCCGGCTCTGGTACGCGCGCAACATCTGCGTTGGCTGCAAGAGCTGTATCGCAAGTTGTGAAGCAGTCGCGTTGTCCTGGGATGAGCGTGGGATTGCCATCAACCAAGATGCCTGCACACGCTGCGGTAAATGCGTCGTCGCCTGCCCGACAGGAGCAATCCGGTTTGATGCGCGGGAGATGACGGTTGAAGAAGCGGTGCAGGAGATCGAACGGGATCGCCCGTTTTACGGAACCGACGGTGGAGTGACGCTCTCCGGCGGAGAATGCATGGCAAGCCCTGCTTTTTCCCTTGCCATCCTGCGCGCCTGCCGGGAACGCGGCATCAATACGCAGATCGAAACCAGCCTTTACGCGAGACAGGATACGGTGGACGCGTTTGCCGAGGCAGCGGATCGCATCATCGCGGACATCAAGCTCATCAATCCCGCGCGACACTTCCTCGCAACCGGCGTGGACAACACGTTGATTCTGAGCAACATCCGATATCTGGCAAGAAAAGGCACCAAGCTGCTCCTTCGGGTGCCGCTGATTCCGGGATTTACGGATGACGAGGAGAACATAAGCGGGATTGCGCAATTTGTTGCGTCGCTGGGACGCGAAATCCCGGTCGAACTGCTCAATTTCAACCCCATGTGCCGGGAAAAGTATGAATCCCTGCGCGAACGATATGCATTTGAACCTGATGCGCGCGAACTTCCGCAGGAACGCGTGGATGCGCTCAAACAGATTTTGACCGATCACGGTCTAGTAGCAATGTAGGATGGACACGACGGATGAACACGAACATACAGGCGTTTCTTGACAAAGCCGCACGCGGCGAAACGGTTTATTTGCCGGATGTCCGGCGGGCGTTTGCCGGAGCGGAAAGCAGGATTCTCTGTGGCCTGAGCCTCGCCGTTGGCGGAAGCAAGCGCTGGGAAATCCGCGTTCCCGCCACAGAGGACGAAGCAGAAATTCGGTTTGTTCGTGAGTATTTTTACGCAACGCTTTACAACGTTCTTTCGACCTTTGGCGGCGCGCGCATGACGCTCTGCTTTGCAAAAGACGATAGGCTTTCGAAACAACTTTGTGAAACGCTGGACAATGTGTTTCAAGTGCGTCTCCCCAAGAACGAGCGCAGTGGCTATGGCAAGTGCCTAAACGTGACCGACCGCATCAATGCGGCAACGGGCAAGCCCGCGTTTTCATTCGTGCTCACACACGAGCCGCTGCCTAAATTACCCGCAGCGATGGAGCAGCATTCCGACGCGGTTGTTGCCTGCCGGATGGCGGTTGCCAATGCGGAAAACGCAACCATTTGCGGCATCGATATCGGGGGAACGGACATCAAGGTGGTCGGTATCTCCGGCGGAAAGATCGTCGCGGTGAAGGAATACGACTGGTTCCCCGCCGAGATGACGAAGATAGAGCAGGTGATGGAGCCGGTTTTGCTCATGGCGCGCGTGGTGCGCGCGGCGATGTCCCTGCCCAACACGCCGGAAGCAGCCGCGCTCAAGGAGCAGATGCTCAAAAAAGGCGTTTCCAACGAGGCGATGCAGAGCGCGGTGGACACCTGCCGGACGATCTATGGTGAAGCGCCGCTGCTCGACGGAATCGGCGTTTGTTTCCCGGATGTGGTGATCGACGACCAGATCGTTGGCGGAGAAACCTATAAAACGCGCGGAATACGCAATGCCTCGGCGGACTATGAAGTCGAATTTCGCAAGCTATCCTCGCTCCAAACTCTGTTGTTGGCGCAATGCAAGCCGCACGGCAAGGTGCATCTTTCCAATGATGGTTCTCTGGCCGCCTACACCGCGGCGGTGGAACTCGCGCATTCCGCGCAAGCGCAGAGCGTTGTCTCCGGCGTGTTTGCCCATACGCTTGGTACCGAGCTTGGCACGGGATGGATCGACGAAACGGGTGAAATCCCGCAGATTCCGCTGGAAGTGTACAACTGCATCATTGACCTTGGCAATCAACCCGCGCGCGCCTATCACGAACTTGACGCGCGCAGCGTGAATAACTTCAACACCGGGCTATCGGGTACGCTGCAAAAGTATTGCAGCCAGAGTGGTGCCTATCGCCTTGCGCTTCGTCTCTTTGAGAAGAAAGCGCCCGCACGATATGCCGAACTCTTTGACAAAGGATTTTTAGAGCAAACGAACGGCGGCGTGTTTGTACGCCAAAAGCCGGACGATATGCGAAAGCCGCTCTTGGAGCACCTGATGCGGCTTGCGAGCGAAGGCGATGCAGCGGCGGAGGAAATCTTCCGCGAGATTGGCGAATACCTCGCGGTTACGTTTGAAGAGTGCGAGTGGATGCTTGCTCCCAAGAGTCGTGAGAGGATTCTCTTTGGACGATTTGTCAAGCACAAGCGCTGCTTTGACCTAATGCAGGAGGGAGCCAACGCCCGTACACGCGTGCATTTTGTCGCGGGAGACGGCACACTCGCGTTCACGCCCGTAATGCTGGAACTCAAACACGATCCTGTCCACTCGGTGGCACAATTCGGTCAAGCGGTCGGCGCGGCATATTTCGCGGCATCCCAGCTATAACAATCTACAGAACACATCGGAATCGACGGAGGGTATATATATGAAAGAACAGAATTATCTGGATTGTCTGGTCGGCGTATTTGGACACCCGGCGGCGGAAAACCCCGGTGTGGTGATTCAGGAGGCGGCGTTTCGCGCGCTCGGCCTCAACCTCTGGCGCTTTCTGACAATTGACGTAGACCCGGACAAGCTGGAAGACGCGATCAAGGGGTTAAAAGCCTTCAAGATGCGCGGCATCAACTGCACGATTCCGCATAAGATCAATGTGATTCCATATCTGGACGAGCTCTCCGAGAGCGCGCGGCTGATCGGCGCCGTGAACACCATCGTCAACACCGACGGCAAGCTATTCGGCGAGAATACGGACGGCAAAGGCTTTATGGAGTCGCTGGAGCAAAACGGGGTGAACCCGAAGGGCAAGAAGATCGTCATCCTCGGCGCGGGAGGAGCTGCACGCGCGGTTAGCGTGGAGCTTTCACTTGCGGGTGCGGGCAGCATCACCATCGTGAACCGCCCGGAGGACGCGCACCTGGCAAAGAGCCTTCAGGAGTTGCTGGATCGCATCATGCCGAACAATGCGTTCGTCACGTGGGATCATACCTTCGCGGTGCCCGCGGACACGGACATTCTCGTGAACGCCACGTCGATCGGACTCTATCCCAACGTGGACGACATCCCGAATATCGACCTTGACACGATTCTGCCGACGATGTTTGTGCAGGACGTGATCCCGAATCCCGCGATCACGCCGTTTTTACGCGCGGCCCAAGCGCGCGGCGCACGTTGGAACACCGGCACGGGTATGCTGATCAATCAGGCTGCGTTGAACATCGAGATGTGGACGGGACTCAAACCCGACAAGAGTGTGATGCTCAAAGCGTTGCAGGAGGCGCTGAGCTAAGAGACGGCTAAACTTGCTTAAGAACACAAGTTACACAGCAAGAATAGAAATGTATCTGGCAATTTTAACATATAACATGTCTTGTATTGGTGATAGGATCAGATGAAACAACACATATCTCAACCATTTGATCTGGCACCAAGCATCAAAACAGCAAAATAGAAAATTCGAATCATCATCCCCCAAAACACCCTTGCGCTGCTTGCGCATGAATTACGGAATAAGCGGACAACACGAAAAGCAATTTTGTGTGGTTTGCTTAAATAAAAGGAGGAAGAAAACAGAATGTACAAAAAGATTCTCGTACTGCTCCTGGCACTCATGATGGTTGTTGGCGTGTTTGCCTGCAAGCCCGCTGCAACGACGGCCCCCGCCGCATCCGCGGACGGTGCCAAGACCTACAAAGCCGCGTTTATCACGCAGGCGCTCTCCAACGAGTCGCAGGCCTATGCATGGAAACAGTTCCAGCAATACTGCGGCGAATACGGCTTCACCATGGACGTGTTCGAAGGACAGAACGACGTTCAGAACGAGGCGAAAGCGGTCAGCACCTGCATCGCGCAGGGCTATGACGCCATCTTCATCAACCCGAGCGACATCAACGCGATCGTCCCAAGCCTGATGGAAGCAAAAGATGCCGGTGTCATCGTCGGCATGTTCTCCTCGGACCTCCCCGCGGAATCGCAGCAGTATCGTGATTTCTTCTGCGGCGTTGACGACACCATGGCCGGTCAGACCGCTGCCAAGGCGTTCATCGATCATTTCCCGGATGGCGCTACCATCGTCGAAGTCGGCGGCCAGGCTGGCCACGATGCACAGATCAAGCGTCACGATGGCTTCGTCAAAGGCATCGAAGGCAGCAAGATCAACCTGCTCGACTCCCAGAACTGCTCCGGTTGGGTCACCGCGGACGCGATGGCCATCATGGAAGACTTCATCGTGAAGTACGGCGACAAGATTCAGGGCGTGTTCTGCCATTGGGACAACGGTGCCACCGGCATCATCGAAGCCCTCAAGAACGCGAACATGAAGGATGTTTACCTCGTAGCAGTCGATGGCTGCCGCGCGGGCTATGACCAGGTCAAAGCCGGCACGCAGAGCGTATCCATCGGCCAGAGCTTCACCAACATGGCGATCCAGAGCCTCAAGTGCGCCCAGGCAAAGCTTGCGGGTCAGGCATTTGAAGCAGTCAACTTCATCCCGCTGGATACCGTCACCAAGGAAAACGTGGAAACCCTCCCGTATCCGGAATGGTAAACTCGAACCAACCATAATGCGAAAAGGCCTGCCCGGCTCTCTTGCGGGAGCCGGGCGGTCTTCCACTATTGCTTGCAAGGAAAAACGCGCGCCGCGTATGCCGCCGCCCTCTTGTGGAATGAAGAGGGGGAAGAGGCGGAACGCGGAGCGATATTGAAAGGGGAAAAGACGGGTGGAAAAGAAGGATTCGGGAATCATCCTTTCCATTAAAGATGTAAGCAAATCGTTCCCCGGCGTGAAGGCGCTGGACAACGTTTCGATCGAGATTGCGCGCGGCATTGTGCACGGAATCGTCGGCGAAAACGGCGCGGGAAAATCCACGCTGATGAAGATTCTCTCCGGTGTCTACACAAAGGACACCGGCACGATTGTCTTCGACGGGGAAACGATTGAACATACGACACCGATTGAATCACTCAACCGAGGACTGAGCATCATCTATCAGGAGTTCAACCTCGTGAATACCATGAGCGTGGGCGAGAATATCTTTCTCGGACGCTTTGCGCAGATGCACGGCATGCGCGGCACGCACGCAGAGGCGAGAAAACTCCTCGACAGCATCGGCTGCTCCATCGACACGCGAACGCTGGTTGGTGATCTTTCCGCTGCCGAAAAGCAGATGGTCGAAATCACCAAAGCACTCTCGTTTCAGAGCAAGCTGATCATCATGGACGAGCCCAGCAGTTCACTCACCAGTGACGAGCTCAAGCAGCTCTTTTCAATCATTGGGGATTTGAAGGCGCGCGGCGTGTCCATCATCTACATCAGCCACAAGCTGGATGAAATTTTTGAGCTTTGCGATATCGTAACCGTCATGCGAGACGGGCACGTAATCGACACAAAGCCGGTCGGCGAGCTGACCCGCGCGGATATGATCACGAAGATGGTCGGCCGCTCGATTGAGCACGAGTATCCGGAGCGCCCGCGTTGCGCAGGTGAGACGCTGATGGAAGTGCGCTCTATCAACACCCACAAATTGCACGACATCTCTTTCGACCTCAAACGCGGCGAAATCCTCGGTCTCGTGGGTCTCGTTGGCGCGGGGCGCACGGAGATTGTCCGCGCGATTTGCGGCGCAGACAAGGCAAAAGGGCACCATGTCACCATCGACGGCAAGCCGGTCAAGATCAAAAAGCCGGCGGATGCAAAGAAGCTCGGCATCGGGCTCGTACCGGAGGATCGCAAGCTGCAAGGGCTTGTGCTGCGCTTCTCGGTGCAGAGCAATATCGTCATGGCGAGCCTCGACAACATGACCAAGTTCGGCTTTGTCGATTCCTCGCGGGAAAAAGGCATTGCCGAGCGGCAGATCAGCAACCTCGGCGTAAAAACCCCGTCCGCGCAGACGACGGTGGTCAGCCTCTCCGGCGGCAACCAGCAAAAGTGTGTCGTCGGTAGATGGTTGGAGATCAACCCGCAGATTCTCATCATGGACGAACCCACGCGCGGCATCGACGTCGGCGCGAAGTATGAAATCTATGTGCTGATGAAGCAGGTTGTGGAAAACGGCGGATCGATCATCATGATCTCCTCCGAATTGCCGGAAGTGCTGAATATGAGCAACCGTGTCCTGACCATCTGCGAAGGCCGCATCACCGGGGAATTCAACCCTGAGACGGTGTCCGCGCAGACGATCATGGACAGCGCGATCGGTTGACGGGAGGAAACGGTATGACAAAACGATTCAACCTCAAGCAGTTTTTGCTGAACTATCTGGTCCTCGTCGCGATTGTGCTGCTGGTGATCATCACCATCATCGTGGAGCCGAAGTTCCTCTCTGGCGAGAACCTGACCAACATCATGCGCCAGTTTGGCCCGCTGAGCTTTGTGTCTCTTGGCATGACGTTCGTCATCATCGGCGGGTTCATAGACCTTTCGGTTGCGGGCATCATCTCGCTCGTCGCGGTGGTGACCGTTTCGCTGATCGATCCGCTCGGACAGATTCCGGCGCTGATCATCGGCATTGGCCTTGGCGCATTCCTGGGCTTTCTCAACAGCATGGTTCTCATCTCCGCCGGCGCACTGACACAGGCAGAGGCTCTGTTCATCACCTACGGCATGAGCGCGGTCTATAGCGCGGTTGCGCTGATTTATACCGACGGCGCGACGCAGCATATGAGCTGGCTTACGGGCAACCAGAGCGTGTTCAGCGCGATTGGCTCCGGTACGGTCGGCATCCTGTCGGTTTCGTTCTTGATCTTCCTTGTTTCGCTCGGAGCGCTGTGGGTATTTCACAACAAGACCTACAACGGCAGAGCGATCAGCTATACCGGCGGAAACAAGGTTGCGGCGGAGCTCTCCGGCATTCCGATCAAGCGCAGCGTAATCTTGATCTATACGATCTGCGGGCTGATGTCCGCCATCGGTGCGGTGGTGCTCTTTTCCCGCATCACGACCGCGGCTCCGATCATCGGCAAAGGCTACGAAACAAACGCGATTCTCTCCGTCGTCGTCGGCGGTACGACACTCAAAGGTGGCAAGGGCAGTGTGCTCAGAACCGTTCTGGGCGTGCTGCTGATCACGCTGATGTCAAACTGCATGAACCTGCTGGGCGTTTCGCCTTACATGCAGGTTGTGCTCAAGGGTGCGATTCTGGTTGTTGCCATCTGGCTCGACAACCGGAAAGAACTGTAAGGGGGTAACGGTATGCAATCAACTTTCGCGGCATTCGGGAAACGCTCGCTGCGTGCTCTTACCCGGCAAAAGGCGGTCATCGCGATTCTTGCGATGCTGATTCTGATGTTGTTCTTCAAGACCAACTTCTACACGAGCTATAACCTGCTCAACGTCCTCAAGGACGCGGCGGTCAACGAGATCATCGCCTTTGGTGTGACGCTGACGGTCATCGCGGCGGGCTGCGACCTATCCGTCGGCGGCGTGATGTGCCTGAGCGGCATCGTTTCGATTCAGCTGATCAACGGCGGTATGGATATGGGGCTTGCAATCCTGATCGCGATCCTCTGCGGCGCGCTGGTCGGGTTTGTCAACGGATTCCTCGTGGTGCAGCAGAAGACGGAACCGTTTATCATCACGCTCGGCACAGGCATGCTCATCAAGGGCATCAACCAGCAAATCACCGACGCGCACCCGGTCTCCTGCACGAACATGGAGTTCATGAAGATCGCCAACGGCAAAGTCGGCGGTGTGATACCGAACCTTGCGCTGTATATGATCGTCATCGGGCTGCTGGTGTATGCGCTCTTGCGGTATACAAGCTATGGCAGAAACCTCTATGCCCTCGGCGGAGATTATGACGTTGCCAAGTATTCCGGCATCAATGTTGTGTCCACCAAGTGGACGGCGTTCATCCTCAGCGGGGCATTGGCTGCGGTTGCGGGTGTGCTGCTCAGCAGCAAGCTCAACACGGGCTCAAGCATTTACGGTGACGACACGGCGCTGATGGTCAACTGCGGCGTTGTGGTTGGCGGAACGAGCTTCGCTGGCGGTGTCGGCGGCATCTTGCAGAGCTTTATCGGATTGATGGTGCTGCAGTTGTTGACCAACTGTATGAATATGCTCGGCATAGCGCCGTATCTACAGCAGGTTTGCCAGGGCGTTGTCATTGTTGCAATCATCTGGCTGGACTGCTTTGGCAGAAAACGCAAGCGCGAGGATGTCTGATTCCTGCGCTTCTTCCTCACCCGAATCGATTCCCGAACAGCAACGCCGCCGTGTTTCTCCCGGCGGCGTTGCCATAACAATCCATGCGAAAAAATGTGAAAATATAACTTGATAAAACGGTTCGCGAACCGCCGCGCTGTGGTATACTCATTGGTATCGGGCTCAATTGCAAACGAAGGTTTGAACACCCGGTAACATTGCGCGTTTGGACAGAACGGGCGGACAGAAAGGCATCGAGCCATGATCTATTACTTCTCCGGCACAGGAAATTCCAAATGGATTGCACAGCAGCTTGCCAGGCGAACGGGCGACGAGGCGCAGAACCTTGCTGACCTGCTCAAAGACGGCTCTGTGAGCGTTTTTGCTGGGATGGATCAGACCATCGGTATTGTGTTTCCCGTCTATGCTTGGGGTGCGCCGCTGATTGTCGAGCGCTTTTGCCAGAGCATCACGCTCGCTCCCGGCGCATATGCTTATGCCGTCTGCTCTTGCGGGGACGAGGCGGGCAAGAGTATGAAGCGCTTGCACAAATCGTATGCCTATCAGAGCGCATGGTCGATCGCCATGCCGAACAACTACATCGTCGGCTATGATGTGGACAGCCCCGCGTTGGAAGAGAAAAAGATTCGCATTGCGCGCGAGAGAATCGATTCTATCGCGCAGGCGGTACTTTCGCATACAAACGTATACGACGTGCATGAAGGTTCGAGCGCGGACCTGAAAACCGCGTTGATTCGCCCGATGTTCAACACATTTGCCCGCGCGACAAAGCAGTTTTCCGCGGACGATGGTTGTAACGCATGCGGCCTATGCGCGCGCATTTGTCCGATTGGGGCAATCGAGATGGAAAACGCCAAACCGGCGTGGGTGCGCAAACACTGCACGCAGTGCATGGGTTGTATCAACCGCTGCCCGCAGCGCGCGATTCAATATGGCGCGAGCACAGCAAAACGCGGGCGCTATTCTTTCCCGTTCGCGCAGAATGACTAGGAAATCAGGCTAAGTTCTTCTTTTTTTCGTAAAATTGTGATGCTGTAAGATGCAAAACAAGGCGAAAGAGAGCCGCTACATTTTATTTTTCAATACGGACTAGATTTACTTATACGGATTCATTCTGAATCGTTCGCACAAATACCTGTAATCAGGCGGAATTTCGCCGAGAGGCGTCTCTTTTTTTCACTCTAATCTGGCTCGTTTTCGAGAGCCAGAAAACGAAGATCGTTACATAATCATTTCTAACTGTGTTCTTTTTCTTGCGCATGCATATCACAGCGGATATAATGAATGCAGTTAGCATAAACTTACAATTGTCCAGAAACAGAAGCATGAAACTCACGGAACAGGAGAATAGAATGGACGCAATACACGCAACCGCGAACGACTGGCAATCCCTGATTTCGAAGCTCAATGGCGTTTATGCCTCACATGTTGTGTTTTCCGAGACACAAGAGCCCATTGAGATTCACGTTCTTGCGAGCAACCGGCGCAATGTGAAGTCCATTGTTCGTGATGTGCAATCTGCGGTTTCTGCGCGCTATGGAATCGATGTGGATTATCACATCATCAGTGTAGCGCAGGTCTCTTCCAGCATCATCTCCGGCATGGGATTTCGGTTGATCTATTCGGGAATCAGCATGCGCTCCTCCGGCAAAGAGGTGGAGGTTTCGGTCATTCTTGCGCGCGAAGAAGAGCGCTTTACGGGAACCGCCGTCGGCAGCGCGATTCCGTTTTCGCGGATGCGCTGCATCGCGCAGGCGACACTGGAAGCGGTGAAGGCCTGCACCGGCGGGGCAGCGTTTTTTGAACTGGCGAATGTCGAGGTGATTCAATCCAACGCGCGCGCCATCGTGGTGTCGCAGGTGTACTGCCTGCCGGAGAACACGCCGCTGATTGGTTGTGTGTATGCCGAGCCGGATCAGGACGCGGCCGTTGCGCAGAGTGTTCTGGACGCGATCAACCGCAAACTCGAACTCTATACGCAAGACGCGTAATCGTTTACAAGGCGGCGCATGATGCGTCTGCTCAAGAAAGTGTTATTTGAAAAGTTAACAGGTCCGGCAATAGCGTAGCGGATATAGCCTGTTCGATTAGCGAAGAACAGAGTCCATCAAAAGGAGGCTATATCCACATGAAGAAAATCCTCATGGCGCTCGCATCTCTGGCTGCTTTGGTTTTGGCAAGCGGCGCGTACTTCTACGTCAGATAAGACCAGTTGAACGCTGAGCAACAACTCTGGATTTCGCCGGGCCTGTTAATCCTTTTTTTGCATACTGTCGTCAAGAGGGTCTCAAAGCAATGAAGAAGCAAAAGCTCTATATGACGTTGATCAGCCTTTGCGGGGTTGCGGTGCTGGGAATGGGAATTTACCAGTCTGCGCCTCTGCTTGCAGATCCGAACACTCGGCTGGATACGCTTTTCTATTGCCTCGTGATGATCGCGCTATTGACGATGTGCCACATGCTGCCAATCTACATCACTGCCGACAAGACGATGGAGATCAGCTTTGTGCCTGTGGTGGCGTGCATCGTGACAAAAGGCGTTGCGCTCTCTATCGTGCTGTATGCCGTCTCTTCACTACTTGTGTTTCTACAAGATCCGCAGACCAAAAAGTACTTTTCCCCTTGGCGTCGCGCGCCTTGGAAAGAACTCTTTAACGTCTCCAATGTTCTGGTTGCAAACTGGATCGGCGGGTTGGTCTACAATCTGGTTGTCCCGGCAACAGGCAGCGCTGTGCTGTCCTGGAGTGTGCTGTTTGGCGCGGTCGCGTTTTCGTTTATCGCGATTCTCGGCAACCTCGTGTTCTTCATCCTCTATTTCCAGCTCAGTGAACAGGGACGCTTCTTCGCGCTGCTGCGCGATAATATTGGCGGCATTCTACCAAACATTCTCGCGACGATCCCGTTGGGTTTGGTCATCGGATTTATCCTGACGCAATCCAATGCGTATATCTGGCTGCTGCTCTTCATGGGACCGCTGATGCTTGCGCGGTATTCCTTTAAGGTGTATCTCGACAGCCATACGATTCTTCTTCGAACCATCGCCTCCCTCGTGGAAGCGATTGAAGCAAAAGACCCGTATACGCACGGGCATTCCCAGCGTGTGGCATACCTAAGCAGCGAAATCTGCAAAGCGATGGGCTGCAACCGCGCGTTTACCGATCAGGTCATGATGGCGGCGCTGCTGCACGACACAGGCAAGATTGGCGTCGAGGACGCGGTGCTTCGCAAACCCGGCCCGCTCACCCCGGACGAGTACGCCGCAATCATGCAGCATCCGGTGATTGGTCGGAGAATCATTGAGAGTATCAACCTACCACAGGTGGTGAATGATGCGGTGCTGTTCCATCACCGCCGATATGACGGAACAGGCTATCCCTCGCAAGGGCCTGCCGCAGGGCAGCTTCCGCTAAGTGCGGCAATTCTCGCCGTTGCAGACACATATGACGCGATCATCTCGGATCGCCCGTATCGCGTGGGGCTGACGAAAGCACGCGCTAGAGAAATTCTGGAGGAGGTAGCGGGCACGCAACTCGACCCGAAGGTCGTTCGGGTGTTTCTCAACATTGAGCCGCGCCTGCGTCCTGAGGACGCGGAGAAGCTCCTGCTCTACACCGTATGATGCTTTTATTGTTTGCGGCACTCGGAATCATTGCCGGCCTCGTCAGCGGCGGTTCGCTGCGCGGGTTCGGGCGCTATACGCTTTCCGGCGTGCTGCTGCCCGTTGTGGCCTATTTACTCAAAGCGGGTGCGGCGCGGCTGCTCGTTCCGCAGACGGGTGCGGTGCTCGTTTGCCTCGTGCAATACAGCTTGCTGTTTGTCTTTCTGCTGTGCAATCATCGGCGGCCGGTTTGGCCGCTGTTTGCGTTTGCAGGCACTTTGATGAACTTTTTTGTGATCGTGCTCAATGGCGGCTGCATGCCGGTTTCCGCCTCCTTGCTCGGCGGCGCGAGTGAGCGGCTCTCGCAGCTTGCGCAGGGGCGCATCTATGCCTACTGTCTCGCGGATGCTTCCACACGGCTGCCCTTCTTGGGTGATGTGATTCGCCTTGGCGCACCGGGGATGCCGCTTGGGTATGCGAGCATTGGCGATGTCGTGCTTTGTCTAGGTGTCGGTATTCTGTTCTGGCAGATGATGCGTGCGGGAAAGTGGCAGGCTTCGAGCGGGACAAAACCGCAAAACAAGCCCGAAAACACATTCAAAATTCGTTCATAAATTCGCAATATACGGTTTGGTCGTTTGATTAGCCATACCCTGCGTGGTAATACCAAATCTCTGTCGGTCTGTACGTATTGCAAAAACCGTCTTGAACAGGCAGAAAAATGGCAAGGGACGAAAAGCGCCCAAGGAAAGCAGCATATCGCTGCTTTTTTGATCAAAACGACATACCACACAGGGTAGGATAAGTTTTCGATGCTTTGGTCGCTTTTTGTTCTGCCAAAACCAGAAAATTTGCGTAGCGAACGGGAACGATTTCTCCGTTTTTGACATATGTTTCAAATTGAAACGCGGTTCGGTGCAAAATTTAGTTCGTTCAGCTTGTATTTGCGGCAAGGTTGTGTACAATGGACGGAGTATCACGAATATTACGATGAAACGAAATGGTACACGATTCAAACGAACTGCTCTAGTGAAGGCTCAAGGAGAGAAACATGCCAGCGGGGAACGGGAAGAATACAAAGGAAGAAAGCAAGATCGCGCGCGCCCGGTATGAGGCGACGAAGCTGGACGCGGCGCAACGCAACATCCATGTTTTTTCGGGAATTGCCAGTGTGAGCAATTTTCTGTTCTTGCTGTGCGACCTGTTCTTTATTCAAGACCGAGCGGAGCGGCTCGTCGCCGGCATCCTGCGCTATTGTTTCTCAATTTTGCTGATCTTACTGATACGAAAGCTACAACGCATCAAGACGTTTGCCGCGTTTTCGATTGTGGTGAGTTTGCAGGAAGTGCTCGCGGTTTTGATGTTTCTCTCTGTGCTGCAATTCTACGAGAACCCGGAGTTTATGGTTCAGTCGATGGGGATGCTGCTGACCATTTTGGTCATTTTTCTCGTGCCGAATCGCTGGGAAAACATGCTTGTTCTGGCGATTGCAGCTTCCGGTGCGTTCTTTCTGCTTGCCTATTTTCACTTTCCAAACATCCTTCTGCGCGAGTTTACCGCTGCGGTTTTTTACGCGGCGATGACCATCCTGCTCTGCGCGGTGAAGACGATTGGAACCGACCGCGCGGCCCAGCGGGAGTTTGCCGCAAAGACGCGGCTGGAGCAGACGAGTTCGCGCGATTTTTTGACCAGTGCCGCCACGCGCGAGCGTCTCGAGGAAGAAGCGAAGCGCTGGATGAATTTCTGCCGCAGACAGGGGCTTCCGCTTTGCCTTGTGTTTGCGGATATGGATGACCTCAAGCAGATCAACGACCGGTTCGGGCACACGATGGGTGACGCCGCTCTACGCGAAGTTGCGGCGGTAATGCGAAATCAGTTGCGCAATTCGGACACCATCGCCCGCTGGGGTGGAGACGAATTTGTGCTGCTTTTGCCGAACGTGACGCTGCAAAACGCGGTACTATTGCTGGATCGTGTGCGTTTGGCGGTCAGCCAAATACGGCTTTCGGACGGGATTACGGTCTCCTGCAGCTTTGGCGTGGTGCAGATGGACCCCGATAGCGACTATGCGCAGATGCTGTCCGCCGCAGATAAAATGATGTACCATGCCAAAAAAGATGGAAAAGGAAGGGTCAGTGCGACCGAATGTTACGAATCAAATACGCCGGCGGCAAATAAGGAAACTGTTGTTTCAAGCGAGTGAGTGGTGTTGCTTTTGGGTGCGTGAAACACTACGAATGGGTCAAATAAGACAAATCGATACAATACCTTGTAACAATTTGATATTTCAATTGAATATTCAACCAAAGATGAGATTTTATAACAAGTCGGGCTATTGACCGAGAAAAAGCAAACCAAAGTTCAATTCAACGAAACAAGCCTAAATTGTTGATTGAATTCGAAAAAAATTCATGAATTTCCCTTTACATCACACCATTTCTAGCATTATACTGAAAAAAAACAGAGCGACTCACGCCATGCATATGTAACGCGAAGAAGCTCATTTTTATGTATGTTGGAACGCATACATTGTTTTCTCAAACGATGCCAAGCCTCTTGATTCAGTAGAAAGACGGCGATCGTTTGATTTTTGTTTTGGTTTAGTTGAATTTTTTCCAAATATTACATCGTAAGACTTTGTGTAACAATGCGGACGAACAGAACAATTGTCACACTGTATCAAAAAGTAACAACTATTTACTCAAGAAACGATTGGCATCATTACGAATTTGTAACGAAACATCTGGAGGAACTTATATGCTGTCTGCCCAAATGAGCCGGATCAAACGCATAGGAAAGAGGGCATTTCGCGTTGCGCTTTGCGCGATGATGGTACTGCAAACACTGTGGGTACCAAATGCGGCATTGGCCGAAAGCTCCGCGTTTTATTTTAGAGGATACGGCGCGGAGAACATGAACGGAACTACGCTGAACTACGCCACCAACGGCGCAAGCGTCAGCGGGAGGGACGTGACCATCTCCAGCACTGGCGAGGGCGAGGCAATCGGCCTTGTCAATCTGAATGACACGGGACATGACATCTCCAAGTCTGTCGATCTGGGCGGGCTGGAGATTGATTTCTCCACGGTGAGCAACGTCACACTCGAAGGCGAAGCCGGCGCGGACAACGATGTGCCGACGGCGACGGTCCTCTTCTGCAGCAGCTCTGATATTGGAAGCGTGATTTCCTCCGTCACGCTCAACAAGGCGGACAATGCGGTTGCGGGCAGCGAGACACTTTCCTCCGGCGCGAAGATACCGAACGGCACGCGTTCCATCTTTGTTTCATTAAAAGGAACAAACAAGACGGGCAGCAACACGGTCACCTTCACCAACACCAGCCTGGTGATTCGCGATGCCGCGGCTCCGAGCTGCAGCGCAGACTATATCAAGGACTGGACGAATCAGAACGTTACCGTAACCATCACGGCGGCGGACAGCGACGCAGGGCTTGAAGGCATCTATGTCAACGACGGAAAGGTTTCGGAAACCTCTCCATATAGTTTTACCATCTCGGATAACAACACAAGCTTCACCGCCTATGCGATGGACCTTGCAGGGAAGAAGTCGGACGTCGTCTCCGGCACGATCGACCACATCGACAAAACCACACCGGCGGCACCGTCCTCCGTACCGCTGAGCACGAGCACCTGGTCCAATGCAGACGTGTTTGTTCTGATGCCCGCGCTGTCAGCGGCAAGCGGTTCTCCGGAACGCTATGTTTACCAGATCGGTGCGGCGGCATGGGCAGACCTGACGGATGGATTTGCCATCACGGCGGAAGGCAACACCACGATTCGCGTTGCGGTTGCGGATGCTGCGGGCAACCGCTCCTCCTCGGCACAGGCGACGGCGAAGATTGACAAGAGCAAACCCACCATCAGCAACGCGACCATCACCTCCGGTAGCTCGTCTGCCAAGGTGGACGTGACCGCAACCGATGTTGGTCTGAGCGGTATTCAAACATTCAGCTATGCATCCGGCGAACAGACCGCCGACTACTTTACCACGGGTGGTACACCGATTTCCGGCGGCAGCTTCACGGTTGGCGTCGGCGGAACATATACAATCTTTGCAAGCGACTACGCGGGCAACACAACGCTCAAGACAATCTCCATCACAACCGCACCAACGTTTGACGCGGTAAGCAATATTACGATGGAGGAAGACGAGACGCGCAATGTTCCGCTGAGCATCTCCGACGCGGAGAGCAGCCGCAGTGAACTAGACATACAGGTCACCACAAGCGACGATGCGCTCCTCAAGACGGTCGTGCTCAACAAGAGCGATGAAGCAGTCAGCCTCGATATCACACCCGCGGCCAACCAGTTCGGTGGGCCAGTGACGGTTACCGTAAGCGTCGAAGACCCGAGCGGACAGAAAGTGACGCGGACGTTTACCGTCACGGTGGAAGCAAAAAATGATGCACCGGTTGCGAATGACGATGAAGGCATCACCCTCTCGGAAGACGGCGTGGTGGAAATCGACGTGCTTGCCAACGACAGCGACACAGCCGACGGCGACACACTCTCCATCAAGAGTGTGGGCGAAGCTGCGCACGGCACAACGCTGATCGTGCTCGGCAAGATACGCTATACGCCCAGCGAGAACTACGCAGGTAATGATAGCTTCACCTATACGGTATCCGACGGAAACGGCGGCACCGCGGAGGCAACCGTCCGCGTGAGTGTCACACAGGTGAACGATGCGCCCAGCGCATACGAAGACACTGCGTACACGGCGGAAGATACCGCCGCTACGATCGACGTGCTCGGCAATGACACGGATGTAGACTTTCTGACCAATACGGAAGAGACGATTTCGCTGCTCTCTTGCACAAATGGTTCGCACGGAACCGCGGCGATTGAGGATCAAACGATTATCTATACGCCGGCAGCAAACTTCAACGGCACGGATACGTTTACCTATACAATTAAGGATGCTGCGGGGCTGACCGCAGAAGCAACGGTCACCATCGTTGTTGCACCGCAGGCGGACGCACCCTGGTTCGTTGGCGTTGCGGACGAATACACGATGGACGAGGACGAGAAGAACCACGAAATCGCTTTTGAAATCCATGACGTGGAAACCCCGCAGGACAGCCTCATGCTGCAGGCGGCAACGCTGGATGGAGATCTGATCGACCAGAGCGGCGTTGTGCTCTCCGGCCTCGGCGGCAGCAGCGCCGCGGTCAGGCTCCTGCTCACACCGCTTGCAAACGTGCATGGTGACGTGCAGATCAAGCTGACGCTGGGCGACGGTTTTGAGACGGTGGAGAAGACCATCACCGTTCATATCCTCAACGTTAACGACGCACCGCGCGCGGGCGGCGACACGCTGAACTTTACAGAGGATGCGGCATACCTCGACATCCCGATTGCAACGCTACTGTCCAATGACAGCGATATCGACGGCGACGCGGTGTTCTTCGATGGACTGGCGAGCGATCCTTCCAGTGGTGCGATTGCGCTACTGGACGAGGGCACCTTGCGCTATACCCCTGCCAAAGATTTCGACGGGACGACAAGCTTTACCTATTATATCAGCGACGGTACGGCGAGAACCCTCGCAACTTGCACGCTTGAGGCAATCGGCGTCAACGATGCCCCAGCCATTGTCGTGGAAGCGGCGGAGATTGTCGGCACGGAAGACACGACTCTGGTCATTCCTTTTAGAATTTCAGATAACGAGAGCGCAGCAGCCGATCTTTCGGTGATCGTCGCCAGCAGTGACGACAATATCGTAACTAGCGATGGTATCACGATCGTCAACAATGGCGACGGCTCTGGTGAGGTGCGCATCCTACCCGCGGCGGACGCAAACGGAACCCTGACGATTACGCTGACCGTCAGCGACGGCGAAGCGCAGGCAAGCGACAACGTGACGCTCGTCATCGCGCCCGCGCAGGACGCACCTGTTGCAGAAGACGACCTCATCTATGTGCATTACACCACTAGCCGCAACTTCAACGTTCTGGTCAACGATCATGACGTGGATGGCGATTCGATCACCGTCAAAGAATTTTCGGCAACTCTGCCGGGCACGCTAACGCTCAACAGCGACAAGCTATCGTTTCACTATGTGCCCGCCATTGGCGAAACCGGAACTGCAACCTTTACCTATACCATCACGGACGGCAAGGCCACCGATACCGCAACCGTGACGCTGGATGTGATCAGCGAAACGCACAATCCCGTGATCACGGCAATCGATAGTCAATACGTCAGTGAAGACGGAACGACGGGTGGTATTGCGTTCAGCGTTTCGGACGAGGATGTTGGCGATACCGTAACGATTCAGGTCGCGTCCGGCAACAAGACGCTGCTGCCGGAAGACGCGGAGCACATCGTTGTGACGAATCTCGGTTCGGGCAACTATTCGCTCACGCTTTCGCCGGGCGCAGATCAGGCCGGCACGACAAGCGTGACCATCACCGCCACGGACAAGGCGGGGCTGAGCGACAGCACAACGTTCTATCTGCACGTACTGGCACAGAACGATGCGCCCATTGCTGCGAACGACACACTGAGCGTGGATGAAGACGGCACGCTGACGCTTTCGCTTCTGGCAAACGACAGCGATCCGGACGGAGACACGATTTGGCTTTCCGCCCTTTCGAACGCTGCGCATGGCTACATTGAGCGCAGCGGTAACACCTACACCTACCATCCATACGAAAACTGGAGCGGCAGCGAGACGCTGACCTATCGCATCTCCGATGGGCGCGCAAGCGCACAGGCCACCGCAAGCATCACAGTCAACCCCGTCAACGACGATCCTGTCGCATGGGAAGATTGGTTTGAGCTACCGAACACGAGCGGCACCGAGAGCGCGAACATCAACGTAATCGGCAACGATTATGATGTGGACGGCGACAAGGTGCATGCTTATCGGATCGAGACCGCTCCGAAATACGGCACGGCGGAGATTCAGCCGAACGGCACCATCACCTATACCCGCAACCAGGTTTCCCCGCTGAACAACGGCGCGGATTCGTTTGTGTACAGCATCATCGATCGCGACACCGCAACGGGAGATTACCGCACGGATACCGCGATGGTGTATATCGGCGTGGACTTCATCAGCACGCTGTATACCTACGGCAGAACGGTTACGTGCTATGAAGATGACGCGGCGTTTAACATCGACCTTTCGGTGAGTAACCCGACACCCGTGAACTACGCGCTCACGGTGAACACCACCACGACACTCGGCACGTTTGAAGTCGTGGATAACGACACCGTCCGCTTCACACCCGCGCCGGATCAGAACGGTTATGCGGTAATCACCTATACCGTCGAGCAGATCGGCGGCGGCGAAAAGGACACCGGCACCATCTGGCTCAGGGTCTACCCGGTCAATGACCTGCCCGCGATTACGAGCGCGCCGGAATCCATCACGATGGACGAGGACACAAGCGGCGGAAAAACGTTTGACGTGCTCTACCACGATGCAGATTGCGCAAACGAGTATCTATACTTCTACGTCTATACGAAGGACGGCTCGACCACCGCGCCGATTCCGTTCCAGGTGGGCTATAGCTCCGCAACCATCGATGGCGGAAAACGCGTAACCATCACCACCGCAAATAATGTCAACGGTACGGGTACCATCGTCGTCGGCGTAAGCGACGGCATGACCTATGTCGAGCGCGAGATTGACCTGACGGTCAATCCTGTGGACGATGCACCGGGTGTCGTTCCCGTTTCCAAAACCATCAACGAGGACTCCTCGGTTGTGTTTGCTTCGCCCGGATCGGACAGCGAGGTAGATGGGAACACCGTGGTGGAGACCATCGATCCCGAACGTGGGCCGCAGCACGGCACCGCGGTACTGCGCGCGAACCACACGATCTACTATGTACCGGACGCGAATTACAACGGCACGGAAACGTTCTATGTCATTGCCACCGACCAGACTGATGCGAAGCTTTCGAACACGGCGCTGGTAACCGTTGTGGTAAATCCGGTCAACGACGCACCGGAGATCGCGGATCTGGAGTACTATCAGACCACGCTGGAAGATGAGGCAAAGGATGTTACGCTGACCGTCAGCGACGTGGACAACACGCTGACCGAGAGTTCACACTACACCTTGACCTCGGATAACCAGAGTCTGGTGAAAAACGAAAACATCACCATCAGCAATGTTTCGGGCACGGGCATGATGATCCATGTGGTGCCGGAAGCAAACGCTTACGGCACGGTGAAGATCAATGTTGTCGCCAGCGACGGCAAGCTCAGCGCAACGGGCGCATTCCAGCTCAAGATCGTACCCGTCAACGATCCGCCGGAGGCAATTGATGACACCGCGAGCGTGGACGAAGTCACCTCCACCGGCGCGGAAGCCAAGCCGCCGAAGACCGTGAAGACCATCGACCTGCTGGCGAACGATTCCGACGTGGAAGACGGGAAGCCCTCGGTCGTCTCCATCACCAACGTGGTCAACGCGACCGTCACCAACATCGGCGGCGGCAAAGTGCTGGTCAGCGCAGATGGCGACTTCAGCGGAGATGTGACGTTTACCTATACGGTCATGGATCGCGCGGGCGCAACCACCAGTGCGAACGTGACGCTGACGATCAACCCCGTCAACGATCCGCCGCGGGCAAAAGACGACAGCATCACGATCTTTGAGGACGCAACGCCGCAAATCGACGCGTTGAATAACGACACGGACCCCGAAGGCGATACACTCACGATTTCAGAGGTTGCCGATCCGGCGCATGGAACCGCAACGGTCAAAGACAACAAGATAAACTATGTGCCGGACAAGGATTATTTCGGCAAGGAGACGTTTACCTATACGGTGTCCGACGGCAACGGCGGAACAGCGACGGCAACCGTGACGATCACGATCAAGCCGGTCAACGACGCGCCGACGGTCAACAAACACAGTTCCAACAGCGGGGACTGGGTGATGCAGGAGGATACCACTGCGCCCTTCCACTTCGTTGTTGCGGACGCGGAGAGCGCAACAAGCAATCTCATCATCAAGATCACCTCGCTGGACGAGACGCTGGTGAAGACCACGCAGATTGCGCTGACCACCAACGCAGCGGGATATAAGACCCTCACCATCACGCCGGTTGCAAACGCGCACGGTATTGTTGACCTCAAGGTGACGGTCAGCGACGGTCTGCTTTCAACCGAGGCGATCTGGCCGCTGGAGATCATCAGCGTCAACGACGCGCCCGTGGTCACGGCCCCGGTGCAGACAACAAAGGAAGACACCGCTGTTCATGCAACCGCCTATGCGACGGACGCGGACGGCGATAGTGTTACCTTTGCCAAGAAGTCCGATCCTGCGCATGGCACGGTGACGGTCAATCCGGACGGCACGTATGATTACATCCCCGCCAAGGATTACAACGGTGAAGATTCGTTCCTGATTCAGGCGAACGACGGGCAGCTGAGCAACAACATCGGCTACGCGACGGTGTACATCACCGTCAAACCCGATGGAGACCCGCCCACGGCGCAGGACGATTCCATCTCGATTGACGAAGATGCAGCAACCGTGATTCCCGTGCTAAACAACGACAGCGACGAGGACGTACCCTATGGCGACAAGATATCGCTGCTCTCCATCACGAAGCCCGCGCATGGCACGGCAGTTGTGGATGCAGGTGGAATTCTTTATACGCCGAGCCTGAACTATAACGGAACCGATACATTTGACTATACCATCACCGACCGCGACGGGAAGACCGACACCGCGACGGTGAGCGTCACCATCCGCCCGGTCAACGACAAACCTTCCGGCGGAGACGACACGGCAACCGTGCTGGAAGACCATTCCGTCACGATTGATGCCACGACTAACGATGACATCGACGAAACGACCAACCCGGATCTGGAGGACGTGACCATCGTCACGGTCGATAAACCGCTACATGGCACGGCGGTCGTCAGCGAGGATAAGAAGTCCATCACCTACACGCCGGACGAAAACTGGTTCAGCCCGGATGGTGCGCCGGAGGTGTTCTACTATACCGCGAAGGATTCCTCCAATCAGACGGAGCGCTTTGCCATCAGTGTGACGGTGACTTCGGTCAACGATTTGCCGGTGATCTCGCCGGATCTGGCGGATGTAAGCACGCCGGAAGACACACGCACGGGCGCGATTACCTTTACGGTGAGCGACGTGGAAACCGCGGCGGGTTCGCTGACGGTTACGGCAACGCATCTCAACGGTGTGCTGCTGCCCGCCATCTCGGTGAATCCGGATGCAAGCGGCAATTGCAGCTTTACCGTGCTGCCCAACGCGAACAAGGTTGGCTCCGCTGTCATCACCATCAAGGTGACGGATGCCGACGGCGGACAGACAAGTGACACGTTTACGCTCACGGTGAGTGCGGTCAACGACCTGCCGACGGCGGGGGACGACGTCTTTACCGTTGCGGAAAACAAGACCTACACGGCGGATGTGCTCGCCAATGACGACGTGGACACCGCTACGGGCAACGGCGGCGACACGCTGACGCTGCTCTCGATCGAGAAGCCGCAATATGGAACCGCGACCATCGTCGGCAACAAGCTCTATTACGTCCCGAAGGCAGACCGTGACACCACGGTGAGCTATCAGGATGTGTTCACCTATACGATGCAGGATGCGTCCGGTGCAAAGTGCACGCCGACGGTGACGGTGACGGTAACACCCGTCAACGATCCGCCGACGATTTCCAGCATCGCGAACGTCACCGGTATTCTCGAAGATGCGCCGGACGGAACGGGCATCATCAACTTCAACGTGACCGATGAAGAGGACGATGACAACACACTGTTTGTCAGCGCACAGAGCGACAACCTGACGCTCTTCCCGCTGAGCAATATCACGATTGACAACCCGACAGACGACGCAACCGGCGCACTCCGCACGGTGAAGGTGATTCCCGCCGCCAACCAGTTTGGTTCGGGAAAAATCACCCTGACGGTGCGCGACGCGCAAGGCCTGACCGCGCAGACCTCGTTTACCGTGACCGTGGACTCCGTCAATGACGAACCGAATAACGGCGATAAGTCGTTTACGGTTGTTGAAGACGTTGAAAAGCAGCTCGATGTACTCAAAGACATCGACCCCGACTATGCGACAACGCCAAACGACTACACAATTACCGCAATTGCGGCGAACCCGAGTCACGGCACAGTTCGCATCGCGGACGATAAAAAATCGGTTTACTATACGACCGCACAGGACAGCAACGAACCGGATTCCTTCCAATATACGGTTCTGGATTCCTACGGAGCGAAATCCTATACGTTTACCGCATCGATCACGGTCACTCCGGTCAACGATGCGCCGTATATCGTCTACAAAGGGCAGCCGACGTATACGATCTTTGAAGGAACGCAGCAAAACGACATCCCGTTTGAGGTGCACGACGTAGACAACGTCGCCTATGCGGGCGGAACAGATACGGTTGAAGTGATGCTTACGGCAAAGAGCAGCAATACGGTTTTGCTCGTCGGCGGCATGAAGATTGACACGCTCACGGGATATGAGCGCGACATTGACCTCAAACCGAACGGCAAATGGAACGGCAGTTCAACCATCACCATCACCGCGACTGACCCCGATGGCTTGAAGGCCACCGCGAGCTTTGCGCTTATCGTGAATAACGTCAACGAAGCCCCCGTTGCGGTGGACGATTCGCAGACAATTCAAGAAGACGTGACGACGACCATCGCGGTACTGAGCAACGACACGGACGGAGACCTCCAGACCAACCCGGACACGGAGAAGCTGACAGTCAAGACCGTGACCTCCACCGACCCGAACGCAACCATCACGCGCGCAAGCGACGGGCTGGGTGTTGTTGTGGTGCCGAAGGCAAACTACAACGGCCCGCTGAGCTTCACCTATACTGTAGAAGATTCGCAGGGAGCCGAGAGCAATACCGCGACGGTGAAACTCACGGTTGCGCAGGTGAACGACGCGCCGCAACCCGCACAGGACAGTGTAACCACGAATGAAGACACGTTCGTCAATATCTACGTGCTTGAAAACGACAACGATATCGACATGGATAAGGACCTGAATGCCGACCCGAACGCGGAGAGCATCAGCGTCGTTCTCACGGGCGGCGGTCTGACGACACCGGCGCACGGCACGATCTCGACCGACGGCACGAAGATTACCTATACACCGGCGAAGGACTATAACGGCACTGACACATTCGAATACTACTGCTCGGATGTGGCTGGGAAAAAGACGAAGACCTCTGTTGGCGTCTTGATCTATCAGGTGAATGACGCGCCGAAAGCCATTGCCGACACGGCAAGCACAAATGAGGATACGCCCAAGGATGGCATCGATGTACTCAACAACGATACCGATGTTGACACGGGTTCCACGCTCAACAAGAATGTGCTGCACTCAAAGAGCGACTTCTCCATCACGGCGGCATCGCTCACCACCCCCGCGCACGGCTCCGTTGAGATCATCAACAACAAACTCAAATTCACCCCGGCGCTGAACTGGTTTGGCACAGAGGTGGTCAACTACACCATGAGTGATGGACACGGCGGCACCGCAAACGGCACGCTGACCATGACCGTCAACTCGGTCAACGACCTGCCGGTCTACACCACGGCTCCTGTGGATATGAATCTGACAGAAGACGGCGCCGACGGCACGATGGACATCGTCGTGGACGACGTGGAGACGCTCAAGAATGATCTTTCCGTCACCGTGACGGGCAGCACGAGCCCGACTCTGATCGCTACCTCGGACGTGACGGTCACGGTGGGCGCCAACGGCACGCGCACGATTACCGTTAACCCGAAGCTCAACCAAAACGGAACGGCGACGATCACGCTGCTGCTCAAGGATGGCAACGGGGGCGAAGTCTCGAAGCAATTCAAAGTCACGGTCACAGCGGTCAACGACGCACCGACCGCAGCAGACAAAACGCTCAACATCAGTGAAGATGCGGCGGTTGTGACGACCAGCAAGTCTCTGCTGGTGGAAGACGTAGATGTCTCGACCAACGAAGATGTGCTCACGCTCACAATCACGACGGCAGCCCAGCACGGCACCGCGGCGATTGACGCGGACGGCAACGTGACGTATCTCCCGAACGCAAACTTCAACGGCGTGGACAGCTTTGTCTACACCGTAACCGACAAGGCGGGCTTGACGGATACGGGCACGTTCAGCATCAACATCGCGCAGGTGAACGACGCGCCGGTTGCGGGCGACGACGCTGACGAGACCGACGAAGACACGGCGGTTGTGATTGACGTGCTGACAAACGACAGCGACATCGACACGGACGAAGCACTGAACGCGAATCCGAAAGACGAGAGCATCAGTGTCGATCTCACGAGCGACGGCCTCACCGCACCGAGCCACGGTACGGTCACGACCGACGGCGCGACGATTACCTATACGCCGGACAAAGACTTCAACGGCACCGACATATTCGAATACTATTGCACCGACGGTGACGTGAAGACGAAGGCTGAGGTAACGGTCACGATCAAGCAGGTCAACGACGCGTCGATTGCGAATCCCGACACAGCAACCATCGACGAGGATCAGGAGACGGACTCCATCAAGGTGCTCGAAAACGACACCGACGTGGACATTGACCCGACGCTGAATCAGGACGAAGCGTTGCTGCGCAGCAAATTCTACATCAGCGCGGCAAGCCTGGCGGATCCCTCCGTTGGCACCTTGGACTGGACGACAGATTCGATCCGCTTCAAGCCCAAGGCGAACTGGTACGGAGAAGCGAGAATCTATTACACGATGAAGGACGGCTATGGTTCCGGCGCTTCTACAACGCTGATCGTGACGGTGAATTCCGTCAACGATTTGCCGGTCTACACCACGGCACCGGTGAATTTGGAACTGACGGAAGACGGTGCGGACGGCACGATGGACATCGTCGTGGACGACGTGGAGACGCTCAAGAATGATCTCTCCGTCACCGTGACGGGCAGCACCAGCCCGACTCTGATCGCCACCTCGGATGTGACGGTCACGGTCGGCACCAACGGCACACGCACGATCTCCGTCAACCCGAAGCTTAACCAACACGGCACAGCAACGATCTCGCTGCTGCTCAAGGACGCGGATGGAGGCGAAGTCTCGAAGCAATTCGATGTCACGGTAGCTGCGGTCAACGACGCACCGACGGCGGCGGATAAGACGCTCCATATCAGCGAAGACGCGGCACTGCAAACAGTTACTGCATCGAGCCTCGTGGACGATGTAGACATCGCGACCGACGCAGACGAACTCACGCTCACAATCACGACGGCAGCCCAGCACGGCACCGCGGCAATTGACGCGGACGGCAACGTGACGTATCTCCCGAGTGCAAACTTCAACGGCGTGGACGGCTTTGTCTACACCGTGACCGACAAGGCGGGCTTGACGGATACGGGCACGTTCACCATCAACATCGCACAGGTGAACGACGCGCCCCTTCCCGACGAAGACTCCGCAAGCACGAATGAAGACACGGCGGTTGTGATCGATGTGCTCGACGGCGACACCGACATCGACATGGACAAAGCACTCAACGCGCATCCGGAGGACGAGAGCATCAGCATCGATCTCACGGGTGAGGGCCTCACTGCACCGAGCCATGGTACAATTACGACCGACGGTGCGACGATTACCTATACGCCGGACGCGAACTACAACGGCACCGACACGTTCGAATACAATTGCACCGACGGCGACGTGAAGACGAAGGCACTGGTGACGGTCACAATCAAACAGGTCAACGACGCGCCGGTTGCAAACGCAGACACAGCCGTAACGAACGAAGACCACGCGACAGATCCGATTGACGTGCTGGCAAACGATACCGACATCGACATCAGTTCGACGCTGAATCAGTACGTTGCGCATGTGCGCGACACATTTAGCGTGACCGGAGCAACGGTGACGGATGCGGCACACGGCAGCGTGAAGGTCGTTGAAAACAAACTCGTCTTTACACCGGCGGAGAACTGGTTTGGCGAGGAAGTGATCGCGTATACGATGAGTGACGGAAACGGCGGCAGCGCAAGCAGCACCGTAACGGTGACAGTAAACTCCGTCAACGACCTGCCGTATCTCACCATGGCACCCGGGTATCAATACCTCACGGAAGACGGACCGGATGGCAGCAGCCTGTTCTATGTTGGCGATATCGAAACGAAGGTTTCGCTTGTGAACGTGACGCTCAAGAGCTGCGACAACACGACGCTGATTCCGCTCTCGGCGATCACGCTGGAGCACAAAGGCGGCGGTGGCAGACTCATTACGGTCAATCCGGCGGACAATCTCTTTGGAGATGCGTTGATCACGCTGGAGTTGGAAGATGAGGACGGCGGCAAAACAGAAGTCACTATGGAGGTGCATGTTTCCTCCGTCAATGATGCACCGACGGCCGCAGACAAGACGCTCCATATCAGCGAAGACGCGGCGCTGCAGACGGTTGCGGCATCAATCCTCGTGGATGATGTGGACATTGCGACCAACGCGGACGTGCTCACGCTCTCCATCACGACAGCCGCACAGCACGGCACCGCGGCGATTGACGCGGACGGCAACGTGACGTATCTCCCGAATGCAAACTTCAATGGCGTGGACAGCTTTGTCTACACCGTGACCGACAAGGCGGGCGCGACGGATACAGGCACGTTCACCATCAACATCGCGCAGGTGAATGACGCGCCGGCTGCGGGCGACGATGCCGACGAGACCGACGAAGACACGGCGGTTGTGATCGATGTGCTGGCAAACGACAGCGACATCGACACGGACGAAGACCTGAACGCGAATCCGAAAGATGAGAGCATCGTGGTCGACATTTCGGGTGCGGATCTCGTCTCCCCGAGCCATGGTGCAATTACAACCGACGGGGCGACGATTACCTACACGCCGGACAAAGACTACAACGGCACCGACACCTTTGAATATGATTGCTATGACGGCGATGTCAAGGTGCGTGCTCAAGTGACGGTCACGATCCATCAGGTGAACGATGCACCGATGGCAAACGCGGACAGCACCTCGACAAATGAAGACACTAAGGTGTCCTTTGAAGTGCTGGCGAACGATACCGACGTGGATACCGACGATGACTTGAACAAAGACACAAAGCACGACAAGAGTGAGTTCAGCATCACGGATTGCTACTTCTATGGTGGATCGAACGGAACATTCAGCTATGAAGGCGGCACGATTGCCTATACGCCTGCTGCTGACTTCCACGGCACACAGCTCATTCAATACGTGCTCAGCGACGGGCACGGCAAGACTAGCATTGGCACACTGACCATTCTGGTTGGATCGGTCAACGACGCACCCGTTGCCGCGCCGGACACGATGAGCGCAGAAGAAGACCATACGGCTTCCGTGAATGTCCTCGCGAACGATACGGACGAGGACACGGATGACACGAAGACGTTCGTCGGCTTCCTGGAGCCGACCAGCGGGCTGCACGGCACGTTTGCAACGGACGCGGAAGGCAATGTCTCGTTCACGCCGGATGCAAACTACAACGGCACGTTTGACATTAAGTATCAGATGCGCGATGCGGCGGGCGCAACAAGCTCCGCTACGCTCACGGTCACAATAACGCCCGTGAACGACGCGCCGGTTGCGGACGACAGCCTTGTTTCCACCGACGAAGACACCGCAAAAGAGATCGATGTTTCCAGCCTGATTGGCGATGTGGACATCGACACCAACGCGGACACCATTTCGGTGAGTGTTGCAGCAGCGGGAGAGCCCGCGCACGGAAGCATCCGCGTCAGCGGAACGAAGATTACCTTCACGCCGGACGCGAACTTCAACGGCGCGGACGAGATCACCTATACCGTGACCGACTCCAAGGGCGCAACCGACACAGGTAAACTCAGCATCACAATCCACGCGGTCAACGACGCGCCCAAAGCAGTTGCGGACGAGGCGATCACGAACGAAGACACGGCGAAGAACATCTACGTGTTGACGAACGATTCGGATGTGGACACGGATGCGGCGCTGAACCTCACACCCGCAAGCGCGCCGACGATCCTCTCGGTCTCCAACGGCACGCACGGAACGGCGATTGTGGACGGCACAAAGATCGTCTACACGCCGGACGAGAACTACAACGGCACGGACGAGATCACCTATGTGCTGAGCGATGGACTCTTGACAGCGCAAGCACGCGTTTCCATCACGATCACCCAGGTCAATGACGACATCCTCGCCGAGGACGACACCGCTACGACCAACGACGAAGACAAGGTTACGGTGGATGCGCTCAAGAACGACACGGATGTGGACACCGATCCCGCGCTGAACGAGGACGAACTGCACCTGCGCACGAGCTTTGCGATCACGTCTGTGAGCACACCGGCACACGGCAAGGCGCAGATTGTCTCCGGCAAGATCGACTATACGCCGGATGATCGTTATGCAGGCCATGACACCTTCACCTACACCGTTTCGGACGGGCACGGAAAGACGGACACCGCAAACGTGACGATCACGGTTGTCAGTGTCAATGATCCGCCGGTGATTCTCGCGGTGACGAGCCCCAAGGACGGCGACCGCGCAGGCACAGGCTCCAAAGTTACCGTGAATTGGACGAGCTTTGACATCGATGGCGACGCGTTGACGTACACGCTCGAATACTACGATGGCAAGACCTGGCACGAGATCAAGAATGACCTGACCACGACGACGTACGAGTTCGCAATTCCGGATTCGCTGGCAAGTACTGACGGGTTGAAATTCCGCGTGAACGCACGCGACAGCCAGTTCACGAGCGACTATGGCTACTCCGGCGCGATGAAGGTGGACAAAGACGCACCCAAGGGCACTGTTGTGACCATGCAGACGGCAGACGGGCGCACCTATACCGCGGGAACATGGACGAACCAGACCGTAACCGTGGTCGCGAGCAGCGCGGTGGATGCCTCCAAGGTCACGTACTACTATGACATGGACGGCGGAACGAGCGCGGCGGCAGCCGGTATGGACGTGGTCGCTGGAGTTCACACCGTGAACATCAAGGCTGTGGACGAATACGGCAACACGGCTGAGGTCGGTGGCTATATCGCCCGCGTGGACAAGCAGCAGCCCGCTGTGCCGGAGATTCGCGAGAGCGTGTCCGGCGGCAGCATTCTGCTGACGCTGACGCTGCAAACCGATCCCGGCGGCAGCGGAAACGACAAGCTCACCCTGCCGGACGGCACCACTGTGAAGGCCACAGGCAGCCCGACCTTCTCGACAACGAAGAACGGCACCTACACCTTCGCGCTCACGGATGTCGCTGGCAACCGCAGAACCTTCACCTACAACGTGGGCACCGTTGACCAGAGTAAGCCCACGATTACCCTCGCTTCCGGCGCATACCGCACAGGAACGACGACGAAGGACCCAATCTCCGCGACGCTGACGTTTACCGATGCGGAGTCTGACATCGTTACGCGCGGATACCAACTCTCGCAGAGCAGCACACCGAGTGGCGCATACCGCACCTATGACGGCGCGCTGAAGATGAGCGATCCGGGCAAATACTACATTCACGCCTTCGCGAAGAACGCGTTTGGTCTTACGGCGTACGAGACGTTTGGCCCGTTCATCATTGAGGCGCAAGCACCCGCAACCGCTCCGAGCCCGACACCCGTGCCGACATCTGGTGATGTGGTGGTCAGCAAAGAGGACGTGGAGGAGATTCCCGGGGACACCGTGAAGATCCGCCTGCCCGGCAAGGAATGGAGCGAGACGCTCACGCTTGAGGATGTCGGCCCCGGCACCTATGTGATCGAGGCGATGGACGCGGACGGAAACATTCGCACCGTTGAAGTGCGCGTCACCATGCGGGATATCTTCGCGCGGTCGATTCGCTCGTCGGGAGACAACGTGACGGCTGCGGCGGTTGCCGTGATTGCAGCGCTGGCAGGACTCTTCTTCCTGCTCCTGCTGGCAGGACACAACATCACCGTAACGGTGGTCGGCGCATTCGGCAGCACGGAGAAGAAGCTCCGCACCCTGCGCCGCATCAAGTTCCGCAAAAAGGAACTCATCATCAAGCTGGATGACAAGCATCTCAACGGTGGCGAATACTGCGACCTGAAGATTGCAAAATCGCTCAGCAAAGAGATGCGCAAGAACACCGTAATCGTGACCATGCGCGGGGAGGAAGTACTCCGTGTGCAGATTCCGGAAGACTTCAACGAAGCATTCCAGCGCACGATCCGAATCGAGAAGTAAAAACACAATCCAAGCAAAGGGCGGGGAGCAAGACTCTCCGCCTTTTTTGCGCGCCAGCCACTTGATGAAAAGTTGAATACTGCTTGAGCATTATTTGAAAAAGCACTGATAAAATGCATGGTATAAGGTGAAAAAGTGCCATATTAGGCACATTTTCCTGATTTGACAACAAGAATGCACTGCTTCATAAAAAAGACGTAAAGTTGTCGGCAGATCGTCGGTTTTTCGTAATAGCCCCGTAACATTGAGCGGATATGATAGCAGCATAGCAATAGAAGAGAACGTGAACGAACCATTTTTCGTTTTGAGACCATGAAAGTGAGGCGGATTTCTCATGAAACGAGTGTATATGATTACCGGCATCGGCGGGCACCTAGGCAATACGGTTGCGCGGGAGCTGCTTTCCGCGGGCGAAACCGTGCGCGGCTTTGCCCTGCCAAACGAGGACGTGACCATGCTCTATGGCGACGCGGTGTCCATCGTCCGAGGCGACGTGCGGGATAAGCAGTCGATGGAGCCGTTGTTCTACGGGTTGAAGCCGGACGACGAGATTTACTTTATCCATTGCGCGGGGATTGTCTCCGTCGCAACCAAATATGACCAGCGCGTGGTGGATGTCAACGTCCACGGTACGGAAAACGTCGTGAGCCTCTGCAAAGAGCACAACGTGAAAAAGCTTGTGTACATCAGCTCTGTCCATGCATTGCCGGAGCTGCCGCACGGCAACGTGATCCACGAGGTGGAAGGCTTCCAGGCGGAGGCGGTGATTGGCCTCTACGCCAAGACCAAAGCCGCTGCAACACAGATTGTGCTCGACGCGGCGCGGGCGGGACTGGACGCAACCATCATCCATCCCTCCGGCATCATCGGGCCCAACGACTACGGCCACGGCCACCTGACGCAGATGGTCATTAGCTATCTCAACGGTTCGCTGACGGCGTGCGTTGAGGGCGGCTATGACTTTGTCGATGTGCGCGATGTTGCAAGCGGCGTCATTGCCGCGGCGGACAGGGGGAAGAAAGGCGAATGCTACATCCTCTCCAACCGTTACATTCCCGTGCGCGAGCTGCTGGGCACCCTTGCCCGCGTAACCGGCGGCAAGAAGATCAACACCGTGCTGCCGCTGTGGTTTGCGAAGCTTACCGCACCGATTGCGGAGCTCTACTACAAAATCCGTCATGAGTCGCCGCTCTTCACGCGCTATACGCTCTATACGCTGACCAGCAACGCGCGCTTCACCTACGAAAAAGCTCGCCGCGACCTTGGCTACAAGCCGCGCGACATCAGCGCGACCATCAAGGACACGGTTGCGTTCCTCACCAAAGAGCGAAAGAACCTCTTCCGCAAGCGCAACGCAACCAAGCCGGTCCCTGTGATGGGTTAACGATTAAGCAAGACAACACGCAAGCAAAACCCCGGCGAGGAGTAATCCTGCCGGGGTTTGTTGATGACTGGAGTTGTTGGATGCAACGGGTTAACTAAAGTATTTAATCCTTCAGGATGTAGATGATATACGGATGATCCACATGATAGCCAAGCTTTTCCGCCAGAGCAACGCTCCGCAGGTCAAACGCGTCCCAGCTGGGGTAGAGATTTCGTTCCAGCGCGGTGAGAATCAGCTTTGCGGCGCAGACGGTTGCCAGACCCTGCCTTCGGTACTCCGGCTTGGTGTCGATCTCGATTTCGAACCCGCCGTCATAGACGCTATAACTGCTGGCGCCGGACACAAACACGCCGCCGTGCAGAATGGCAACACCGACCCCGCGGGAGAGAAAATCTTGCTCGTTCGCAAAACAGCCGCAAAAATCACGCGACCAATCCTCCTGGATGCTCCTGCGGCAGATGTCCTCGTCAAACAAGCGAATATCAAACTCCGCTGGCAGCGAATCAACATAGCCTTGCAGTTTCTCATGTGAGAAGACATCCGGCTCTTTTCGAATCGCATAACGCAGTCTTCTCTGTGCGCGGCTGCCGAATGCCTGCTCGATTGCCTCGCTCCACTCCTCGTTTTGCGGGACGATTTCGCGCGCGGCAGCTTTTGCCGCGAAAGACGCGCTGGGCTTCCCTGCGAGGAAACAGAAGTCGCCTACCACAGCCTGTGCTGCGGTCGGCGTTTCGGGGTGGTTGGCCATTGCATAGCCCATGTGCCCTTGCAAAACGGACCAAATGAGCGTTTCATTCCAGCCGGAGAACAAGAGTGCGATTTTGTCCAGGTAGTTCATCGAGAAAAATCCTTATACGATACGATAAAACCAAATCAAGCGCTATTTCATCCCTCGGATGATGCGGTTTGCTTCGGCATAGATGCGCGCCGGGTCTTCGCCAATCAGGAATTCACCGCGCTCATAGAGCACCTTTCCGGCGATCATCGTGAGAACGACGTTCTGCTTGCTTCCGCTATAAACGATATTTTTTTCAATGTTGTTGAGTGGCTGCATATTCGGTTGCTGGAGATCGATGAGGATCAGATCCGCCTGCTTGCCGACGGCGAGAGAGTCGCAATCATCAAATCCGCAGGCATAGGCGCCGTTTCTGCACGCCATCGTGAGCACATCCATCGCGTCCACCGCTTCCGCACCATGGGAAAGCTTTTGCAACCCCGTGGTGAGGAACATTTCGCGGAAGAAGTCTAGGCAATTGTTGCTTGCTGGTCCATCGGTACCGATGGCAACCGGTATGCCGCGCTTGAGGTACTCGTAGACGGGTGCAACGCCGCTGGCGAGTTTCGTGTTGCTGCCGGGGCAGGTGACCACGCGCATGCCGCGAGATTGCATGATGTCCATCTCGCGCTCGGACACATGCACACAATGATAGCCACCGCCGCCATAGTTGAACAACCCAAGGGAATCGAGGTATTCAATCGTGCGCATGCCGCTGTGTGCAACGCAGCTTTCCACCTCTGCGCGTGTCTCGTTGAGATGGGTATAAAACGGCTGCTTGAGTTGCTGCACCAGAGCCGAAAGATCGCGCATCAGCGGCTCGCTGCTGGTATATTCCGCATGGAACCCGAGACGATAGGAGATCAAAGGATCAAGCTTGGAAAACTTTGCGTATTCGTCCGCCGTCTCCTGCGCGGTGCCACCAAAATCGTTTGCGCAGCCGACAAGCGCGGCGCGAAAGCCGGTGTCGATTGCGGCGGCGGCGATGCTGTCCCGCGCAAAATACATGTCAAACATCATGGTGATGCCGCTCGTGAGGTACTCCATGATGGCGAGCTTTGTGAGAATGTAGACATCGTCGGGCGTGAGCTGCGCTTCCTTGGGGAAGACCTGCTCAAAGAGCCAACTTTGCAGCGGCAGATCATCCGCGAGCGAACGCAAAAATGTCATTCCGCTGTGGGTATGCGCGTTTTTGAAACCCGGCATAAGTAGGTTCCCGCGGCAGTCAATCTCGCGATCGGCGGCGCCAGCATAACCGCCCTCTTTGCCGAGGAAAGCGATGCGTTCGCCGGAAACGACAAGCTCGCCGGAGAAGAGCGCGGTGGCTCCATCCAGCGGCAATATTCTCGCATTGTAAAATCTCGTTACCATGCAACTATTCTAACATAGCTTTTTCAGAGAATCCACCAGAGGAGAATCTGGAACCAATGTTTCCTCTGAAATTTGCTGTTTGCTCACAATTTACATTGTATGAGCGTGATTTGCATGATGAAAACCGCTCACCCGTAAGGCAAAGTGAACAAATTGCTCCAATCAATCAAAAAACGCGTTCGCGCAGCTAAAATCGTGTTACAATATAAAAAAGGATTCTGTTCCATATGGTAATGCGCAGTCAAAGCCTGTAAATACAAGATTACCAAAGCAACCATGATACGATTCTAAATTCGTACGATAACAATCAGACCACCCTCTGTTGACACAAGAGAGCCGCGCGAATGGTTCGCTTTTGCGGCTGCTCTCCCTGATCACATCCAGACGAACAGGAAAGTGTGAAAACATGATCAATGCCAGCGAGCTGCCCAAGATTGAAGAACTCAGGAGAATTCTCGCCTGTGTGGGGCGCACCGTCTTTCTTGGCGGAGCGGGAACATCAACCGAGAGCGGGATTCCGGATTTTCGATCCAGCGACGGGGTTTTTGCGGCCATACGGGACTACGGCTTTCCGCCAGAAACCCTGTTGAGCCGTTCTTTTTTTCTGAAGCACACCGAGACGTTTTTTGAATATTACCGCAAGTTTTTGCTCTATCCTGCGGCGCAGCCGAACGATTGCCACCGCGCGCTGGCAAAGATGGAGCGGGAAGGCGCGCTCTCTGCCGTAATCACGCAAAATATCGACGGGTTGCATCAAAGAGCCGGCAGCAGAACGGTTTTGGAGCTGCACGGCAACGCAAACAGCAACCATTGCATGACATGCGGCAGATCGTTTAGCCTGCAGGATGTGATGAGCAAGACCGGAATTCCAACCTGCGGCTGCGGCGGAATCATCAAACCGGATGTGGTGCTCTATGAAGAACCGCTCAACGAAAAGGTTCTGCACGTTGCCATCTCTCAGATGGACAAGGCCAACACGCTGATCATCGGCGGAACCTCGCTTGCGGTCTATCCTGCGGCTGGATTGGTGGACTATTTCCACGGGCGCAACCTAATCGTCATTAATCTCGGTAAAACGAGCCGAAACGGCAGCGCAACACTGACGATCAACGCACCGATTGGCGAAGTGATGCGAAAGGTGATTCTGGATCGCCCGCTGGCAAAAGAGGCGTAACAAAAAGCGCCGAAGAGAAACCAGTGCTTCATAAGGCTCCATCGAATACACGGTGGAGCCTATCTATTGGGATGCTTCATATTCCGTTCACACTTTGTTTGATTGAACCCGTTATCCCTGCATGTTAAAATTGATCGATAACATAGGACATATCTGTCCGGGTGGATCACGCGAAAGCAGGTTATAAGTAAGATGGGTTTGTTTGATACGTCCGACATTGGAATCGACCTCGGCACCTCCTCAACGCTCGTGTTTGTCAAGGGCAAGGGGATCGTGCTCAAGGAGCCTTCCGTCGTCGCGCTGGAACGCGTGACGGGGCGCATTGTTGCAATCGGCGAGGACGCACGCAAGATGATGGGACGCGAACCCGCGGACACCATCGTCATCCGTCCGCTGCGTGATGGCGTGATTTCCAACTTTGACGTCACGGCGCGCATGCTCCGCTATTTTTTCCAAAAGGTAGTCGGAACGCGTCTGCTCTATCGCCCGCGTGCGGTGGTTTGCATTCCCTCCGGCGTGACAGAGGCGGAGAAGCGCTGCGTCATCGAAGCCTCGGACGAGGCGGGCGCACGCTACACCTATCTTATCGAGGAGCCGATTGCCGCCGCTATTGGCGCGGGAATCGACATCAACGAACCCACCGGGCATATGGTGCTCGATATCGGCGGCGGAACGACGGACATCGCGGTGATTTCGCACGGAGCGACCGTGATTTCGGACTCCATCAAGATGGCGGGAGACAAGTTTGACGACGCGGTGCGGCGCTATATGAAACGCAAGCACAACCTCTATATCGGCGAGCGCAACGCGGAGGACATCAAGATTGCTTACGGGCGTGCGCACACGGAAAAGGAACAGCGCGTGATCGAGGTGCGTGGCAGAAACGTAGTGACAGGGTTGCCGGAGGCGATCCCGATTGGCACAAACGAGATGGTCGATGCGCTGAGCGAACCGCTTGGTGCGATCATGGAGCGTGTGCGCGGGCTGCTGGAACGCACGCCGCCGGAGCTTGCCAAGGATATTGCAAGCGCGGGCATCGTGGTCACGGGCGGCGGTGCGCTGCTGGCGGGATTTGACCGTTATGTGACCGAGCGCACGAGCGTGCCCTGCCGGATTGCGGAAGACCCGATCTCTTGCGTGGCGCTCGGCACCGGGCGCGTGCTGGACGACCTGAAGAAATACAACGCCGCGATCTATGACTATCGCCGCGGGGAATATTACGACGGTTGACGCAGATCACGTGATTCGTATTTTAGGATTTTTAAGAAAAAGTTCAAGGCAATGTCACGATTGCTTGTTATACTCATCATGGTTTCGTACCATACCATTACACCTGCGGGACTTGCCTGCATGCAACACAAATGTCGAATTGCTACTTCAGCATGACACATGATTTGGATGGATAGGCGGCGGCGAACACGCGCCGCATGCCGAAAGGAGTCGAATCGTGCCTACTGATCCCCGTATTGATCGAAAGCACATGCAGGCCAAACCTGCGCAAAAAAAACCAGTGAAAAACGGCGCCGTGCAGAAAAAGACTGCCTCCGCGTCTTCTTCGCGCACAAAGGCGCCCTCTGCCCACGGCAAAGAGCACCGCGGCGGGGAACACCACAAGAAATCCGATTTCGAACGTTCCTATACTGCACAAGAGCGCGACCCGCGTAAGAGCCGCGAAGCGTCTCAGCGCAGAGCCGACTATGCCCCGCAGAAACCGGCACGGGATGCGTATGACGCGCGCACGTATACGGCAGATATGCCCAAAAAGAAGAAGAAAAAGAAGTTTAAACTCAAGAAGTTCTTCAAAAAGCTCGGCAAGAACCTGCAAGCCTTTGGCGCGAAGTTGATCGAGGTGGAAGAACATCCCGAAGAGCCGATGGGCTTTGACAGCACGCTTGCGGTCAATGACCTCGGGTTTGCACAGCAGAAATCCATCTTCGACGCGCAGAAGACGGCGAGCAAAAAGAACGACAAGAACGAGCCTGCCACGGCGAAAAACGTTTGGCAGACAATTCAAAAAGCATTGCTAACCGCGTTGCGCGTAGTGGCTCGCGGCATCTATCTGGGTGTGCGAAAGATATACGCATTCTTGATGCGGCTGCCGCATCGCACGCTGCTCATCGGAAGCGGCGCATTCGGGCTTGTGCTTATCACGGTTGTAATCCTCGCGATTGCGCTGCCGGGCAAGCCGACGAAAGCGGATCAAGGCGAGCAGCTCGCCGCATTCACCGCGTTGGAGACCGAGCAGACCGCGCTGGACAACCCGACACAGGACGGCGTTGAGACGGGCGAGACCGCGCCGGATGGAACAGTACCGGCCGACGTCAGCAACGAAACGGTTCCGGCGGATGTACAGGCGCAGGATGCGCTGGCCTCCACCGCGCCAACCTTCACCGCAGAGGTGAAATCCGGCGACGATGGAGCGATTATCTCCACGATCCAGTCCCGACTGATGGAACTCGGCTATATGGACTCCGATGAACCGACCGAGCACTTCGGCCCGCTCACACAGAGCGCGCTCAAGAGTTTTCAGCGGCACAACGGACTCGGAGAAGACGGGATCTGCGGGCAGGCGACCTACGACATGCTCATGAATGCAGAGGCGAAGGTTTACGTCATGCAGCTTGGCGATTCTGGCCCGGATGTCGAGGGCGTGCAGCAGCGTCTCTATGAACTCGGCTATTTGGACAACAAAGCAAATATTCAGGGCGTGTTTGGCGAGAAAACCGAATCCGCCGCAAAGGAATTTCAAAAGAAAAACGACTTGAAAGCGGACGGCAAGGTCGGCTCCAAGACGCTTGAAATGCTCTATGGTGAAGACGTGGTCGGCAATGCGTTCCGTCTTGGCGATGAGAACCAGGTCATCAAAGACTGCCAGACCGCGCTCAAGCGCCTCGGCTACATCACCTTCAAACCTGACGGCGTGATGGGCAAGGCGACTGTCTCCGCGATCAAAGCGTTCCAGCAGGCAAACGGTCTCACAAGAGACGGCGCGCTGGGTCCTGTCACCCGAGACATGATACTCTCCGGCGATGCGCAGGAGATGGTCATGCAGCTAGGCGACTACGGCACGGACGTGAAAAACATGCAAACGCGCCTGGCGAAGCTGAACTATCTTTCCAGCGCGAACGCGACAGGATATTTCGGCGAAATTACCGAGGACGCGGTGAAGGCGTTCCAGAAACGGGCAGGGCTGAGCGCGGACGGCAAAGTCGGCGGCGTGACCCTCACAATGATGAACTCCTCCAGCGCCAAGAAGGCCGCGAGTGCGCCCTCCACCAAGAAGGAGACGAAAACGAGCGGAAAGAGCTCTTCCGGCAGCTCCAGCAGCGGATCGTCCGGCAGTTCTTCCAGTGGCGTATCGGATAAGGTGGGCGTGGAGAAGCTCGTTGCCCTTGCGGAGAGCAAGGTCGGCAGTAAGTATGTCCGCGGCGCAAAAGGCCCGAACACGTTTGACTGCTCCGGCTTCGTCTACTGGTGCCTCAAGAACGCAGGCGTGAGCACGAGCTACATGACGTCTATCATGTGGCGCTCCACCTCGCGATATTCTCGCTTTACCGACATGGGATCGATCCAGCGCGGCGATATTCTCGTGTTCTCCGGCGAGTCTGACTCGACAGGCCATGTCGGCATCTATCTCGGCGGCGGGAAGATGATCGACGCGAGCTCTTCGGAGGGCCAGGTGCGTCAGTCGTCCTCCGTGCTGAGCTCCGGCGGATATTGGAGCAGGCACTTCATCTGTGCGTACCATGTATTCTAAGATGCAGTAAAGCGGCACACACAACAACATAGATGCGCGGGATTGGCGAAAAATGCCTTTCCCGCGCATTGACTTATTCCGGGAAGGGGAAAACGAAATGCGAAGAATCGCTGTATTTCTTGTGGCTTTGGTGGTGCTGTGCTCCGTTTTGCTCCTGCCCGGGCGCGCGCATGCGCTCGATCCACTCAAGAACGAAGACCCCGATAAATACTATATCCTGCTGGATTTGAAGAACCAGATCATCACCGTGTTTGAGCGCGACGAGGCGGGCAACTATACCAAGGTTGTGCGCCGGTTCCTCTGCTCCAGCGGGCGCACGGATATTGACGAAGCCGACCCGGAGGACGAGGCAACACCAACCCCGCGCGGGATTTGGAAGATCGGCGGGCGGGAGCGCTTCGGCAAGTTTGCGAATTTCAGCAGCGCCTATGCGCGCTATTGGGTACAGATTGTCGGGAGCATCTATTTTCACTCGATCCTGTTCAATAAGCGCGACATCGATGCGATGGATCGGCA
This sequence comes from Bacillota bacterium, assembly GCA_023395595.1. GTDB lineage: Bacteria > Bacillota > Clostridia > Christensenellales > CAG-138 > UBA7703. Next base: position 52,357 of record JAEWYO010000023.1, read on the forward strand.
AGCCTACAGCGATATGGGCAACAAAGTGTCCCACGGCTGTGTGCGGCTGTATGTGGAAGATGCGCGGTGGCTCTATTATTATGCATGCCCGGGCACAACCGTCGAAATCAGCGCGGATGAACCAGCCAACAAGGAGCTTAGGCGCGCACTCAAGAGCAAGATGAAGTTTGCTGACTACAACGCGTTCCAAAAGACCATCACAGATGAGACAGACGAGCTGCCCAATCCGCACGTTTGGGTGACGGTGGAAGGCGCGCGCCTGCGAAAGGGCAGCGGAAGCACGTTTGACAGTGTTGCGCGGCTGCAGGTTGGCGATGAGCTGGAGGTGCTCATCGAGAGTGAAGTCTGGGTGAAGGTGCGCTTCGGCAAAAAGGAAGGCTATGTTCTGCGCGGGTACATCAGCTATCAGCAGGGCGTGATGGACACCAAAGAGGACGCAGACATCCTCAAGACCACGGAGTGGCTCTATGCCGAGCCAAACCTCGCGGCGGAGAAACTGGTCAAAGCGCCTGCGCGCGTGTCTGTGAAGGTCCTGGAGACGACGGAGGACGGCTGGATCAAGATTGTGTATCAAAACGTGATGGGCTATGTGAAGCCCAACCGCGTTATAAAAGGCTGGGGCGTGATCCTCAAACCGTGAACTGCGTGAGATCGATTGCAGCAGAATGAGCCAAAACAACAACAAGCAAAAAGGCGCGGAGTTCCGCGCCTTTTGTGATGGCTGGTGCATTATGGCTTGGCGGCGTACCAGAGGGAGTCCGGCTGGAGCGTTCCGCTCTCGGCAGATTCACCCGCGAGCAGTTTCTGCGCCTGCGCAAAGCAGCGCGCGCCCGCGTCCGCCTGATTGATGCCGACCACGCAGACGAGGATTGGGGAGAGTTTGTCTGCGGCATCGGCATCCGTACCCGCGGAGAATACTTCCAAATCGTCCCGTCCGAGCCCCGCAAGCGCATCTGCAGCTGCGGTGGCAAGCGCGCCGGTTTCCGCATAGACCGCGTCCAGCATGCCGGGATAATAGCGCGAGAAGACGTCCGCAAGCCAATCGGCTAGCGCGACTTCGGATGTGTCGGCAAAAAACTCTTCTTTGGCAAACACCGTGCCTGCTGTCTTTGCCTCCGACCAGAGCAGATAGGCAGGGCTGGCTTGGCTCGAAAACAACCCGATCAGCCGTACGGGTGCCAGATGCGGCGGATAGTTCAGCGCGTTTTCCAACGCAAGCTTGGCCGAGCCGGTGGCATCATAGCGCAGCTGCGGCAGGTCGGAGGAGAGCGGCTGTCCTTCCGCCGCGAAAACAAACATAAGGATGGACGACTTGGGCAGCGTCGCCATGCCGGAGAGATAGACAAGCGCGACGGCATCGCCCTCCGGCACATAGGACGAGAGCGCGGTAAGGCCGCCGCTGACGGGTTTGATCACGATACCACTGTCCTTTGCCGCGGCTTCTACACCCGCAAGGAACGCGGGAACCTCCTCCGCACCGAAGACCGCGATCATGCGCGGATGTTCCGGCACCGGGGTTGGCCGCGGTGTAACCGCCGCCGCTGCCGCCGGAGACGCGGCAGGCGCGGCAGGCGCGCTATCGACACAGGAAAAAAACGACAGCGCGACAATCAATACAAAGAAGCAAGCAAAAATACGTTTCATGCGCCTAGTATAGCATGATAAAGACATCTCGCAGTAGTAGATATTTGGAATCGTGACAGAGAAAAAACCGCCGCACAGCGCGTGTGCAGCGGTTTTGATTGCGTTGGGATGCCTTACTTTGCCGGGGTGGGGGTCGGGACAAACGAACTGCCGTAGATCAAGGTGTTCAGATCGGTTGCCGCTTGCTTGAGGTCAAACTCTAGCTGGTCGGTCTTGTTGCCCTCTTCGTCAACAAAGTTGTGATAGCTGCCCGCCGCCGGAATCGCGCTCTTGTTGAAGCTCATGCCCTTGGAGAGCAATACCTTGGCAAGATCGGTCATGGTTTCGAGCTTCATATTGGTCGAAACATATTGGGTTGCAAACGAGATCAGCGCCAGAACGCTCTGCTCGTTCATCTGCTTGGTGACCTTTTCGAACACGAGCTGGATGATCTCCTGCTGGCGATTGACGCGGTCATAATCGTTGCCTTGTCCACCTTCCGCACCCGTGTGGCGGTTTCTGGCGTAGATGAGGCACTGCGCGCCGTCGAGATGAATTACGCCGGGGGCATCCTTGATGACCTGTGCCGAACGCACGACGGCGGGCTCGTTGACATAGTCGCCCTTGATGCGGTCGTTGATGAAGTTGATCTCCGCCTGATCGCAATCCACATCCAGACCGCCGATCTTGTCGATCATCGCCGCAAAGCCGTCAAACCCGATGGTAATATACTCCTGAATGTCGAGCTTGAAGTTTTCGTTGAGGGTGTTGATCAGCTCGCCGGGGCCGCCGCCACCGTATCCGCCGCTGAACGCGCCGTTGAGACGGTTGTAGAACGTGAATTTGCCGCTCTTGCCGATGCGGTGGACGCGGGAATCACGCATGAAGGAAACCAGCGTGATGGTGCCTTTGTTGGTGTCGATTGAGGCGAGCATCATGGAGTCCGAGCGACCCTCTGCCGCGTCGGTTGCCGTTGTGCTGCGCGAGTCTGTGCCAACCAGCAGGATGTTGACGATGCTATCGACCTTGGAGGTCTCCTCATAGATCGGCATTTCCGTCGGGGTCGGGGTGGGTTCCTCGGAAACCACGGTGATCGTTTGCGGTTCTTCCGATGCAACGAGGTCAACGGGTTTTTCGACGGTCTCAACCGCATCCGCACGGACACTGGTGAGCACATAGACGCCGACACCAATCACAGCCAGTATCAGAACCAGCAGGATGATCAGCACGATCTTCATGACTTTTGACATGATTTACTCCTCTTTATATCCAAATAAAATACACTCTGTAAAACGCAACCATAATATCACATCAAATCGTTCCGATTCAATCCCAACGGCAAAACTCACAACTTGTTTACATATAATCGACTATTTGAATGCGTTCAATATAAGTATTCCGGGAATCATGTTTTCTCGAAAAACAGCGCCCGTACTCTTGCAAATCGAGCACGGGCGTTGTGTTGTGTGGCATTGCGTTACAGGTTTGGTTCATCAATAACACGACGCATCGCTTTCTCGATGCCGTCATCTTCAACCAAATTTACAGGTTCAGCTCGTCAATAACATGGCGAACGGCTTTCTCGACGCTGCCATCTTCGAACGGTATGTCGAGCTTTGCAAGATGCAGCAGATCGAAATACCCTTTGCTCCCGCCTGCGCGGCAGAGCGCGAGATATGATTCCCACGCATCCTTGTGATCCTGCTTCATCCGCCCGTAGAACTGGAAGGCGCAAACCTGTGCGAGGGCATAGTCCACATAGTAGAACGGGTAGAGGAAGATGTGCTGCTTCTGCATCCAGAAACCACCCTCTTCGAGGAAGGACACGCCGTCATAATCCCGCCAAGGCAGATAGGTCTGCTCGATTTCGTGCCAGACCGCGCGGCGCTCTTTTGCGCTCATCTTGGGTTTTTCATAGACGCGGTGCTGGAACTCGTCCACGCTCACAAGATACGGGATCACGGCCAGCGCGGCGGAAAGATGCGCATACTTGGCTTTTTCCACGCTCTCCTGACCGAAGAAGTCCTTGAGGAACGGATACGCAAAATGCTCCATGGTCATGGAATGAATTTCGTTGACCTCGCTCGTGGAGCTCAAGTAGGCTGCAATCGGCTGGCTGCGCATGGCGGTATAGCCGGCAAAGGCGTGCCCTGCTTCGTGCGTGAGGACGTTGACATCCGCTGCCGTGCCGTTGAAGTTGGAGAATATGAACGGCGCTTTATAGTCGTAAAGATACGTGCAATAGCCGCCGAGGTGTTTTCCGGGGCGCGTTTCCAGATCAAACAACCCGTAACGCGAGAGGAAATCGAAGAATTCGCCTGTCTCAGGAGAGATTTCGCGATACATTCTCTGTGTGATGGGCACCAGTACGCTCTCTCCGCCGATGGGGTCTGCGTTCCCGTCCGGGAAGATGCAGGATTCGTCATAGTACTTGAGTTTTTCTACGCCAAGGCGCTTCGCCTGCTCCTGCTTGAGCTTGGCAACAGCAGGGACGATGATCGTGCGCACCTGTTCGCGGAAGCGCGCGACTTCCTCCGGGCCGTAGTCCGCACGATGCATGTTGAGATAGCCCAGCGTAGTATAGTTCGGCAGGTCGAGTTTCTTGGCCATGTGGATGCGCACCTTGATGAGCTTGTCATACTGGTGATCCAGCTTTTCCGAGATGCCTTCATACAGCTTAGCCCAGGCGAGATACGCTTCCTTGCGCTCCTCGCGGTCGGCGCTTTCCATGTGCTTGAGCAGCCCGTAAAAATTGACCTCCTCGCCGCGGAACGTGGTTTTGCATGCGGCGGTGATCTTTTTGTATTCGTTTTCCAGATTGCCCTGGCGGATCAGGTCGGAGATGATCTTCGTGCTCTGCGTCTTCTGGTCGATCTGGGCGAGCGTGAAGAGCTGCTGGCCAAACTCCCGCTCAAAGCGCGTGCGAAACGGCGAATTCAGCAGCGCTTCGGTGAAGGATTTACTCACCGGCATGAGCTGCGCCATCGCGCGGTTGAAGAACTGCATCTCGCCGTCGTAAAACTTGTCTGTTGTGTCGAGCGTATTGCGAATGCTGGCAACCACATAGGCCGTCTCCAGATGCCCGCTTTCCTGCTCGGAGGCAAGATAAGCCGCGCGCGCCTCTTCATAACTCTTTGCGCTCTTGAGCTGTTCGAGCAGCTCCTTGAGCTTTTTTTTGATGGCACCCATGTCCGGGCGCTTGTATTCAATCTTGGAAAACGTATCCATCTTCAGCGTTTCCGCTTGTGCCTGCGTTGCGCGATCGGCTGTTTGACCATCCATCGTTCGTTCTTACGCTCCCGTGTATTCAGAATTTCCGCCTGTGTTTGCATCCTGCGGATCTATCTTTATTGTAGTACGGCGCGGATCTATTTTGCAAGGCGAAAACCCGCAAAACACAGCAGGTTTTGCTCCGTTTGCCCGAAGCAAACGAAAGAAAAGCCATCGTTCGTTTCACAACACGAGGTTTACTTTTTGAACGCGAAAGGGGTATAATGTACAAAAATCACGCATAGGCGCGATTGTTTTATGTTGTCCTCGTGCGGCTCTCGTGCAAAAAACAGTTTGCCGGAGCGCGAGATTCCATTGGCTCGAATCATCTGGAAACGGAGTACACCTTTGTTCGGAAACGCGTTTAAGAAAATTTTGCTCGCGCTAATGGTGCTTGCCCTCCTGCTTGGTTTGGGTTTGGGGGTTCTGTTTGGTGTGATTCCCGCGATACAGTATGATGTTTGGCGCGCGGAGCCGGATGAACAGATCGCAACCCCGGACGCGGTGCAGCAAACGCCCGCGCCGGAGGCAACCGCAACGCCGGAGCCGACGCCGACGCCACAGATTGCGCCCGCGACGGCGGAGGAATGGGTGGATCGCTATATGACCACCATGAGTACGCAGGAAAAACTCGGCCAGCTCGTGATGTTCGGCTTCTCCGGCACATCGGAAGTGCAAAACCCGTTTCGCGAAATCTGGGGCAACTACGCCGTCGGCAATGCGATTCTCTATGGCGCAAACATCAAGAGCGGCAACAGCGACGGCGGATTTGGCCAGGCGAAAACCCTGACTTCCAACATCGCAACCAACGTCAACAACGACATTCCGCCGCTCGTCGGCATCGATGTGGAAGGTGGCAGCGTGGTACGCTTCCGCTGGAAGCCGCAGCCGGTCTCCGCGCGCTCCCTCGGGAGACGGCGGGACACGGACTTTGCCAAGGAGCAGTTTCAAACCATCGGCGCGGCACTCATCAGCGTCGGCATCAACATGGACCTTGCGCCCGTGCTGGATGTTTCAGAAAACCCGATGGACACCTTCCTCGAAACGAGAATCATCTCCGAGGATGCAACCATCGCCGCGGGCATCGGCAGCGCGGTGATCGAAGGGCTCCACGCGGGGGGCTGTCTCTCCAGCGCGAAACATTTCCCCGGACATGGCGGCACAAACGAGGACTCCCACGCGGTTACACCCGTTGTGGACAAATCGCTTGAGGCACTTACAAACTATGATCTCGTGCCGTTTGTGAGCGCGATTGCTAGCGGCGTGGATGCGATTATGATTTCGCATGTGCTCTATCCCGCACTGGACGGTACCGATATCGCCAGCATGAGCAAACCCATCATGACAGACCTCTTGCGCACGCAAATGGGCTTTGACGGGTTGATCCTCAGTGACGATTTCCGCATGGACGGGCTCACGACGCGATATGAAGTCGGCGATGCTGCGGTGCGATTCCTCCTTGCGGGCGGGGATATCATCATCTGCGGCGCGGTTTCCGAAAAGCAGCAGGCAATCGTGGATGCGCTCAACGCCGCGGCGGCGGACGGCAGGCTAACGCAGGAACGAATTGACGAGAGCGTCAAGCGCGTGCTGTTGGTCAAGCTTTCGCTCGGCACGTGGGATATTCAGGGCGCGGTTGCCGCGCGGGCGGCGGTTGCGCCATAACGCGGGAGCTGTTGTGCGAACGATTATTGAGCCGGAGGCGCGTGCTTCCGGCTTGTTTTCTCCCGAATCTCTATTTGTGGAAACAATTAAGGAAAAGAGGGCTTGCTTTGTCTTGCGCAATTGCACGCTGGACGATAAAATGATGACATGGAAAATTTTAACCAACAACAACCCCGCGCGCGCAAAACTGGCTGGCTGATACTGCTTCTTGCCGCCGTCATCGCGCTTTTTGCGGCATATGTGCCGCTGCTGCTGACCCTTGCGCCCGCGCTCTGGGCATATGCCGGTGCGCGCACGAAGCCGTATCTGATGCTCCTGCCCGCTGTCGTGTTTGCGGCAGGCTCGTTTGTGCTCAATCCTGTCGTCGTTGCGGCGGGGCTCTCCGGCGCGGCGCTGCTTGCCGCGGTGCTGGTCTATGTGCTGCTCACGCACGGGTTTTCCAACTCTGAGACCGTGCTGCTGCTTTGCGGGGTGTTTCTCGTGGGTTTGTATGTTGCTCTTTGCCTGCCCGGCGTGCTGGGAGGCAGAGGCGCGTTTGCGGACATCCAAACATCGCTTAGCGCAATGAGCAACTTTTACCGCTCCGCCGCTGCGCAGATACCGCAGCTCAATTCCGACGGGGTCAAGCTGATTCTGGACGCGATGGATGCGATGGTTGCCGCCGTGCCGACCAGTTTTGTCGCGGTGCTGTGCATTTTTTCCAGCGTGCTCGGATTGTCCAACCTGCTTTTCTTTCGCCTCTTTTGCCGGAAGCAGACGCAGATTTCGCTTTCTCCGATGCGCGCATTTCGAGACTGGACCCTGCCGCGGAGCATGACGCTCGGACTGTTTGCGATGCTGATTCTCTCGCTGATTCTGGAGCTTGCGGAGCTGCCGTTTGCGGAAGGATTCGGCATTACGGCAAACGTGCTTCTGGCGATCCCGCTGTTTTTGCAGGGGGTCAGCGTGGTGGATTTCTTCATCGTCCGCGCACAGAAAAACATAACGCTCGCGCGAACGCTCACATATGTCGGGCTCGGCGTTTTGTATCAGTTTGTGCTCTATCCGCTGGTGCTGATCGGTTGTTTTGACCAGATCTTCCGCCTGCGGGATCGCATGCGCGGGGTTCCGCCGCGCGCGGCTGCATAGGCGGCCGAAGAACCGGCGCAACCGAATTTCACACAAAGGAGAGACGGTATGAAGAAGACAAAGACGATTCTCCTGCCGCTTGGCATTCTGCTTTGCGTGCTCTGCGCGGCTGTTTTTTTCTCCGGCTGGTTTCAGCCATACCGGATGATTGCATCGACAGCTGCGCTTGGCGTTTCTCTGATCGTGTTTTTTGTGAGTTTCTTTCTTGAGCGCAAGCAGCAGCACGTCATGCAGGCGCGCATGGACGACGTATTCTCCGAGAATTCCGAAATCGCGGCGCGACTGGTCAATCAGGTATCGATTCCCTGCGCGTTGGTCGAGCGAAACGGTACGATCGCCTGGCGCAACGAGAGTATGCAAAAGATTTTTGCCGAGCCGGACATCTGCCGTGTGCAGCCGCATTTTGATTTTGATGCGCCGCTGGTCGCTGTGCCGATGGAACACGCGGGCAATGTATATCAGATTATGAGTGTGCCCGTCTACCGCGAAAAGGACGAGCGCTCGATGCTCTTTCAATACTGGCTGGATCGCACCGAGGCGGCGCACTATCAGCGACTATTTGAGGAGCAGATGCCGTATGTGGCGCTGATTTACATCGATAACTACGAAGAGCTCTCCGCCGATGTGCAGTTTCATAAAACCAGCGTGTTTTCCGAAGTGGAGCGGCTGGTGTCCGATCTGATGAAGGAGATTGACGGCGTCTACCGGCGCTATGAAAACGGACGCTTCTTCGTGGTGTTTGAGGCACAACATCTGCCGAAGCTGGAGCATGCGCGTTTTCCGCTGCTGGAACAGGCGCACAACATCGACACGGGAACGAGCATGCTGGTGTCGCTCTCCATCGCGGTTGGCGCGGCGGATCGCGTCACCCGCGCGGACGAGAGCGCGCGGCAGGCAATGGAGCTTGCGCTCGGCCGCGGCGGCGATCAGGCTGTCATCAAAAAAGGCGGCGGATATGTGTTTTTCGGCGGCAGACGGCAGCCGGAGGCGATGCAGAGCCGCGTAAAGATGCGCCTCTTTAGCAAGGCACTCAGGCAGCTCTTCGACAACACGGGAGATGTGTTTATCGTCGGCCACAGCCGTCCGGATATGGACTGCATCGGCGCGGCGCTCGGCGTCGCAACCTGCGCGAAGTTTGCGGGTTCTCGCGCGTATATCGTGCTGGGTCAGCAGAACAACATGATCGAGCACGCACTAGAGCTCATCCGCGACAACCACGCGTTTTCCAGCATGCTCATCACGCCCGAACACGCGGAGCGCATCATGCGCCCGACCAGCGTGCTCGTGGTGGTAGACACCCAGCGCGTGGGTTCGCTGGTTGCGCCGAAGCTTTTAGAGCTTGCCGGGCGCGTGGTGATCATCGACCATCACCGGCGCGGAGCAGACCACATCGACAACCCGACGTTGCATTTTCTGGAGGCGAGGGCATCGTCTACGAGTGAACTCGTCACGGAACTGCTGCAATACTTTGACGCAAACCTCCGCCCGCCCGCGCTGGTCTGCGGTACGCTGCTGGCGGGGATCACGATCGATACGAAGCACTTTGCGTTCAACGTCGGTTCCCGCACGTTTGAGGCGGCGGGCTATCTGCGCAAAAACGGCGCGGACACGAGCATGGTCAAGCAGATGTTTCAGGACGATATGGAAAGCTTTGGCGACGTGGCAACCACTGTGCGCAGCGCGGAGCTGCTGCCCGGCGGGGTTGCGCTGGCCAGCGTTGGCGAGGAGATTAAAAACGCGCCGCTCATCGCCGCAAAATCGGCGGACGAGCTCATCGGCATCAAGGGGATCGAAGCCGCCTTCGTACTCGGACGCGACGGCGAGAGCATCAGCGTCAGCGGGCGATCGTTGGGCAATCTCAACGTGCAGATCATCTGCGAACGCCTCGGTGGCGGCGGACACCTCACCATGGCGGGTGCGCAGCTCATGAATACGGATCTCGAAGAGGCGGAGGCGCAAGTGCGCACCGCAATCGAACACTATACGCAGGAGGTACAGAAAGCACTATGAAACTATTATTGGAACAGGACGTTAAGGGAACGGGCAAAAAGGGCGAAATCGTCGAGGTATCGGACGGCTACGCGCGTAATTTTCTCCTGCCGCGCAAGCTGGCAACCCCCGCGGACGCACAGGCGGTCAACGCCGCAAGCATCTCCAAGAGCGCAGCCGCGCACAAGAAATTCCAGGCGGGCGTTGCCGCGCGGGAACTCGCAAAGCAGCTTGAAGGCGCTGTGATCACCGTCAAAGCCAAGGTTGGCGAAAACGGGCATCTCTTTGGCGCGATCACCGGAAAAGAAATCGCGACGGCGATTGCCGAGCAGAAGCAGGTCGAGATCGACAAAAGGAAGATTTCGCTTTCGGACCCCATTCGCGCGCTGGGCGAATATACCGTCCGCGTGAGTCTGTATGAAAACACGTTTGCACAGGTGAAGGTCATCGTCGAAAAGTGCTAAGCGGCACAAGCGCTGCCAAGTGCGGCAAGAGAGAGAACCAACCTGTCAGCAAATGGATCGGAGCACCCGATGGAACAATATGAATTCAACCCGCAAACCAGCACGATGACCACACTGCCGCACGTGAGCGACGCTGAGCGCTCCGTGCTCGGTAGTATGCTCATCGACGGCGGCGCGCTGGAAGTCTCCCTTGAGCAACTGCGCGAGGAGGACTTCTATGTCCCCGCGAACGCGACGATCTTTGCCGCGATGCGGGATGTTCGTGCGGGCGGAAACGCCGTTGATCTCGTGACCCTCACGGCGGAGCTGGAGCGGCACAATAAACTCGATATGGCGGGCGGGTTGACCTACCTGACCGATTTGGTCACGTTTGTGCCAACCGCCGCCAACGTTTCGCATTACATCAACCTCGTGGAGATCAAGAGCACGCAACGCGCGCTCATCCGCGCGGGCGGCGAGATTATGCGAGACGGCATGGACGACGAGAGAGAGCTCGACGACACGCTCAACCAAGCCGAGAAGCGCATCTACGAAATCTCCATGCGCAAGGTGCAAGGCACGCTGGTTCCTATGGAGCAGATTGTGCCGGAGGCATATAACCTCATCGGCGAGTTGGCGCAGCGGCGCGGCAAAATCACGGGCATCCCAAGCGGATTTATTGAACTCGATCGCATGACAAACGGCTTTCAAAAGAGCGATTTGATCATTGTGGCGAGCCGTCCCGCTATGGGTAAATCCAGCTTTGCGATGAACGTGGCGCAGTATGCCGCCGTGCATAACGCGCGCACGGTCGTCGTATTCAGCCTTGAGATGAGCAGTGAACAGCTCGTCATGCGCATGCTCTGCACGGAGGCGTCTGTGGACTCCCAGCGCATCAAGGAAGGCCTCATCGGCAACAACGAGATGAACGCGCTCATGGAGGTTATGGACCCCATGAGCCGCGCAAAAATCTTCATCGACGATTCCAGCGGCGCAAATGTTGCGATGATCCGCAGCAAGTGCAGGCGGCTCTCCGCGCGCGCGGGGCTGGATATGATCGTGATCGACTACCTCCAGCTCATGCAGGCAGGCGGCAGCCGAAAGGACGGCAACCGCATGCAGGAGATCAGCGACATGACGCGCCAGCTCAAGCTGCTTGCGCGCGAACTGGATGTGCCGATCATTCTGCTCTGCCAGCTCAACCGTGGCCCGGACACGCGCGCCGACCACCGGCCGGTCATCTCCGATTTGCGCGAGAGCGGTTCCATTGAGCAGGACGCGGACATGGTCATTCTGCTCTATCGTCCTGCCGCCTATATGGACACGCAGGAATACGAGATGGGCGACAACACAAGCCAAATTATCATCGCCAAACACCGACATGGCTCAACCGGCGTGGTTAAGCTGCTCTGGCAGGGCGAGTATACGCGCTTCCGTTCCATCGCGCAGGAAAACCCGTAAACGCGAGTGCGTGAACGCGCATAGGCAACATTTGAGCAAGACAAAGGACGATACACGCAATGAAAAACGCAGACATGTTTGCCGATCTTTCCGCCACGCAGGCTTGGAAACTCTTCGCCGAGACGACATATCCCTGGGAAGTGCTGCCGCAGATCAAGTCGTTTGTGCGCGCGCTTGGGCCCACGCTCTCACCGGAGGAATATGACCACCCCAGCGAGGAGGTTTGGATTCATAAGAGCGCGGTGCTGTTTCCGAACATCTACATCGCGGGACCGACCATCATTGGCGCGGGAACCGAGGTGCGCCCCGGTGCGTTTATTCGCGGGAGCGTGTTGGTCGGGCGCGGCTGCGTGGTCGGCAACTCGACCGAACTGAAAAACTGCATCCTCTTTGACAAGGTGCAGGTGCCACACTATAACTACGTGGGCGACAGCATCCTTGGTCACTATTCACACATGGGCGCGGGGTCGATCTGCTCCAACGTCAAGAGCGACAAATCGCTTGTCATCGTCCGCTTCGGCGGCGTTGCGCACGAGACAGGGTTAAAAAAATTCGGCGCGATCCTCGGCGACCATGTCGAGGTCGGCTGCAACAGCGTGCTCAACCCCGGCACCGTCATTGAGCCGCACGCTTCGGTCTATCCGCTCTCGCGGGTGCGCGGCGTGGTCAAGGCTGGGCACATCTTCAAAAGTCAGGACGACATCGTTCCCCGCAATTGATTCGTTTCCTCAAAGCCGCTGCAACTCGGGCGATGGTGCCCGAATATGCACGGCTTTTTCTGTCCGTGCGGTGAAAAATGGCGTAGATTCTGTGTCAAAAAAGAAGCGCGCCGCATCAAGCCGCAAAGATTGTGAAAACCGCGAAACATTCCGCACAACCCGCTGCCGAGGGCTGAAGAATCGGCTATACTATGACTATGATTACGTTTCGACATCATTCCAGATTTCTCTCGTTTCGCAGGCCGCAGGGCGCGGTTCCCTGCAACACGAGCGTAACAATCGAGGCCGAGCTCGGCGGGGACAGCAGCGCGCATGTGCAACTGCGCCTGTATAACCAACTCGGCGTAGAGTCTTTTTTTGAACTGACACGGGCGGGTGATCGCGTGCATGGGGAAATCCCCATGCCGGAGGTGCCCTGCCTCGTTTGGTATTATTTCATCATTCGCACCGGCGATGGTCGCACGCAGTATTACGGCGCGGACAGCGGGGAAGGACGGCTGGAATCCCACGCACCGCGCTCCTACCAAATCACCGTGTATGACGGCGCGTTCACCACGCCCGCGCACTGGCGCGAGGGAATCGTCTATCAGATTTTTCCCGATCGGTTCCGCAGGAGCAGCTGGGAAGATTTTCGCGAACGCGCGAAGTATCACGCAAATCTCGGACGGTTTTTGCGCATCCATGACCGCTGGAGTGAGGACATTTGCTATACGGCGGCACCTGGAGCCGAGGATTATGAACCCAACGACTTTTTCGGCGGGGACTGCAACGGCATCCGCGAAAAGCTAGGCTATTTAGCTTCGCTGGGCGTGACAACGCTGTATCTCAACCCTGTCTTTGAGTCGGCAAGCAACCACCGCTACGACACGGCGGACTATCACCGCATCGACCCGATCTTCGGCAACGAGGACGAGTTTGCCGCCCTTTGTGCGGAGGCGCGGGAGCAGGGAATCCGCGTGATGCTCGACGGGGTGTTTTCACACACGGGGTCGGACAGCCGCTATTTTGACAAGAACTCGCGCTATGAAGACCTCGGCGCATATGAATCAAACGAATCGCCCTATCGCAAATGGTACCGCTTTGTTGGAGACAGCAAGCAGTATGATAGCTGGTGGGGGTTCCCGACACTGCCGAATGTCAACGAGCTGGAGCCGGGCTATACCGAATTCATCACGGGCGAACATGGTGTGCTTTCACACTGGGCAGGTACCGGCGCAACCAGCTGGCGGCTGGATGTGGCAGACGAGTTGCCGGATGAGTTCATCCGCATCCTGCGCAGAAGACTCAAACAAAATGATCCGGAGGGCGTGCTCCTCGGCGAAGTCTGGGAGGATTGCTCCAATAAGTACGGTCCGGAGGGCCGGCGCGGCTATGTCAACGGAGACGAACTCGACAGCGCGATGAACTATATCTTCACCGAAGCTGCAATCTCGTTTCTCACCGGACGGACGGATGCCTACGCACTCGATCATGTGCTGCAAACCCAGCGGGAGCATTACCCGAGGCCGTTTTATGAAGCGTGCCTGAACCTGATCAGCTCGCACGACATCATCCGCGCGGCAACCGCGCTCTCCGGCGCGCCGGATCGCAATTCCGTATCCCGGAAGTTGCAGGCGGCGTACCACCCGAACGAACAGGATCAGCAAAAGGGATTCCTGCGCCTGATTCTCGCCGCGGCGCTCCAGATGGCGCTGCCGGGCGTGCCGAGCGTCTATTATGGAGACGAAGCGGGCATGACGGGCATGAGTGACCCCTTCAACCGCGGGACGTACCCATGGGGTGCGGAAAACGAGGCGGTGTTTGCGGGATATTCCGCTTTGATGCGCGCGCGAAAGGAAAGCGATGCGCTCAAGCGCGGGTTGTGCCGGATGGGCGCGCTCTCGCCGGAGGTCTATGCTGTGCTCCGCTGGCTGCCGGAGAATGGCGAGACGGCGCTGCTGCTCGTCAACCGTGGCGAACGAGCGCAGGCGGTGACGCTGCATCCCGACGACATGCCGCAGGGAGCGGACGGCGAAAGCCCGGTTTCACTCGACAAAACACTCACGGACGTGCTCACCGGCGAGACGCTTACACCCGAAAACGGCGAGGTGCAAACATTGCTTCCGCCCATGAGCGCGCGGCTGTATCGGAGCCGGTCGCTCACAACACAAGCAAAAACGGCTGCAACAGCCGCACGATAGCATAACCAAAGAGAGGGATACGGAATGTTTCAACAGCAAAGAAGAGGACTGGACGAACTCAACCGCACCATGCTGATTGCAGCGCTTGTGCTGTCGATCATCGGCGTGATCGTTTCGCGGTCGGTTGGTTGGCTCAGGATTGTGCTGAGCCTGCTCAGCGGCGCGCTGCTGGTCTTGATCGTTGTTCGTATGACGAGCAAGAACTTCAACAAGCGCAATCAGGAAAACATGAAATACCTGACCTATGAAACGGCGGTCAAGGACTGGTTTCGCCGCACGTTCCGCGCAAAGGGTAAATCGGGTACCTATCATGCACCGCGCGCTAAGACCAAAACCAAGAACCCGACCTGGGCGGAGCTCAAACAGTACAAGTACCTCATCTGCCCGCAGTGCGCGCAGAAGCTGCGCGTGCCGCGCGGCAAAGGGAGAATCCGCGTGACCTGCACCAACTGCGGGAACGTGTTTGAAACCCGCAGCTAAAACGGAAATTTTCGCATGAATGCCTCGTTTGTGTCAGATTCCGTTGGAAAAAGCACTTTATTTTTTCAAAAATGATGATATACTAGTAAAGAACTAGTGATTCAATCACGAGAGATCATCTTTGGAGGACAACACATATGCAGGCAACGAAAGAGATGCTGATTCAGCAGGTCATCGAGCTGGACGAAGGCACCGCCGATATTCTCATGAACGCGGGCATGCATTGCCTCGGCTGCGCAATGGCGCATGGCGAGTCGATCGAACAGGCTTGCGCGGTGCACGGAATCAATTCCGATGCGCTCATCGGCGAAATCAACGCGTATCTCGCGGACAAGTAACGCAGGCATACGCCAAAGCGGGCAAACCTGCCGCGGAAGCAACGCCGCGGCTTTTTTGCGCCCGTTTTAAGCGAAAAACGAACGTTGTTTCACATTCGTTCACATCCTCGTCGGAAAAAAGGCATTCTCAGGCGTGCCGTTGCATGGTACAATATTTTGCGGATGCAGAAAGGAAACGGCATATGTTTGGCTATATCCGCCCGCTGGAATGCGAGCTGAAGGTGCGGGAGCAAGCGCAGTACCGCGGTGTTTACTGCGGCCTTTGCAAGAGCATCGGCAGGCGTTACGGGCAGATCGAGCGGCTGACGTTGAGCTATGATTGCGCGTTTCTTGCGCTGACGCTGTTTGCCATCTCAGGCGACGCGGTGTTTACCCAGGGAAACTGCGGACCGCGAGCCTACCGCGGAAAGCGTCCGATTGCGCAGCCTTCGCCGACGCTGGACTACGCGGCGGATGTCAACGTACTGCTCGCCTGGCACAAGGCGGCGGACGACGCAGTGGATGACAGGAGCGCAAAGGCGGTTCTTGCCCGGACTGCGCTAGGCCGCGCCTATAAAAAGGCGGCTAAGGCAAACCGCAAGCTCGACTATGACATCGCCGAGAGCACGAAGACGCTGCATACGCTGGAGGCTGAGAAGACCGAATCCATCGATGAGCCGAGCAACGCATTTGGCAGGCTGCTTGCCAGTGTGATTTTACACGCGCCAACCCTGCCCATCAGCGAGCGAAAAGCCGCTGAATGGATGTATTATAACCTCGGCAAATGGATCTATCTGATCGATGCCTGGGATGACCGCGAGAAGGACGAAGAAAGCGGGAACTATAACCCGTTTTTATGCAGCAAGATGGATCAGGAAACGGCAACGTTCTTTCTGAATGTTGCACGCAACGAGGCGATCAAAGCCTACGACCTGCTCTCGCTGCAATCTCCGGGCGGCGTACTGGAAAACATCATGGAGCTTGGGTTGTTGCATGCGCAGACGCGCGTGCTCGCGGGAGAGAGAGGCTGCGCGGCGGAATCGACCGCACCGCAGAAGGATAAAGGAGACAAGGAATGAACCCCTACAAAGTGCTTGGCGTGAGCGAAAACGCCTCTCAGGAGGAAATTCGCGCAGCTTATCTGGAACTGGTGAAGAAATATCATCCGGATAAGTACACGGATAACCCTCTGAAGGAGCTGGCCGGAGAGAAGCTCAAGGAGATCAATCAGGCCTACGAGTTGCTCACAAAAAAGCAGTCGGCAACCAGCAACACCGGCTATGGTTCCTCGTCCTCCGGCACCTACGGCTCCTATTCGGCAGGCGGAAACTATTCGCGACCGGGTGGCACGGCATACAGCGGGCCATTCGCGGCGGAGTTTGCGCGCGCGCGCTCGTTTATCAACCAGAACAATCTGGATGCGGCGCAGGCGATATTAAACGGCGTTTCGGTGCACAACGCGGAGTGGAACTATCTTTCCGGCGTGATCGCGCTCCGGCAAGGATCATATCAGCGCGCGACCGAGTGCTTTAGCCGCGCCTATGATGCGGAACCGGATAACGCCGAATATCGCAATGCGTTCACTTCGCTGAACAACTCCGGCCGGGTTTATCAGCGCGGTTCCAACGGAAACATGGATTCTTCGCCCTGCTGTGATGTTTGCAGCGCGCTGATGTGCCTGAACTGCTGCTGCGGCGGGGATTGTTGCTAACGCAAAAACAGCGTTGGAAAGCATTGTTCCAAATCTTGTGAAAGTCAAACAGCGCCTTTACGGGCGCTGCTTTTCTTCAGAAATCGTTCATTGGATTATTTTGCGTCGATGATGATATCGCATTGCGCGAGGATATCCAGTGCATGAAAATAGTGGTTCTCCAGCGGAATCCAGCGGGACTGAAATACCTTGAGCGCCTCTGCTCCGTTTCGCGCGCGGATGCGGGAAAGTTGCAGTGCGGGATCAATCCGGCAGAACACCTTGAGATCGTAATGCGGCATCAGGATTGGATGCAGGCTGTAGGCGCCTTCCACAATCGCAATCCGGCTTGGCGAAACCAAAACCGGCGCGAAAAGCATGTCTTCGTGGCAGTCATATTTTCTCACTTGCGCGGTTTCGCCGCGCTTGGCGGGGAGGAGCACCTCTTCTAAAAATCGTTCTGCGTCCACATTCCCGCCGGGCTGGCGCAAGCGTTCCGGCGTGCGCATCTGCGGCTGGAGGAAGTAATCGTCCAAATGAAACACGTTTGCAGGAAGCATGCTGCCAAGGCGGGCGGCCATCGTGGTTTTGCCTGCGCAGCAATTGCCGTCGATGGCGATCAGAACACGCTCACGCGTTTGCAGCAGCGCCTGCACCTGAGCGGCAATATCAAAATCGGCCTCGCCGGAAAAGACGGATTGCGGTTCGTTTGACATGGATTCTCCTTGGAAAACAATCGTTTGCGCATAGCGTGCGCGTGTGAGTATTATAACACAAGCGCCGACGTGCCGCGCGTTCAAACAATCACAGGAGGGAAGAACGGATGATTCTCGAAACACCGCGCCTGATCCTGCGCGAAATGACGCAGACGGACTATCCAGCTCTGGCGGAGATTTTGCAGGACCGCGAGGCGATGTTTGCCTACGAGCACGCGTTCTCCGACGAGGAAACGCAGGCATGGCTGGATCGCATGCTGGAACGCTATCGCACGGACGGTTTCGGCCTCTGGGCGGTGGTACGAAAGCAAAGCGGCGAGATGATCGGACAATGCGGGCTCACATGGCAGAACTTCGATGGGAAGCGGGTACTGGAGATCGGCTATCTTTTCCAACGCAAGCACTGGAAAAAGGGATACGCCATCGAAGCCGCGCGCGCCTGTAAACACTATGCGTTTGAAACGCTGCAAGCCGACGAGGTGTTCTCCATCATCCGCGACAACAACGTGGCCTCGATGAAAGTCGCCATCCGAAACGGAATGACGGTTCGCGGAAGATTCGTCAAGCACTATTACGGGATCGACATGCCGCATTTTGCGTTCTCTGCCCGAAGAGGAGAGCCCAAGATCGGTGAATAGCAGAAAAGAGGCCGCAAAAAAACCGCTCGCAGTTCTGTGAACGGTTTTGCTTTCTTGTTGATCAGGCAATCAGAAATTCAAATGGTTTCGCTGGCGCACCCAGCGCACCGCGCCGTCTACCGGCGCGCGGTCGTTGACGCGCAGGGTGTAGAACTTTCCTTTGCGGCGGAAAAGCTCGTATTCGATCATCCGGCGATAGGCGGGCGGAGCGACGGCGGTCATGATCGAGCCGGAAAGCGCGATGGACACCGTGGCTTTGAGCGAGAGCGCGTCCGTCACCGCGACGATGCAGTCCGCGGCGTGGCTTGCTGCCAGGGCGGCATAGCGCAAGGCGAGTTCGTCTCCTGTTTCCACTGCGGTGAAGAAGAGGCCGATAAGCTGACGCGCCGATTCTTCGTGTTGAATGCGCGCCGCAGATGCGAGGAATGCCTCCGGTGTGCGCACATCAAACAACGTGAAGTACGCGTCCTTGAGCGCGGTATAGGGTTTTTCAAAGAACAGATGCTGGTAGACGCTGCGATACACGAACGCAGCGATGTCAAACCCGCCGCCGGTATCCCCGCTGAGCACGCCGATTCCACCGAATTGCACGCGCCTGCCGTCTGCGTTCATACCCGCGCAGGTCACGCCGGAGCCGGCCGAATAGCAGATGCCAACGCCGCTTTCTATGCCCGCCATCACGCCGAGGTATCCGTCGTTGCAGACAAAGCTCTGCATAAGCCCACGCGCACGTAACGCCTGCTGCAATGCAGTCGCCTGTTCGTCATAATCCGCGCCCGCAAGCCCGAGCACGGCATCCGAAACCTGACCGATGGCATAGCCCTGTGATTCCAGCAACTCTTCTATTTCACCGATGAGCACATTTGCCGCTCCGGCAAAACCGCCGGGCAGCGTTTCGTGATTGCTGGGTCCGCCTCTGCGCGCAGCAATGACCGCGCCGGACGCGTTGAGTAGACGGTATTCGGTTTTGGAATTGCCTCCGTCAACGGCTAGATAACAGCGTTTCTCGTCCATAGCAGCGGTTCCCTTGCGAAAGATAGTATTCTATCATCGGATGTGAAGTCGAATGGATAGCGCGGATGGTTTATTGCGGGAAGAAGCGGGGCAGAAGCGAACGATTTTGCTGGAGCATCTCCTCCAAGCACGGCGCGGTTTTGTCCAGATCGGCCGTGATGGGATTGCATGCCAATGCACGTAGCGCAGTCATGCGATCTCCCGTGATCGCTGCCTGCACCGTCAACGTTTCATACGCTTTCACGCTGATGAGCAGGGATCGAAGCGCCTCGCCGGGTGAAACCGTCAGCGGTACACGCGAGATGTGATCCTTTTCCACAAAGCAGCTGGTCTCGATGACACTGTTTTCCGGCAGAAAATCGAGTACGCCCCGGTTTTGCACGTCCACGACGTGATAGCCCGGTGCGGCACCGGAAAGCGACGCAATCAGCGCGATGGCTGCCTCGGAATACAGATGTCCGCCGCGCTCTGCCAACATGGACGGAACGGTGCGGTTTCGCTCATCCGCATAATAGGAAAGCAAGCGGGTTTCAATCTCGACGCATGCTTCACCGCGGGTTTGCGGGGCGTTTTTGAGTTCGTTGAGCTTTCGTTCGCGATAGTAGAAATATTGCAGATAGTCGTTGGGGATTGCGCCCAGCAACTCAATGATCGGACGATAGTTTTGAATCCAACTGTCCTGGTTGGCTGCCTGCTCCAGCACGTCGCGGGTCAGCATCTGCGGCAAAACATTGTTTTCGCCGACGTGTACCGCGGTGATCGCGCCGCAATGGTTGAGCGAGGCGGTCTCCAGACGCACCTGCTCCATCGGCAGGTGCAGCAGCTTTGCGATGCGCTCCTGCGCTCCGATGGGCAGATTGCATAGTCCAACCGCCTTGATCGGCGTGTGGTTGAGCAGATATTCGGTGACGATGCCGGACGGATTGGAGAAGTTGACCAGCCAGGCAGCGGGCGCATAGCGCTCGACTGCGTCTGCGATCTTACCCATCTGCGGGATCGTGCGCAGTGCGTTGGTAAAGCCGCCGATCCCCGTCGTCTCCTGCCCAATGAGGCCGAAGCCGAGCGGAATCTTCTCGTCGCGAATGCGTGCCTCCAGACGGCCTGCGCGAATCTGCGCCACGATAAAATCCGCGCCATCGAGCGCGCGCGGTAGGTCGGTTGTGCGGGTGATGCGCGGTTCCATGCCGTTTTCCAGCAGCACACGCTCACAAAACGCACCGACAATATTCAGCCGCGATTCATCGATATCGCTCAGGCGCAGCTCTTTGAGCGGAAGAATCTCTTTGCGGCGAATCAACCCCTGTATCAACTCCGGGCAATAGGTGCTGCCCGCTCCAACGATCGCCAGTTTGATTCCCATATGCCGCCTCCTGCGCTGTGAAAAAAAGAACGAAGTGATGATCCGATACGAATTTACATGATGGTTACATGATCAACGTGATGATTAGTATATCACAGTTCATTTTTCGGTTGCTATCATTACTTTGTAAAATAAACGATTATTTGCGCATAAAAACGCATGTTTTCCGCCGCGCGATCCAGCAACTGGACGATCGGTTCAGATACTGGCGCCTGAATTGACGATGAATAGAAACCGGCTGTAAAACATGTGTTATTCAACGATGATGTTTGCTCAGAGAATAACTGTTATTTTGCTGCATTGCATTGTATTCCAACTGTACATCCTGTTATAATGATCTGTGATGTAACACTTTTGAAATAGTTCATTCCCGGAAATCACGAAAAACGATAGACGAGTGCCGCATTGCGCGGTATAATCCATATGTTACATCAAAACATCGTTTTACGCAAACGCAGTGTTGCCGCGCGGCAGATAATTGCACACAAGGTTCATACGCGTATCAAAAAATACATCACTTGTATAGATGACATGCGCGTTTTGCGAAGAGGAATGGCACCGCTCTCAATCCGGATCGAAATCGATTTCGCGCAAGTCCTGAAAAAAACGCGCACTCTATGTTGAACAACCGCGATGGAAAACAACAATCTTTTGTCGGACTGGTGTGTGAATTATAGTTCAAATATGGGCAGATGTGTTGCATATTAAACAAAAATATGGCGCAAATATAGAAAAAATGCAAAAAAGTTTTCAAGAAACTTTATTCTGGCTCTTTTCTTCTGTCCAAGAGTATAGTAAAATAAGTTGTACGGTTCTTCCGAGTACCAGTGAGGACAGAGCCGCCCACACGCGAGCAGGCGCTCGCAAATATCGAGTGGCACGCGAATAACATCAAAAAGCAGCCACTGTCAACATCAGTTGGAGGAGAGAGAACAAAATGGACATTGGAGCAAGCATCAAGAGACTACGCAAGTCCCATGGCGAAACGCAGCAGCAGCTGGGTGAATCCGTGGGCGTCGTGCAGCAATCCGTTGCCGCATGGGAATCCAATCGTTGTATGCCGGACATCGCATCCCTCGTGGCGATTGCGACCCACTACAACACCTCGACCGACAGCATTCTCGGATTGACCGAGGAGCCGAGCTATCTGTTCGACACGGAAGGTATGCAGTCGTACCGTAACGACGTTGCGTTGGCCGATCGTCTGCCGAACGAGATCCGCGAAGGCGTGCTGGCGCTGATCCGCCTCGAGCGCGTCAAATACGGCCGCTGAAAAAAAGATTGCCCTCCGCCGGCCCGGGAGGGAGGGGGAAGAAAGCCTCAACGCACAATCCCCGTAACCATTGAACAGGAAACAGACCCATGCAGAACTGCCGGTTAACGGTTGATTCAAAGGTTTGTTTCCTGTTTGTGTTTTGTCCGGTAACGGATGGATCGCTACACATATTGGTGCCGTGCCGGACGACGGAGAAGGCGCAACTTTGAAAAGCGAACATTGCATACAAACATACAGTATGCAAAAGGGTTGCATCGTGCTATCTGATCATATATAATGCACTTAGACCGTTTCTTGTGTGCAACTCTCAATCTTTATGAGGTGAATTATGGATTACAAAGCCATAGCAGAGCAGGTGGGGCCGCGCGTCGGTGCCACGCAGGAGTGGATTTTTCACGTTCTGCGCGAGGGCATCATCAGCGGCAAACTGCCGGGCGGTATGCAACTCAAGCAGGACGAAATCTCCGCGGCGCTCAACGTCAGCCACATTCCCGTTCGGGAAGCGCTGCGCAGGCTGGAAGCGCAGGGGCTCGTCCGCATCCACGCAAACCGCGGCGCGGCAGTCACAGAGCTCACCCGCAGCGAACTGCTGGATATGATGGAGGTGCGCGCGACGCTCTCCGTCATGATGATGCGGGGCAGCGCACCCATGCTGACCAAGGCAGACTTCAGCGCGCTGGAAGAGATCGTCCGCCAGCAGCGGGAGGCTTCGGTGGAGGACATCGTCCGCTCCGAAGAACTCAACTACAAGTTCCATGAGATACTCACATCCCACGCAAAGAACTCGATGGCAAACTTCCTGCTCGAGCTCGTGCATGCAAACATCGACCGCTATCTGCGCGCAAGCTTTTACGGCACACCGCAAACGCGCGAGGTATCGATCAACGAGCATGAGGCAATCATGCTGACCTGCCGCGAGGGAGACTTTGAGAGCGCATGCAACCTGCTGCGGGATCATATTCTCAACGCAAAGCAGTTTATCCCGAACTCGATGAAGTAAACCGACACGCGCAATCAAGAGCAGGCTACGAAACAGCCTGCTTTTTTGCGCCGCGTTTGTCGAAGATTTCTGCATACGTAACAGGTGCTATATATAAGGAAGAGAATTCTTAGAATTCAAAAAGCGCACGAAACATGTAGACCGACGAAGCGAGCCGGTGAGAATAGTGGTTGTGCGGCGTGAAAAGGTGTGATATACTCTCTTCGCGGTAAAAACACGCAAAAAACGTTGGATTTCTTAAAAATCGGACGCAAAATTGCGCTAAACCGTCGATGTTTCGATTCAAGGATGATTCCGCCCGAATGCGGGCAAAACGCGCAGGATGTTCCGTTTTAGTCGCATCTCAAAATTGTTGTCCGAATTCTAAAAATTCTTCTTGCAATCCATGTGTCTACCGTGTAAAATAAATCTGTTCGCGCCGCAAAGGCAATGTTTTTGTGCGCGAAAGGGATGATCGGGAGGTTGCCGGTTCTGCCATCCGGGTAATTCTCGCTCAGACCCAACGTCCGCAAAGCGGGCGAAGGGTGAGTAAACGGAGCAATTCGTGTAAGTCCCGAACGAGTATAGCGCACAGCCGAAAGGCTGGGCCTGCCTTATGAAGAAGGAAACACACGGCTTTGTGTACCGCCCCTATTACGAAGGAGGATATCAATAATATGGCAAACAGAATTCGCATCAAGCTCAAGGCGTATGAAAGCTCTCTGATCGATCAGAGCGCGGAAAAGATCGTTGAAACCGCCAAGAGAACCGGCGCGCAGGTCAGTGGCCCGATCCCCCTGCCCACGGAAACGGAAATCGTTACCATTCTGCGTGCAACCCACAAGTATAAGGATTCCCGCGAACAATTCGAGATGCGCACACACAAGCGCCTGATCGACATTCTCCAGCCGTCTTCCAAGACCGTTGACGCGCTGATGAAGCTTGATCTCCCCGCTGGTGTTGACATCGAGATCAAACTGTAACCAATCGGAGGTAAACATGAAGAAAGCCATTTTGGGCAAAAAGATCGGTATGACGCAGATGTTCCGAGCTGACGGTACCATGATCCCCGTGACAGTCATCGAAGCCGGTCCCTGCCCCGTCATCCAAAAGAAGACCGTCGGGACGGACGGATACGAAGCTGTACAGGTCGGTTTCAGCGAGTTGCGTGCAAAGCTCTCCAATAAGCCGAGAACGGGGCATTTTGCCAAAGCGGGCGTGAAACCCCTCCGTTATATGAGAGAGTTCAAGCTCGACGATGCGGCCAGCTACCAAGTCGGCCAGGTCATCAAAGCGGACACGTTTGTCGAAGGCGACAAGATCGACGTTCGCGGCGTGAGTAAGGGCAAAGGCTTCCAGGGCGTAGTCAAACGTTGGAATCAAGCGCGCGGCAAAATGACGCACGGTTCCCACTTCCATCGTGCACCTGGTTCCATGAGCGCAAACTCCAGCCCGTCGCGCGTGTTTAAGCACAAGAACCTTCCCGGCCACATGGGCAACGAAACCGTCACCGTGCAGAACCTTGAGGTTGTGCGTGTGGACGCAGAGCGTAACCTGCTGCTCGTCAAGGGCGCGGTGCCCGGCCCGAAGGGCGGCCTCGTTTCCGTAACGAGTACCGTGAAGTAAGGAGGAGCAAGAGAATGCCTAAAGTAGCAATTGTCGATATCACCGGCAAGAAGGTCGGCGAATACGAGCTCTCCGAAAACACTTTTGGACAGCCTGTCAATCAATTCGTTCTCCACGAGGTCGTCAGAGCACACCTCGCAAACTGCCGTCAGGGCACGCAGAGCGCCCTCACCCGCGCGGAAGTTTCCGGCGGCGGCATCAAGCCCTGGCGTCAGAAGGGCACCGGCCGTGCCCGTCAGGGTTCCACCCGTTCGCCCCAGTGGCGTCACGGCGGCGTTGTGTTCGCGCCCAAACCCCGCGACTACAGCATCCGCGTCAACAAGAAAGTGAAGCGCGTCGCCATGAAGAGCGCGCTCTCCGGCAAGGTTCTCGATAACGAACTCGTTCTCTTCAACGAGCTGAACCTCAAGGCCGCCAAGACCAAAGAGATGGTCAAGGTTCTCGAAGCCGTCAAGGCACAGCAGGCCCTCATCGTCCTGCCGGAACCCAACGAGACCGTGGAACGCGCCGCGCGCAACATCCCCGGCATCAAGACCACACTGGTTGGCACCCTGAGCGCGTACGAGATCCTCAAGTACAAGGTGCTGATCCTCACCGAGGAATCGGCCAAGAAGATCGAGGAGGTGTACGCATAATGAAGAGCGCCTATGACATCATCAAAAAGCCGGTTCTGACCGAAAAGAGTTACGATCAGTTCCCGAGCAAGACCTACACGTTTGAAGTGGACAAGTCTGCCAACAAGATCGAGATCAAGAAGGCAGTCGAAGAGATCTTCGACGTCGAAGTGGCAAGCGTGCATACCATCAACCGCGACGGCAAAGTGCGCCGCCAGGGCAATTCTTCCGGCCGCACGCCGAGCAGCAAAAAGGCCTATGTGAAGCTCAAGGAGAACTCCAAAGGCATCGAGTTCTTCGACAGCATTTCGCAGTAAGGGGAGGACGAACCATGGGTATCCGTAAAATCAACCCGATCACGCCGGGCCAGCGTTTCATGACGGTTTCTACATTCGAAGAAATCACCAGAAAAACGCCGGAACGCTCGCTGATCGAAGATAAGAAAAAGAACGCCGGCCGCAACGTCACCGGCAAGATCACCGTTCGCCACCAGGGCGGCGGCGCGCGCCAGAAGTACCGTATTATCGACTTCAAGCGCAACAAGGACAACGTCCCCGCGAAGGTCTTCTCGGTTGAGTATGACCCGAACCGCTCGGCGAACATCGCGCTGCTGCACTATCTCGATGGTGAGAAGCGCTACATCATCGCCCCGCTTGGCCTCAAGGTTGGCGATATGATCGTCTCCGGTGAGAGCGCCGACATCAAAGTTGGCAATGCACTCCCGATCGCGAACATCCCCGTCGGCACGATGATTCACTGCATCGAGCTCAAGCCCGGCAAGGGCGCGCAGCTGGTTCGCTCCGCGGGCAACGCGGCGCAGCTGATGGCAAAAGAAGGCGCATATGCGCAGGTTCGTCTGCCCAGCGGTGAAGTTCGCCTGATCCCGATGAACGCGAAAGCCACCATCGGCCAGGTCGGCAACATCGACCACGCCAACATCCAGCTCGGTAAAGCAGGTCGCAAGCGTCACATGGGCGTCCGCCCGTCTGTCCGCGGTAGCGTCATGAACCCCTGCGACCACCCGCACGGCGGCGGCGAGGGCAAGAGCCCGATCGGCAAGCCCGGTCCTGTCACTCCGTGGGGCAAGCCCGCTCTTGGTTACAAGACGCGCAAGCATAAGAACCCGACCAACAAGTTCATCGTGCGCCGCGGCAACAGCAGCGGTAAGTAAGGGAAGAGGAAGGAGATAATCAATGAGCAGATCGATTAAGAAAGGCCCGTTCATTAGCGAGCGCCTGCTCGGGCGCATCGAAGCCATGAACGCGAGCGGAAAAAAGACGGTCGTCAAGACGTGGTCTCGCGCCTCTACCATCTACCCGCAGATGGTTGGTCATACCATCGCGGTGCATGACGGCAAAAAGCACGTACCCGTGTATGTCACCGAGGAAATGGTCGGCCACAAGCTCGGCGAATTCGCACCGACGCGTACGTTCAGAGGACACAGAGGCTCCGAAAAGTCCTCTTCTGCAAGGTAAGGAGGAACGAAGCAAATGGCAACCAGAATGAGAGAAAAGTCGGCCAAACGTGCGGCAAACGCTGACAAGCGCCCGCATGCGACCGCAAAATACATTCGAATCTCTTCGCGCAAGGTGAAGGCCGTCATCGACCTGATCCGCGGCAAGAGCGTCAAAGAAGCCGAAGCCATCCTGCTCTACACGCCGAAAGCAGCGACCGAGCCGGTGGCAAAGCTCCTCAAGAGCGCGATTGCGAATGCGGAAAACAACCTCGACCTCAACCGCGAAGAGCTCTTCGTCGCCGAGATCTACGCCAACCAGGGCCCGACCCTGAAGCGTTTCCGGCCGAGAGCACATGGCCGCGCGAGTGCAATCCGCAAGCGCACGAGCCACATCACGGTCGTGCTGGATCAGGCGAAGTAAGGAGGAAATGAGCAATGGGTCAAAAAGTTAATCCGAACGGGTTCCGCGTTGGTGTCATCAAAGACTGGAACACCCGCTGGTACGCCTCCAAAAAGGATTTCGCTGATTTCCTCGTTGAGGACCGCAAAATCCGCGACTTCGTAAAGAAGAAATACTTCCAGGCCAGCATTTCGCGCATCGAAATCGACCGCGCGGCAGGCAAAATCACGGTGAGCATCTTCACCGCGCGTCCCGGCCTTCTTATCGGCAAGGGCGGCACGGGCATCGATGCCATCAAGGAAGACATCAAGAAGGCGATTGGCAAAGACGTGAGCGTCAACATCATGGAGATCCGTGATCCCGACGCAGACGCACAGCTGGTTGCAGAGAACATCGCATCTCAGCTCGAGAAGCGCATCAGCTTCCGCCGCGCCATGAAGCAATCCATGGGTCGTGCGATGCAGAAGAACAGCGTAAAAGGTATCAAGCTGATGGTCTCCGGCCGCCTCGGCGGTGCGGAAATCGCGAGAAGCGAAGGATACCATGACGGTTCCATCCCGCTGCAGACCATGCGCGCGGACATCCAGTACGGCTTTGCGGAAGCGAAGACCACCTACGGCCGCATCGGCTGCAAGGTCTGGATCTACAAGGGCGAACTGCTCGGCAAGCGCGGTGCTTCCGACAGGCGTGAGGAAGGGGGCAAATAACCATGTTGATGCCGAAAAGAGTAAAGCGGCGCAGAGTTTTCCGCGGCCGCATGAAAGGTAAAGCCACCCGTGGCAACACGATCTCCCAGGGCGAATACGGCCTGGTTGCGCTGGAGCCCTGCTGGGTGACCAGCCAACAGATCGAAGCAGCCCGTGTCGCGCTCACGCGTTACATCAAACGTGGCGGTCAGGTCTGGATCAAGATCTTCCCCGATAAGCCCGTTACCGAAAAACCCGCCGAGACCCGCATGGGCAGCGGCAAAGGCTCCCCGGAATACTGGGTTGCCGTCGTGAAACCGGGCCGCGTCCTCTTTGAGATTGCTGGAGTGGAGCAGGAGGTCGCTTTTGAAGCGCTTCGCCTCGCGATGCACAAACTCCCGCTCAAGTGCAAAGTGATCAAGAAGGAAACCGAAAAGGGTGGTGAAACCGATGAAGGCAAATAAGTTTCGCGATATGACCAACGACGCGCTTGCCGCTCAGGAAAAAGAGCTCAAGAGCGAGCTGTTCAACCTTCGCTTTCAGTCGGCTACCGGCAGTCTTTCGAACCCCAACCGCATCAGCGAGTGCAAGAAAGACATCGCCAGAGTAAAAACGATCATTCGTGAGCGCGAGCTTGCGAAGGCAGCCGAGTAACGGGAAGGAGGACAGAGCAATGGAAGAAAGAGGCTACAGAAAGACCCGTATCGGCGTGGTCGTCAGTGATAAAATGGACAAAACCGCCGTTGTCGCCATCAAGACCAAAGTTCGCCACCCGTTGTATGGCAAGATGGTCAACCGCACGCGAAAGTTCAAGGTTCATGATGAAGAGAACCAGTGCGGCGTCGGCGATACCGTTAAGATTATGGAAACGCGCCCCATCAGCAAAGATAAGCGGTGGCGCCTCGTCGAGATCGTCGAGAAGGCGAAGTAAAGACTGGAGGAACTGGGAATATGATTCAACCGCAAACCAGATTAAAGGTCGCGGACAACAGCGGCGCGAAAGAGATCATGTGCATTCGCGTGCTGGGCGGTTCCTACCGTAAGTCCGCCAATATTGGCGACGTGATCGTGGCCAGCGTCAAGTCGGCATCGCCGGGCGGCGCGGTCAAGAAAAAGGATGTCGTTCGCGCGGTCGTCGTGCGCACGGTGTCTGGCATTCAGCGTCCGGACGGAAGCTATATCCGTTTTGACGACAATGCAGCCGTCATCATCAACGACCAGAAACAGCCCCGCGGCACCCGTATCTTTGGGCCCGTGGCGCGTGAACTCCGTGAGAAGGACTACATGAAAATTGTGTCCCTCGCACCGGAAGTACTGTAAAGGAGGAGCATGACATGAACAGCTTAAACGTCAAAAAAGGCGATACCGTCGTTGTCATCTCCGGCAAAGACAAGGGCAAAAAAGGCAAGATCATGGTCGCGCAGCCCGATGACGAGCGCGTGATCGTGCAGGGTGCCGCAATGGTGACCCGCCACATCAAGCCCCGCAAGCAAGGCCAACCCGGCGGCCGCATCGAGAAGGAAGGCCCGATCCATGCGTCTAACGTCATGCTGGTCTGCCCAAAGTGCGACAAGCCCACCCGCATCGCCCACAAGCTCAAGGAAGTTGAGATTTCCGGCGAGAAGAAACAAAAGAGCGTCCGCGTTTGCAAAAAGTGCGGTAAAGTCATCGACTAAGGCGGAAGGAGGAACTGACAAGTGGCAACGAAGAAAGACATTGAAACCGTAACAGAAGCCGTTGAGGCAGCAGCCGAAGCGGTCGTTGAAGAAGTGAAGAAAGCCGCGAAGAAGGCAGCTCCGAAGGCCGCCGAAGCCGCAGAAGCCGTCGAAAAGGCCGTCAAGAAAACCGCCAAAGCAGCAGCTGAAACCGCAGAAAAAGCGGCAGAAGCCGTCAGCGAAGCGGCAGCCGAGACGGTTGCCAAGGCAGCAGGCGCCGTCAAGGAAGCCGCAGCCAAGGTTGAGAAGAAGGCGGAAGCCGCAGCAAAACCCGCCGCCAAAAAGGCGAAGGGTGCGCAGGCAGACATGAAAAAGCTCGAAGGCATGCCGCGTCTCAAGCAGCGTTATCTCGAAGAGATCGCGCCCGCGATGAAGACCAAGTTTGCCTATGAGAACGTGATGCAGATTCCGTACCTTGAGAAGATCGTCATCAACATGGGCCTTGGTTCCGACAAGGAAAACCCCAAGGGCATCGAGGCGGCCATCAAGGAACTCAGCACCATCGCCGGCCAGAAAGCGGTCCCGACCCGCGCCAAGAAGAGCGTCGCGAACTTCAAAGTTCGTGAAGGCATGACCATCGGCGCAAAGGTGACCCTCCGCGGTGATCGGATGTACTATTTTGTCGATAAGCTCTTCAACATCGTCCTGCCCCGCGTGCGCGACTTCCGCGGCGTGTCCGACAAGGCGTTTGACGGGCGCGGCAACTACGCCCTCGGCCTCAAGGAACAGCTGATCTTCCCGGAGATCAACTATGACGACGTCGATAAGGTGCGCGGTATGAACATCGTGTTCGTCACGAGCGCCAACACCGACGAAGAATGCAAAGAGCTGCTCACCCAGCTTGGCATCCCGTTTGTGCAGGGTTGATAAGGGAGGAAAGCAAAAATGGCTAAGACAAGCATGAAGTTAAAGCAGGCGCGCGAGCCGAAGTTCAGCACCCGTGCTTACACCCGCTGCCGCATCTGCGGCCGTCCTCACTCGGTTCTGCGCAAGTATGGCGTCTGCCGCATTTGCTTCCGCGAACTGGCGTATAAGGGCGAAATCCCTGGCGTACGCAAGGCAAGCTGGTAAAGGAGGAAACGAACATGACAGATACCATTGCCGATATGCTAACCCGTATCCGGAACGCTCTGATTGCGAAGCATGATTCTGTTGAAATCCCCGCTTCCACGATGAAGAAGGCGATCGCGCAGATTCTCGTGGACGAAGGATACATCAAGAGCTTCGAAGTCATTGCGGACGGCGAGAAGAAGACGATCCGTGTTCAGCTCAAGTACGGCGCAAACAAGCAGCGCGTCATCGTCGGCATCAAGCGCATCTCCCGCCCCGGCCTTCGCGTGTATGCGCGCAAGGACGAAATGCCCAAGGTCCTCGGCGGCCTCGGCATCGCGATTGTTTCCACCTCCCGCGGTGTTATGACCGACCGGGAAGCGCGTAAACAGGGCGTTGGCGGCGAAGTGCTGGCCTACGTTTGGTAATTTAAAGAAGGGCGGATGCCTCGTTTTTCAGAACTGCTGCGGCTAGCATCGGCTCTGGAAAGCGGACGTCCGCGCCTGCATGATATTACAAAAAAAAGGAGAAAACAACATGTCTCGTATCGGAAAACTTCCGGTCAGCATTCCTGCCGGAGTGACAATTACGGTCGGAGACGGCAACGTCGTCACCGTAAAGGGTCCGAAAGGCACGCTCAGCGAGAAGATCTCTTCGGAGATGGTTCTTGAGCAGGATGCCGGTGTACTCACCGTCAAACGGCCCAGTGACGACAAGCGTCATCGCGCGCTGCACGGCCTGACCCGCACGCTCATCAACAACATGGTTGTGGGCACGACCGCCGGCTACGAAAAGAAGCTGGAAATCGTCGGCGTAGGCTACAAGGCGCAGGCACAGGGCACAGGCCTTGTGATCAACGTCGGTTACTCCCACCCTGTGAACTTCCCGGCACCCGCGGGCATCACCTTTGATGTTCCGGCGCCCACGAAGATCACGGTGAAGGGCATCGATAAGCAGAAGGTTGGCCAAGTGGCCGCCGATATCCGCGCGGTGCGTCCGCCCGAACCCTACAAGGGCAAAGGCATTCGCTATGAGAACGAGGTCGTTCGCCGCAAGGAAGGCAAGACCGGTAAGTAAAGCAGGAAGGAGTGACGAAAGATGTTTAGCAAAATCGATAAAAACGCGATTCGCGTGGATCGTCATTACCGCATGCGTAAGAACCTCGTTGGTACTTCGGAGCGTCCCCGTTTGAACGTTTACCGCAGCACCACGCACATCTACGCGCAGGTGATTGATGACACCGTTGGAAACACCTTGGTCGCAGCTTCCACGCTGGACGCCGACATCAAGGGCAAGCTGGAGGGCAAGAGCAAGGTTGAGCAAGCCACTCTTGTTGGCGAACTCGTCGGCGCGCGCGCCAAGGCGAAAGGTGTCTCCAAGGTCGTGTTCGACCGCGGCGGTTACCTCTATACCGGACGCGTTGCCGCCCTCGCGGACGGCGCTCGCAAAGCCGGGCTGGACTTCTAAGGAGGAACGAACATGCAAAATAACAGGAGATTCGAAAAAGAGCCCAGCGAATTCAAAGAGCGTCTGGTTTCGATCAACCGCGTTGCAAAGGTCGTTAAGGGTGGTAAGAACTTCCGGTTCACCGCGCTGATGGTCGTTGGCAATGAAAAGGGCAAGGTCGGTGTCGGTCTCGGCAAAGCGGCTGAAATCCCGGAAGCGGTTCGCAAAGGCGTTGAAGACGCGAAGCGTCATATGGTCGATGTCCCGATCGTGGGCACGACGATTCCCCACGCCGTGGAAGGCAGATTCGGCAAAGGCCATGTTCGCATGCTGCCCGCCGAAGAAGGTACCGGCGTTATCGCGGGCGGCCCCGCGCGTGCAGTCCTCGAAATGGTCGGCATTCGCGATATCCGCACGAAGTCGTATGGTTCCAACAATCCCAGCAACTGCGTGAAAGCCACGATCGAAGGCCTAAGCCAGCTTCGTACCGCGGAGCAGATTGCCAAAGCCCGCGGCAAGTCCGTGGACGAGATCCTGGGTTAAGGAGGACGCTACAATGGCGAAAGCAAAAGCGGCGGAGGCCACAAAACTCAAGATAACGCTCGTAAAGAGCCCGATCGGCTGCCTGAAAGATCAGCAGGCTACGGTCGTCGCGCTGGGCCTGAAAAAGCTCCACAGCACCGTTACCCAGCCGGATAACGCCTGCACGCGCGGCATGATCTTTAAGGTCAAGCACCTGATCACGGTGGAAGAAGTTTAACGCAGGAGGACGTGCATCATGAAACTCCATGAATTATCGCCCGCCCCCGGGTCGGTTAAAGCCTCGAAGCGTATCGGTCGTGGTACCGGTAGCGGCATGGGCAAGACCTCCACGAAGGGTCACAAGGGCCAGAAGGCACGCAGTGGCAGCAAGAAGAACGGTTTTGAAGGCGGCCAGATGCCGTTGACGCGCCGTCTGCCCAAGCGCGGCTTTACCAACATCTTTGGAAAAGAGTACACGATTATCAACGTTTCCGACCTCGACGGGTTGGAGAATGGCACCGTCGTGACTGCTGAAATGCTGAAGAAATCCGGCATGATCAGCAAGATCGAAAAAGACGGCCTGAAGGTTTTGGGCGGCGGAGAGCTGACGAAGAAACTGGACGTTAAAGCGGCAAAGTTCTCCCAATCTGCACAGACTGCAATTAAGGCTGCTGGCGGAAGTGTTGAGGTGATCGGCTGATGTTCCAAACATATATCAACGCGTTTAAGATCAAAGAGATCCGCAAGAAGATGCTCATCACGCTTCTGCTGATCGTGGTCTACCGGCTCGGAAGTTTCATTCCGATCCCCGGCGTCAACACGGAGCTTCTCAGAAGCGCCGTATCGCAATACGACATTCTCGGCTTCCTCGACCTGCTCACGGGTAGTTCGTTTAGCCAGTTTACGATCTTTGCGATGGGCATCTCGCCCTATATCAACGCGTCGATTATCATCCAACTGCTCACGATTGCGATTCCCTCGCTGGAACGCCTGAGCAAGGAGGAGGACGGCCGCGCCAAGATCGAAAAAATCACCCGTTATGTCGGTATTGCACTCGCGATGGTTCAGTCCATCGGTATCTTTATCGGCCTGGGTTCCCAGTATCTCGTGGACACCAGCTGGCTGACCTATGCCACAATCGGCATTTGCTCGACCGCAGGTACCGCATTCCTGATGTGGCTCGGTGAGCGCATCACCGAGGACGGCGTTGGCAACGGCGTTTCGATGCTGATCTTTGCATCCATCGTTTCGCGCGTACCGAAGACGTTCATCAACCTCGGCGAACAGCTCTTCGTCGGCACGCTTCCCATCTGGGAACTGCTGATGCTGGCCGTTCTGGTCGTCGGGCTCATCACGCTGGTCACGCACGTGGATCAGGCGCAGCGGCGCATCCCCGTGCAGTATGCAAAGCGCGTTGTCGGCCGCAAAATGTACGGCGGACAGAGCACCTACCTGCCGATCAAGGCGAACTCCAACGGCGTTCTGCCGCTGATCTTCGCGCTCACGTTCCTCCAGTTCCCGGGCATGATCGCCCAGTTCTGGCCGAACAGCTCGTTCTATACGTTCTATAAGACGTATATGGGCACGAACAGCGCGATTTACTACATCATCTATGCGCTCTTGATCATCGGCTTTGGGTTCTTCTATTCGAGCGTGACGTTCAATCCGATCGAAATGTCGAAGAACTTGCAGCAAAACGGTGGCTTCATCACGGGCATTCGTCCCGGCAAGCCGACGAGCGACTACCTTGGCAAGATCTCTGGACGCCTCACGCTGTTCGGTTCGCTCTTCCTCGCGGTGGTTGCGATTCTGCCCCAGCTGGCGATGAAAGGCATGGCAGAGAGCAGCGCGTTTGGTGCAACCAGCGTGCTGATCATGGTCAACGTTGCCCTTGAGACGACGAACCAGCTCGAAAGCCACATGCTCATGCGCCACTACAAGGGATTCCTCAATTAACAATCGCGCGGCCTGCAAACAAGCGGACTCGCAAACTGTACAAGCGGATTCAGGCGTGCCGGTATCTTGCCGGCGCGCCAGTTCCGCGGAGTTGCGAACAACTGCTGCGGCTGCGTTGCGGAACAAGCCAAGATTCGAGCACATGCACGAAAATGCGCTTAGACCGGAGGAAACGCAATGAAACTCATCTTTTTAGGCCCGCCGGGAGCGGGCAAGGGCACGCAGGCGATCAAGATTGCCGAGAAGTACCAGATTGCGCATATTTCAACGGGAGACATGCTCCGCGCTGAGATGCGCGAGGGAACAAAACTAGGCAACGAGGCGAAGAGCCTGATTGATCGCGGCGAATTGGTGCCGGACGATGTCATCCTCGGGATGGTGAAAAACCGCATCCAGAAGGAGGACTGTAAAAACGGTTTCCTCTTCGATGGATTCCCGCGTACGATCGCACAGGCGGAGGCGCTCGAAGAAATCAGCGCAATCGACTATGTGATCAACCTCGATGTTCCGGTGGAGCGGCTCATCAGCCGCATCAGCGGGCGGAGAATGTGCGCAGAGTGCGGCGCCGGATACCATGTGTCCACCTATGCCGACGCAAACTGCAAGTGCGGAGCTGCGCTGTATCAGCGCGAGGACGATAAGGAAGAAACGGTTCGCAACCGCCTTGTGGTCTATGAGCGCTCGACCAAGCCCTTGATCGAGTATTACACGAGAAAGGGACTGCTCCACACGGTGAACGGAGACGCAAGCATTGATGTTGTCGATGCAGCGATCCGTGCGGTGCTTTCGAAATGAGCGGTATCACGATTAAATCCGCCTCCGATATCGAGAAGATGGACGAGGCAGGGCGTATTGTTGAAGAGACGCTCAACCTTCTCGCCAAGTCAGCCGAAATCGGCATGACGACGCAAGACCTCGACGACCTCGCGGCTGCCTACATCAAAAGCCGCGGTGCGGAAGCCTCGTTTCTGAACTACAACGGTTATCCGAAGAGCATCTGCACTTCGGTGAACGAACAAGTGGTTCACGGAATCCCGGGTAAATACCGCCTCAAGGACGGAGACGTTCTGTCTCTGGACGTGGGCGCGTATAAAAACGGGTTCCATGGAGACGCGGCGCGCACGGTGCTCATCGGCAACGTGCCCGAGGAGATGCAGCAGCTCGTACGCGTGACGAAGGAATGCTTCTTTGAAGGAATCCGCTACGCAAAACCGGGCAACCGCATCTCCGACATCGCAAGAGCGATTCAGGCGCATGCGGAGAGCCACGGCTACGGCGTTGTGCGTGATCTGGTCGGTCACGGAATCGGACGGCACATGCACGAAGATCCCGAGGTGCCAAACTTCTGGGACGCGGCGCACTTCGGTCGCGGCGCGCGGCTGGAAGCGGGGATGACGATCGCCATCGAGCCGATGATCAATATGGGAACCGCGCGCGTGCTTCAGCTCAGCGACGGTTGGACGGTTGTCACGGCGGACGGGAAGCCTTCCGCGCACTATGAGAACACCGTATGGATTACCGAGGGCGAGCCGAGGCTTCTGACCCTGCATGAGGAGGAAGATCGCGCATGAACGAACCGGTGATCGGACGCGTGTGCACATCCCGTGCCGGACACGACAAGGGACGCGCATTTCTCATCGTCGGCGTTTGCGACGACCACCATGTGCTGCTGAGTGACGGAGAAACGCGTAAACTCGCGCGGCCGAAGAAGAAAAAGCTGACGCATTTGCATGTTGAGCCCCAAAAATCGGACGAAATTGCAAAAAAATTCGCAGAATGTAAAGAAATACTGGACGCGGATGTGCGAAAAGCGTTACAATTATTCGGTTACAACAACGCTTAAATTTCTGCGGCGATTCAATCGCAAAGCAGAACGGAAGGCGGCGTGTTGAAACAGACAAATTAGGAGGGATAGCTTGTCAAAACAGGACGTTATTGAAGTAGAAGGTGTCGTTTCGGATTCCTTCCCGAACGCGATGTTCGAGGTAAAGCTGACGAACGGACACAAGATACTCGCAACGATTTCGGGGAAGCTTCGGATGAATTTCATTCGAATCCTGCCCGGTGACAGGGTCACCGTGGAGCTCTCTCCGTACGATTTGTCACGCGGGCGCATCACCTGGCGCGGCAAGAACTGATTTTGAAAAGAGTTCGCTCTTTTTAAAAATATGATTTTCTGACCATAGGAAGCGAAAGGAGAACCACCATGAAAGTAAGACCGAGTGTGAAACCCATTTGCGAAAAGTGCAAGATCATCAAGCGCAAAGGCCGCATCATGGTTATCTGCGAGAACCCCAAGCATAAGCAGAAGCAGGGCTGATTCCTGAACAATACCGCCGGAGCGGCTGCGTAAGGGATGGGAAACCAGAGATTACGTTTCCGGCGGATGCTGATATACAACACTATTCACGAATTATTACGGAGGTAAAGGAACGATATGGCACGTATTTCTGGCGTTGACCTTCCCAGAGACAAACGGATCGAATACGGTCTGACCTATATCTATGGGATCGGCCACAAGACCGCTTTGCAAATACTGTCCGCTACCGGTGTCGATCCCGACATTCGCGTGCGCGACCTGGCTGAAAGCGACGTCTCTAAACTCAGAGACTACATTGACCACAATCTCAAGGTGGAAGGCGACCTTCGCCGTGAAACCTCGATGAACATCAAGCGGCTGATCGAGATCGGCTGCTACCGCGGCGTGCGGCACCGTAAAGGTTTGCCGGTTCGCGGGCAGAGCACCAAGCAGAACGCTCGCACGCGCAAAGGACCCAAGCGCTCACAGAGCGGCAAGAAACGGTAAGGAGGAATAGCGAACATGGCAGCAGCAAAGCAAGTCAAGAAGACCGCCACCACGCGCAAGCGCCGCGAGCGCAAGAACATTGAGCGCGGGGCAGCCCACATCCGCTCTTCCTTCAACAACACCCTGGTGACCATCACCGACCTGCAGGGCAACGCCCTGAGCTGGTCGAGCGCAGGTTCCCTCGGGTTCCGTGGTTCGAAGAAATCCACGCCGTTTGCAGCGCAGATGGCGGCGGAGACCGCCGCGCGCGGTGCGATGGAGCACGGCCTCAAGACCGTTGAGGTCTATGTCAAAGGCCCCGGCTCCGGCCGTGAGTCGGCAATCCGCGCCCTGCAGACCGCAGGCTTGGATGTCAACATGATCAAGGACGTGACGCCCATCCCCCACAACGGATGCCGCCCGCCCAAACGTAGAAGAGTTTAAGGAGGGAAGAGCATATGGCAAGATATACCGGTTCCGTCTGCAGGCAGTGCCGCAGAGAAGGCGTCAAGCTTTTCCTCAAGGGCGATCGTTGCTTCAGCGAAAAATGCGCGGTAAGCAAGCGCCACACCCCTCCGGGAATGCACGGACAGGGCAGAAAGAAACAGAGCGAGTACGGCATTCAGCTTCGTGAGAAGCAGAAAGTCCGTCGTGCATATGGCGTTCTGGAATCCCAGTTCCGCAAATATTACGAACTCGCGTCCAACATGCGCGGCATCACCGGCGAAAACATGCTTTCGCTCTTGGAGCGCCGCCTGGACAACGTGGCATACCGTCTCAACTTTGGCGATTCCCGCCCGATGGCGCGTCAGATGGTGACCCACGGCCACATCCTAGTCAACGGCAAGAAGGTTGACATCGCGTCCTACCTCATCAAGGCCGGAGATGTCGTCTCCGTCCGCGAGAAGAGCAACGATGTTGATTTCTTCAAAACCCTCAAAGAGCAGGGCGCTGCCAGAACCGTGCCGAAATGGCTCGAACTGGATGCCGAAAAGCTCAGCGGTAAGGTCGTCGCCCTCCCGTCGCGCGACGATATCGACTTGACGATCGAAGAGCACCTCATCGTTGAGTACTACTCCAGGTAAGCCAAGCTGATTTGGCGGACCGCAACAAACAAACCGAAGGAGGGTAAGCAATGCTGGAGATCGAAAAGCCCAAACTCGAATGTGTTGAACTGACGGATCATTACGGCAAGTTTGTCGTTGAACCGTTAGAGCGCGGATTCGGCACTACGCTTGGCAATTCCATGCGTCGCGTGCTGCTCTCGAGCCTGCCCGGTGTGGCGGTGACGAGTGTGCGCATCGACGGTGTGCTCCATGAGTTCTCGATCATCGAGGGCGTGAAAGAAGACGTTACCGAAATCATTCTCAACCTCAAGGAGCTGTGCTGCAAACTCTATTGCGACGGCCCCAAGAAGGTGATTATCGATCAGTCCGGCGAGGGCGAAGTCAAGGCGAAGGACATCCTTCCGGATTCCGATGTCGTGATCATCAACCCCGAGCTGCACATTGCGACGCTGGATCGCGGCGCGAAGCTCCATATGGAGATCATGCTCGAAAACGGCAGGGGCTATGTCCCGATTGAACGCAACAAGCGGCACGATATGCCCATCGGCGAAATCGCTGTGGACTCGATTTTCACCCCCATTGAGAAGGTCAACTTCACCGTTGAGAATACGCGTGTTGGCCAGATTACGGACTTTGACAAGCTCACGCTTGAAATCTGGACGAATGGCAGCATTAAACCGGACGAGGCGGCAAGCCTCGCGGCAAAGATTCTCACCGAGCATCTGGCGCTCTTCATCAATCTCACCGATCATGTGGTCGGCGTAGAAATCCTCGTGGAGAAGGAAGAGAGCAAGAAGGAACGGATTCTGGAGATGAACATCGAAGACCTCGATCTCTCCGTCCGCTCGTATAACTGCCTCAAGCGCGCAGGCATCAACACGGTTGAAGAGCTTGTGCAGCGTGACGAGGAAGAGATGATGAAGGTTCGGAATCTCGGCCGGAAATCGCTCGAGGAAGTTCAGGCAAAACTGAGTGCGCTGGGTCTGTCACTTCGCGCACACGATGAATAAGAGGAGGAAGCACAATGGCGAACCGCAAACTGGGTAAGCCCTCTGATCAGCGAGTCGCTCTTTTGAGGAATCAGACCACGGCGCTTCTTTGGAACGGCAAGGTTGTCACGACCGAAGCGCGCGCCAAGGAGATCCGCTCGATTGCCGAAAAGATCATCACGCTGGCAGTCAAGGAATACGATAACAGCCAGACCGTAGAGAAGGAATCCCGCAACGAGAAGTCCCAGATCGTCAAGCGCGATGTCGTCAACGACAAGGCGAGCAA
Organism: Bacillota bacterium; assembly: GCA_023395595.1. Lineage (GTDB taxonomy): Bacteria > Bacillota > Clostridia > Christensenellales > CAG-138 > UBA7703. The sequence goes on from JAEWYO010000023.1 coordinate 91,903, forward strand.
GCTCACCGCACGCCGCGCGATCATGGCTTACGTCTACGACATTCCCGAAGCCAAGCAGGACAAAGAGAGCAAGAGCGAATACACCGAGCGCACGAAAGATCGCGCGCATCCGGTTGTTGAGAAGCTTTTCCGCGATCTCGCGCCGAAGTATGCAAAGCGCGCAGCAGCCGGCAGCAAAGGCGGCTACACGCGTATGTATAAGCTCGGGCCGCGCCGCGGCGACGCAGCCGAGATGGTTGTCGTCGAGCTGGTTGACTAAGGCTTACAGTCAAGCAACACACAAACCCGCTGGATTTTCCGGCGGGTTTTTGCGTAGCCTATCGCGGGGCGAGATTGTAACTTTTTTTGCAACAAACCAGGCTGTGTTCAAAACAAAGCACTCGTATGATATAATGGGTGCCACATGAGGTTTTGGCATAGCATGAAGGTTAGAACAATTAGAAACATCATTCTTGCGCTGATGGTTGCGGCAACTTTGCCGCTGCTTTTTGCGTGCTCTGACACGCCGGCGGGGAACAGCAAGGCGCTGGTCGTCAACGAGGTGGTCTCCAGCAACAAGCGTTCGCTGGTAGACGAAACCCTCGGCACGCCGGATTGGATTGAACTCTACAACTCCGGCTCCGTACCGCTGGACATCTCCGGCTATGGCGTTTCGGACAACCTGCGCGATCTGCACAAGTTTGTCGTGCCAAAGGGCACAGTCATCGGTGCGGGTGAATATCTGGTATTGTACGCAACCAACAAGACCGAGGGGATAGACAACCCGCTTGTGACCAGCTTTGGCTTAAGCAAAAGCGGCGACTATCTGTTTGTGACGGACGCCTACTTTGGACTCGTTGCGCAGATGGAAGTTCCGCCGCTGTATACTGACGTTTCGTATGCGCGCGCAGCCGACGGTTCCTACGGCTTCTCTGGCGTGCCCACACCGGGCGCCGCCAACACGGGCGATCTGTTTGCCTCGCTGGAAGCGGTGTTCGCCGCGCAAAACCTCGGCGCGCTGTCCATCAGCGAAGTGATGCCGACGGATGACGCGAACGGCAATCGCTGGGTGGAGCTCTATAACGACAGCGACAGCGCCATCCGCCTGGAAAACTATTGTCTCTCGGACGACGAAACCAAGCCGCTCAAATGGCAGATTTCCTCCGGCACGGTGCCCGCAAAGGGATATGCCTGTATCTATCTTTCGGGGCTCGGCAGCGACGGAAAGGACGGCACACATGCGCCGTTTCGCCTCAGCACGGAGGACACAACCGTGCTGCTGTCCGATTTGCAGGGGAACTTGATCGACCGTATGAGCTGGGAAGCGGGCATCATCGGCGGGATTTCGCTGATCAAAGACGCATCCGGCACGGTTGTGTACACCGCGTATCCTACCTTTGAGGCGGCAAACAGCGACGTGACGTTCACCTCCCTAGAGATGGGGGCGATGCAGGCGAGCGACCCCGTGCACATCAACGAGGTGCTCAAATACAACACGCTCTCGGCGATCGACGCAGATGGCGACCGATCGGAATGGGTGGAACTCAAGAACTTTTCCGGCGAAGCAGTGACGCTGCTTGGCTATTTCCTTTCGGATGATCCGGACGACCTCTACAAATGGGCATTGCCGGATGTGACGCTCCAGCCCGGCGAGTGCAAGGTGATCTTCCTCTCCGGCAAAAACCGTACGAGCGGAGAGCTTCACACAAACTTTGGACTCTCGGACGATGAGAATGAGCTCTTCTTTACAACCCTCAGCGGGATGAAGACGGAGAGCATGTCGCTTGCCGGAATCACGCGGGAGAACGTCTCGGTGGGGCTGGACACGGAGCGCAACATTCGATATTATGCAACGCCGACACCCGGTGGCGACAACGGAAACGTAAAAGGATTTGAAACAGCCGACCAAATCGGCTGTTTCGACAATACGGGGGTTTTTATCAGCGAAGTCAGCGCCGTGAGCGAGATCAAGAGCGGCGACAACGACTGGATCGAGCTGTTCAACGGCTCTGCAGCACCGGTTGATCTGACGGGCTGGACGATTGCAGACGGTGCAGACGCGCAAACGGTCTATACGTTTGCCGGCGAGACCATCGGCGCGGGGGACTATCTTGTGCTGGAATGCACCAGTGCGCCAACAAAGCAGGAGGCGGGCATCGCGCCGTTCTCCATTTCGGCGGCGGGAGAAACCCTCGTGCTCAAGAACGCGGAAGGGCTGCTGATTGATGCGTTTGAAACCGGCGCACTGACAGCCGAGAGTACCAGCGGTAGAGTCGAGAGTGACACGAGCATTGCACGCGTGTTTTTTGAAAGCCCTACGCGCGGGAAGAAGAACAACGACGACATCACAACCGGTGTTGCCCCGCAGCCTGTGTTATCCGACCTGTCGTTGTATCACGAGAACCCGTTTCAGGTGATGATCACCTGTGACGATCCCAACGCGGAAATCTACTACACAACCGACGGGGACGAGCCTTCGCTCAAGTCCACGCGCTATACCGAGCCCATTACGATCTCCAGCAACACGCCGCTGCGCGCCGTTTCCTATATCAGCGGCAAACGCCTGAGCGAGATTGCAACCGCGACCTATCTCTTCGAAGAGCGGCACACCGTTCCCGTCGTCTGTGTGACGGGGAATCCCGAACGTGTGCGTGAGGTGCTCCGCGTGGACAAGAAGACCGAAAAGGTGGAGCGGTTGGCCTATATTTCGTTCTACGAGCCGGACGGGACACTCGGCGTTGGATTTCCCGCTGGAATCAAGCCCAAGGGCGCAGGTACGGTTGTCTATTCGCAAAAATCGTTGAGCATCAATCTCCGCTCGGGCTACGGGCAGAGCAGCGTGACCTACCCGTTCTGGCCGGGGTATGATTTTAAAACGTTTTCCGCACTCGTCGTGCGAAACGGCGGACAGGACTGGAACGCCGCGCGCATTCGCGATTCGTTCACAAGCGTGCTGGTCGAGGGGATGAACGTGGACAACTCTGCCACGCGTCCGGTCGTCGTCTATATCAACGGCGTGTACAACGGACTCTATGACCTCAACGAGGACCAGAACGGCGAGTTTTTGGAGACGCACTATGGCGTAGATGGCGACACGGTGGAGTTCATCCGCAGAAACCAAACGCCGATCAAAGGCGGCAGCGCGGATATCAAGCGCGTGCGCCAGTTTGCGGAGAACGAAGATCTGAGCGACGATGCGGTGTTTGCTGAGTTCACGCAGTGGGTCGATGTCGATTTCTTCACGGATTACTTCATCGCGCAAACATATATTTGCAACAGCGACATGTTTAACCAGAAGTATTGGCGGACGACCGATTATTCGCTGAAATGGCGTCCTGTCTTTTTCGACCTCGATTTTGCGTTCAAAACAGCGCAGCGAGACATGATCGGGCAGTATTTTAACCCCAATGGGGTGCCGTCGTTTGATAAATCGCTGACGTATTTCGAGATCTATATCGGGCTCAAGAAAAACGCCGCGTGGCGGGAGCATTGCGTGGAGCGATATGTTGAGGTGGTTGAAAAATACTTCAACGCGCCGCGCGCAACCGCGCTGTTTGACGAGATGGTCGCCGCGATTCGCCCGGAGATGCCGCGCCAGATTGCCCGCTGGGGTCAACCCGATTCCATGGGGGACTGGGAAGATGCCGTGGCGCAGATGCGCTCGTTTATCGAACAGCGGCCGGAGTATGCGCTGGAAAACATGCGCAAATATTTCGGCGTTTCCGAGGAGAAGCTCAACGAGCTCATCGCAAAATACAAACAATAGAACATAAACAAACCGGCAGCCGTGGCAATGTTCGCGCGGCTGCTTTTCGTTGCCGGATAACGGCAGGTGAACGCGCACACGCCTGTGCCTTTTGCACAGACAAGAGCAATCGCGCGCGATAGAGTAAAGATCAATCGAGTTGTGAACGCAAGATAAAACTATGCGCCGGCAACCCGCGTTCATTTACACCCGAACGCGATCATGTTAAAATAAGATGACTATACACAGGCAGGTAGCATGCATGAGAATTCTCGGAATCGATCCCGGCTATGCCATACTCGGCTACGGCGTGGTGGATGTTTCGGGAACAAAGTTATCGCCGGTTGACTACGGTGTCATCGAAACCACGCCGGACGAGCGCCTGCCAGAGCGGCTTAACCGCCTTTATGACGGTACTTGCGCGCTGATTGAGCGGTTTCATCCGGATATGGCGGTGTTTGAGGAGCTGTTTTTCTATCGCAACACGACCACCGCGCTTGCGGTTGGCGCGGGACGAGGGGTTGCCATCCTCGCGGCACAGCAGGCGAATATTCCACTGTATGAATATACGCCGATGCAGATCAAGCTCGCGGTTACGGGCGACGGGCACGCGGACAAGCGCGCCGTGCAGAGCATGGTGAAGCTGTTGCTCTCGCTCAAAAGCATTCCCAAGCCGGACGATGCGGCGGATGCACTCGCGGCGGCAATCTGCCACGGCTGCACGATTGGTCCCGCGGCGGAAGAATACCGCATTCGATAAGTTAAACGGAGGATAGCGCATTGTACGCATACATCACCGGAATTGTGGACGAGATATTGACCGACCGTGCCGTGCTCGAAGCGGGCGGCGTTGGATATGAACTCTTTTGCAGCGCGATGACGCTCAAGCGCCTGCGCGCCGGGCAAAAGGAACGGCTCTATACCCATCTGCACCTCGCGGAGGGCATCATGGCGCTCTACGGCTTCTATGAGCCGGAGGAGAAGGACATGTTCCGGCGGCTGCTGACCGTCACCCGCGTTGGCCCGAAGCTTGCGCTCTCCGTGCTCTCCGTGCTCACGCCGAGCGATGTGGCGGGCGCGATTGTGACCAACAACGCGGCGGCGTTTGACCGCGTGAGCGGCATGGGACGCAAGACCGCGCAACGGGTGCTGTTAGAGCTCAAGGAGCGCGTGGAAACCAGCGAGATGCTGGGCAGCAGCGGCGCAAACACAGACGCGCCGGACATCCGCAGCGAAGCGGTTGCCGCACTGGTCTCTCTGGGTTACGACGGACTGGCGGCGGGCAAAGCCGTCGCTGCCATTGAGCAGGCGGAAAGCGTCGAAGCGCTGATCACTGCCGCGCTGCGCCGGATGGCGAAATAAGCACAAACACGAAAGAACATTTGACACATAGACAAGGACGAGCATGGATGAACGCCTGATCAGCTCCTCGATGCGCGAGGACGAAGCAAAAACCGAATATTCCCTTCGCCCGCGCACGCTTGCCGAATACATCGGCCAGCACGCGGTGAAGGATCACATGCGCATCTACATCGACGCGGCGCTCAAGCGCAGCGAACCGCTGGATCACGCGCTCTTTTACGGACCGCCGGGCTTGGGCAAAACCACGCTTGCGGGCATCGTTGCCAACGAAATGGGCGTTTCTTTGCGCGTCACCAGCGGGCCTGCAATCACACACGCGGGGGATTTGGCGGCGCTGCTGACCAATCTTGCGCCGGGGGATGTGCTCTTTATCGACGAAATCCATCGCCTCAACGCGAATGTAGAAGAGGTGCTCTATCCCGCGATGGAGGATTTTGCGCTGGACATCATCATCGGCAAAGGACCTTCCGCGCGGAGCATCCGGTTGGATTTGCCGAAGTTCACGCTTGTGGGCGCGACTACGCGCATGGGGCTTCTGACCTCCCCGCTGCGCGACCGCTTCGGCATCAAGGAACAACTTGCGATGTACGATTCCGAATCGCTCATGGAGATCATCGTGCGCAGCGCGGGGATTCTCGGCATCGCGATTTCCGAAGAGGGCGCAATCGAAATCGGCTCCCGCGCGCGGGGGACACCGCGCGTAGCCAACCGTCTCCTGCGCCGCATCCGCGACTATGCAGAGGTGCGCAAGGACGGCATCATCGACCTGGACGCTGCCAAGGAGGGCCTCGACATGCTCGGCGTGGACGAGCTGGGGCTGGACGAGGTGGACAGGCGCATGCTGGAAACCATGATCGTGAAATTCTGCGGACGTCCGGTCGGGCTGGACACCATTGCCGCGGCAACCGGCGAGGACGCAACCACGATTGAAGATGTTTATGAACCCTATCTGCTGCGGCTTGGGTTCCTTGCGCGGACGCCGCGCGGGCGGATTGTCATGCCCGCGGGTTATGCGCACATGGGATTCCAAAGCGACACGCAGCAGCTGAAGCTGGAGGTTGAAGAATGAAAAAAAGAGATATGAAGCTCCTCCTAGAAGAACGTTTTGAGCGCATTGCGCTGCTGGAAACGCGCATCGACACCATGGATCAACTGGTGGAGGGCTATCGCGCGCGCGAGCAGGCAATCTTCGACACACTCAGCGCCGCAAAAGAAAACGCGGCGAAGCTGCTGGAGCAGTCAAAGGCGGAGGGCGCGCAGATTCGCGCTGAAGCGGAAGCCGTGCTGGCGGACGCGGAGCAGGTGCGCGCGAACGCCCGGCAGGAAGCGGAGACGCTGCTTGCTGACGCAATTCACACCGCGAATACGCTCAAGGCCGAGGCGGAGAAAAAAGGAATTGAAATGACTGCCACCATCAAGGCAGACAGCGAGCGCATGCTCCGCGACGCGGAGATCATCAAGCGCGAGTATGAAGAGATGGTGGACTCGTTTAACGCCATGCTTGAGCAAAACGCAAGCGAACTGGAAATCACCGCCGCGCGGTTTGGCGAATTTGTGAAAAACCGCAAGATCGACCGCACCGAGGCGCGGCTGGACGGCAACGCGTTCTATAAATCGGTTGGCGAGCTCAATGACGCGAACCTACCGGACGCAAGCGGCGACCCTTCGCTGCTGATGCAGAACATCTACCGCATCCAAAACCGTCCGCTGCCGGAGGATCGCATCGAGACCCCCGCGCAGGCGGCGACGGAAGAGGCAGACGTGCAGAAGCCGGAGTTTCCGATGGAAGACGGCAGCGGCGCGGACGAGCGGATGATCGCGGAGCCGTATTCCGAGCAGGCATGGGTCAACGAAGCGCAGCAGAGCGAGAGCGAACCGCAGGCGGAGTTTACGCGCGTTTATAGCGATGATTTTGTCAAGACGGACTACACCGTTCAAAACGAAGCTTGCTTAGCCACCCAGCAGGACGCGGAATGTGCGTTTGATGAGATTGTGACTGGCCTTGAGCCGGCAGCAGAGACGGCCGCCGCCATCCCGCTCGGCACGGCAGCGCTTGCGGCAGAGATGGTGACACAACCGCAGACGGATGTTTCCCGCGCGGTGGACGAGTATTTTGACGAAACGTTTGAACCCGACGGCAAATTGGCGCAGGATGCGGTATCACCGGAAGCGGCGCAAGGCCCCGAAGGCAGCGCGCAGGAGCAAACCGCGCCCGCTGTGTCCGCTACCGCCGCGCCGGAACCGTATTCCGAACAGGCGTGGGCGCAAAGCAGATTTGCCAGCGACCACGAGCCGCAGGCGGAAGGCGCACTGTTTGCCGACGCAAACGCATACGAAACGGTGCCCGCGACGCAGGATACTCTCTCTGGCGAACCTGTTTCCGCAACGGATGTGGAGAGCGCGTTTGATGATTATCTCGCGCAGATCAACGCGTTTGTGCCCGCGACGCCGGTGACCGTGGCAGGAGTTGCTGCGCCGGAACCGTATTCCGAACGGGCCTGGACCGAGAGCGCAACGACAAGCGAACACGAGCCGCAAGCCGAAGGCGCGCTGTTTGTAGACACCTACACCTTTACGCCCGAATCGGCGCAGGATAAGATTCCGCAGAGTGCTGTTTCAGCAGAGCCTGTTTCGGCGAGTGAAGCGGAGAGTGCGTTTGATGATTATCTTTCGCAGATCGGCGAAATCCCGAACGTGCAACCGACCGCTACTGCGCCGGAACCATACTCCGAACAAGCATGGGCGCAAAGCGCAGCCGCCAGCGAATATGAACCGCAGGCGGAGGGCGCCCTGTTTGGCGACATCAACAGTTATCTGGAGGAGACTATTCAGCAAAGCGGCGCATACCCGGCAGACAGCGCAGCGCAGACCGCTGCAACTGCCGTAGACACCGAGAGGACAGCAAGCGAACCCCTCCCGTCAAGTGAGGTGGAGCGCGCGTTTGACGACTATCTTTCGCAGATTGGAGTGCCCACCTCTCCCGCCGCGCCGGTCGCGCCGGAGCCATATTCCGAGCGGGCATGGGCACAGAGCGCAACAGCCAGCGAATATGAACCGCAGGCGGAAGGCGCGCTGTTTGCCGAGATTGGCGATCTGTTGCCGGATCTGTCGCAGATGGCGGCACCGGCTGCGCAGGCAGTATACACAGCAGCATCCGCCAGCGAACCCGTCTCGGCAAACGAAGCTGAAAACGCGTTTGACGACTATCTTTCGCAGATTGGAATGCCCGCCTCTCCCGCCGCGCCGGTCGCGCCAGAGCCGTATTCCGAGCGGGCATGGGCGCAGAGCGCAACAGCCAGTGAATATGAACCGCAGGCGGAGGGCGATTCCCATCTTTCCAACACCATTGAGGAAGAGGAAGAGCCGGAACCCGCACTCGCGCCGCGCCGCTATAACGAATATGGCGAGATCCGCGAGTGGGAGCCGGAGCCCGAGCCGGAGATGGGGGATATCCCGACCGTGTCGCGCTTTATGGGCGAATCCGGCGGCGGCGACGACATCTCGCTGGATCAACTGCTCGATGAAATCATCAAGGCCGGAGAATAATCCGATTGCGCACCGGAATGGTATCTCAGGAGGTTGTACATGAACTGGAAAAACATCGACCAACGGCAGCTCGTTACCATCCTGCTTTGCATAGCAGGAACGTTTGTCCTCTCGCTGCTCCGAATCCCCGTTGAGGCAAAAACATCCGCGTTGGGCAACGTAAACGCCTATGCATCCTTGCAGGATGCCGGTATCTTTGCCTCGGTCATGGCGCTGGGTTCGCCTTGGGGCATCGTTGCGCCGGTGGTTGGCATCGTGCTTGGCGATATCGTGATGGGCAGCAAGAATTTTATCATCGGAAACATCCTGATTCGGAGTCTGATGGCGCTGTTCCTATTGGCGTTCGCCGCCAAGGTGGACGACTGGAAAAAGAGCTTTGTCGTCGCGGGAATCACCGAGGCGATGATGCTTGTGCTGTTTGTGGTCTATGATTTTGTGATCATCCGCGAGTTTGGCGTGGTCGGCATCACGTTGCTCATGCAGCTGCTCCAGGGCGTGGTTTGCGCCGTGCTGGGCGCGGTGCTGCTGCGCTACATGCCGGTGATGCAACCGGATAAAATGCTGGAGATTCGCCGCCCTGTTGATTGAAAAGGGAAGCGTTGACTGAGCCGGACGCGATTGCGTGATCCGGCTGATAAACGGAGGCAATATGTTTTTAACCGTGCTGGGTCGCCACGGCCCGTATCCGCGCCCCGGCGGCGCGTGCAGCGGCTATTTTATAGAGGACGGGCCAACACGCGTGCTGATCGACTGTGGCAGCGGAGTGCTCTCGCGCCTGATGGAGCATGTGCACCCCGTGAATCTGGACGCAATCGTGCTCTCGCACCTGCATTTTGACCATTGCTCCGATCTGCTGGTGATGCGCTATGCGCTGGATCAGCAGGACGTGCGCGAAGGGGAGGAGAAACGGCGCGTGCCGCTCTATACCCCGGCAGAACCGTTTGAAACGCTCAAGACGATCACCAGCGGCGCGCTCTTTGCCCAGCACACGGTCAAGGGCGGCGATGAGATTCAAATCGGCACGCTGCATTTTTCGTTTGTACCGATGGCACACCCCGTGCCGACCAACGGCATGCGCATCACCGGAGCGGACGGGGCAACGCTGTTCTTCACCGGGGACACGAAGCCGTATCCCGGCATGGAAGCGGGGGCGATGGGCGCGGACGCGCTGCTTGCCGATGCCTGCTTTGTGGACGAAACGCAGACAGGCCCGCACCTGAACGTGAAGGAAGCCTGTGCGCTTGCGCGAAACGCGGGAGTGAAGACACTCTATCTCACGCATCTTTGGGGAAAGTATGACACCGAAGAGGCGATTAAAAAAGAGATTGACTTTCCATCTGCATTTGTGGTAAAAGAACGAGGGCGATATTGTATTTAAATACAACAGGTCTGATCTACATCCACGAAATATTTTCGTTGATGGACGAGGGCGATATTGTATCTAGATACAATAGGCCTGATCTACATCCACGAAATATTTTCGTTGATAGACGAGGGAAATACTGTATATCAGCAGTGAATGGATTCTTTTGAATTCGTTCAATGCCAAACATCCCCATTTGGCGGCAGTTCGCGCGCTTGTGCGTGGTTCCGCCCGCTTTCTGCGTGCCGAGGCAGGGTAAAATTTCCCTGATTCCGGCGTGCCTTTCTGTTCAAAAAACGGGAAGCATGTTATAATAAATCGATAAAACGTGATTGAATAAAATAATACGGAGGAATACAACCATGGCGAAGAAAACAATTGAGGATGTTGATGTCGCAGGGAAACGCGTGCTTGTGCGCGTAGACTTCAACGTGCCGCTCACTCCCGAAGGCAAAGTTGGAGATGACAAGCGCATCGTCGCAGCACTCCCCACGATTCAATACCTGCTTGACCACAAAGCGAAGGTCATCCTTTGCTCCCACCTTGGCCGCCCGAAGGGCGTGACCCCCGAGTTTTCGCTTGCCCCCGTTGGCGAGCGCCTGAGCGAGCTGCTGCCGGATACGCGTATCTGGATGGCGGAGGACTGCATCGGAGAGGCAGTGAAGGCCACGGTTGATGACATGAAGGAAGGCGAAATCGTCCTCCTTGAGAATGTTCGCTTCCATCCCGAAGAAGAAAAGAACGATCCCGCGTTTGCCAAAGAACTGGCGAGCCTTGCGGATCTGTATGTGTCCGACGCATTTGGCACCGTGCACCGCGCGCATGCCTCCACGGCAGGCGTCGCCGCCTATCTGCCCGCAGTTGCCGGTTTCCTGATCGGTAAAGAGCTCGGCATCATGGGCAAAGCGCTGGAAGATCCGGAGCGTCCGTTTGTCGCCATCCTCGGCGGCGCGAAGGTCTCCGACAAGATCGGCGTGATCACCAACCTGCTTGACAAATGCGACTCGCTGATCATCGGCGGCGGCATGGCGTATACCTTCTTCAAGGCGCAGGGCTACGAAATCGGCACCTCGCTGCTCGACGCGGACAGCGTGGAACTCGCCAAAGAGATCATGGCAAAGGCGAAAGCCAAGGGCGTGAACTTCCTCCTGCCGGTTGATAACGTGATTGCGACCGCCTATGCGCCGGACGCGGAGAACAAGGTTATCGATTCCGACAACATCCCCGCTGGCTGGATGGGTCTCGACATCGGACCCAAGACCCGCGAACTCTTTAAAAAGACGATTGTGGAAGCCAAGACCGTCATCTGGAACGGACCCATGGGCGTATTCGAGATGCCGGCGTTTGCCGAGGGCACCCGCGCGGTTGCCGCGGCCTGCGCAGAGTGCAAAGGCACGACGATCATCGGCGGCGGCGACTCTGCCTCCGCGGTCAAAAAACTCGGTTTTGCCAAGCAGATGACGCATATCTCCACCGGCGGTGGCGCTTCCCTCGAATTCCTCGAGGGCAAGGTTCTCCCCGGCGTGGCTGTGCTCAACGACAAGTAAGCAAAACCATCGTCCGCCGGAGCGCCTGATGCACTCCGGCGGTTTTTGAAACAGACAAACGTATAAACCGTCTGGTTTGAACGGAAATTTTCTATAAACAACGGAAACGGAAAGGAATCATTTATCATGAGAACACCAATCATCGCAGGCAACTGGAAGATGAATATGACCCCCGCGGAAGCAGAGCGCCTCGTCGCCGAGCTCATCCCGCTGCTCAAAGACGCGGCTTGCGAAGTCGTCGTCTGCCCGCCGTATGTGGACCTCGCGCTCGTTGGCAAGCTGCTCGTCGGCACCAACATCAAACTCGGCGCACAGAACATCCACTGGGCACCCAAGGGCGCCTTCACCGGCGAAGTCAGCGCGGATATGCTGCTTGCCATGGGCGTTAGCCACGCAATCGTTGGCCACAGCGAGCGCAGACAGTATTTCGGCGAGACGGACGAAACCGTCAACAAGCGCGCAAAGGCCGCGCTGGAAGCGAACATCACGCCCATCATTTGCGTCGGCGAGAGCCTGGAACAGCGCGAGAGCGGCGTCACCGACACCATCGTGAGCAAGCAGACCGTTGCAGCCCTCGCAGGCTTCAGCACGGAAGAAGTTGTCCGCTCGGTCATCGCATATGAACCCATCTGGGCCATCGGCACGGGCAAAACGGCGACCAACGAAGACGCGAACACGACCATCAAGGTCATCCGCGACGCGATTGCAAGCGTGTACGGCCAGAAGGTTGCCGACGAAGTGCGCATCCAGTACGGCGGAAGCATGAATGCAAAGAACGCAAGCGAGCTCATGGCGATGCCGGAGATCGACGGCGGACTCATCGGTGGCGCTTCGCTCAAGAGCGAAGATTTCTCAAAGGTGGTTCATTTCTAATGACGAAACCGATCACTGCTTTGATCATTCTGGACGGCTTCGGCTGCTCCACAGAAAAGGAATTCAACGCCATCAAAGCTGACGGCGCTGCGAATATCTCGCGCCTTTGGAACGAGTATCCGCATGTGCAGATCGCGGCAAGCGGCATGGATGTCGGGCTGCCGGACGGCCAGATGGGCAACAGCGAGGTTGGGCATCTCAACATCGGCGCGGGCAGAATCGTCTATCAGGAGCTCACGCGCATCACCAAGGCGATCATGGATGGCGACTTCTTCGAAAACCAGGCGTTGCTTGGCGCGATTGAAAACTGCAAACAAAACGGCACCGCGCTGCACCTGATGGGGCTGCTCTCCGACGGCGGCGTGCACTCCCACAACACGCACCTCTACGCCCTCGTCGAGATGGCGAAAAAGGCGGGGCTCACAAAGGTGTTCGTGCATTGCTTCATGGACGGGCGTGACGTGCCACCGAGCAGCGGCAAGTGCTTTGTCGAAGAACTCGACGCAAAACTCAAAGAGATCGGCGTGGGTAAGATCGCAACCGTGATGGGCAGATATTATGCCATGGATCGCGACAATCGCTTTGAACGCGTGGAGAAGGCCTACAGCGCGCTGGTCTATGGTGAAGGGGAAACGGCTGCAAGCGGCGTAAGTGCCATGCAGAACAGCTATGACAAAGGCGAGACGGACGAATTCGTACTGCCGACCGTCATCCTCGAAAACGGCGCGCCGGTTGGCAAGATCTCCGCGCACGACAGCGTGATCTTCTTCAACTTCCGTCCTGACCGCGCGCGCGAAATCACCCGCACGTTGGTGTTTGATGACTTTGACGGTTTCCCGCGCAGAAACGGTTCGTTCCCGCTCTACTATGTCTGCATGACGCAGTATGACAAGACGTTTGGCGATCGCGTACACGTTGCCTACCGTCCGGAATCGCTGGACAATACCTTTGGCGCGTATCTTGCGGAAAAGGGACTGACCCAGCTTCGCATCGCGGAGACGGAGAAATATGCGCATGTGACGTTCTTCTTCAACGGCGGCGTAGAAGCGCCGAATGTTGGCGAAGACCGCGCGCTGATCGCCTCGCCGAAGGTCGCAACCTATGACCTCCAACCGGAGATGAGCGCAAACGAAGTGGCGGACGAGGCGGTCAAGCGCATCGAAAGCGGCAAATATGACGTGATGATCCTCAACTTCGCAAACCCCGACATGGTCGGGCATACGGGCGTGATGTCGGCGGCAACCGCGGCCGTGCACACGGTGGATGCCTGCGCTGCAAAGGTGGTAGACGCGATCTTGAAGACCGGCGGACGCTGCATCATCACCGCCGACCACGGCAACTGCGAAAAGATGTGGGACGAAGTGGAGCATGTGCCCTTTACCGCGCACACGACGAATCCCGTGCCCTGCATCCTCGTAGACAATACCCGCAAAGACGCAAAGCTCCGCACGGGCGGCAGACTGAGTGACCTTGCGCCGACGCTGCTGCAGCTTCTTGGCCTACCGGTACCTGCCGGCATGACCGGAAAAACACTGATCGAAGGCTGATCAAACGTCGATCCGTGGCACGCATAAGCCGGACTGCTGGCTTGAAAAAGGTTGAACAAAGGCTGATTTTCAGGCGTGAAGCCACGCATTGAGTCTTGCATTGCAGCCCTTTGCGTGTTATAATCACTAGGCTTAGGCGCTGGAATCCGGCGGCAAGGGCGCAATATTGCTGATCGCTCCGATCACTGCGGGAAACCCCGCGTTTCGGAGATCAAAATTGGAGGAAAGTCACCATGGAAACTGCGGCGCTTATCATTCGCATCGCGCTGATGTTGATCTCTGTTCTGCTCGTCGTCGTCGTTCTGCTGCAGAAGACGAAAAGCTCCGGCCTCGGCGCTTCCTTCGGCGGGGATACCACGTCCTTTACGCAGAAGGGCAAGGCAGCCAGCCGCGAAGCCAAACTGCAGAAACTGACGATCGTTCTCGCGATCATCGTCGGTGTGCTTGCGCTGTTATTGACCATCTTCTAAGGATCGGTTCAGCGAACCATATGCGGCGTGCCAAATCGGTGCGCCGCTTTTTTCGGTAAACAAACACAAGAATAGACAGGACGGAAAAAACAGCCAATATCGGTTGCCGCACGCGGTCAAGACGCTTGACTTTGTGTGTCGGGAGCGATTACAATGGTTGTAAAATAATATATTATTTTCCGTCGGAAAGTGAGAGGGCTGATTCAATGGCCGTAAAACGCGGTATTAAGCCTGTTGCGCAGAACCGGAAAGCGCGCCATGACTACTTTATCGAGGAGACGCTGGAGTGCGGCATCGAGCTCTTTGGCACAGAGGTCAAGTCTCTGCGCAAAGGCGCGTGCAACCTCAAGGACAGCTATGCGCAGGTGAAAAACGGCGAGCTGTTCATCATCGGTATGCACATCAGCCCGTATGAGCAGGGGAACATCTTCAACAAAGACCCCTTCCGCGTGCGAAAGCTGCTGGCGCACAAGAGCGAGATTCGAAAGCTGCAAGAGGCGTCCCAAAAGGACGGCATGAGCCTTGTCCCGCTGGAGATTTACCTCAAGGACGGGCGCATGAAGCTCGAACTTGCGATTGCCAAAGGTAAAAAGCTCTACGACAAGCGGCACACGATTGCCGAGCGCGACGCGGACCGCGAAATGGAACGACGGATCAAGGAGGACAGATCATGAGAAACCTGCCGTTTACGAAGGATGCCCTGGAGGCCATCGTAGAACAATTTCCAACCCCGTTCCATCTCTATGACGAGGCCGGCATCCGCGCAAACGTGAAACGGCTCCAGGATGCGTTTTCCTGGAACGAAGGCTTCCGTGAATATTTCGCCGTCAAGGCGCTGCCAAACCCCATCATCATGAAGCTGCTCTTTGAGAGCGGCTGCGGTATGGACTGCTCCTCGCTGACCGAGCTCATGCTCTCTCGCGCCATCGGCGTGGCGGGGCAGGACATCATGTTTTCTTCCAACGACACCCCGGCAGGGGAGTTTCGCCTTGCGCGCGAGATGGACGTTCTGATCAATCTTGACGACATTACGCACATCGATTTTCTCGCGGAAAACGGCGGAATCCCCAAGACCGTTTGCCTCCGCTTCAACCCCGGCGGCGAATTTCTGCTGGGCAACACCATCATGGGCAACCCCGGCGAGGCGAAATATGGCATGACGCGGGAACAGCTCAGCGAGGGCGTGAAGAAGCTCATGGCGCTTGGCGCAACGGAATTTGGCCTGCATGCATTTCTTGTGAGCAACACCACGGATGACGATTACTATCCCGCTCTGGCAAAAAAGCTCTTCAAGACCGCGGTCGAGCTGCACGAGGAGACGGGGGCAAACTTCACGTTTGTCAATCTCTCCGGCGGCATCGGCATCCCGTATCGCCCGTATGAAAAAGAGACGGACATCCGCTACATCGGCGAAGAGGTCAAGCACCAGTATGAGCGCATCGTAGCGCCGAGCGGACTCAAGATCCGCATCTTCACCGAGCTTGGGCGCTATATTACAGGACCGTTTGGCTACCTTGTCACCCGCGCGATTCACAAAAAAGAGACGCACAAGAAGTACATCGGCGTGGATGCCTGCGCGGTGAACCTCATGCGCCCGGCGATGTATGGCGCATATCATCACATCACCGTCATGGGCAAAGAAACGGCTCCGCTTACCAATGTGTACGACGTGGTCGGTTCGCTCTGTGAGAACAACGATAAGTTTGCAATCGACCGCCCGCTGCCGCGCACGGAACCCGGCGATTTGCTGGTGATCCACGATACCGGCGCGCACGGCTTCGCGATGGGTTACAACTACAACGGCAAGCTCCGGAGCGCGGAGGTGCTGCTCAAGCCCGACGGCAGCGCGCAGCTCATCCGCCGCGCGGAAACGCCGAGTGATTATTTCAACACGCTGGATGTGTTGGGGTTGCCGCTGTAATCCACCGGGGAGAAATCAATACTCGAACAATCCATGCATTGTATGCTAAGATAGAGATACGTTCGTTTGAGCGTATCTCTTTTTGGTATAAGGAATATTCGTATAAGCGATTCGGGGGTATTTGGGATGAAGCAACGGTTGATCCGCTTTTCTCGTTATGTCATTACGTTTCTGCTGCTCGTCGCATTCTGCGTGGGTTTGCTGTTTTTGTGCGGTCTTGCGCCGCAGGACCGGGTAGAGGCGAATTATCTGCTGTCACTGGACGAGATTGAACCGGAGTGGAGCAACACAAACATACTCCGTCAGAAATGGGGATCGTACTCCCTCGACGACTGGACGGAGGTCATCATACTCTCGCTTTCGACGTATATGGATGTAAAGAACGCGCCGGACAGTGTGCTCAAAAACGCCTATCCGCTGGAGGACGATTTCACGTTTCAGGACGCGCGAGACACGGTCAAAAACCACGAAAAGGCGGATGTGTTCTATCCGCGCTATTGGCACGGCTTTCGCACCTATGTGCGCGCGCTGCTCTCTGTCATGGACTACGGCACCATGCGCACGCTGATTATGTGGACATTCTTCTTGTTGATGGGGCTTTGCATGCTGATGCTCGGATTCCAGACGCGATCCGTCTGGCCGCCGATGCTCTTTAGTGCGGCGATTCTGTTCATCAATCCGGTTGTGGTGAGCGCGCTATTCCAGTTCAGCGGTTGTTTCATCGTCGCGTTCATCGGTATTCTGTTTGTGCCGATGCTGATGAGAAAGCCGGAACGCGCGGCGATGCTGTTTATGATCCTCGGCATGGCGACGCAGTTTATCGATTTTTACACAGCGCCGCTCGTGACATTTGGCTTGCCGATGCTCTGCTGGCTGATCTGCCTGTGTTACGCAAAACCCAATGTGCGCGCAAAAGAGATGCTGTTCTTGACGCTGAAATGCATGGCCGTTTGGTTCGTATCGTATTTTGCAATGTGGATTTCAAAGCTGATCCTGAGCAGCGTGTTTACGGATCAGAATGCGTTTGGCACCGCTTGGGAGGCGCTCGCGACGCACATCGGCGTGACCAAACCCGAAGGAACGGAAGAACTCTACGACAAGGGCATTGTGCTGGTTGCGGCGTTTAAGCACCTGTTTGACTGGCCGATGCTGTTCATCTCGGCCGGGGTTGCTGTGTTTGCGGGCGGTTATATGGTTTTCTCGCGCACGGACAAGCACTCCTATCAACGTGCGCTGGTGATGCTGGCGGTTTCGCTGACGCCGATTCTCTGGACGCTGGTTGCGACCGAGCCGATGTATAAATGCATGCATTTTCAATATCGTATTCTGGCGGTGACCATGCTTGGCGGGTTCTATTTCTGGCTGATGAGTGTCAAGCGAGAGAAGCTGCCGGATCTTCGTCTGGCAGAAGTGACAGAAGTTGAAACAAGCGGTGAACCAAAGTAGCGCAGGGTTGTGCGAAGCGGCGGTTCGGTGTATAATAACGCTATATGGGGGCGAACCTGGTTTCGACGGGGATCGCCGATGTTGGATAAGCGAGCCGAAGTCCCGAGCTTCGTTAAAAGCGGGAACAGATTAAAGTAACTGACAAAAATACTTTAGCTGTCGCTGCTTAAGCAGTGACCGTTCGCCTGAGAAAACTTACCGTCTCAGATACGGGCGTCATTTAGGGTAGGGAACGAACCCGCCTAAGCTTTGCGGCGGGCCGGACTTATGAAGCTACTAAACCCGCTATCCTGACGGAGGGAGAGCGGCAG
>JAEWYO010000020.1 GCA_023395595.1 Bacillota bacterium
GCAAACGGCGAGTACTATTCGTTCAAATAAATAATCGGAGTGGAGGAAAAGCCATGGAACCGGAAACCTTCGGCGAAAAGGTCGCGCGTCTGAGAAAAGCAAAACAGATGACGCAGGCAAGTCTTGCACAGATCATGCAGGTGACAGAAGAAGCCGTCTCCAACTGGGAAAGCGATGTCGCATATCCCGAGATCACATCTTTGCCGCTTCTGGCGGAAACGCTTGGCATCACGACCGATCGATTGCTTTCGAAAACAACAAAAGTGAAGAAAGCATTTCAACCAAAGCAGTTTATCGCTGTTTTCCTCACTGTATTGATTGTGTTGCTATCGGCTTTTGAAATCCTATTATCTCGTCTTAGTCACGATTACTGGACAAATGACTGTATCCAGCTGCTGATTCTTGGCGGCCTTGTCTGGTCATTCCAAAAGCGTGATTGGATAGAAAGCGGGAGGGATTTTGCCTATAAAATCTTCATCATCTTCGTCGGTCTTACGTTGTGTTTCGGGATGATTTGGGATGGCGCAGAAGATTTACTGTATGTAATACCGGGTATTTGTATTGTTTTGTTTGGCTTGCGGTTGCTCTGCCTGCCCGTCAACAAAATGGATCAACAGAAACCCGAGAGCGACGGCAACTGACAATACTTTGACACAACCAACCCCGCTTTGTGAAGCTCCCGTGGATTCGGGGGCTTTTTGTTGCGATTGGGGTCGCTTTCTGCTATACTTCACAATTAGGGTATTATGCGGACGAATGCCTTTTTGAACGCGGAACCAGCGGGAAAACCCCAACCAACCGCGCGAAATCAGATAAAATCGCAATCGCCCACGGAATTGAACACAAAGGAGTTTTCCGAATGGGATTTTTGGATACGCTGCTTGGAAACACAAGCGCAAGCAGGCTCAAGAAGCTGCAACCGTACATCCGGCAGATCAACGAGATGGAGCCGAAGCTCAAGGCGATGACGGACGAACAGCTCCGCGCGCAGACCCCGCGCTTCCGGGAACGGCTGGCTGGCGGCGCGACGCTGGACGACATCATGGTCGAGGCGTTTGCCACCGTGCGCGAAGCCGCGGTACGTACCGTTGACATGCGGCATTTTGATGTGCAGCTGTTGGGCGGCATGGTGCTGCACCAGGGGCGCATCTCCGAGATGAAGACGGGCGAAGGCAAAACCCTCGTGGCGACACTGCCTGCCTATCTCAACGCACTCTCTGGCGGCGGTGTGCATGTAGTCACGGTCAACGATTACCTCGCCAAGCGCGACGCACAGTGGATGGGTAAAATCTACCGCTTCCTCGGCATGAGTGTCGGTTGCGTGGTCAACGGCATGGAACGTCTGGAAAAGCAGGCGGCTTACAATTGCGATATTACCTACGGTACCAACAATGAGTTTGGTTTCGATTATTTGCGCGACAACATGGTGGTCTTTCGCGAGCACATGGTGCAGCGTGAGCTGACCTACGCCATCATCGATGAGGTGGACTCCATCCTCGTGGACGAAGCGCGTACCCCGCTGATCATCAGCGGCGAGGGCGAGGAGTCCAGCGAGCTGTACATTGAGGCAAACCGCTTTGTGCGCGGGCTTTCTCGCGGAAGCGACCTCACCGCGCAGTCGAGCTCCGACCGTATTCTCGGCGAAGAAGTTCCGGAGGACGGCGATTATCAGTGCGATATTAAAAAGCGCACCGTGCAGCTCACCGCGGAGGGCATTCGCAAGGCAGAGCAGCGCTTTGGCTTGGAGAACCTTGGTGATCCCGCCAACATGGAGATCAACCATCACATCGTGCAGGCGCTGCGCGCCAACGCCTTGTTCGTGCGTGACAAGGACTATGTTGTGCAGGATGGCGAAGTGCTCATCGTGGATGAGTTTACGGGCCGCCTCATGATCGGCCGCCGCTACAGCGAGGGTCTGCATCAGGCGCTGGAAGCCAAAGAAGGCGTCAAGGTCGAAAAAGAGAACCAGACGCTCGCGACCATCACGCTGCAGAACTATTTCCGTATGTATAAGAAACTCGCCGGTATGACGGGTACCGCCAAGACCGAAGAAGGCGAGTTCATGAGCATCTACGACCTTGACGTCGTGGAGATTCCGACCAATAAGCCGCTTCGCAGAACCGACATGGACGACGCGATCTTCCCGACTGAAAAGGGCAAGTTTGACGCGATTGTCGAGAGCATCAAGAAAATTCACGCAACCGGGCAGCCGGTGCTGGTTGGTACCATCAGCGTGGAGAGAAGCGAATACCTGAGCAGCAGGCTCTCTCGCATCGGCATCCCGCATGAGGTGCTCAACGCAAAGCAGCACGCAAAAGAGGCGGAGATCGTCGCCCAGGCCGGTAAAAAAGGCCAAGTCACGATTGCGACCAACATGGCTGGCCGTGGTACGGACATCCTGCTCGGCGGCAACCCGGATTTCCTCTCGCGCAGAGACATGCGTAACGAAGGCATGGAGGACTGGCTCATCGAAGAGGCGGTCGGCCACGCAGACACCGAGGACGAAGAAATCCTCGCTGCCCGCACGCGCTATCAGGAACTCTATCAAATGCACAAGGCCGTGACCACGAAGGAGCACGACGAGGTGGAATCCCTCGGCGGACTCTTCATCCTCGGCACAGAACGGCACGAGAGCCGCCGCATCGACAACCAGCTCCGTGGACGCGCAGGCCGCCAGGGCGACCGGGGTTCTACGCAATTCTTTGTCTCATTTGAGGACGAACTCATGCGCCGTTTCGGCGGAGAGCGCGTCACCAACCTGCTCAACCGCTTCACGAGCGAAGATGAGCAGGGCGAGATTCGCCTTGAGATGCGGATGCTGACCAAACAGATCGAAACTGCGCAGAAACGCGTGGAAGCCATGAACTTTGAGACGCGCAAAAACGTGCTCAAGTATGATGATGTCATGAACAAGCAGCGCGAGATCATCTATGGCCAGCGCCGCCGCGTGCTCATGGGCGAGGATGTTTCCGATAGCATCAAGACCATGATCTATGGCACCATCGATTCCATCGCGCAGCAAAAATGCAACCCGCATGCGCCCAAGGATAGCTGGGACCTCACCGCGCTTTCGCAGGAGGTTTGCAAGCTCACGCTGCAGCCCGTCCGTCCGCTGATTTCGGAAGACGAGCGCAAGAAACTTTCCTACGAAGAGATCACGCAGAAACTCTACGCCTTTGCGGACGCGGCCTATGCGCACACGGAAGACCGCCTCAAGCAAGCGGGAGTCGATATGCGCGAGAATGAGCGCGTGCTGTTGCTGCGCACCGTGGACGAACACTGGATGGAGCACATCGACTCCATGGATCAGCTCAAGCAAGGCATCGGCCTGCGCTCCTACGGGCAGAAAGATCCCGTCTACGCCTACACGAGCGAAGGATTTGAGATGTTTGACGCGATGGTGGACGAAATCCGCGAGCAGACCGTACGCCGCGTCTATATGATGCAGGTCACGGGCGGCCCGCTCCAGCGCGTCCAGCTCGCAAAGCCCATCGAACCCAAGGGCGATGGCGCAAGCACTTCGTATTCGCGCAGCGAGAAGAAAGTCGGCCGAAACGATCCTTGCCCCTGCGGCAGCGGCAAAAAGTATAAAAACTGCCACGGCAAGAACGAATGACTCGACACGGCGCGCGCCGCCCTTTTTTCCGGCGGATAGCGCAACATTGACCGCACTGCAACCCAATTACCTTTTACAGTACGATCGAGAGGAGTCAAGATCCATATGATCCCATTGGACGAATATAAAATGAGCCTCGGCGGGTTTGAGGAGCAGCTGGCAGAATGCCGCAAAGCCCTCAACCCCGAGAGCTTGAAGGAAGAGGTTCAGGCGCTGGAAGACCAAATGTCCGCGCCGGACTTCTGGAATGATGTTGACAACGCAAACAAGCTCACCCAGCGCTCCCGCCAACTGCAGAACAAGCTGGAGCGCTACAATAAGCTCAAGTCCCGTTTCGATGACCTCGGCGCGCTCATTGAGATGGCGGAGGAAGAACAGGACGACAGCCTTGTGGACGAGATCAAGGCGGAGACGGCATCCGTTGGCGAGGCCATCGAAACCATGCGCATGGAGCAGATGCTCAAAGGCCCGTATGACGGCGTGAACGCCGTTCTTTCACTGCATGCGGGCGCTGGCGGCACAGAGGCGCAGGACTGGACACAGATGCTCTATCGCATGTACACGCGCTATTGCGAAGGCAGAGGCTGGACCGTGCGCGAGCTGGACGTGCTCGACGGCGACGAGGCGGGCGTGAAATCAGTTACGTTCGAGGTGGCAGGCGAGAACGCCTATGGCTATCTTAAGGCAGAGAAGGGCGTGCATCGGCTTGTCCGCATCTCCCCATTTGACAGCAGCGGAAGACGGCACACGTCGTTCTCCTCGCTGGATGTTACGCCGATTTTCGACGATGACGCGGGTGACATCAAGATTGAGCCGGACGACATTCGCGTGGATACCTTCCGTGCCAGCGGCGCGGGCGGCCAGCACATCAACAAGACAAGCTCCGCCATCCGCATTACGCACCTTGCGACCAATATCGTGGTGCAGTGCCAAAACGAGCGCAGCCAGCTGCAAAACAAAGAGACTGCGATGCGAATGCTGCGCGGCAAACTGCTTGAGTTGCAGGAGCGCGAGCGCGAAGAGCAGATGAGCCAGATCAAGGGTGAGATGAAGAAGATTGAGTGGGGCAGCCAGATTCGCAGCTATGTGTTCCAGCCGTATACGCTGGTGAAGGATCACCGCACCGGCGCGGAGAACGGAAACATTCAGGCTGTGATGGATGGCGAACTGGAGCCCTTTATCCACGCTTTTCTGGTTCAGTCGTAAGCATCTTTTTGCTTCTTTTCTTTAGAAAAAGAAGATGAGTTATTATGAAATTCGATTATGATCTCGTAGGCAAAATCGGCTCCATGGCGCTGATTCGCAAAGCCGACAACGACATCGACTACAATATCTTCTCCCGTCTTGGCTCCGAGCTTCGCCCGGGCATGATTTGGGTGAGCAGCGGCGCGACGGAGATCGGCCGCCTCGACTATATCCGCCGAAACGGCAAAGAGCTCACGGGAGATCGCGAGGAAATCAAGGCGGACTATGCGGCGCAGGGGCAGACCATTTTGATGATGGAATACCGCCGCTATATTCCGGATCGCTACAGCGTGCGCCAGCTTCTCGTGGAGCACACGCATTTCAACGACGAGGAAAAGCGCAAGCACATCCGCGGGTTCCTCCTGCGCGCGGCGAAGCAGAACGCAATCCCGATTGTGAACTACAATGACCCCGTGAGCATCGAAGAGATTCGCAAGATGGAACTTGCCAACCTTCGCAAACAGGGCGAGACGGTTGTGGAATGCATCGACAACGACGAGACCGCCTCGGTGATCTGTTCGCTTGTTCATGCGAAATATCTTGTGATCTTCACGAGTGCGGATGGTATCTATCGCGACCCGAACGACCCGAGCACAATCGTGCCCGCCGTGGAAGGCAAGGATGCGGATGAGATCATCGAGCAGATCGATCTACTCTCGGATAGTTGCGTCGGTACCAGCCGCGCCGGATCAAACGGTGCGCGTGCAAAGCTGGACTTCATCAAGCAGCCGATACGCGAGGGCACGACGGTATACATCGCAAACGCGCAGCAGCGCATTGCGGATTTGCTCAACGGCACCGCAAAATGCACGGTATTTCGAACCCGATAACCGATAAACAATAAATATTTATTGACAAACAATAAATAAAGCGATAGACTGTCGTCAGAAAAAGCGACAGTCTATTTTTCTGCAACCATACTTCCTAAGAATATTGAAAAGATCTGGAGGATGATAATCGATGAAGCAAAGTTCTAAATTACTCAATCTCTTTGTCCAGGTGTGTATCATAATCGGCATGCTTCTTGGCCTTGCGCTGATTGTGGCGATTTACGCTGTGGAAATGCCAATCGTCGTGGACTTTTTCGCAAAAGAAGGCAAGCCCGTCTGGTACGCGGTGGCATCCGGTGTGATCGCTACGCTCTGTATCCTCGGCGGGGAGTACATCGCGTTTACATTGCTTTGCATGATGCGCACGTTGGATCGCGACCCGTTTGTGCAGAAAAACGCGGATGCGCTACGCAAAATGGGGCTCATGGCACTGACCGTTGCGGTGCTCGGTCTCTCGACGATGCTGCTGCATCCGGTGCCTCTGGCGGTGATTGCGGCGCTTCCGGTGGCCATGTGCGGGTTGTTTTCTCTGGTGCTCAGCCGCGTATTCGCGCAGGCGGTTGCGTACAAGCAAGAGAACGACCTGACGGTTTAGTGGGGGTAGCGGTATGATTCAAGTCAATCTGGACGTGATGATGGCAAAGCGTAAGATCAGCCTAAACGAGCTGGCAAAACGCATGGACATCTCGCTGGCAAATCTTTCGATTCTGAAGAATAACAAATGCAAGGCGATTCGCTTCGGCACGCTGAGCAGCCTCTGCGAAATTCTAGAGTGCGAGGTAGGCGATATTCTCGTGTATGCGAAAGGAGAGGAACCCGATGGAACAGAATCCGAGCTTGACTGAGCCGCAATCCGCGCAAAAGAAACAGCCGCTGAGCAAACCGCAGCTCTGGCTGCTCGGCGGCGCGATTTTGATTGGCATCGCGCTGGAAATCTGGATGGAACAGGATTTTTATTTCTTCTATTCCATCTTCTGGTTGGTGACACTCGCGGTCTTCGTGGCATTCAACTGGAAAAAAGTCATCGAGAACAAGACTGTTCTTGCGCTAATCGTGCCGACGCTGGTGCTCTGTGGCATCCTGATGTTTGACTACATGCATCACGAGCTGCTCGGGTTCACGATGCTTGCAATCCCCGCGCTGCTGCTCACCATTGGCGTGTTTACCACGCAGGGTATTGCATATAAGCGCGAAGGCAAAGCGGTGCTCGGCGTGCTCCGCGCCGTGTTTGTAAAGCCGTTTACCGCGATCGGAACGTACTTTCGCGCCTACTACGGCGTGATTGGTGGAAAGAAGAGCGACTCCTCGCGGCATGGCTGGATTGGGCTTGCGGTCGGCATTCCGCTCCTGGTGGTCGTACTCGCGCTGCTCTCCGGCGCGGACGCGGGTATGCAAAAGCTGCTGGGTGGCTGGATGGAGAACATCAGCCTCTGGAACTGGTTCTGGCGTGTGGTCGTCGTGTTCCTGAGCAGCATGCTCTTCTATTCGCTGTTTTATAACCTTACCTGGGGCAAGCAGGATGTAGCTTTATTGCCCGTCCGGCAGGACTGGAAATTTGCGGGTCCAGGCGTTGTGATTCTGCTGTTGCTGGCGGCTTACGCGCTGTTTACCTATGTGCAGTTCACCTATCTCTTTGGCGGTACGTTGCCGGTTACGATGACGTATAGCGAGTATGCGCGGGATGGCTTTGGCCAATTTGTCGCGGTGACGCTGATCAACTTCACGCTGCTTGGCGTGAGTTTGACCAAGTCCGAGCCGGGCCGTGCGATCAAGGCACTGCAATCGTTGCTCATCGCCGCAAGCCTGATCATTCTCGCCTCTGCTGCATGGCGTATGTTGCTGTATGTGGAGGCGTATGGACTCACCATGCGCCGCGTGCTGCCGCTGTGGCTGATGACGTACTTCGTGTTTCTCGCGGTGGTCGGCGCGGTACGTATCTTCCGCGAAAAGACACCGTTTTTACGCATCGGCGCGTTTGCACTGGTCTATTGGTACACGCTGCTTATCTGCATCGATTGGAACACGGTGATGTACGCGTTCAATCGCACCCTGCACTAACGCGTATAAAAAAAGAGCTTCTGAAGCAGAAGCCCGAATGAATCATTCTTTGCCTACTTTTCTTTCAAGAAAAGTGGGCTTTGTTTATCTCCAGCGCCTTTGCGTACGCTTCTTTCTTCGGTACCCCGCAAGCGCTTGCTGCTTCGGCGGC
The DNA here is from genome assembly GCA_023395595.1 of Bacillota bacterium. Taxonomy (GTDB): domain Bacteria; phylum Bacillota; class Clostridia; order Christensenellales; family CAG-138; genus UBA7703. The sequence continues at coordinate 7,901 of JAEWYO010000020.1, forward strand.
AGCGTCACGCACAGAGAGACCGGAGGAGAGCAGGTTTTGTAGCAGCGTCTCAAGGTCGGGTGCGTCCGCGTTCTGCGCGGTTGCGCGGCAGCGGATGCAGAGCACGCATTCTCCGCGCGGCGCGTCGGTCTCATAGCGTGCGGCAAGCGCGCTCAGCGTTCCGCGAGCCACTTCCTCGTGCAGCTTGGTCAGCTCCCGCAAAACCGCCGCGTCGAGATCGCCAAGCCCTTCGAGCAGCGCGGTCAGCGTTGCGTGGACGCGGTTCGGGCTCTCGTAAAAAATAACAGTATGATCGAGGTGCTTGAGCTGCAGCAGCAGCGGCTTTTGCGCCTTTTTTTCGCGCGGAAAAAAACCGAAAAACGAAAACGGCATTGCGGGTAGCCCGCTCATCACCGCCGCCATGAGTACGGCGGATGCGCCGGGCAGCACGCTATAGGGCAGGTTGTGTTCGATGCATGCGGCGATCAGCACCTCGCCGGGGTCAGACACGCCGGGCATGCCCGCGTCCGAGACATAGACGATGGTTTCGCCCGACTGAATCCGCGCGACGACTTCCTGCGCGCGCTGGCGTTCGTTCTCACGATAGCAACTCACGAGCGGCTTCTTGATGCCGATGTGGTTGAGCAGCGTCAGCGTCCTGCGCGTGTCCTCGCAATAGACCGCGTCGCAACTCGTCAGCGCCTCGCGCACGCGCGGGGTGAGGTCGCCAAGGTTGCCGATTGGGGTCGCGCAAAGCAATAGCATAGGCATCATCGCACCGTCCGCAGGTTGTCGCCCGTGAGGTGCAACACCAGCGTTGTGTTCTTGTCGCAAAGTCTGCTCATGAAGCGGTCGTCATAGCGCGTTTGCAGTTGCGAGAGTGTCAGGTTTGTGCTGCAAACCGTGGCCAATCCTGCCAGCGTGCGCTCGTTGATCACCGCAAACAGCCACTCGAACGAGACATTCGGAATCACGGGTTCGCTGCCCAGATCGTCCAGTACCAATAGCGGCACATTCTGATAGCGCGCGGCTTTTTGCGTTTGCTCGCGGATGTCGAGCAGCACGGTCTGGATGAACGCATAAGCTGTGACGCGCTCCGCGTCGATCCCGCGTGAGAGTGCTTCGTAGGCGATCGCATTGCCGAGGAATGATTTGCCGAGCCCCGGCATGCCAAAGAGCAGAATGCTCGGCTTTTCAGGAGTCGGCAGTGAGGCGGCAAACTGCTCGCAGAGCAGCTTTGCGTTGATCGTGCGCTTCTTCTGCTCGGCAGAGGGGAAAATATCGGTTGAAAAATGGTCAAACGTTTCGCGCGCGTTGATTCCATCCGACCCGCGCAGCGCCTCGCGCTTGAGCAGGCGGCAGGAGCAGGGCTTGCTGCCCGCGCCGAGGTAGCCGGTGTCGTTGCAGAGCTTACAACGCACGCGCAGCTCCAGCGCGTCTTGCGGCATGCCAATCGACGTCAGTAGGCGCTTTTCTTCTTCAAAAATCTCCGCAAGGCGTGTCTTGCTTTCTTCGGACGTGATTTTGCGTTTGCCGAGGTCGATAAACAGCCTTGCCCGCTCCTCGTCCAGCTCCTTCAGGCGCGGTTCATGCGCGTAAGCTTCGCGGACGCGGGTTTCCCGCGCCGAGCGTTCTTCCGCGCGGATACGCGCATAGAGGTTGTCGAGCTGGTCGTTGATCATGCGTGCCGTTGGCTCCTCGTCAAGCGATTGCGCTGCGTTTTAGTCGATGTCCTGATCGAGATCGACCAGCAGGTGCTGGAGTTGCTCGTCGGTCAGGTTGTTTTGCTGTGTTTGCGGCCGTTGGGGCTTTGTAAAGTTGCCTTGCGGGCGGGACTCCATGCGTGCCCGCGCAGCTTCAATGGTGGTAACACCCGCGTCGTGCCAGTCGTTCCAGAGTTTCTTCATCATGCCAAACGGCTCGTTTGCGCCGCGGCACTGTTCCGCGCCAAAGAGGAGCAGCTCCCGCGGCATGCCGTAATCCTTGAGATACATACTGATCTGCGCGCGCTGGGTGCGCGTCGCGGGTTCAAGCTTGCCTGCGCGTTCGAACACGAGGCGCGCAAACGCCTGCTCTTCCGCGGTCTTCGCGTCGGCGCGTTCCATCTCGGGCTGGCTCGTTTGCCCTTCCTTGCGGAGGTTGTCGAGCAGCTCGTCGAGATAGACAAAGTTTGGCGTGCCGCTGACGGCGAGTTTGGGCAGCGCGGCGAGGATCGCCTCTGGTGTGAATCCCCACTCCGTAATCCATTTGTCGTAAAACGCGGTCTCCGCCTTTGTCGGCTTGCGCTGTTTGTTCCATTGATGGAGAATCTCACTTGCGCCATGTTTTTTGAGCTCGTACTTGGCGAGGTGCGCCCGCGCGGCATCCCGTGTCCAGACGCCCGCCTCGGACCAGGAACGCGCAACCGCGTCGATATAGTTCACCGAAACGCGCCTGCCCTTTTGATCCATACAGTGGGAAACCAGCTCCAGCACGGCTTCTTCGTCGAGCCCGTATACTTCGATCCAGTCGTAGACGTGCTTGAGCTCGCGAAAATCAAATTGTCTTGGCGCAGTCAGCGAACCCAGAGCCGCAACAAGATTCGCATATTTACCCGGCACAACGCCGCCCGCTTCGTTTGGCTCCAGATCGAGATATTCCACCACCAGCGGCGCTTCGCCGCGGATGCGGACAAGCCCTTGCAGCTGCCAGTAGACATATGCTTCTGTAACCGCCGCGTCGGAGAGTCCCAACGCGTCGCCAAGAGAGGATTCCGCGCCTGCGCCTGCATAGCAGAGCATCAGGCCGTAAAGATACACCCGTACGCAAAGCTCGCTTGCGTGCGGCAGATAGTCGAGGATAAAGCGGTTGTCCACGGGCGTGAAATTTCGGCGCGCCGTGTCGAGTGAAAAACGAACGATCATAGCGTTTTTTGGTGTCTTTCCGGCGCAAAGAGCGCCATTGAGGCTAGGACAAGCGAATCGAGATGGCAGAGAGCACGCGGCCAAACCATGTGTAGCCGAGATCGACCGGCGGCAGATAACCAAGCCCCATCAATAGCCCGGCGAGCACCCAGAGCAGGAAAAGATCGATGATCACGAGTAAAATCTTCCAGCCCAAAGCCGTTCGTGTGTCCGCACTCTTGCGCTTTTGCGCTTTGAGAAAGAGTCCCCGCCGCGGACGGCGGAAGGAGCGCTCCCGCTCCAGCGCGGGCAGACTGAGCAACAAATCCGCCTGTTCGGCGAATGCACCGCGTGCGGAGGTGAGTTCCGCCTCCAGCACCGGTTGATTCATCAGAGCGGAGAGCCCTTCTTGAATATCGCCGTTTCCGCTGACCAGCCGGAGCAGGTTGATCTCCCGCTCTGTGAGTTCGCGGAGGCGCACGGGGATGTCGAAGTCCTCCGTTTCGGTGAGAATCTCTTCATACAGCGTTAAAAACGCCTGCTTGACCGCATTTTTAGCGAGGGATTCCGAGGGGAGCACCTTTTTGGCAGCGGTGTAGATGCCGGGGCCATATTCATGATAGATCGCGAGAAACGCCTCGCGGTCACCGAAATGAATGCGGTTTTGCAGGTCGTTCGTGATCATAAGTCCCGTTCCCTTCGCCGATGATTTCGTGCCGTGTTAGGCGCTTCAAACATAACTTCTATTTTAGCATGATGCAGGGAAAAAGAAAATACGAGAGCATGTAAAACATCTTCTGTGATGAACGCACACAAATGTCTGAACGGGCGGATTGACAAGGAAAATTGCGATTGTTATATTGTTAGTAATCAATCCTGATAACAGAATTAGCTGTAGTTAACGACGGTCAATGAAGGCGAAAACCAACCAGAATTGCCCGGCACGGAATTTGGTAAACAGCAAGCATCCGCAGGAGAAGCAAAACGGTATGCAAAGGCGAGTTGCAATTGTGTTGAGAGATTGGTTTTATACTTGAAATACAGTAACAATAGTTTGCGCATGCAACTGCTTGAGTAAGCAAAGAACAAGATGTGATTGTTGCCGAGAGATACAAGACGGTATGATTCATGGAGGAGGGCACATGGATTTCGAACTCGATAGAAGAGAAGCAAACGGATTTGACCTGCACGAGTGGTTCGCCCTCGGCGCGCAGGAGGTTGCCGCGCACAAAAAATATCTCAATGATATCAACGTATTTCCTGTTGCGGACGGCGACACGGGAACCAACCTTTCCACCACGCTGCGTGCGATGGTGGAGAAACCTGCCCGCGCGAGATCGTTTTCGGGCATGTTGCAGGGCATTTCGAAATCCGGCTTGGAGAGTGCGCGTGGGAATTCGGGCATCATTTTCGCCTCGTTTGTCAACGGAATCGCGCAGGAGTGCGAAACGGCAGAGGTCGTCACCGTGCCCGAGTTTTCGGGTATTGTTTACCGCGCGGTCAAGCACCTCTATCGCGCGGTGGAGCACCCGATGGAAGGCACGCTGATGAGCGTCATCCGTGACTGGGCAACGTTTCTGGAGACCAACAAGGATCGATTTACCGGCTTTCGGGAGTTGTTTTCGCAGGCGTATCAAAACGCGATTGCTTCGTTAGAAAAGACCAAGGAGCAGTTGCAGGTGCTCAAGAAGCACAATGTGGTCGATTCCGGCGCGGCGGGATTTGTCCGTTTTTTGCAGGGGATCAACCTCGCTTTCTCCCGTGTGCGTACGCAGGAACCCGCGGAGCTTGCGGACGTGCCGATCATTACCGCGGAGGACGAGACAGCCTATCGCTACTGTACAGAGGCGCTGGTGGACACATCCGCCTTTGGCGCGGTCGATGTCGACGCACTCAAAAATTCGCTTGCACAGCTTGGTGATTCGTTGATCGTCAACCACCGTGAGGGCAGGCTCAAGGTACATCTGCACACCAACACACCGGAGCGGATGATGGAGCAGCTGGCTGCATTTGGTCCGTTTATCGAGCAAAAGGCGGACGACATGGCACTGCAAAACCGCCTCCGCGCGCGGGAATCGGGCGGAATCGGCATCCTGACGGATTCGATTGCCGATCTTCCGGATGACTATAAGCTCGAACATGCGATCTATACCTTGCCCATGGGCGTGATGATCGACGGCAGCGCGTATCTGGATAAAACGACCATCCAGCTTGAACAGCTGTTTAAGCGGATGGAGCAAAAAGAGGGCTATCCCACCAGTTCTCAGCCCGAACCGGGGCGGATTCAGACGGCTTTGAGCGCGCTGATGGATCGCTTTGATTCGCTGATTGTGTTGAGCGTTGCGGATCGCCTCAGCGGAACGTATCAGGCGCTGGTCAAGGCGGCAAGCATCGTTACGCCGGACAAGAAGATCACGGTGATCGACACAAAGCTCAACTCCGGCGCGCAGGGACTGCTCGTGCAGGCGGCGGCGGAGATGATCTCCCAAGGCGCATCGCATGACGAGATTGTCGAGCGAATCGGGCAGATGATCCCGCGCACCAAGATCTATGTTTGCCTGAATACGCTATCCTATGCTGTGCGTGGCGGACGCGTACCGGACACCATCGGTAAAATCGGCAACAAGCTGGGTATGCGTCCGATCATGACGCTGGACGGCGAGGGTAACGGCGCGGCGTTTGGCGTTGCGTTTAGCCAAGCGGCGCTGACGAGAAAAATATTCGGCCTCGTGAAGCGTACGATGGAGCGAAAGGGCATTGCGCAATACAGCATCGTACACGGCGGAAACCTTGCGCTCGCCAACGAGTATGCCGAGCAAATCGCCCGTATCACGGGCAAACAACCGGCGTTTATTTCGGAGATTTCCGCAGTCGTGGCGCTGCATGCAGGCCCCGGCACAGTTGCGGTCTGCTTGACGGAAAGCGCTGCATAACCCGCGTCTTTTAACGCGGGAAAGAGACGAGAACCGACCGACGCTTTGAAAGGAGAGTGCCACATGGCAACCGCTGCAATCATCGTTTTTGTGTACTTTTTTACATTATTTATCATCGGCACGCTGCTAAAGAACAACAGCATTGTAGACATCGGCTGGGGTATCGGTTTTGTGATTCTTGCTTGGATTCTGCTGTTCCTGCGGCTGCCGCTCTCGCTGGTGCGCACGAGCATCACACTGCTGGTTTCGCTCTGGGGGGTGAGACTGTTTACCCATATTCTAAAACGCAACCACGGCAAACCGGAAGATTTTCGTTATGTTGCGTTTCGAAAAGCTTGGGGCAAGTGGGTCGTTCCCCGCGCGTTTGTGCAAGTATACATGTTGCAAGGCGCGCTGATGTTTCTCATCGCCCTGCCGTTTATCTTGCTGGAGCAGGAAGCGCAGCCGGTGAACCCGCTGCTCTTTGCACTAGGGTTGATCGTCTATGTGACGGGGTTTGCGTTTGAGTCCATCGGGGACGCGCAGCTCAAGGCGTTTTTGCAAAACCCGGAGAACAGGGGCAAAATCATGACCAGCGGACTCTGGCGCTATACGCGGCACCCGAACTATTTTGGTGAAGCGATGCTTTGGTGGGGCATCTTCTTGCTCGCGCTCAGCGGCGGGGTAACGCCGTTTGCCGTGATCGGCCCTGTGACCATTACGCTGTTGCTGCTGTTCGTCTCCGGCGTGCCGCTGCTGGAACGAAGCATGAAGGACAAGCCAGGTTATGCTCAATATGCGGAAATGACAAGCATCTTTATCCCGTGGTTTCCGAAAAGTCGTTTTAAAAAGCAAGGCGCAAATTGCGCGCAAAAATAAAGAAAAATATAATTCAAAAAGGAGAGCGCATATGAATTTTTCATTGACTTGGGCCAGCGCGCGTAACTACGTCGTCGCGTTGGTGATCTTTCTGGCAATCGACATGGTTTGGCTGACGTTGATTGCAAAATCCCTCTATGCACAGCATCTGGGGTATCTGATGGCACCCAAGGCAAAGCTAGCCGCCGCGCTGATATTCTATCTGCTGTTTGTGCTGGGGTTGCAATTTTTTGTGCTCAATCCCGCGTTGGCACAGGGCAGCTGGAAGACGGCGCTGTTCGCGGGCATGTTCTTCGGGCTTGTGACCTACGCCACTTACGATTTGACCAACCTCGCAACCGTGAAGGACTGGCCGATACTCATCACGGTGATCGATCTTGCCTGGGGTTCGTTCGTGAGCGGTCTCACCGCACTGCTGAGCTTCCTTGTGATTCGCCGGGTGTTCAAAGGCTAAGCGGAAGCAAAGCGCCAACCAACAATCGAATCGATCGTGTGAAGGAGGGGATTTCCCCTCCTTTGGTTATTAGAATCATGCTATAATTCTTTTATGGAACGGCTGGACGATCTACAGCACAACGGCTTGATGCTGTATCAGGATACAGAATTGGAGCGCTTCAACGCAGACGCGCTCTGGCTTTGTTCATTTTTGCGTGTGGGGGCAGAGGACACCATCGTGGAGCTTGGCTCCGGCACGGGCGTGGTCTGCGTGCTGGGCGCGGACAACACCGGCGCGCACTTCACCGGGGTGGAGCGGCAGGATCGACTGGTTGTGCTCGCGCAAAAGAGCGCGCAATACAACCATCAGGACATTCGCTTTCTCTGTGCGGATGTGGCGGATGCGCCGGCGCTCTTGGGGCATGGTTCGTTTACCGCGGTGGCGATGAACCCACCGTATTTCACGAGCGGAGAGCTGAGCGGGACCGTCTCGCGCAACCTAACGCGGCACGACGCGGGGCACACACTGAATACATTTCTGTCCTCGGCGTTTGCGCTGCTCAAAAATGGTGGGAAACTGTTCGTGATCTATCCGGCTGACGCGCTTGCGGATTTGTTCGTCGCGCTGCACAAAGCGAGGCTGGAGCCAAAGCGCGTTCGTTTTATTTACAGCAAGGCGGGCAAAAACGCCCTGCGCGTGCTTGTGGAGGCAAAAAAGGGCGGTAAACCGGGGCTTGTGGTCGAGCCTCCGTTGTTTGTGGAGGGATAAAAAACAGGCTCGTGTTACGAGCCTGTTGAAAATACGATTTGTTTGATGCGGCCTTTTGAGGCTGCTTTTTTTAGCAGGATTTGCCCTCGATCAGCTCAAAGCAGAGATTAAAAACGCTGTCGCGCATCTGATGCATGACGCTGCCGATGCTGTCGTCGGTCACGAGCGACATCATGCCCGTGGCATAGTTGGAGATCACGCCGATGGCCGCATATTGGATGCCGAGGTCGCGTGCCAGCGGCGCTTCCGGCACCAGCGTTTGCCCGATAACCTGCGCGCCAAACATCCGAAACATGCGAACTTCCGCCGCGGTTTCAAAGCGAGGGCCTTCCGTGCAGCAATAGATCGCGCGGCCGGAATAGGGGATTCTTTTCGAAAGAATCAGATGCTCCAGCTCGTCATTGAGCTCGGGGCTGAAGACATCTTCCATGCCGGTGTGGAGCGCGAGGCGATGATCCAGTTCAAACGAGAGCGGGCGCTTTTTCGTCATGTCGATAAAGTCGTTGATCAGGCAGACGGTGCCGACCTTGAACCCGTAGTCACACGCGCCAACCGAGGAAAGGCCGATGATGTGCGTTACCCCCAGCATCTGCATGGCGTAGATATTCGCGCGATAGTTGATGTCCGCCGGGTCGTGGCGGAAGAGCACCCCGTGGCGAAAGCGGAAGATAACCTCCTGCCCGCAAGCGAGTGTTCCGCGATAGATGACCACATCGCCATACGGCGTGCCGACGACTTCTTCCTTATAAGGAATGGGGAGCGACTCCAGGTTGGTGCCGCCGATGATCGCGTACTTCATAAACCATATCACCTCCCAAAGACTATACCATAGCAGGGTGAAAAAGTGTATACTGAAAGAGCGCCAAACATTTTTTCTGCATGAAAAATTGTATTGTTCCCAAAGGGGCTCGCGCGCAATCCAAGCCAAAGGAGCGAAATCATGTTAAGAGCCGACCACGACCTTGCTTTTCTGTTTCTCTTTGAAAATATCGCCTGGTATGAAAATGGCGCGGTGCGTATTCTGGATCGCAGGATTTATCCCGCACGGGAGGAGTTTGTTACCTGCCGCACCCATCAGGAGGTTGCAAAAGCGATCACCGATATGGTGACGCAGAGCTACGGCCCGTTTCACGCGGCGGCGATGGGGATGGCGCTTGCCGCCTATGAGTGCCGCGACAAGACGGCAGCGGAGCAGAAGGCGTTTCTGAAAGCTGCAGCGGATGTCATCGCAAACGCGCGCCCGACCACCGCGCGCAAGATGCGCACCTGGACGGACGACTGTGAACGGGACGCGTTTGCCGCGCTGGACGCGGGCAAAAACGCTTGCGACGCGATTATGGCTGGTGCCGTTGCGAAGTTCTCCCGCCGCTATGATCGAATCGATCGCGAGGCGCGCTTCTTCCTTGAAAAAATCCCGAAGAATCCGACCATCATGACCCAGTGCTATGGCGACGCGGATGTCGGCATGCTCCTGCGCGCCCTGCGTGAGCGCGGAGACGAAGCGAAGTTTTTCACGCCGGAGACGAGACCCTATCTGCAAGGCGCGCGCCTGACGGCAAGCGTGATTTGCGATATGGGGTATGAGGTCACGCTGATTACGGACAACATGCCCGGCTATGTGCTCGGGCACAAGCATGTGGACATCTTCACCACCTCGGCGGATGTGATCACGCTTGACGGGCACGTGGTCAACAAGGTTGGCACCTTCCAGATTGCGCTCTGCGCGAACTATTATGGCGTGCCATACTATGTTGCGGGGTTCCCGGATCGCACACATCCAGATATCGCTTCCGTCCATATCGAAGAGCGCAACGGGGACGAGGTGCGTCATGCGATGGGGATTCGCACCTGCAAGGATGCGGTCAAGGGGTTCTATCCTGCGTTTGATATTACTCCGCCGGAGCTGGTGACCGGGGTTGCGACCGATATCGGCGTGCTCAAACCCACCGAGCTTGCAGGCTATCAACCCGCGGAATAAACGAATAATCGCGCGCAAAAAAAAGGCCGGCGGAGTTGCTTCCGCCGGCCTTTGCTGTGGCTCTTGTCTATCTTGCGTAACGAATCTTGATCTCCCGCGTGCTTGGCATCATCAAAATCCATGTGTTGCCGGGTTCCAGACGGAGGATTGTGCCGTCGTAGAGCAGATAGGATGTAGGATCGTTCAGCGTCGGGCGGCTCCAGCTTCCGAATACCGCGCGCCCGTTGACGAAATACATACATTCGCCCTTGCCCGTCATCTCTATGCTGCGGTAGGTTCCATCATAGGCGGAAACGCGGACATACTGCACGATGAGGTTCTGGATCCGAATCGTTTCATTGGAATAGCCCAGTACGTCGTCTGTCGGCGTGAGAGATTTGCTCTCGCCCAGCACCTTTTTGGAGTTTTTATCGCTGCGGACAAGCTGGTTCTTTACGTTGTCATAGGTGAAGACCACACGCTCGGAATCCGAACTGGTAAACGGAACGCCGATGCTGTCCACGTCCTTGCCCTTGTCATAGCGAACGCCTTTTTCAAAGGCAAAGCGGTTCTCGCTGTATGCTGCGGAAAACGGTCCGTTTTCCTCCACATACGGCAGAAGCTGGAAGAAGTTGGTGTGTTCGGAGATGGCGGTGATGGTCTCGTCGTGGTAAAAATACGCTGCAGCAGCGCCAGTGTTTTCAATGTGGTGCACAATCTTGCTGTCTGCAAGCATCGGATAGTCCGGCGTTGCCTGCTCCGGGTCGCCGAGGGAAACGTAAAGCCCGCCCCACTCCAGCGCGGTTTCGGCAAGATACGCGCGCGAGGTGCGCACGGGGCCGACGCGCTTTGGCAGCTCATCCGAAAACAACGCAAGATAGCGCGTGCTGTGGTCGTCGCGATCTAGCGGGAACTCATAGACCACGTCGGCAAGCATGAGCGCCGTCTGCGGGCGCGCCTGCGCCGCGTTGTCAATTGCAACCAGCACGGGCTGATAGACCGCACCCTCCGGCAGCGGACGCCCCGTCGTGGGCGAGATGCCCTCGTTCAGCGGCGTGGGAGAAGGGGAGACTTCCGCCTCGCTTGCCGCTTCTGCCTGCGCTGCGGTTGGCGTTGCGGTTGCCTCGGCAACGGAGATAGAGTTGCTTACCGTGTCGGCGGCGATGATGACATCTGCGTCAGCGCTTGCATTCTGCCCCTGCGGCGGTATTCCCGTGACGGTTTGAATCACCGAGCAGCCGGAGAGCAGCAAAGCAAACCCTGCTGCCAGCGGCAGCAGAAGACGAAGCGATCTGGTTTTTTGCGTCGCGTTATTCAATGGTCACCGGAAATTCAGCTGGATGTACGGCAATCCATGTGTTGCCCGGCTCAAGCGTGATTAGCGAGCCGTCATCCAACAGATAGGAGGTATAGTCTTCCGCGGTCGGGCGCGACCAGGTGCCGGTCACGTGCTGACCGTTGATGAAATAGTCGCACTTGCCGCTGCCGATCATGTCGCAGGTACGGCGGTGCTTATTATCGCCCTCTACCGAGCCGTAGTTCGCATACTGCACGATGAGGTTTTGGACGTTCATCTGCTCAGTGTTGAAGTTGTCGCCGTGGTCAATCAGCGTGCGGGTCATGCTCGGCTCACCGCTTTCAAAGCGGAAGAGGCGGTTCTTCTCCGCGTCATAGGTGAATTGAATCCAGTTCGGGTCTTTGTTGTTGTCAAAAGGAAGCGTCACCTTGGTAAACGGCTTTCCGTTTTCATAGGTGATGCCTTCCATGAAGTTGAAGCGCTGGCTCTGCTTGGCCTGATGCTCACCATAATAGCGGTTCACGAGCGCGGCAACGCGATAATACAGCGCGTGTACGCTGCCACGGTTGGTCTCCGCTGCGCGGAACTTATAACCGTTGGGCGTTTCAAAATCGTCATAGGCGCCCACTTTGCGGTAAAACGTTTTGTTATAGCCGCGGAAATCACCCTTGGGTAGATACAGCGTGATGAGGTCCAGCGGGATGCGGCGGTACGGCTTTTTCAGCACGACATAGCCTTCGTGGAGGTACATGCAGTCCCACTCCTGCACCATGTCGATGATGTAATAGCGCGTGGAGCGCAGAGGACCGGCATAGAGCGGATAGTTGTCGTTAAACAGCGCCTGGAAGCGCGTAATCGCTTGTTCGGTCAAAAATTCATAGATAATGTCCGCTTCCATCAAGGAGGTCTGCGGTTTTGCGCCGTTGGAATTGTCGATGGACATGATAAACGGGCGCAGCGGCGTACCTTCCGGTATCTCGCGTCCTGAGGTGAGGGAGCGGTTTTTGGGTTCCGGCGTGGGAGTAGGGGAAGGCGTTGGCGTGGGAGAGGGCGTTGCGGTCGGCGCAAGCGTCACGGCGGGGGCTTCGATTGCGGCGGGTGTTGCCGCGGGTCCGCCAAACGGCGCACAGCCGCCCAGCAGAAATGAAAGCGCGAGTGCGCCCGCAGATATTAGGATCAAGCCTTCACGTAATTGGCGCTTTGGTTGCGGTTGAATCATCAAAACATCGCGTCCTTTCGTCCTAATAGGGAAACAGAGTCGAAGGAAGCATCAGCGGCTTTTGTTTTTGCGAACGAGGAGGATGACCGTGAGCAGCACGACCACGAGCAACAGCCCGCCGCCGATGTAGTACACATTTGCACTGAGCGTACCTTCGGGTGCGGTCACGGCTTCCGGCGAGGCAGGGGCCTGCTCCGGTGTTGCGGTTACCTCCGGCGTTGCGGTCACTTCCGGCGTGGGAGAAGGGGTAGGCACTGGTGTTGCGGGCACCCAGGGTGTGACGGCGGGCGCGGGAAGTGGCGCGGTTCCGGCGGTGATTCCGCCGTCCTGAATGGCAACATAGGACTTGGTCTGGTTATATTCTGCGTCCACACGGGTGACGATGCCGCTCGTGATGGAGACCGCGCTGCCCGTTTCACTCAGCAAGCGGAAGCGCAGTGTGAGCAGCGTGCCGGATTCTCCAAGCCCGAGCGCGCTGGCACAGGCGATGCGCACACGACCCGGCACGTCGGAATTGGCGATGGTATACTGCGCGGCGAAGAGATCGCCCGGCGTCATGGAGACAAACTGGAGTGCGGCACTGTCGTAGTTCAGGTCAAACTGAACGGAGTCCACCCCCGCGCAATTGTCCAGCAGCAACGGCAGATCGACCAGCGCGCCGTTTTCACCGCTGACGGTGCCAACCTGAATCAGAACGCTCTCTTCCTCCGCGCGCGCGTGCACAGGAAAAACAAACACAACAGCCAGCAACAGAGCGGAAAGAAGCAAAAGCGGACGTTTCATCGATTGCACCTCATCTAGAAAAACGGTATGATAATAGGCGCAGAAAAACTGCATCCTTTATGGTACAGCAAAATGCAGTGGAAGTCAATTTGACCGCCTCTGCCGCTCTGGGAAAATCGCGCAAAACCGGCGTTTTTTCGCGCGGGAAAAGAGGCGTTTTGGTAAACAAACTGTAACGCCGCGCTGCGCCAAATCATCGGGAAAAACATGCGGTTCATCCGCCGCGCAAAGGCGCGATGTATCGAGAAGAAAGGCAATAATATGGAGAACATCGGGTACTATAACGGCACATTTGCGCCGATGGAACAGCTCACAATCCCCGCGCTCGACCGCGGGGTCTATTTTGGCGACGGGGTCTATGAGGCACTTCGCGTGGAGCATCACCGCTTTTTCGCGCTCCAGGAGCATCTTGCCCGCTTTCGCGCGAGCTTGGCGTTTCTGCGCATCCCGTTTGCGATGACAGATGAAGCGCTCACGGCGATCTTGCAGGAGGCGGCGGATCGCGTGGACAGCGACTCCCAGCAGCTTTATTTTCAGGTGACGCGCGGCACGGCGACCCGCACGCATTCCTTTCCCGAGGGCGTGGAACCAAACCTGATGATCCTTTCCCGCGCGGTGCCGCTGGCCGATCTTGCGGAATACCGCCGCGTCGCCGTGCTGCCGGACACGCGCTGGGGGCACTGCAACATCAAGTCGCTCAACCTGATTCCCGGCGTGCTCGCCGCCCAGGTTGCCAAGGAGCGCGGTTGCAGCGAGGCGGTGTTTCATCGCGACGGGATCGTGAGCGAGTGCTCCAGCTCCAACCTGTTGATGCTCAAGGACGGCGTTTTGCGCACCGCGCCCGCTGACGAGCGGATTTTGCCGGGCGTGACACGCGGGCACTTTCTGATGCTGGCGAAAAAGCTCGATATCCCCGTAGATGAAACGGCTTTCACACTCGATGAAATGATGGACGCGGATGAGCTGATGATCACCAGCACCAGCGCGCATGGCTTGCCTGTTGGCTTTGTGGACGACAAGCCCGTCTGCGGGCGGGACGAGGCGCTGCTGCGCCGCCTGCAAAAGGCGTATCGGATGTTTTTCTGGGATTCGATGGGTCTGGGGAAATAAACAGAGCGACATCTGAAATGTGAATTTGAAAGCAGACAAGAACCACAAACGGCACCCCGTCCGGGGTGCCGTTATGCGTCAATAAGAATTCTGCTTTCGAGGATTACAAATACCTCTTTGCAATTATTTCAGTGCCTTTTAAGTAACTGTGTATTTCTTTATAGTACTCAACGTGCTGCAAAGTAGCTTTTGCTGCATTTTGCTGCATTTCCACTCCAAACTCAAGACCGATATTACATAAAAAATAATCGGTAGCGAACTCATTTATGGTTCGCGTATAGCATGTACCGGATAGCATGGAACGTAAAACATAGATGTAATTCTGGCTTGAAGAATGGTTCATTCCTGTGTTCTTGGTTAACTGTTTGGTTCCATCAGAAAAATTTAGCTTTCCAAAGCAAACTTCTTTTCCAAGTGAATAAGTAGCAAACACCATTTCTTTTGTAATCCTTGCCATTTTTACCACCTATAGTAGCGATGATAACAAATATATATGTAGCTGTAAACACCACTTGGCGAATGAGATAATGCGTGCAAGGGAGTCAATTTGCACATATAGTGTGATCTTGCTTTAAGTGTCAAGAATCACAAACGGCACCCCGAACGGGGTGCCGTTTACACGTCAATCGAAATATTAGGATTCTTCTTCGTCCGAAACCAGAATCGCCCGGCAGGGCGCACCCTCTGCGCCGGAGATCTTCAGCGGCGCGGCATAGAGCAGATACCGCCCGTCTGGCACGTTGCGCAGTTCAAGGTTTTCCAGCACGGCAACGCCATAGCCCAACAGTGCCACATGCACGGAAAGCTCGTCTGAATACGAGCCGATCGATTGCTTGTTGGTACCGATGAGCACACAGCCTTGATTGTAGAGATAACCGATGGCGCTCTCGGTGAGCTGTCCTTCGCCGTGCAGCAGAATGCGCGGGGCAAACGGGCGCTTCATGAAGTACATCGCGTCCAGCGGCGTTTTCGGCACCGTGAGCACCACACAATCACCCACGAACTGGGTCAGCGGCATTGCGGCGATGTCCTTGCCGTTTGCGATGAAGTGCAGCGGCGCGTCCACATGCGTGCCCGCGTGCATGCTCGTCTCCAGACGGCTGAGGTTATAGCTCTCTCCGTCCTTCATTTTGTGCATGGCTCTTAGGCGCGGCGGTTCGTCGCCGGGATATGGCAGCGCCTTGAGCAGGTCTCTGGAAATATCGTAAATCTTCATGGTTGCTCTCATTCCTCTTATCCACGGGCAGTTTGCCCGCGCTGGCCGCGTTTTTGCGGCAAGTTTCATTATACGTTGCATGGCCGCAAAACGCAAAGCGTAATTTTATGCATGTTTTTCGTCGAAAACCGCATTCACAACCGTTTGAACCGGAGAAAAACAGGCTCCCGCCGAAACGGGAGCCCAAGAGAGAGAACGTGGGATAGCGGTTATTCGTTTCGAATAGCCGCCAGCGGGGAGAGTTTCATCGCGCGGATGGCGGGATACATGCCCGCGGCAACCGCAACGATGATCGAAAATCCAACCGCGCCAAATACCAGATAGGCGGGGATGATACTCCTGAGTCCCGAACTTGCCAGCAGTACGTTGAGCAACGCAGAGATGCCGAAGCTTAAGCCCATGCCCAGCGCGCCGCCAAAGAGGCCAATGTAGGCCGCCTCCGCGAGGAACAGCCCCGCGATGTTGTCGATCCGGCAGCCGAGCACCTTGATAATGCCGATCTCCTTGGTACGCTCGAAGATGCTCATCATCATCGTGTTCATGATGCCGATTGCGGCAACCAGCAGCGCAACACCGCCGATGGCACCGAGCAGGTATTGCACGTTTTGCGTGCTCTTTTCTGCCATCTCAACCGCGTCCTGGAGGCTGTAGGTGCCGTAGCCCATCTCTGAGATCGCATTTTTCACCGCTTTTACATCCGAGATGTCGGCGCACTTGACCAGAACGGTATCGTACTTTCCGGGTTTATAGTTCGTAAAGTCCTTGTTGGCTTTTGCGATTTTTTCCAGCTGCGTCGCGTCCATGATGCAATAGTTGGAGAAATCGTTGTTCTCCTGATCCATGATGCCGGTGACTTTCAGCTTGTAAAACTCGCCCAGCGGTTTCGGGGGTTCGCCGGTGCCGTCGTCCGTTGTGACGATGTTCGTCTGCGTGTAGATATTGCGGTAATCGAACGTGAGTTGCATGCGAGAGTCCTTGGTCACCTTCGGATTGCCGTTTTTATCCACCGCCTGGCGATAGTTGTCGGGGCTGTAGAAGCCTTGCAGCGTCCAGGCACCGAGCGCGATTTCGTAGGTTGTCGAGCCGCCTGACTCGGGGAGTTCGCCTTCTGCAAGCGTGAGGCCAAACTGCTTCGCCTGCTCTTTGGTTACGCCCAGGATGGACGCATCCACCGCGTATCTGCCGCTCTTGATCATGCCATAGGTTTCGACCAGCGGCATGACGGCCTGCACGCCTTCAATCTTCTTGAATTCGGCAATCGCCTTTTTGTTGAGTTCCTTCTGGCGCGAGCCACCACCGCCGTTCCCGCTTGAGACATAGGACCAGGCATTGACGCGGATGGTGGTCAGGCTGCCCGTTCCGGCAAAGCTCTCGATGGTCGCCTGCTTGATGCCGATGCCCAGAGACACCATTACCACGATGGAGGCAACGCCGATCACCATGCCCAGAACGGTCAGAAACGCCCGCAGTTTTCGCCGCCACAGATTCAGAAACGCTGTGGTCAGCAGATCTTTTATGCTCATTGTTCCTCCAGTTGCGCGGGTTCGCGCCGGACGGTTACTCTTCTTCGAGGGCGCGTTCGCGTTTCTTCTTCGCCTTGATGCCAAGGAAGACAGCGCCGGTTGCGGCCGCGATGCCGCCGAGGGTCCAGAAGACCCAACCGATATTTGCGCCCGCGGGCTTATCACCGGGGACTTCCATACCGCCGTTGCCGGGGGAGGCTATGTCGCCGCCCGCCTGTTCCTCGTTGACAAACATGCTCATCGGCAGGAGCTCTTCGGTCGCCTTGCCGTTGACGTCTTCGTAGGTGACGCGAACTTGCGCATCGACTTGGCCGGCCGTGGTCGGGGTCACGTTCAGGTCCGCACGCATCGTGCCACCGGCTGCGATGTTGCCGCCGAAATAGCTTTCTTCGAGGGTGACGCCGTCGCCAACCACGTCCACCATGCAGTTATACAGCGTGGTTTTGCCGAGGTTGTAGAGCGTTACGCCAACGGCGACGTTGCCGCCAACCCACGGGTCATCATAGATTTTCGGGTCGTTGATGACCACGCGCGCTTTCTGACGCACAGGAACGCTGACGCTTGCGGTTTCGTCAAAGGCGCTGCGGTTCTTCGTGCCTTCGTAGGAAAGCTTGATCGAGAGCAACTGCGATTTCGGGTCTGCGTCCGGCGCAACCTGAAGTTTGATGGAGAGTACATAGGCGTCATCCTTGTCGATGGTGCCGATGTAGATGCTGTTGCTGCCGCCCGGTGCGGGGAGGATCACGCCGGCTTCGTTGGAGAGTTCGAGCGTGAGGTTTGCGATGGCTTCGCGCTTGGAGGTGTTGGCCACCACGAGGCGCAGGGTGATGGTGTCTCCGGCGTAGATGGGGTCTTCGCTGAAGCTGTAGGACTCCAGAATGACTTTCGGCTTGGTTTTGTAGCCGCTGCCGCCACCGCTGGAGCT
>JAEWYO010000045.1 GCA_023395595.1 Bacillota bacterium
GCTTCCTCCGCGCGCTGAAACATATGCTTGGCGTGGCGGCGATTATCCAGAATGGTCGCGACCGAAAGCGCGATGACACTCAGGCAGAAGAGGAAGATGAACACCATGCTCAGCGTGCTGGTGAGAAAACCCATGCCGGGGTTGTATTGGTTGAGAATGGTCAGCGTGATGAACATGCCAGAAAGAATGACCGACAGATGCGATAATATGTTGCGTAACGTTCTCATAAACGCGTTTCCTTCCGATTGATTGTGTTGCGCCGCTACGCGGCCGGGCGTTGTGCCATCGGCACACCGTAGAAAAGTGCTCGCTCGTTATGCCTTCGGATCGGTGCCGCCAAAGTAGAGGATGTCGCTGATCTCGCGCCCGCCTTTGTACGGCTGACCGATCACCTCTCCCTGGAAGACCATCATGGACGACTGCCCGCCGTCGAGGTTATAGGCATCCACACAGCCAAGATCAATCATGACTTGCGAAAGCTCCTCCATCGTCAGACCCCGCGAATACTCGCCCTGCCTGCCGTCCACATAGACGAGGCAATAATGCCCCGGCGCATAATAGCCGATTGCGGAGCGCGGATTGTGATTCATGATCGCGTCCGAGGTGTTGAAGCTGGAAGGAATCTGCCCGTTGTCGATCAGCTTCGGCCCGAACGACCAGCCCTGATAGGCACCGCGTGCCACAGCTGCATCCAGATCAAACTGGGACTCGTAATAGCTCTCCATCGTGCCGTCGGCATAGAGAATACAAACATCGCCGGAAAGCGTGTCGCGATAGAGCACGCCGTTGCGGATCACGATGCCATCGTTTCGCGCGCGGTAACAGTCCCCGCTGAGCGCGAGGATCGCGCTGTTTTTCTGCGCGGTTTCACTCGGCAGTTCATAGCCGCCCTTGTATTTATCTCCCACAAACGCGGTTTTGAAGCCCAGAATGTTACGCACCCAGACATCGGCTACAAAATAGACCGCGTCGTCGGTGTGATGCTCGGTGATGCTGATGCGCAGGTTGTCGTCCGAATAGGAACCGACCGTGTTCTCATCGTCCAGTTCACCCGTCGGGAAAGTTGCGGAAAAATCGCCCGGAACTGGCGCGGGGGTTGCGCTCGGCGCTGGTGTTGCGGCTGCCTGTGCGGGGTCGCTTGTTGCGGCGGGATTCGGCGTCTCGGTGGGTTGCGCCGCCGCTGGGGTTGCGCCAAAGAGCGCGATATTTTTCAGCGGCTGATTGCCGCCCGACGGAAACACAAACATAAACAGGGAAAAGATGCCGAGTGCTGCCCCGATGCCAAGCAAGTCCAGCAGGAAGACCAGAATTCCGGGCAGCGGCTTTTTGTGGTGCATAAGGATTCCTTTCGGTAAACAGCGGAGAATACCCCACCCTAATAATCAACCATAATAATCTTTATGATGATAGTATCGCGCGCGCGCAAAAGCAATATTCCGCGAGAAAAGAAACAGGAAGTTCACAACAAACCAGCCTATGCGGTTGAAAATCGCGGAAAACCGCAGAAAACCAGAAGGTTTGCGACGAATCGGCCGAATAGCGATCCGTTGTAAAAGAGAAAGGTTCGCAGGGTGTACCCAGCGAACCTTTTTATGTACGATGGCTCCGAAATAGATCAAGTCAATCACCTGTTCGGCGAAAGCAACCGATTCGGATTATTCTGCGATGGTCAAGGCGACCTGCATCATGTCGTGGAAAGCGGTTTGGCGTTCTTCCGCCGTCGTGACCGCGCCGCCGATGAGCAAATCGGAAATTGTGCAGATGGCAAGCGCTTTTTTTCCCGCGCGCGCGGCGTTCATGTAGAGCGCGGCGGCTTCCATCTCGACCGCGAGCACACCAAGCTTCGCCCACTCCAGCGTGCCTTCCATACCCTTTTCAGAATAGAACACGTCGCTGGAGAGAATGTTGCCGACCTTGTAGTTCAGGGCGCGCTTTTCGCATTCGTCCACCGCGCGCTTGAGGGTTGCATAGTCCGCAATCGGCGCAAAGTTGCCGGGGATGCCATATTGCGAAAAATAAGCGGAGTTGGTGCAGGCGCCCTGACCCAGAACGACGTCAAAGAGCTTCAGGTCGGGATGCATACCGCCCGCGGAGCCGATGCGGATGATGGTCTCCACGCCGAAGAAATTGTAGAGCTCAAAGGAATAGATACCCATGCTCGGCATACCCATGCCGCTCGCCATCACGGAGACGCGCTTGCCTTCGAAATAGCCCGTATAGCCCTGAATGCCGCGGACGTTGTTGACGAGCTCATAGTCCGTCAGATACGTTTCCGCAATATGCTTTGCGCGCAGCGGGTCGCCGGGCATCAACACGGTCTTTGCAAAGTCGTCCGGGCTGCAGCTGATGTGTGGTGTTAAATTGGCGGTTTTCATGATCATTCCTCCGAATTGAACTGAATTCTTGTTTGAGTTTAGTATAGCATATGTACCGGCGGGTTGCACGGCGCAGCACACATCATCCGGCACGAAAATTTCATATATCATTTTTGCCGAAAACGGTATAAATCCCTTGACAACCATTTTTCAGCAAGGCTAAACTTATTTTGATTCCCGTGAGAATCATAAGGAGGAGAAAGCATGTCCAAGTCGTTCATTCCGCAGGGCTACCACTCCAAACTGGGGCTCTACGACACGCAGAACGCCATCGAAATCATCAAAAGTACATTCTTGGAGTCCCTCTCCGCGGTGCTGCGCCTCAAGCGCGTCTCCGCGCCGCTCTTCGTCAATCCGGCGGAAGGCTTAAACGACAATCTCAACGGCGTGGAACGCCCCGTCTCCTTCGACATCCCCGCAACGGGCGGGCATGGCGAGGTGGTGCAATCCCTCGCCAAATGGAAGCGATATGCCCTCGGACGCTATGGCTTCCGCTCCGGTAAAGGGCTTGTTACGGACATGAACGCCATCCGCAGGGATGAAGCGCTGGATAACCTGCACTCGGTCTATGTGGATCAGTGGGACTGGGAAAAGGTAATCACGCCTGAAGAGCGCACGCAAGAAACGCTCAAACAGGCTGTTTTGAACATCGTGGACGCGATCTATTACACACAACAGATCATCTGCGCAAAATATGATGTGCTCACGCCGTTTGTCAGCAGGGATGTTTCCTTCGTTACCGCGCAGGAACTGCTCGATCTTTACCCGGATTGTGACCCGAAAGAGCGCGAGTATCGCTATGTCAAGCAACATCCGACCACGTTTGTGATGGGCATCGGCGGCAAACTCTCCGACGGAAAACCGCACGACGGGCGCGCGCCGGACTATGACGATTGGTCGATCAATGGAGACATTCTCTTCTACAATCCGCTGCTTGATTGCGCATTTGAAATCTCCAGTATGGGCGTTCGCGTGGATGCGGAGGCGCTGGATCGTCAGCTTGCCCTCTCCGGTTGCGAGAGCAGGCGCGCGCTGCCGTTTCACAAAACACTACTGGAAAGCAAGCTTCCGCAAACGATTGGCGGTGGTATTGGACAGTCCAGACTATGCATGCTGCTGCTGAATAAAGCGCACATCGGAGAAGTGCAGAGCTCGCTTTGGGACGCGGAGACCATGGCGCTTTGCGAACATGCCGGCGTGATTCTTTTGTAACAGGAACGCTGCGAACAAAGCCGTCGCCTCAATTGGGCGACGGCTTTTTTTCTTGCACATGCGCGGGTTTTTTCGTTACATGCCGCACACTTTGGTGGTGCGGTATGTCTATACGATACGCTCGAATGTTGCCATGTAACAATACTACCGGAAGCCATATCGCTTTCGGAAGCAACGCGTATGTAACAAAAACTCCGGCAACTTTCAAAAACACCATGATTTAGTAGCGAGTTCACAAAAAACACATGAATAAAAGACGCGCAATGCAACAATTATGTAATGCACATTTCGTACAATATGCTAAAGTCTAGAAATATCTTTGTCCAACCCTCGGGCAATAGCCCGTGTGATAGACCTTTAGGAGGCAGAAATTATGAAATGGTCGCAGATCAAACGTGTCATCAGCCTGACGCTTTGCGTGCTGATGGTGCTGGCTCTCCTTCCGACCAGTACACTGGCGGAAGACACGGCGGCACCCGCAGAAACGAGTGCGCCGGTAGAAACACAAACGGCTACCCAGGAGGTTACCCCTGCGCCGGAGGCAACGCCCACACCCGCAGGCGAGGCAACGCCTGCGCCGGAAGGCACAGCCGAAGGTACGCCGCTTCCTTCGGAATCCCCGCTTGTGGATGTGATTCCCGAAGGGCCGCAGACGTTTGTCGTCAACTTTGTGATCGACGGCGAGACGAAATGGGATCTCCAGCAGACGGTAGCGCAAGGGGAAACGGTGACTGCGCCGAGCATTCCCGACGTACCCTCTGGCGAAGCCTATGTGGGTCAGGTATTCCTCTACTGGTATGCACAAAAGGATGAAGCCTATTCATTCAGCACACCGGTGACGGCGAACCTGACACTCTATGCACATTTTGGACTACCCAAAGAGGTGCCGGCGACGGAGGAAGCGCCCATCATTGCGGATGAAGGCGAAATGCTCGCCGCGTTCTCGATGGCGGGAGGCATCCTGCCCGACACCACGCCGCTCTGGACCTACACCTTCGTTGTCAGCGGTGCGACGGTGGCGACCAAGATCGTTGCCAACGGCGACACGCTCGACGCACCCGAGGTTCCGGCAGCCCCCGCCGGACAGAAATTCTCCGGCTGGTATACAGCCGACAACGCCTTGTTCGATTCCTTTGGCACACAAACGGTAGCAGCCAGCGGCGCGACCACGCTGACGGCGAAGTTTGAAACGGCCTATTATGTGTTCTTCTACAACCAGTTTGGATCTGTGACCGAAACACGCACACCGGATGCGAGCAATCTTGTCTCGACGGACGGCATTACTTCCTTGAAGGTCGGTTCGGATGAAGCGCTCGTCGGCTGGTCTCTGACTAACGGCGGCACGACCAGCGTCGGCTCCAGCGTAACGGTCAGCGGCACGAGCATCAATCTCTATCCGATCATCAAGAAGGTGGTCTGGATCTCGTTTAACTCCGTCGGCGGAACATATATTTCGCCGATGTACATCATGCCGAATACCGCGCTGACGCAAAGTGCGGTGAATACCTATATTGCCTCGCAAAACGCGGGCTCCAGCACAATTGTAAAACCGGGTTACACTTTTGCGAATTGGACCGGCTTCACCTTTGGCAACACGCCGACGGACAGCGTGACCCTGACTGCGAACTGGACACCGAACACCAACACGCCTTACAAGCTGGTCTACTGGATCGAGAATGCGGATGACACCGGGTATTCGTTCGAAAAATCGGTCGATAAGACTGGAACGACCGCTACCGCCATCGCGCCAACAGCTGCCGAGACGGCAGCCTCTAACCTAAACGCGAGCTATGCCGCTTATTTCAACAACGGAACCTATACGGCAGGGCAGACCATCAAAGGCGACGGCTCGTCGATCCTGAATATCTACCATACGCGCAAGACGTATACGTTAACCTACAAAAACGGCAACAATACGATCTATAACCAAACCTACAAATATGATCAAAACATCACGGCGGTTTGGAACGTTGTTGCTATCCTGAATCTTTCCAATCAGGGATATGTCTGGCAGTCCAGCCTGACTGGCGACTACTATTCGTTCCTTATGAAGATGCCGGGTAGCAACCTGACCATGACGGCGACGTTGTGGCAGGGCAACACCTATACTTGGACGTACTATCTTGAAACGTTGGACGGCACCGCTGCCACAGCGCCTGCGGGCTCGACAACAACGGTTAGCAACGGTATTACGTATTACAAGATGAAGACCGTTACGATCAAGGGCGGCAACGTTCATCTCACATATGATGAGGATTATTTCCCGATCACCGGGTTCTATCAAAGAGACAGCAGCGTACCGACCTTTACGCAAAACGGGACGGTGTATTCGGCTTCGCTGTTTTATCGCCGTTCGAGCTACACGCTCACGTTTATCAACGGAGATACGTCTTTCACGACGGCGGCGATCAAATTCGAAGCGCCCATCTCCTCCTTTAACTACTCGCCCAATCGACCGACAGGTATCGCCAGCTCGTTTACGTTCGGCGGCTGGTTTACGACCGAAGCTTCTGTGCCGGGAACGGAATTCTCCTGGACGCAGACAATGCCAGCGAAGAACATAGTGCTGTATTCGAAATGGGCGCCGCCTGCTTTTACGGGCGTTGCGCATTCGGTGGCGTATGGCTCTTCCGGCGGCACGACCGTTGACCTCGGTACCATCGCATACGGCGGAACGATCAGCGCAAGCGCGCTGGCAAGCGCGCAGACGGCAGCAAACGCAAACAAGCCGCATCCGAGTGATACATTCGGCGGCTGGCTGATCATGAAGAACGGCTCGCTGATCCTGTTCAATGCGAGCATGCAGATTTACGAAAACGTGGTTTTGTATCCCGTTTGGCTCAGCACGCTCAATTTCAAAGTGACCTATAACCTCGGCGAAGCGAGCGGAACCGTACCCGTCGATAGCCTGACCTATGCTCCGGGCAGCCAGGCACAGGTGCTTTCCTACGCAGCCGCTTCTGTTACGCCGCCCGCGGACAAGGTATTCCTCGGCTGGCGTTCCAGCATCGACAGCAAGATCTATTACCCGAACAGCAAGGTTACGATCACCGATAACACCACCATGACCGCTGTTTGGGCGTATTCCTCCGTCCAGGTGACAATCACCTACAACGGCAATGGCGGCGCAACCAGCGGTGGCGCAACAACGTTTACCGGCGGCGCAATCAACAACACCTACCATTCCGTTCAGTCGAACTCCTTCCTGTATACCGGAAAGAATTTCGTTGGTTGGAACACGGCGGCAAACGGCAGCGGAACGATGTATTACCCGGGTGACAGTGTGCTGCTCGGTGTCAGCGTTGCGACCGCACCGGGTACGCTCTATGCAATCTGGGAAGACCAGACGTTCAACGTGGGCGTGACGGCAAACCCTGCCGCTGGCGTATCCGCCAAGAGCGGTGCTGGCACCTACACCTATGGCGCAAACGCAACCGTAACATGGACGCTTGCCAACGGTTATGAAATCACCGGCGTGACGGACAACGGCACGACGTTGCCCTCCGCCGCTTACGCGGGAAATAGCTACACGCTCAGCGGCATCGCGGCGGATCATGCCATCGTGATCAACACCCGCATGACGCTCTTTACCCTGACCTACAACGGCAACGGCGGCACGGTTGGCGGCAACGCGAGCTACAGCTCGACCAAGACGATGGGCACGAGCTTTGCGGTGGATGCAAACACGTTTACCCGCGCAGGGTACTATTTCCTTGGCTGGAGCACGTCGGCAACCGCGACCGTGGCTGATCCGGCATACGGGCCCGGCACGAACGTAACGATGCCGTCGAGCGATCTGACGCTCTACGCGGTCTGGGCGGCGAAAACGGCGCTGACGCTCACGGCAAACAGCTCCACGCAGAACTATAACGGCAGCGAGAGAACCGTCTCCGGCATCACGTCCAGCGTGGCGGGACTCACGATTGAGAACACGA
>JAEWYO010000074.1 GCA_023395595.1 Bacillota bacterium
CGGAGATCGGCGCGGACGCGTTACTGCTTGCCAAGAACATTGACGCGATCTATTCCGCCGACCCGAAACTGGACCCGAACGCGATTCGTTACAGCCGGATCAGCTATGACCGCGTGGTTGCGGAAAACCTCCGCGCGACCGACCTGACGGCAATTACGCTCTGCAAAGAGCAAAAAATCCCGATCCGTGCGTTTGCGCTGTGCGAAATCGAACAGATTTTTGAGGATGATTCGATCGGCACTCATATCGTCGGAAAAGAGTAATTTTCGCCGATATTTCGCCTTGTTGAGCGCGTTTTTACGGCTTTACAAGGCGATTTCTCTTTTGGCAGGCGTGTGGTGCTGTGAAGATCGTGCTTGAATCAGTGGTATCAACTATAGTAGAATAAAAGGCGTACAGGAGGATTAGAACATGGCAAGTGAAATTTTAGAAAGCACGAAAGAACGGATGCATAAGACGATTGCCGTGCTCAAGACGGAGCTCGGCGGGCTTCGCGCAGGACGCGCAAACGCGCAACTGCTCGACCGCATCCTGGTTGATTATTACGGAACGCCGACGCCGATTCCACAGCTCGGCAACGTCTCCACGCCCGAACCGCGGATGCTGCTGATTTCCCTTTGGGACAACAAAGCGATCCCTGCGGTGGAAAAAGCGATTCAGAAGTCCGATCTGGGCATCAATCCTTCCAACGACGGCAAAGTGATTCGCTTGCTCTTCCCGGAACTCAACGAAGAGCGTAGAAAAGAACTCGTCAAGGTCGTCAAGAAAAAGGGCGAGGAGAGCAAAGTTGCCATTCGCGCCATCCGCAGAGACGCCAACGAGCAGATTAAGAAAGAAGAAAAAGACAAGCTCATCACCGAAGACGACCGCAAAACCCTCGACGACAAGGTGCAAAAGCTCACCGACGATTTGATCAAAGAGATCGACGCCATGCTTGCATCCAAGGAGAAGGAGATCCTCGCGGTTTGATCAGCGTACTTGGACTACCGTTGGATCGCGCAAAGGCGCTGCTGGAGAGCAGTGGCTGGACGGTTACGCTGGATGAGGCGCGCTCCAAAAAAGGCGTACCGGGCGGAACAGACGCGCGCGTGATCCGGCAAACACAAACGGGTGATTCAACGGCAGCGCTTGTGTATGCGGTGTTTCGCACAGAACCGCAAGAGCAGGACGCAACAACGGTTGATTCTCAAAAAGAATGATTGTAACACACGTTGAGGTGCAGGGTGCTATCGCGCTGCACCTCGATCTGTACGGGGGACTATGGCAAACTATAGCGAAGAAGACATCCGCGCGCTGGGGCTTGCAAAAGAGGCACTGCCGAAGCATGTCGCGGTCATTATGGACGGAAACGGACGCTGGGCGAAGGCGAAGAAGCTCTCGCGCAGCGCGGGTCACCGCGCCGGAGTAGACCGCCTCAGGGGGATTATTCGCTTGTCTTCCGATCTTGGCATCACTTCGTTGACGCTTTACGCGTTTTCCACCGAAAACTGGAAGCGCCCATCCGACGAGGTCGGCACATTGATGGCGCTCCTGATCGAGTATTTTACCAAAGAAATCGACGAGTTGTTTTCCAACAATGTGCGCATTCGTATCATCGGCGCGTATGAAGAGTTTGCGCCGACGGTGCGCAACGTGATCGAGCGCGCGATGAAGCGCACGGAAAACAACACCGGTCTTAACCTGAACATTGCGCTCAACTACGGCAGCCGCGCGGAGATACTGCGTGCGGCAAACCTCGCCATGCGACAGGCACTAGCCGAGGGCAAAAACGAGATTACGACCGAGATGCTGGAGCAAAACCTCTACACAGCGGGTCAACCGGAGGTGGATCTGGTGATTCGTACCAGCGGAGAACACCGCTTCTCCAATTTTCTGCTGTATCAAATTTCCTACGCCGAATTCGTTTTCCCCAAGGAATATTGGCCTGATTTTTCGGATGAAGCATACCTTGATGCACTGCGCACGTATCAAAGCCGCTCCCGTCGCTTTGGCGGGCTGGAGGAGAACGCATGAAAACAAGAATTCTCGTCGGAATCGTATTGGTTTTGATGCTGATTGTGGTGCTGTTCTTCGGCGGATTTTTACTGCTGAGCGTATTGGCGCTGTTTTCACTTGCCGCGATTTATGAAATGGGGCAAACATTTCGAAAGAAAAGCTACGATCCGATCCTGATTCCGGCATACGTGTTTGCAATCGGCTATCCGTTTGTCTATTTTTACTTGGGCATGCTGCCGATGTTCATCTTTTATCTGGCGACGGTTATGACGACGATGATCTGGTCGCTTTTCACAAAGCGGCACACGACAAACGACATCATTCCGTCACTGTTCATCCTGAATTATCCGACGCTGTTTTTGATGTGCATGATGCTTGTCTACTATAGCTTCGGCCGACCGGTTGCGCTGGTTGCCGCCGGCATGGCCTATGCCGCGCCGGAGTGCTCAGACACGTTTGCATACTTCGGCGGAACATTCCTCGGCAAACACAAACTCTGCCCGACCATCAGCCCGAAGAAAACCGTGGAAGGCGCAGTGTTTGCGCTCATTGGCGGTACGGCGTTTGGCTTTGGCATGTTCTATTTACAGCGGCTTTGGGGCGCAAACATCAATATGCTGGTGCTGGTGCTGCTGGGCCTCGGCTGCGGTTTGTTCTCACAATTTGGCGATTTGTTTGCATCGCTGCTTAAGCGCTGGGCTGGCGTGAAGGATTTCTCCAGTGTGTTTCCCGGACATGGCGGCGTGATTGACCGCATAGACAGCATCATGTTCTGCACCCCGCTGGTGCTCTGCGTGTTTCTTATCATGCAAAAACTCGCGGCATTCTAAAGAAAAATGCGGCTCGTGATTCGTTTTTACGCCGCAATAGGTATCGTATGACAAAGCAAATTTCGGTGCTGGGTTGCACCGGCTCCATCGGCAGGCAATCATTGGACGTCATCGCTTCCCATCCGGAAGAGATGGCGCTCTTTGGCATTGCGGCAAATCGCGATGTAGAGAAGCTCATAGAACAAGCAAACACGTATCATCCGCGCGTAATCGCATGCGAGACGGCGTTTGATACATCGCGCTTGCCCAAAGAAATTCAGGTGATTTTGGGCAAGGGTGCTACTGAACAGCTCGCGGCTATGATGGACGCAGACGTCGTAGTTAACGGCGTGAGTGGCTTTGCCGCGCTTGCTCCGCTGGTCGCCTCACTCAAGGCGGGCAAACGCGTGGCGCTTGCCAACAAAGAGAGCATTGTCTGCGGGAAGAACCTGATTGATCGAATTCTACAAGACTATCATGGCGAGATTCTGCCCGTCGATAGCGAGCAGAGCGCGATCTTCCAGTGCTTGCAAAATGGGCGGAAGAATGAAGTTGACAAACTGATTCTCACGGCGTCCGGCGGCCCTTTTTGGCGAAAGAGCAGGGAAGAACTTGGAGAGATTACGCCTGAGCAGGCGCTTGCGCATCCGACCTGGAACATGGGGAAAAAGATCACGATCGATTCCGCGACGCTCTTCAACAAAGGGCTGGAAGTGATTGAAGCCGCGTATCTGTTCGACCTTCCGGCGGAGCAGATCGATGTGGTGATTCATCCGCAGTCCATTGTGCACTCGATGGTGAGCTATATCGACGGTACGTGTATGGCGAACATGAGCAAACCAGACATGCGCCTGCCGATCCAGTATGCCATCACCTATCCCGCGCGCGCAACATCCTCTTGCCAGACGCTTTTGCTTTACAACGAGCAACCGCTGACGTTTCACAAGCCGGATTTTGAACGGTTTTTGTCGCTCAAGATGGCGTTTGATGCACTGCAAACAGGGCTTTCGTGCCCGCTGGTGTATAATGGCGCAAATGAGGCGGCGGTGGAAGCATTTTGTAGCGGGGCGATTGGCTTTCTGGACATCGAGCAGGTGGTAGACTATACTCTAAATCAACACACTCCTGTTGCGCTAACCACGCTAGAGGAGATTATGGAAGCAGATCGGCTGGCGCGGTATGAAGCAAATAACTGCATCGCGCGCATCAGTCAGGAAAGGCGGAACCGGTATTGAGCACGGCACTTTCTATCATTGCGGCGCTGGTACTGCTCTCGCTGCTCGTGATGATTCATGAGCTTGGGCACTATTTAGCAGGGCGAGCGCTTGGGTTTTCGATTTTGGAATTCTCCATCGGCATGGGTCCAAAGCTCCTCAAGAAAAAGGACAAGCGCGGGACGGAGTTTTCGATTCGCGCGTTCCCCATCGGCGGTATGTGCCGCTTTGAGGGCGAAGATGAAAACGTTGTCAACGAGCGAAGCTTTAACGCACAAAAGGTTTGGGAGCGGATTATCGTCGTTCTCGCGGGCCCCATCACGAACCTCGTGTTTGCGATTCTACTTGCGTTTGTAACGCTCTCCGCCTTTGGCGATTTCATGCCCGCCATCTATGAGGTCAATCAAAGCTCTCCTGCGGCGGAAGCTGGCATGCAATCGGGTGATGTCATTCGAACCATCGACGGCAAACCGGTGCGGTTCTATTTTCAAACGGTCGATATGATTCGCGCGGTGGAGACAAAGGATCTCACCATCGGTGTGCTGCGAAACGGCGAAGAGAAGAACCTTTACCTAAAAAATATCTACAACGAAGAGCAGGGCAAAAACCTGATCGGCGTGACCATCACCACCGAACGCATGAAGTTTGGCGTTGGCGAAAGCGCACTGCGCTCCGTCAACTACGTGACCGCAACGCTGGTTGAGACATTCCGCTTTCTGGGCAGAGCCATACAAGGCAACGCCAGCAGTTCGGATGCTGCGGGGCCTGTTGCAATTGTTGCGATTATCAGCGAGGCGGTGCGCTCCAGCGGAGAGACCGTGTTGCGCCAGCTTGTGCTCATCAGCGCGAGTTTGGGCATCATGAACCTATTGCCGATTCCCGCAATGGACGGAGGCAGACTGGTGTTCATGATCATCGAGGCGATTCGCGGCAAGGCGATTTCGCAGGAAAAAGAGGGAATGGTGCACTTTGTCGGTTTGATTCTGCTCTTTGGCTTAATCATTTTCCTGACGTTCAACGATATCTCAAATCTGGTCAAAGGGACATTTGGCTGATTTGATTGAGGGTGTTTCGAACTCGATAAAACCCATTTTGAGGAACAGTTAACACAATGACGAAACAGATTCTTGTCGGCGGCGTACCCGTCGGCGGCGGCGCGCCGGTTTCGGTGCAGTCCATGACAAACACGGACACGCGGGATGTGGAAGCCACGGTGGCGCAAATTGAGCGACTCACCGAAGCGGGCTGCAACATCGTGCGTTCTTCCGTTTACGACGTGGCCTGTGCGAAGGCGCTTTCACAGATCAAAAGCCGCATTCGCATCCCGATTGTGGCGGATATTCATTTTGACTATCGCCTCGCCATCGCTGCGATGGAAAACGGCGCGGACAAGCTCCGCTTCAACCCCGGCAACATTGGCGACGAAAGCCGCGTGCGCGCCGTGGTGGACTGCGCAAAAGCGCACCACACTCCCATTCGAATCGGCGTGAATGCGGGTTCCATCGAACCGATCCTGCGGCAAAAATATGGCGGACCGACGACCGAAGCAATGATCGAGAGCGCGATGAAACACGTTTTGCTGCTGGAGCGCGAAGGGTTCACGGACATCGTGCTTTCCCTCAAGGCATCCAATGTGCGGGACACGGTGGATGCCTACCGCGCAATCCGCAAACGTGTGGACTATCCGCTGCATGTTGGCGTGACGGAGACAGGCGATGTCGCAAGTGGCATCATCAAATCTGCGGCGGGTATCGGTTCGCTGCTACTCGACGGCATTGGGGATACCATTCGTGTGTCACTGACCGACGATCCTGTGCATGAGGTTGAAACCGGGCTGAAGATTCTTCGCGCGGTCGGGTTGCTGCGGGACGATATCGAACTCGTGAGCTGCCCAACCTGCGGCAGAACGCGCGTGGACGTGATGAAGATGGTGGAAGCGGTGAACACTCGCTTGCCGCATAAAAAAGGCTATCTCAAAATCGCCGTCATGGGGTGCGCGGTCAACGGACCGGGCGAAGCGCGGGACGCCGACATCGGCGTTGCATTCGGTGACGGAAACGGGATTCTATTCGAAAAAGGACAGCAGGTGTATCACGGCGCAGCGGAGGATGTTATTGAACGTCTCATCGCGCGCGCAAACGAGATGCTGGCTGAAAATCATAAGTAACTATTATCATTTGAGACACGACATCGGAGGTATGGGGAGCGTTGCAGGAGGAATTGTTTGCCACGCTGGCGCGCGTTGGCATTTCGGATGAATCCATCCAACTCGAAAACGTGGTACTCAGCCGTGAGCAGAATTTGCTGACGGTCTTTTTTCGCTGCCAGCGGGAGCCTGCGATTGAATTATCACAGCTGTTGACGGATACGTTGGAAGAACGCCTTGGCGGCACTCGTGTGCGCGTTGTTTGGCTCAGTGAAGAATATTATCAGGAGCTGGAGACAGAGAACGAGGCCGCGCAGTTTGCTTCGCAGCAACAGGGCGCAGCATCGGGCGCAGTTACCGCGCCAAATGGCAAACGTTCCGTCTTCGGCGGGTTTGTGCCGAGTGGTAAATCCACATCCATCAAATCAATCAAGAGCGGCAAGGATAAGTGCATCATCGAAGGCACGGTCGTGTCGATCAATGAGCGCAACTCGTTTAAAAACAAGCGCCGCAAAGATGCGGTCAGCTTTCCGCTGGATGTTTCAATTACCGACGGAACAGACAGCATCTATTGCTCCTTATTGCTCGACGATGAAGAGCAGAAGAAAGCCATCATGGCGGAGTTTGAGTCCGCGAAAAAGGACAAAGACCGAGTCCTTGCGATGGGCGTTGCCCGTGAATCGCAGATGACCGGCGAACTGATGTTTTACGCAAACAGCATTTGCCTAATCCCCGGTGTACTCCGGCAGGACGAAAGTGAAGTTAAGCGCGTGGAGTTGCATCTGCACACGCGCATGTCCATGCAGGACGGCATCACGGAGGTCGGTGCGGCGTTTGAAACTGCCAAGCGCTTTGGCCACAAGGCACTTGCCATCACCGACCACGGCGTGGTGCAGGCGTTCCCTGCGGCGGCAAAGGCAGCGAAGAAAGCAGGCATAAAACCAATTTTTGGTGTGGAAGGGTATCTGCTGCGCGAGTCTGAGCTCATCGACATGGATCAGACCTATGTAGTGTTTGACCTTGAGACGACGGGGCTTAAGCCGGAGCAGTGCGAAATCATCGAAATTGGCGCGGTGAAGCTCAAAAACGGCGTGATTGTCGATCGATTCCAAACGTTTGTCAACGACGGCGTGGTGATTCCGACCAATATTACCGAACTTACCGGCATTACGACCGAGATGCTGCTTGGCGCGCCGAACACGCGCGAGGTGCTCACGCAGTTCCATTCGTTTTGCGAAGGCTGCTGCCTGGTTGCCCACAATGCGGAGTTCGACATGGGATTCGTGCGGTATCATGCCGCGCGATTCAACCTCGCCTTTACC
The DNA here is from genome assembly GCA_023395595.1 of Bacillota bacterium. GTDB lineage: Bacteria > Bacillota > Clostridia > Christensenellales > CAG-138 > UBA7703. The sequence continues at coordinate 7,487 of JAEWYO010000074.1, forward strand.
AATCAATATGCCGACACGCTGATGCTTGCGCGGGATCTCATGCACGATTTGATTAATCATAAGCTGGATACGCTTTGCGAAGCATTGGACGTCGTCCTAGAAAGCCATCACCGTGCATCGGACGATGCGGCAGCAACGGGCGAAATCTTCCTAAAGCTCCTGCAAAAAATCCGCGATCTGGGGCTGGACACACTTCCCGTTCGCTCGGACGAAACAAAGCAGGAGCGCGGGAAGAAACGCTCCGCAACCAACCACATTATCATTCTGGCCAAGACACAAGCCGGCATGAAGAACCTCTATCGCATCGTCAGCTATGCACATTTGGACCATTTTCACTATAACCCGATTATTCCGTTTAGCCTGCTTTCGCTCTATCGCGAAGGGCTGATTCTCGGTTCCGCCTGTGAAGCGGGAGAGCTCTATCAGGCAATCTTGAAAGAAGCGGGCGAGGAGAGAATTGAATATCTCGCCAAGACGTATGATTTTTTGGAGATTCAGCCGCGCGCAAACAACGCCTTCTTGGTGCGCGAAAACAAAGCGACGGACGAGCGAATTCTCGAGATCAACCGCGAGATCGTCGCCCTCGGTGATCGTCTCGGAATTCCTGTTGTCGCAACGGGAGACGTGCATTTTCTCGATCCCGAAGATGCGATCTACCGCGAAGTCATCCTCACGAAAAACGGGTTTGACGACGCTTCGTTCCAAGCACCGCTTTATTTTAAGACGACGAGTGAAATG
>JAEWYO010000012.1 GCA_023395595.1 Bacillota bacterium
CCATCTCTTCCGCGCACGCGATATGCTGCGGGAACAGTTGAAAGGGGAGTTTCAGGATGTTTAAAGAGCAGTATATCCGTGACAACGACAAGCTAAAAGCAAAGGAGACGTTGCTCATGGAAATCAAAGAGAAAAACACGCGTGAGAAAATTGCCCTCACGCCAAAACAGAAGTTCGTCCGTTACGGGGCGGTGTTCGCAGCATTTCTGCTCGTCGCCGTCAGCGTATTCGGCCTCATCAACGCAAACAAACCCAGCTCTGCTGCGCCCGGAAACATGGCGCTGAGCGCAAGCAGCGATCAGACAGAGAGCGCAAAAGCCGCAGGCGTCACCACGGTTGAGAGCTATGACGACATTTTCGGCATGATCGAAACCATGCAAAACAACAATGTTGTCTACAGTGGCGGCGTCATGATGGAAGGCGCGATGGCGGACGGCGCAATGGCAGCCCCCGCAGCCGGCGTGAAGACGGAAGTGGCAGAAGCCCCCGCGACGAGCGCCGACAACCCGGGCAGCGCGGATTATTCCGAAACCAATGTGCAGGTCAAGGGTGTGGACGAAGCGGACATCGTCAAGACCGACGGAAACTACATTTACTATATCGCGGGCAACCAGCTCAACATCCTCAAGCCCGACGGAGCCGCCACCAAACTCGTCTCGAGCACCGCGCTGAGCAGCGAGGACAGCTGGTGGGGCTATAACTCCGAGATGTTCCTGATGGGCAACCGGCTGATGATCATCACGCAGAGCTTCAACACCGTTTGGGTCAACGACGCGAGCGGACGCTACGAAACCAACACCGACCAGACCAGCGCGGTCATCTACGACATCAGCAACCCGGCAAAGCCGCTTCAGGTGGTTTCTCTCGGGCAGAGCGGCAACTATGTCAGCTCCCGCTTGATCGGGGACTATGTCTACCTTGTGACCTCGCAGTATATCTATAACCCCGTGAAGGGCACACCGATTACCTATATCCCCGCAACCACCGACGGCGTGGAGAGCAAACTGCTCCAGCCCACCGATCTCTACATCGGAGGCAACCCGCAGAACGCGGCGTATACCGTGATCGGCTCGATCAATCTCAAGAGCGGCGCAAACTTCACCTCCGCAAAAGCGGTCTTCGGCGGAACGAGCGAGCTCTACGCCAACGCGGACCACATGCTGCTCGCGTTCTCGCGCTATTCGGAAGAAACCCTTCCCATCGCGCCGGACAAGGACGGTAAAAACGTCCAGATCACCAACAGCTCCACCAACACGGACCTCGTGCTGTTGGGCCTCTCCGACGGACAGATTACGAAGCTTGCCAGCGGCAACGTGCCCGGCAGCCTCCTCAACCAGTTCTCGATGGACGAGTATAAGAACGTGTTCCGCATCGTGACCACGCTCAACAGCTCGCAGCAGCGCATCTTTACGGACGGCGTGGACACCTATGAGTACGACAGCACGAGCGCAAACGCGCTCTACACACTGGATCTCGACCTCAACCTCCTCGGTAAGATCGAAAACCTCGCCAAGGACGAGTTCGTCAAGAGCGTGCGCTTCGACGGCAGCATCGGCTACTTTGTGACCTTCCGTCAGGTCGATCCGCTCTTCGCGGTCGATCTGAGCAATCCCGCTTCCCCGCGCATACTCGACACGCTCAAGATTCCGGGCTTCTCGGAATACCTCCACGTGTTCAAGGACAACCTGCTGCTGGGCATCGGCTACAATGCGGACGAAAACACCGGCGCGATGCAGGGCGTGAAGCTCTCCATGTTCGATACGACGGACAAGGCGAACGTCAAGGAAGTCAACACCGCAAAAGTGGACGCGAGCTGGACAATCGTCGGCAGCAACCACAAGGCAATCCTTGTAGATGCGGAAAAGAACCTGATCGCCTTCCCGGCAGACAGCAACTACTACATCTACCGCTACACCAACAAGGGCTTTGAGCTCGCCGCCCGCGTCAATATGACGGCGGATCTCTCAAGCTGGAACCTGCGCGGCATGTTCATCGGGGACAACTTCTATGTCCTCGGCGACTCCGGCGTCACGGTCATCTCGCTTGCCGACTTCACCGTGCTTGCCACCGTGAAACTTGGCTAATCCACACAAACAATACACACGACAAAGGCGGGCGCAAGCCCGCTTTTGTGTTGCCGGAATCATTCGAACACCCCGGAAGTCCCGGAACAAGAACAAACATTTCCTGTTCGGTTGCCGATTGTCCCGCACGGGTCTATAATAAGGGGAATTTTTATGCGCATCTGCGCAAATCCTTCGTAATTAAAAAGAGGTCTTTGCTTCATGGAATCCAGGTCAACTTCCGCTCTGCTGACGGGGCTCAACAACCTGAAATGGCGGGTTGCAGGAAAAGGAATTCTCGTCGGTTTTGTCGCGGGGCTGTTCGCCGCGGCATACCGTTTGGTGATCGAACACGGATCACAAGCCGCGCTCTTCGTTTTTTCGTTCCTGCGGGAGCATCCTATCTGGATTCCACTCTGGGTCGTCGCAGCCGTATGCATCGGCTACCTGCTGTATCGATTGATCCGCTGGGAACCCTATGCAAAAGGCAGCGGCATCCCGCAGGTGGAAGGCATTGTGCTGCTGGGCATGCGGATTCGTTGGTATACAGTGCTCGCGGTTCGTTTCCTCGCGGGAGCGCTCGCTAGCATCTTTGGTCTCTCGCTCGGGCGCGAAGGCCCGTCGATTCAGATCGGCGCGGCGGGTGGTCAGGCGGTCTGTACTTTTGCCTCCCGCGACAAACAGGAGGAAAACTATCTGATCACCGCGGGCGCTGCCGCCGGGCTTTCCGCCGCGTTCTGCGCGCCGCTTTCCGGCATTCTCTTTTGTCTGGAAGAGGTGCACCGCTCGTTTTCTCCGCTGATCCTCCTCGCCGCGACAACCGCCGCGCTGACGGCGGACGTTGTGAGTAAGACGATTTTCGGTCTCACTCCCGTGTTGGCATATGGTGCCATTGTGCCGATTCCGCTTGCGGCCTACCCTTGGTTGATCGCGGTTGGCATCGGCAGCGGACTCATCGGCGCGCTGGCAAACAAGTGGCTGCTTGCAATCGGGCTTTGGTATCAGCGCCTGCCCGCTTGGAGCCGTCCGATGCTTGCGTTGCTGCTGGCTCTGTCATGCGGGCTGTTTTTGCCCGCGGTCCTCGGCGGCGGCCAGGGTTTGGTTCAGCTTTCGCAGGGCACGAGCGCGGCACTCGCTACCCTCGCGCTGCTCCTGCTTGTGAAGTTTATCTTCACGGGAACGAGTTTTGGCAGCGGCTTGCCGGGCGGCATCTTCCTTCCGCTGCTCTCCATCGGCGCGCTGACGGGCTGCCTGATTGCGCGTCTGCTCATTCCGCTTGGGTTGCCGGAGGGCGCGGTTGCGGCGTTTAGCGTCTGCGCGATGGCGGGCGTTCTCTCCGCCGCGGTAAAGGCGCCGATTACGAGCATTCTGCTCATGGCGGAGATGACGGGTTCGCTTGTACATCTGCTGCCCGTTGCGGCGGTTGCGTTTCTCGCGCTGCTGGTGTCCGATCTTCTGCGCGTGTCTCCGATCTATGAGGTGCTGCTGGAACGGCTCAGCGGCACAAAGGAAGACGCAACCCGTAAACGCGGCGCAATGGTGGAGCTGCCGGTTGAGCTCGGCAGCGAGACCGACGGCAAGCATCTGAGCGAGGTGCGCTGGCCAGAGGGTGCCCTCGTGGTCAGTGTGCGCCGCGGTGCACGGGAGTTCGTGCCGAACGGGAGCACCCGCCTACTCCACGGGGACTATATCACCGCGCTTTCAAGCGAGCGCTGCTTTGCCGAAACGCGCGCGGAACTCTCCAAGCTCTGCCGCGCGCAAACTGGGCATCCGCAGGATTGATGTGCGATCCGTGAGCGGGCGAAAGCCCGCTTTTGCGTTGCCGCAAACAGTACTACTCGTTTCTTATATTTTCTCGTGCAGGCAGAAAAATACTCCTGCCATCTTGTTTCCAACGAATCAATCCTGTACTATTACATAAGACCCGTGTATACAACCAAATTCAGTATGTGCGCATATCCCGCCGTCCGCCAATCACCTTCGGGTAACCGCCCGTGCGTTTGAATGCCTATCACACAACAGCCCGTTCGGGAAGGGGAATACTATGTGGAAATGCCAATATTGCGACAAGACCAATTTTGACGACCAGAAGATTTGCCCGTATTGCAACGCGCCAAAGCCCACCGCGCCAAACCGCCCGTTGGATCAGAGCGGAAACACACCATCGTTCTATGGCAATCAGGGGCAGTCCGCGCAGGATTGGAACGCACGCTATAACCCCGGCGCTGCCAAAAAATCCAAGTTCAGTGCCATCTTTCACTATACCATCGTCGGGATTGCGGCGGCACTGTTCATCGTCATTCTTGTGATGCTGTTTCAAAAACCCGCTCCCTCCGGATTGTCCGCCGCTGCGCCGCAGGCGAGCGACGCACTCAAAAACACGATCGGAGAAATCAGCGGCGCTGCTACCACGCAAGCCCCCGCTCCAGTGGCAACGGCCGAGCCAACGCCGGAGCCTTTTGCCGCCGAAGCACCAGTTGAAATCTATCTGGACTATGGCGAAACCTATCAGTGCACCACGGCGGATTTCGATTTGCCGTATGCCGTTGCAGATGAGGAAGTCAACTGGATTTGCGAAGACAACGACGCAGGTACCATGTGCAGCTCACGCGGGCACATTACCGCAGGAAATTATCAGGTTGACCCCCAAGAAAAGTTTAATCCCGCGATATCCATCACCGGAAAAACAAAAAACGGGTCCACATTGACTTATACGATTGTCACCGGGCGTGGCGAGAACTTTACGTTTGACTGGTCTACCTCACCCCGCACGATGAAAGGCTATACCAGCGGCTATGTCATTGTTTCCGATGATATGGTTCCGCAATGCGGCGGATTTACGATCTATTACGAGTATGAACTCACGGATGGAAAGCTGAACTCCGACCGCTGGTCTGTTTGGGTGCGTGAGGACGGCACGACATGGGTGCGCGTCGGCGATATTTACCTCGAAAACAAGGTCGGCAAGCAGTTTGATATCGAGTTTGACCATCCGATCACGTTCAACGAGATCTGCGTGCAGCCGGAAACGTACAGCGATGACTATTCCTGCACAACCTCGTATGCAATCGGATACCTGCTGTTCAATTGATACAAGCAAACGCGTAAGCAAAAAGCGGGCGACATGCCCGCTTTTGTGTTAGAAATAGAATTTTAAACAACAAAAATCTCCTTTTGTATTATACTAATCATTCTGTCTATTCGTGTTTATATCTCTAGAAAATTAACCGAATTAATATATTGACATGTAACTTTTTTGAGTTAAAGTGAAATTAAGAAACGAAAGGAGAATCAATGCAATGCAGTCAAAGATGAAACGCGTCTTCTTGTTAACGATGGTATGCATGCTCATTCTAACTACTTTCGTCGGTTGCGCTACCCCAAAGAAGGGGGATGTCTACAAGGCTACAAATAATAAGAACGGAGAGATAATCATAAAGTCAGAATCCGCGTTCACTGCCAAAGGCATATCGCTTGAACTTGGTTCACAATGCTTTCCAATTCCGTCAGGTACAGGAACCTATCGAATTGTTGGTAAAAAGACGATATATTTTAAGTTCTCAAAGGTGATGGCTGGACTTGCTGATACGGATGAGTTAACAGCAACAATCAACAATGATGGTAGCTTCACAGCGTGTGGAGTCACATACAAGAAAGCAAAATAGTTGTTACTTCAAGTAAAAAGTTGCATTCTCAAGCAAAAAGCGGGCGACATGCCCGCTTTTGTGTTGCGCGAGGCTTTTCAGCCTAAAATAAACTTTTTGATCTTCTTCTCTTCCGCCTGCGGATTGAGCACAAGCACCTGCCTGGTGATGGCTTGCATCGCGTCGCATTTCCCGATCTTCGCGGCCTCGGAAAAGATATCCTCGCCCCAGAACTGCTCCGTGGTGCAAAACACCGTCGAATACCAACCGTACTCCTCGCCTTTTTGCGAGAGCTTCTGCTGTCTGCCACACATGGTCAAAAACAGGCGCATCTGCAATTCTGTCAGCGCGCTGTCAAAGCGGCTCTTCTCCTCCGCGCCGAACGAGGCAAGCTGCTTGATCGCGTGCAGCGGCAGCGTACCGTATTCTAAAACCGTATTATAGATGCGCTTTGCCGCGTGGCTCAGCGTTCCGTCCTCATAGGCCTGCGAAAAGTTCTCGTCGCCACGACGAGCGGCGAGGAAATAGGGTGCCCACTGCTTCGTGATAAACCCGCTCTTCTTGAAGAACACTTTGCCATAGGCGATGTCGCGCCGTTCGTCCAGCACGCGCATACGCCATTCCCACGGGTCGGTTTCCACCAACCCCGTGTGCCAGCGCACGGGTGTTTCATACGGCGGCTGCTGATCCCAACTCCACGGAATCAGCGCGAAGATGCCTTCGTCGTTACCGCCACCCATCGAAAAACCGGCGGTCAACAGGTTTTCAACAAATCCATCGTAATTTTGAATCGGAATCAAACGCGCAATCCCCCGTTACTCTTTTTCTCCAGTATAGCAGAAGCGCGATCATGCAGCGCAAAAAACGCAGGAATTTATCCCTTTGGCGCAACGCGCAGGCGAATGAGCTGTTTGACATCCTCCAAAACCTGCGCGTCTGTTACGCGAATCATCAACCAGCGCGCGCCGTTGAACGCCTGCGTGCGGGCGTAGAGCTCGCGGATATAATCCGTGCAGATCGGTAGAAGCAGCTCTGCCTGCGGCGCTTCCTTTGCGCCGATTGTTACGAGTGCGGTGAACGATCCCGCGTCTGGATAAAGTGTGCAGAGAGCGCGTCCGCCCTTTTTGTATTTCACGTTCCAGCCCGGCGCACCGCTGCAGGTGCTGTACTCCACCTTCGGCGCAATCGAATATGCTCCCTCTGACCAACTGCAAAGCCCATTCCAGAGAGGGCTGTCGATGAAAGAAGCAATCTGCTCCAGCGTCGGCTCCTGCGATCTCGGGTATGCCTCAAACCAACTCAAACGTGTGCCCTCTCTTTTCCGATTGGATGCTGCTGCCCGCAGCCGCTGCAAATGCCGTCATGCATGTTGATCAAATGTCCGCAGGAATCGCACGTATGCGCGGTGATCTGCTCCCGGAGCAGCGCCGCAACGCCGATTTCTCGCTGACGCGCAGCATCGGACGCAAGATGCACCCCGTACCCTTCGCGATAGCGTTTGTCAAACGTCTTCACGCGCTTACAAGGGCGATCCTGACACTCCGCGCAAGAGAACAGCCCGCGCTCGGCAACGCAAGCGCGCATAATGCAGTTTCGCTGATACTCGTCCGGCTGATTCTGCCGCGCGCGGCACCCCGGGCAGGGCTTCTTGCCGAGGTGTCGGTAGCAGAGCATGCAATTCAGCCCGCATGGAGCAAGCATGCGTTCGTCGATCTCGTCCGGTGGTTTCATCCGCCGCCCTGCCTTTCGCCTTGTTCTCGCGTTGTAAGCCTCTTTCGTCGATTACGCCTGCCAGCGCTTCAACTGCGGAAAATGCTCGTTCATCATTGCACGTGCGCCTGCCTCGGTCATGCCCGGTACGTTCTCCAACATCGGCTTAACGCAAAAATCGATCATTTCCTCCATTGTGCACTGCGCGGTAAACGCCCCGTTTTCATAGCAATAGGAGCAATAGTCGCGGCTCTTCGTGCCGTCCGCCTCCGTGCCGTAGAGTTCGTCTGTCTGCCCCATCGGCATCCCGCAGCTCTGGCAATAACGCTCTTCCATGTGTTTGTTTCTCCTTCATACATTTGATAGCGCTATTCTATCGCAGTAAACCTGACAACAGCTGTCATGTTCAAAAAATCCGTCACGGGCGGTTGTGCTGCTCCCAAATCGCTTTGGCATACTGCGCAATCTGTGCGCGTATGTCGTCCGGCTCCAAAATCGTCAACTCCGTGCCAAACGAAAGCAGATAGCTCACCACCCAGCTATCGTGCGGCAGCAACACCTGCACCAGCAGACTGCCGTCCGGCTGCGGCTCAATCATGGAGCGCTCAAACTCATCATAGACGCGAAACGCGACCGCGGGCGAAAACAGAAGGCGCATCGGCTGCATGGCGGGCATTGTGTAGATGGTTTGCTCCAGTTGCGGAACCTCGTCCGGCAGCGCGTCGAATTGCTCCTGCAGCACCGTCATCTCGACGATGCGGCTCACCTTAAACAGTCGAAAATCCTCCTGCATGCGGCAATAGGCATACAGATACCAGCTCTTATCCTTGAAGATGAGCTTGACGGGCAATATCATGCGGCGGTTCGTCTCGCCGCTGGTTGAGCAATAGACAATCTCCAGCACGCGTCGTCCGGTCAGCGCGGTCTTGAGCCGTTCAAACTTCACGCCGTCTGTGTTGGCCATGCCCCAGCGGGAAAAATCGACCTCGATCCAGCTCGTGTTCTGCTTCTGAAACAGTCCACCGAGTTTATTGAGCAGCGCGTCCACCGGTTGATCCACCGCGCGCAGGCTTTGGATGGCATAGAGAATCTGGTTCTGTTCCTCGTCAGAGAGCAGCGCCTTGTCGAACGAATAGTTTGGCAGCAGCGATACACCACCGTTTTTCCCCTGCGTGGCGTAAACGGGCACGCCCGCGAGCGAGAGCGCTTCGATATCGCGATAGACCGTCCGCACAGAAACTTCCAGCGCACGGCTGAGCTCCGGCGCGGTCATCGTGCCCTTCTCCAGCAATAAGTATAGAATTTGAAACAACCGGTCGTTCTTCATCGTCTCTCCCGTAACACATTACCATATATTCAGTATAAAACAAAAACCTGACAAGTACTATGTCAGGTTTCTTTCATTCGGATTTGCTTTTTTTACGCGACCTTTGCCCTGCCCGCTACAACATACTTGCGCAGCAGAGAGCGGAGGGTTTCCAGTTCACTTTCGCTGGCAATCTGCCCTTTGGGGATCACCGCCGCGCGATTCTCGCCCGCGATGAGATAGATTGCGTTCTTGGTCTCGCGCGCAAGGTAAATCTGCTTCCAGCTAAAGTCCGTATCCCCGCGGTCGCTCTTTGCGTGCACGCCGTTGCGGTCAATGCTGTATTGTACCGAAAAATCACTCATCTTGCCGGATTTGTAGCCGTTGTTGACGCGCACCACGACGGAGATCAGGTTGAACGCAACCATCACCACCGCGCCGGTAAACGCGGCAATCAGCCCGACGCCGCCTGCGTTCATCACGGAGATGCCCTGCCCGTAACGAATCAGTGTCACAAGAACGCCGAGGATAATAAACGTCATGATCGCAAGGCCCGCAAGCTTTCGCTTCATGCGAAAATAGTTGTATTGAATGTTGTCCTGTTTGGTGATCGTAAATCTGCCGGAATACGTCATGGATGCACGCTCCTTTCGCGATGTTCCCATTATACCGTTGCGCAATGCTACTGTCAAAATACAGCGGCTGCATGGGCAAAATCGCTCCTGTACGCAGCATTCCCCGCAGGAATTGCCTTCCTGCGGGGAATGTTTTGCGCGCTACTCTTTGATTGTATCCTTAGTTGCGCTGCAGCGCCTCGATCGGTGTCATCTTGCTCGCTTTTGCGGCAGGATAGCTGCCAAATGCCACGCCGATGACCACGCAGAAGAGCAGGGCGACAACCGCCGCGCGCCACTCGATCGCAATTGTCATATCCGAGATCATCCCGAATATCTGAAGCCCCAACGCGGAGAGCCCAAGCCCGATTAACCCGCCAAGGATGGAGAGCACACATGCTTCGATGAGAAACTGCATCATGATGTGGCTTCTGCGCGCGCCGATGGCTTTGCGGATGCCGATTTCGCGCGTGCGCTCCGCGACGGAGACCAACATGATGTTCATAATGCCGATACCGCCGACCAGCAGCGAGATCGCCGCGATTCCGCCCAGCATCAGCGAGAGCGTACCGACCACGTCGTCCAGTGTGTCCAGAATTTCGCTCATGTTGTAGACCGTGTAGCTGTCCTCGTCCTGCGTAAGCTGCAACATGTGGTTCTCCGTCTGCGCTTGCGCAATGTCCACGGTATTGGTGGACGAAGCCTTGACATACGCGGTGGTAATCGCGGTGCTGTCCGCAATGCGCTGTGCCGTTGTCAGCGGGATCAGAACCTGAGAATCGGTATCCGATCCCGTCTCGGCAAGCAGGCCAACAATCGTAAACGTGTGCCCGCTCATCGTGAATGTCTTGCCAATCACGTCATAGCTTTCGAACAGCTTGCCCGCAACCTCGGTTCCAATTACCGCGGTATACGTCCGCCAGTCCAGATCGGACGCAACGATCTCGCGGCCGGATTCCATCTCGGCGCCGATGATGTCCATATAGGAACCCGTGATGCCGAGCGCGGAGACACTGGTATAGTTGGAGCCGCTGCGCGCGGTGCTGCTGACGGTTAGATACGGCGCAACGCCCGCAATCGCGTCGTATTGCTTAAGCCCCATGAAGTCATCTGTATCGAGGGTAATATCCTCGTCTGTCACCGAGACGGTGAGCAGATCTGAGCCCATGGACGCAATTGCGCTGGTGATACTGCTGGTTGTGCTCTGCGCAATCGAAACGAGTATGATCACGCTCATCACACCGATGATGATGCCAAGCATGGTCAGAAACGAACGCATCTTGTTCGCCAGTGTCGAGCGAACGGCGAGACGAAGGGAATTGAGAAACATCGTCATGCCTGCTCCGCCTCCTCCCAAGAATGATACAGCTTGCCATCACGCACATAGACCGTGCGCTGCGCTTGCCGCGCAATCTCGTCGTTGTGGGTAATCAGCACGATAGTGTGCCCTTCCTCCGCCAGCGAATGAATCAGGCGCATGATGTCCGTACCGCTCTTGCTGTCCAGATTGCCCGTCGGTTCATCCGCAAGGATTACCCGCGCGTTGCTGGCCAGTGCCCGCGCAATCGCCACGCGCTGCTGCTGCCCGCCGGAAAGCTGGCTCGGACGATGGAGCATGCGTTTGCTCAGCCCCACCTGATCGAGCGCAGATTTCGCGCGTTCCAGCCGTTCCTTCTGCGTCAGCCGCTGGTAGATCAGCGGCAGCTCCACGTTTTCCAGGGCGCTCATGGAATCCAGCAGATTGAACTGCTGAAATACGAAGCCGATCTTCTCACTGCGAATCAGCGAAAGCTGCTGATCCGTACAGTCGGCAATATTCACCCCATCGAGCAGGTACCGTCCGGAATCCGGCAAGTCGAGGCACCCCATCACGTTCATCAGCGTCGTCTTGCCGGAGCCGGAAGGCCCGCAAATCGCCACAAACTCCTTTGGCTTGACGTGCAGCGAGGCATCATCGAGCGCATGCACCACCTCGTCGCCAACATAGTAAGTCTTATAGATGTGTTCCAGCAGCAGCATGGCACGCTCCTTTCTCACGCATGTGTGTCTGAATCGTTCGATATGACATGCATGTGCCTCAGTTCCCGCCCATCGGGCCGCCGCCTTGGCCGTTGCCGCCGCCCATACCGCTCGGCGGCTGGAAGCTGCCGCTGTCTCCGCTAGGCATCGTCATGCCGCCTTGACCCATGAAACCAAACGACGTCGTTGTGGAGTCATCCTCGGAATAGGTCGCCTTGCTTGTGCGCTCCGGCACCCAGACGACATCGCCCGCCGCAAGACCCTCCGCCGTGATGGCGATATAGGAACCATCCGACATGCCCGTGGTCACGTTCAGCTTCGTGAGTGAATCAAGGTTTAACTCGCCATCCGCGCGGTTCTCGCCCGCTGTAGTCCCATCCGCCGCAAGATAGACAAACGCGGTATCGCCGTCATATTGCACCGCGGCAACTGGAACGATCAGCGACTCCCCGCTGGTCTCGGTGATGATTTCGGCAGAGGCGCTCATGCCCGGATAAGCGCCATCCATCGGCTCGGTCGTAATGGTCGCGGTATAGCTGGTTACATAGCTTCCGCTACCGGAATAGGAGATGTTGGTCACAGTCCCCGTGAACTCGCCCTCCAGCGCGTCGAGTGTAACGGTTGCGCTCTGGCCGAGTTTGATGGTCGCAATGTCCAGCTCGTCAATGGACAGCGCGAGGGTGAATCCGCCGGTTCCGGTGAGCGTGCAAACCGATGTGCCCGCAGCAACGGTGTCCCCCGCCTTGACAGAGAGCGCGGTGAGCGTACAATCCGTCTCCGCTTTTACGGTGAGCAGCGCTTCGAGATCGGCAATTTTGGTGAGTTGCTCTGCTTCTGTATTCTTAAGCGTTGTATAGGCTGCCGTCGGCGCGCCTTCCGCAAGAGTGAACACCGTGGTGCCCTTGCTGATCTTCTGGTTATCGGTCACGTTGACGGCGGCAATCTTGCCGGAAGGAGCCGTCACCTCTACAAATTCGTTCACGTCAATGCTGCCGCTACCGAGGGTTGCGCCGCCGCTGCTGAGCACCGTTGCGCTGGTGCCGACGGAATAGTAGTTATCAGTGAAAACCACCTTGGCTGCTCCGTCTTCAATCTGTGTGATATATCCTTCCTGTGTGTCTTCGCCGATGACGACACTGACCGCGTCATATTGCGCCATTGCCTCCGTTGCCGGAATGGTCAGGGACATTTTTCCATCGGTCGCGATTCGGCAAAGATAGTCCATATCGTCCACAATGCTGCCTTCCTTGGCTTGCAGATCCTTGACGATGCCGCCTTTGCTCGCGGTGACTTTCAGGTTGGTGAGCAGCTGTTTTGCGCTGGCGAGAGAGGCGCGTGTGCTGCTCAGCTCATCTTTGAGATCGCTCAACTGGCTCTCCACGTCCGTTGAATGCATGGTCATCACCACGTCGCCAGCCCTGACGGCATCGCCGGGCGCAAAATTGACCGCGGTCACGGTGGCCTCCGCCGTGGTGGTAACGCTCTGGCTCTCGGCTGCCGAGAGTGTGCCGCTGCCGCTGACGGTTGTGCTGATCTCTCCGCTGGAAACCGCTGTTGCGCGATAGGTAAGCGTACTGGTGCTGTCGCTGCCTTTTTTAGACAGGTTCACGACAACGATTGTACAAATCGCAATGAGGAGCACCGCCGCACTGATCAAGATGATCGTACGCGTACGCTTCTGTTTCTTCTTCTTTTGCTTTGCTGCGGTAAACGATGTGTCGAATGATTCCATACTCTTTGATCGCCTCCAACTTTATTCGCCTTTGATGATATTGGTCGGTTGTGGCACAATCGTGGCACATCATCGCGTAAAATATGTACCATTGCGACAGGAAACAAGCGGGACTGTTTTCTTTACGGCATTGTCGGATAAAGCGTCGAGTTTGTGTCAAGTTTTTGCCACCTTCGCGGAATACGATAATCAAAGTAGATCCTACGCGCGCTGCGCGAAAACATTTCTGGAGCGTGTCATCATGAACGAAAGATCGAAAAGAACCCTTACCCGCGCGCTTGCCGCGCTGATGCTGGCCACCGTCCTGTTCTGCTTCGGCTTTGCCGGCGTCGCACCGGACACCGCGACGGTCGCAAACGCCGCGGAGCTCAAGGCTGCGCTGGACAGCGCTGCGGCGAGCGGAACCACGACGATCCTCTATTATGCGCCGGGTACGAGCACGATTGAGCTGAGCGAACCCATTGCGATTCCTTCCAATGTATCGCTCGACCTCAGCGCGGGCGGCGGAACCCTGCGCGTTGCCAGCGGCGGGGTGCTGGATGTAAACGGAACGATCATCGGCGGCGCGGTAGATGTCTCCGGCGGAACACTACTGCGCGAATCCGGCAGCAGTATCACCGCCACCATCACCACGAGCGGCGCGGGTGTGGTGCGCGGCGCACGAGTGCTCTCTCTGGAGAATCTCAGCACGACCAGCACCGAAAGCATCACCGCCGTGACCTATGCCGGGGAATCCAGCGCGGACACCAGCGCTTACGTCACCCGCGCGGCAACAGCAGTGCTCTATGTAAAGATGACCGGTTCGAATTACTCTTCCTATAAAACCATCGAGACGGTCGCAACCGGCGCGGGCAATCTCTTCCGCCTTGGAAGCAAGCATACTGATACACTTTCGCTGTCCTATGCGCTCACCTACGGCGGACTGACAGGGGCGAGCCTTTCCGCGCTTAACCCGGTCAACTATACCGCAAGCGATGCCGCAATTCTGCTCAACAACCCGACGAAGGATGGATTTGTGTTTGCGGGATGGACATGCGAGCAGCTCGGCGTGACCGTGCCGCAGGACGAGATGGTGATTCCCGAAGGCACGACCGGCGCGCTCACTTTGATTGCCGTCTGGTTGGAATCGCCCACCGGCGGCGGCATGGGTGGCGGCTCAGGCACAGGCACCGGAAGCGGCAGCGGCACACAGGCGGATGCGCAGGAACAGCAGGACAACGCAGCCGAGCAGGAAAACCAAACTCAGCAGCAGACGCAGCAGAGTTCGCGCAGAACGCGCACGGCTTCCTCCTCCACCAAGGTGTCGTTCAGCAACGATACAGACACGACGGTGCCGACGGTCGCAAGTGTGCGCGAAAGCGGGTCGGGTTCGTTTCCGTGGGGTTGGGTGTTCGGCGGGCTTGCCGCGCTGGGCATTCTGGCATATCTATTTGCAAGACGGGCCAATCGTACACAGCGCTAAACCGGCAACAAAAAAAGCGGGCAAATGCCCGCTTTTTATTGCCCTTGTGTTTCTGAAACGATTCCGGATTATTTTGCCGCTTCTTCCGTTTTATCGCCAGCCTCTTCTTCCGGTTCTTTCTTCATGCGCTCGGCGTAAGCATGGAACGCACTCTTTCCGTCCGCTTCCCACCAGTCGTCATAATACTCCCAGTCTTTCCAGTCTCGCTTCTCGCCTTCGCCGTGTTGATGGTGGCGCTTGCCGTGGTGGTGCTTCTTTTCTCCTTCGCCGGAGCTGCTGGAGCCGCCGAAGCCAAACAGAATCTTCGCCAGCAGGAACAATCCCAACCCTTCCCAGAAGCCGATGACGGGCAGACCGAAGAGTTTCGGCATCAGCCAGTTCCAGAGCCACATGATGACATTGCCAAAGAGCAACCCCATCAGGAATGCGCCTGCAAGGCCCAACACGGCATAGAGCGTATATTTCGCCCAATTGGGAACCGTGCTCCAGTGTTTTTTGATTTGACTCATCGTGATATCCTCTTTCTCTAGAATTCTATTGCTTTTGTACTTGTGTTGCTTCATGCGGGAAGAGGCTAAGCTTCCCCGTCTTCCAGCAGTTTGCGGAGGGTCTTCACCGCACGGCTCTTGCGTGAGAGCAGCGTGCCGATGGGTTCACCCCATTCCTCCGCGAGATCGCGAAAGGTCTTCCCCTTCAGCTCGGTCGCAATCAGGATTGCCCGCTGCCGGGGTTCAAGGCGGCCGATGGCGTCGGTCAGGCGGTGCATGCGTTCCACCCGTTCTTCTTTCGCAAACGGCTCCTCGTTTTGAGCGGCAATCAGGTTCAGCAGCGGCAGTTCGCCGTCTTCATCCGCCATGCCATCGAGGCTCGTCTCCTTGCTGCTCTTTCGCTCGTAGTCCACAATCTTGTTTCGCACGGCGCGGTAGGCATAGGCGGCGATGTTCTCCACAGGCCCGTTGGTCTCGAGATGGCTTACCAGACTCAGCATCACATCCGCGACGATGTCCTCTGCGTCCATCTGGCTGATGCGGTAGGCACGGTTTTTGACAAAGCGAATGAGCTTCTCCCCGTCGCGGGTGAAAAACGCATACCACTTGCTGTTTTCGCCTTGTTCCATCGCCATTCCCTCTCCCTAACACTCTATTGACGATTGATGCGCGCGTTTATTGCACCCTGTGCAAAAATTTCTTCTTTCTTCAGATATATCACAAACACGCAAAAAAACATATCAAAACATCAAAAAAGCTCCCGCAAACGAATTGCGAGAGCTTTTGTTTGATCTGATTTGGTTTGGGTGATCAATACACCTTGCGCTTGACGTAGGTCGTGTGCAGGATGTGATGCGCTTTGTGCGAACCCGGCTTCTCAAGATACGTATCATACAGTTCCTTGATGAAGGGGTTCTCGTGGCTCTTGCGGAGCTTCATCGCCTTGTCCTGGCCATAGAGTCCCGCCGCACGCTCGGCACGCAGATCGTGGAAATTGCGCACTTCACCCGGCTGGTGGGGTTGTCCGCCGCCGTTGACGCAGCCGCCCGGGCAGGCCATGACTTCGATGAAGTGATAGTCCGCTTCGCCTTTTCTAACCATTTCGAGGAGCTGGAAGGCGTTCTCCGTGCCGCTGGTAACCGCGACGCGGACCTTGGTTCCCGCGAGGTCATATTCCGCTTCCTTGCAGCCTTCCACGCCGCGCACTGCTGTGAAGTCCACATTATCCAGCGCTTTACCTGTGACGATTTCGGCTACGGTACGAAGTGCCGCTTCCATCACGCCGCCGGTCGCGCCGAAGATGTGTCCCGCGCCGGACGCAACGCCCAGCATCGGATCAAAGTCTTCGTCCGGCAGGTCGGTGAAGCGAATGCCCGCGCGCTTGATCATGTTTGCAAGTTCGCGCGTGGTGAGCGAAACATCGACATCCGGCACGCCGGCTGCGGCTTCGTTGTCACGCGTGCACTCAAATTTCTTCGCGGTGCAGGGCATGATCGACACAACGAACAGATCTTTCGGATCGATATTCATCTTTTCGGCGTAATAGGTTTTCACCAGCGCGCCAAACATCTGCTGCGGGCTCTTGCAGCTGGACAGATTCTCGGTCATCTCCGGGAAATAGTATTCACAGAATTTGACCCAGCCCGGCGAGCAGGAAGTGATCATCGGCAGCTTGCCGCCGTTTTGCAGGCGGTGGAGCAGCTCGGTTCCCTCTTCCATGATGGTGACATCCGCGGCAAAGTCCACGTCGAACACTTTGTCAAAGCCGAGGCGGCGGAGCGCTGCGGCAAGCTTGCCCTGCACATTGGTGCCAATCGGCATGCCGAAGCATTCGCCGAGCTGCACACGCACGGAGGGAGCGGGTGCCACGATAACATGCTTTGTCTTGTCCGCAAGGGCATCCCAGACGATATGGGTGTCGTCACGCTCGGTCAGCGCGCTGGTCGGGCAGACGGAGATGCACTGTCCGCAGTTGATGCAGCTCGTGTCGTTGAGCGCCATATCAAACGCGCTGCCAACGTGGGTGTCAAAGCCGCGCTCGTTGGTGCCGATGACGGCGACATGCTGGTTGTGTTTGCAGACCGCGACGCAGCGGCGGCAGAGGATGCATTTGCTATTGTCGCGCACAAGGTGCGGCGCGCTGCGCTCATACTGGGGCTTGAGGTCTTCGTTGCCCATGTACTTGTACTGATCCACGCCATATTCGCGCGCAAGGGTTTGCAGTTCGCAATCCGTGCTGCGATCACAGCTCAGACAGTCCATGCGGTGGTTGCTCAGGATGAGCTCCAGCGTGGTCTTTCTTGCGTCGCGCAGACCCGGCGTATTGGTTTGAATCTCCATGCCGTCGGCAACCTTCTGTACACAGGCGGCTGCGTGACCGCGCACGCCCGTCGCTTGCACGAGGCAGATACGGCAGGCCGCGATGGCATTGATCTCGCGAAGGTAGCAAAGCGTGGGGATCTTGACCCCCGCGACATGCGCCGCCTCCAGAATGGTTGCATCGGCGGGAACCTTTGTTTCGATCCCGTTAATCTTGACTGTTACCTGATCCATGTTCCTGCCTCCTTACTTCTTGGAAATGGCGCTGAACTTGCAGTTTTCCATGCACGCGCCGCATTTGATGCACTTGCTCTGATCGATGACGTGCGGCTCCTTCACCTTGCCGGCGATGCAGCTGACCGGGCACTTGCGCGCGCAAAGCGTGCAGCCGGTGCACTTGTTTGGATCGATCACGTATTGCAGGAGCTTCTTGCAAACGCCTGCCGGGCAGCGCTTCTCCACCACGTGCGCCTCATACTCTTCGCGGAAATACTTCAGCGTGGAGAGTACGGGGTTCGGCGCGGTCTGGCCGAGGCCGCAGAGCGCGTTGTTCATGATATAGTGGCACAGCTCTTCCATCTTGTCGAGATCTTCGAGCGTGCCGTTGCCTTCGGTGATCTTGTTGAGCATCTCCAGCAGGCGGCGCGTGCCGATGCGGCAGGGGGTGCATTTGCCGCAGCTCTCGTCCACGGTGAACTCCAGGAAGAAACGCGCAACGTCGACCATGCAGTTGTCTTCGTCCATGACGATGAGACCGCCGCTGCCCATCATGGAGCCGATGGCCTTGAGGTTTTCATAATCGATCGGCGTGTCGAGGTGCTCCGTAGGGATGCATCCGCCCGAAGGGCCGCCGGTCTGCGCGGCCTTGAACTTCTTGCCGCCGGGGATGCCGCCGCCGATTTCGAAAAGAATCTGGCGCAGCGTCGTGCCCATCGGGATTTCGACAAGGCCGGTGTTGTTGATCTTGCCGCCGAGCGCAAACACCTTCGTGCCCTTGCTGCACTCCGTGCCCATCGAGGAGAACCATTCCGGCCCCTGCACGATGATTTGCGGGATGTTGGCGAGGGTTTCAACGTTGTTGATGATCGTGGGCTTACCAAAGAGACCCTTGACCGCCGGGAACGGGGGTTTGTTGCGCGGTTCGCCGCGGTTGCCTTCGATGCTGGTCATCAGCGCGGTTTCTTCGCCGCAGACAAACGCGCCCGCGCCGAGGCGGATGTCAATGTCAAAGCTGAAATCCGTGCCGAAGATGTTTTTACCGAGCAGGCCATATTCGCGTGCCTGTGCGATTGCGATCTTCAGGCGTTTGACCGCGATGGGGTACTCCGCGCGGACATAGATATAGCCGTGCGTACCACCGATGGCATAGCCCGCGATGGCCATCGCTTCCAGCACCGCATGCGGGTCGCCTTCGAGCACGGAGCGATCCATGAATGCGCCGGGGTCGCCCTCGTCCGCGTTGCAGATGACAAATTTCTCATCCGCCGCGTTGTTGGCGGCAAACTGCCATTTTGTGCCGGTCGGAAAACCCGCGCCGCCGCGTCCACGCAAGCCGCTGGCTTTGATCAGGTCGATCACCTGCTGCGGGGTCATCTCGGTGAGGGCTTTGCCCAGCGCGAGATAGCCGTCCAGCGCGATGTATTCGTCGATCTCTTCAGGGTTGATCACGCCGCAGTTGCGCAGCGCGATGCGCTTCTGGCTCTTATAAAACGGTGTTTCCGAGAGCGAGGTCACGCCATGCGGCATGTCTTCGGTCTTGGGGTTATACACAAGGCGCTCGACGGGACGGCCTTTGAGCAGGTGCTCGCTGACGATCTCCGTGACATCCTCTTCCGTGACGCGGCTATAGAATGTGCCTTCGGGGTAGACGATCATGATGGGACCCAGCGCGCAGAGGCCGAAGCAACCGGTCTGGACAACCTTGATCTCCTCGTCGAGACCCTGTTTTTTGAGTTCATTTTCGAGATGCTCGCGAATCGCGGGGCTGCCGCTGGATGTGCAGCCGGTGCCGCCGCAGACTAATACATGTGAACGAATCATTGGTTACTCCTCCGCTTATTTCTCACCGATCGTGTATTCGTAAACGGGCTTGCCGCCCTTGATGTGTTCGCTGACAATCTGCTTTGCCTTTTCGGGCGTCATCTTCACATAGGTGACCTTCTCTTTGCCCGCTTCAAACACTTCCACGATGGGCTCAAGGCGGCAAATGCCGATGCAGCCCGTCTGCGAAACGGTTGCTTTCTCGCTCACACCCTGCTTTTCGACCTCTTCCACAAGTGCGCTGAGCACCGGGCGTGCGCCTGCCGCTATGCCGCAAGTCGCCATGCCGACGACGATACGGATTTCGTTGTGCCCTTCGCGGAGCGCAACCTTCCCCTTGCTTCTCTCGCGAATCTCTGCCAATTCCTGCAATGATTTCATGTTCTTCGTTCCTTCCTCACTGATGATAATCCAAAGATTGATCCATAAGTTTCTGCTGCTTCCGCCGGACTGCCGCCCGCACGGTGCTGTATGAAAAAAGCAATTCTGCTGATGCTTGGCGTGTTTTGCCCGCTTGAACGGGTGAAAGCTCTTTTGGTTGCCTGGCTAAACTTGCGTTTCCTGCAAATATTCTCTCGCCCAGGCGAGTACATCGGGGCTATTCAGCGGAATCTCGTCTCCCAAAACCTCCCGCATCTCGCTGGTGCTCAGGCGCTGTTCTCCTGCTTCGGTACGATAGGCATAGGTCAGCGCGAGATCCGGGTTGCCCTGTATGAGAGTGAGTATCGTCTCGACAATGTCGCCTAGCGGTTCGCAGTCCACATGCGCGGTGTCAAACGTTGAACGCACGGTGGTTCCGTGCGCATCCCCTTCGCGCTGTGCCTGTTGCGAGACCAGCGAGAACGTTCCGCCCGTCTGCTCCGCCGCCATCTTAAACAGCGGCAGCCCCATGCCGACTTTTCTCGTCGTGCGCGTGGTGGTGAAAGGGTTTGCGGCCTGTGCCGCAAACGCGGGGCTCATGCCTGTTCCGTCATCGCTGATCTGGATCGTGAGCCAGCTACCAGCCCGCGTGAGCAAAATCTCCAAGTGTTTGGCGTTGGCTTTGATCGAATTCTGCGCAAGATCGAGGATGTTCAGCGAGAGTTCTTTCATATATTACCTCCGCGCTGTCCGCTCAGGTAATCGATCAATCGATCGCGCACCTCTTGCGCATTTGCTCCGCTTTCGCAGGGCAGATTGATTGCATACCCCGGCTCGGCAATCTCGCGGATGCTGTGCGCGTCCGAGGAGACGATTGCGCGCTTTGCCTGCAAAGCCGGATACTTCTCGGCGAGTTTGACAAGGTTTGCCGCATCCTTGACCTCGATGGTCGGAAAGTCCGGTTCCTCCGGCACGCCGCCGAGGGTGGAGAGCAGGCCGTTTGCCTCACGGTCGATATGCGCGGGAATTGCGATACCGCGAAACTCTCTGCATAATTGCGCCGCTTCGTCAAGCGGAAGTGTTGTCGCGTTGATGAGGAGATTCTCCTCCTCGCCGCAGGGTTCGTCGTTCTCGTCGATCAAAAGCTGTCTGCCGAAGATCTCCGGCCGGTTTTTGATCTTGATGCGTCTATGATCCACCGCCTCGGAAAAAGCGGTTGCATCCGATAGGGTGCGAAAGAGGCACAACAGGTGCACATCTTCGCTTGTAGTGAGCTCCATGCCCGCAACCGGCACCACGTCGTATTGTTCGCACGCGGCGAAGAACGAGGCGCAATTGCCACAAGTGTTGTGGTCGCTCAGCGCAACAATCGCGAGTCCGTTGAGCTTGGCGATGCCCGCGATGTTTCCCGGCGTCATCTCCTCCTCCGCGCAGGGCGAGAGACAAGAGTGGATGTGCAGGTCGCAGTAAAACGCGCTCATAGTAGGCGGCTGATTTCGGATGCGAGCGCAAAGGCCGACGATTCACTGCCAAGAAGGTTGATCTCTTTCTGCTCCGCCAGCGTTGCAACCCCCGCATCCGGCACGACGCCTTCGCAGAGAATCACACAGCTCACATCTGTGAGCGTTGCAACCGCGATGATGTTGGGGTTGCTCATGATGGTCAGCCATGCGTCGTCCGCTTCGGCTTTGCCCATCACCCAGCTCAAAAGATCGCCCGCGTATCCGCCGCGTACTTGCCTTTCGCCTTGCGGCATGGCAAACGCGGTTAGATTGAGCGCTTCTTTCAGGCCGAGCACCGTCATTTCTGTTCCTCCTCGGGACACTTGACCAACTCCTGAATCCGTTCGCGCATGTAGACGATGCACTCGTCCACGCTGCGCCCGCCGAGTACGACGTCTTCGGCAAACGCGCGGCACGTCGGTGCGCCGCAGGAGCCGCAGTCCAGCGCAGGCAGAGAACTCGCAAGAGCTTCAATCTCGCTCATCTTCTGCATCGCTGTGGTCAAATCATCGTCAAATTTTCCAACCGGTCGATACTCAAGGTCTTTCGGGAAGAGAATTTCTTCCGGATAGCCTTCGTTATCGTCCTTCTCCAATCGATTCTGCGATACTGGCAAATAGCGTCTGAGCGCCTGTAACCGTACCCGCGCGATGTATGGATTTTCCACCGTCGCAACCCCACCGACACAACCGCCGGGGCACGCGTTGAGCTCTACAAACTGCAGCATCGGAAAATGCCCGGTCTCGATTTCGTCCAGCACGCGGATGACGTTTTCGATCCCGTCCGCAGCCAGATACTTGTCGTTGAAGAGCGCGCTTGCCTCTCCGCCCGTGCTGGCCCAGCTCATGCCAATCATGCCGCTCTGGCTGACCGCCTTGGGGGCAACGTTTTTCTTCATCACGGCGATGAGCTTGAAGTAGACATCACTCATTGAAACGACATAGTCCACATGGCTCTTTTCGCCAAGAAATCCATTTTTCACATAGCTCGCTTTAGCCGGGCACGGAGAGATGAACACCACCGCGATATCCTCCGGCTTGAGCTCCGGGTGTTTCGTCATCGCCTCTTGGCGCGCCATCTTGCCCGCAAGCTCGATGGGCGGCATCATCGGAATCACATGGTCGCACAGATATGGAAAGCGCAGCGTGATCAGGCGAACGACCACGGGGCAGGCGGAGTTGATCAGAGGATAGCTGATGTTCTCCTCGCGCATGTAGCGGCGCGTATATTCCGTGACGATTTCTGCGGCGCGGGCTACCTCAAACACATCGTCAAAACCGATGTCGAGTAGCCCCTGGAGCACATAGTCCACATCGTCGAGATCCACAAACTGCCCATAAAACGAGGGCGCAGGCAGCGCAATGCGGTATTTCTTCGTGTCAATGTCTTCAAAACGGTCGAAATTCGCCTTCTTCGCCTGATAGGGGCAACGGCGGATGCATTCGCCGCAGTCGATGCAAACATCCGAATTGATCACTGCGTGCCCGTCGCGAATGCGGATGGCTTCGGTCGGACAACGCTTGAGGCAGTTGGTACAGCCCTTGCATTTTTCGATATCGAGCGAAACCGAATGTTTGTATTGCTTCATGCGCGCGTTCTTCGCCTTTCCGCTGACCCGCCAAGATCCGGCGCCGTTGCCGGGAGCCTGTCTGCGTTTTCGTCCGGCTCGCGTTGGAAAAGCCCTTCGCGCGCCATGTGTATGCGGCATAGTGAATGATCGTGAGTTCTTTTGAGAATCGATGTGTGTCTTATGCTTGTTTTGCTGTATTGATATAGACCTTCATGGTCACGGTCGTACCCTTTTTGAGCACGGTGTCGATCTTCATTTCGTCGGTATAGCGCTTCATATTCGGCAGCCCCATGCCAGCGCCAAACCCCAACGCGCGGATATTGTCCGGCGCGGTGGAATAGCCTTCCTGCATCGCGAGGTCGATGTCTGGTATGCCCGGCCCGCTGTCCGCGAGGATGATCGTGATGCAATCCTTGTCCACATAGACATCGGCGCTGCCACCGCGCGCATGCACAACCATATTGATTTCGCCTTCATACATAGCGATGGATACCCGGCGGATCGTCTCCGCGTCAAACCCGAGCTGACGCAGCTTGCGCTTGACCTCGACCGACGCAGCGCCCGCCGAAGTAAAGTTGTCTCCGTCAACATCGTAATGGAACCGAAGCGCCTCAGCCATTGGCGCAGGCCTCATTCCCGAGCCCGCTTGCGTAGAGCTTGCCGCAGGCTTCATACATCCGGCTGCCGCTGGCAAGCACGCAGATGTGATGTTCCCTGGCTAGATCCAGCATGTCCGGCGTTGGACGCTTGCTGCGGACAAACACGATGCAGCGCATGTCCATCATCATGGCGGTACGAATCACCTGCGGGTTGACCAACCCCGTGACCAGTACTCCCTGATCCTTGACATACGCCAACACGTCGCTCATCATGTCGCTTCCGCAAGCGCTCTGCACCTCTTCGTCGAGCTGAGCCTCTCCGCAGAGCACATCCGCACCGAGCAGCGATGCGATTTCACGAATCTTCATTCGATTCCGTCCCTTCGTTCGGGTTCCATCGAGCCAAACAGAACGCGCCCACACAGGGCGGGTTACTTAGTTGTATTTTGCCAGAATGCCCTTGATGTCCGCGGGAACAAGACGGCCGTAGACGTCCTCATCCACCACGATGACCGGGGCAAGGCCGCAGCAGCCGAGACAGCGCGTGGCTTCCAGCGTGAACACGCCGTCGCCCGTGGTGCCGCCTGCTTTGACGCCAAGCTGTTTTTCGAGTTCTTCGAGGATATTCTGCGCGCCCTTGACATAGCAAGCCGTGCCGAGGCAGACCGCAACGCGGTGTTTGCCGGTGGGATTGAGCGAGAACTGCGCATAGAACGTGACAACCTGATAGACTTCTTCCAGCGAAATGCCAAGACCTTCTGCAATCTTGGTTTGCACTTCGATAGGCAGATAGCCATAGAGCTCCTGCGCCTGCTGGAGCACGGGCATCAACGCGCCCGGAACATCCTTGTTGTCCGCGATGATCTGTAAAAGCTGTTTTTCCTGCTCCTGCGTTCCGCGAAAGGGAACGACAGTTTTCTGCTTTGCCATAATCTTCCTCCTCGGCGTGATTCAAAAACCCGGCAAAAGGCCGGTCTAAGCCAAGGTGAATTATACCATAGCAATATTATTTAGGAAAGCTGAAAATCGATTTTCAGCCCTAAATCCGTCATATTTTATCGATTATCGCGTATTTATTCGCGCCTTTGACAGACAATGTTTGCGCGCCTATAATAGAGATGCGTGAATGGCGAAAAATCATCCCTTGTTTTTGTTTGGATTGTTTTTTCTCAATTCCCGTTGATTCATCGGTAAATCCAATCGAATGAAAGCCTACACTTGTGAACACCGTCACAGGTCAAATACCAAAAAGGAGACCCAAGTTTTTATGCGAATTCTCGTGACCGGCGGCGCCGGATACATCGGCAGCCACACCGTGCTGGAACTCCTGGATGCAGGATATGACGTGCTGATTGCCGATAATTTCGTCAACAGCAAGCCCGCGGCGCTCAAGCGCCTGCGCACGCTGGCAAGCCGCCCGTTTGACTTTGAAGAGGTCGATCTGACAGATGCCATCGCGACGGATGCGCTCTTCTCGCGCTATGCCATCGACGCGGTGATCCATTTTGCGGGACTCAAAGCTGTTGGCGAGAGCGTGCAAAAGCCGCTGGAATACTACCGCAACAACCTCACCTCCACGCTGAACCTCTTGCTCTCTATGAAACAGCATGGCGTGGAGCGCTTTGTCTTCTCCAGCAGCGCAACGGTCTATGGCGACCCGGTCAGCGTGCCGATTCGCGAGGACTTCGCCCTCTCCGTCACCAACCCATACGGGCGCACCAAGCTGATGATCGAGGACATGCTGCGCGATGTCTCATTTGCAGAGCCCAACCTTCGCATCTGCCTGCTGCGCTATTTCAACCCGGTCGGCGCGCACGTCTCCGGCCAGATCGGCGAAGACCCGAACGGAATCCCGAACAACTTGATGCCCTACATCGCGCAGGTTGCGGTGGGCAAGCTGCCCGCGCTGCGCGTCTTCGGCAGCGACTATAAAACCCACGACGGCACGGGTGTACGTGACTATATCCATGTGGTTGACCTTGCCAAAGGACACGTTGCCGCGCTCAAAAAGCTCGAGAGCACCAGCGGGGTACTCACCTATAATCTCGGCACAGGCGTCGGCTATTCCGTGCTGGATGTGCTGCATGCGTTTGAGAAGGCCTGCGGCAAGACGCTGGCGTATGAGCTGGTCGGCCGCCGCGCGGGCGATGTCGCCGCCTGCTATGCAGATCCCGAGAAGGCAGCAAGTGAGCTCGGTTGGCGCGCGGAATACGGCATCGAGCGTATGTGCGCGGATGCCTGGCGCTGGCAGTCCCAGAACCCGAACGGCTTTTCGGACTGACTGAGCGGCGGATGATACGGTTGAATGGTGAATTTGACCTGTTCGTTTGTCTTTTTCCGTCGTCTTTTGTAAAACGTGTTTGGAAAATCCATTCTTTGGATTAAAATGGCATAGGAAAAACGATACGACTATTTTAAAGGAGATTTTGATATGCAGAAACCGGCTCTCGTCGTCATGGCAGCAGGAATGGGCAGCCGCTATGGTGGGCTCAAGCAGATCGATCCCGTTGGCCGCCACGGCGAAATCATCATGGATTATTCGCTTTACGACGCGCTGGAGGCAGGCTTTGAGAAGGTTGTCTTCATCATCAACCGTAAGATCGAAAAGGACTTTTACGAAGTCATCGGCAAGCGCGCCGAGAAACACATGGAGGTGCGCTATGTCTTCCAGCAGCCGGATGCGATGCTGCCCGCCGGATTCTCCGTACCGGAAGACCGCGTGAAGCCCTGGGGTACCGCGCACGCGCTGCTCTGCTGCAAAAACGATGTCAACGAGCCCTTTGCCGCAATCAACGCGGATGATTATTATGGTAAACGCGCATTCTCCGTGCTGTATGATTATCTCAAAAACGCCAAAGATGGCGACAAGGCGGATTTTTCGATGGTAGGCTACCTCGCGAAAAACACGCTGACTGAGCACGGCTCTGTTGCGCGCGGTGTTTGCGAAGTGGACAGCAACGGCGAGCTGGTGAACATCGTGGAACGGCTCAAAATTTTCAAAACGCCGGAAGGTCCCGCCTACACGGAGGACGACGGCAACACCTTGATCCATTTCCCGGAAGACAACCTTGTCTCCATGAACTTCTTCGGTTTCACCCCCGCCCTCTTCCCCGCACTGGAAGCGCGCTTTCCGGAATTCCTCACCGAGGCGCTGGAAAAGAACCCGCTCAAGGGCGAATTCCTGATCCCGCAGGAAGTCGGTCGCATGCTGCAGGCGGACCGCGCAAGCGTGCGCGTGCTCAGTTCACCGGATCGCTGGTATGGCGTGACCTACCGCGAGGACAAGCCGGAAGTCATGCAGGCGCTGAGCGATCTCACAGACGCGGGCGCATATCCGGACAAGAAGCTGCTGGACTAAAAAAACAAAGGATGTGGCGTTTGAAACCCACATCCTTTATTCTTTCTCCCGAATCCGCGCCTCCCGAGCACAGATTCTTTTTCGTCCATGAAACCAAGGTGTTGCTTAGCCCGCGTTGCTTGCGGACGCGACGTTGCCGCCGGAAGCCACGTTACCAAACGAAGCAATTGCATTGCCGCTGGACGCAACTTTCGGGCCGCATGCCGTGAAGAAGAAAACGCTCATCACGACCATAGCCAACAGGATCATACTCTTTTTCATGTTCATAAACCTCCGAATGTCTTGTTTTTCTCTCGCACTAAGTGTACTATATGTGTTAGTACACATGCATGATAATCCAAATCATCGTGCTTGTCAAACAAAAACGCCCGTTTTCGAGCAAGGTTCACAAAAGATACACACTTTTTCGGGGAAAAAGCAAGGAAGACAGAAATGCCAAATGAACCAAAAATTGCAATGAGAAAAGAAGTTTTTACCGAAACTCGGCCTCCGGCGGAGAGCGGCACCCCCGCCACTCCTCCTCTTACCCTACAGCAAAAGTTTCTCCGCACCGCCGCGCTGCTCACCACGACCTATCTTTGCGCGATGTTTCTCGTGCATCCGCTGGTGTTCAGCAATTACTATTTCAATATAACGGAGACCAAGCAGGCGTTCTTCCTGATCGCAAGCGGGGTCTATTTGATCCTTCTGCTGTTTGCGCGGATTATGCTGCCGCCGGATTTCAGCGTCACCCGAGAGAAGCGTTCGCTACACCCGTCCGCCATCGCGCTGTTTGCGTTTTTCGCCGTCAGCCTCGTCGGCACGCTCATCAGCCGCTATCCCGGCGAGGCATTCTACGGCGAAAACAATCGCTATCAGGGACTTCTGACGTTGTTTTGCTATGCATTTCTCGTCTTTGCGCTCTCGCGGCGGCGCATCGACCTCGGCTGGCCGGAACGGATGTTTTTGCTAGGCGCATGCATTGTGAGTCTCCTTGGCGTGTTGCATCACTATGGTATCGACCCGCTGGGGTTCACGGCAAACCTCCGGGACAGCGACCGTGGGCGGTTTCTTTCTACCATCGGCAATGCAGACTTCTATGCGGGGTATCTCGTGCTGGCGTTCTGTGTCACGCTCGGTTTCTTCCTCCGTGCAAAAGCAGCATGGTCGCGAATCATCTCCGCACTGGTGCTCACGCTCGTTTCGTTTGGCACGCTGGTTGCAGGCAGCGACAGCGCGGCGCTTGGCCTGCTTGCCGCGGTTGCGTTCGCGCCGCTGCTGCTCTTCTCAGATGCCGCCGCTCTGCGTCGCCTGCCGCTGGGCTGGGGAATCTTCTTCCTTTGCGCGTTTGTGTTCGGACTGCTTGCCTCTATCTGGCAGTCCGCAACCTATCTTTCCTCGTTCTTTGCCGTGCTACGCCGTCCTGCCGTCTCGCTGACATTCGCCGCGGTTTCGTTCGCGCTCTGGTTTGTGCTCTCGCGGGTTTCGCCGGAACGTCTCAGCCGCACAAAACGGCCTTATGCAAGCACGCTGGCCTGCGCACTGCTAGCAGGTGCAATCGCGCTGGTGCTGCTCAACACGCTGCTGCGGGAGTTGCCGCTGGGTGCGCTGGAGCGGTATGTGCACTTCTCCGAAAGCTGGGGCACCGACCGGGGCAAAATTTGGACGTTTGTACTCCGCGTCTATACGCGGCTGCCGTTTGCGCAGCAGCTCTTTGGTGCCTCCTCCGGCGCGCTGTTTCACGCGGACGCCGCAAACCCGATCTTCGCGGACGCAGGGTTGGATACCGCACACAATGAATATCTGCAATATCTCCTTACCAACGGTGCGCTGGGGCTCGCATGCTACCTTACGGCGCTTGTGTTCGCCGTCCGAACCGGCCTGCGCAGGAGCAAGAAGGAGCCGGTTTATCGCGGGCTGACGCTCGCTGTGGCAGCATACGCCGTGCAAGCGGCGGTGAACATTGCCCAACCCATGACCACACCGCTATTCTTTGTATTCCTCGGTATACTCATTTCAAGGCAGCCGGAGGGGTCGCCCGTTTCCGATTCGACGACATCGGGTCCACGCGAAGAATAAACAGCGCTATTACTTGCGCGAAGAATATTATTACGCGCACAACAGCAAAACATTGTGGTGAATGTCACAGCACAATGTGTTACAATAGTCGCTGCCTATCTCAAATTCCAACAAAACGGAGGAAAAAGCATGACCAACTACGAAGAATCAATGCACACCCTGCAGGAAAAGTTCGGCAATCAAGACGCGCTGATTTCACTTTCGACCATTGCACTTACCGGCAACGCAGACGGCAAGCCCATGCCCGCCGCCCGTCTGGTGAGCGTTTATTATGAGGACGGCTGTTTCTATACCGTCACCTACGCAACCACGGCAAAAGTGCAGCAGATCACGCAAAATCCAGAGGTTGCCATCTGCTATATCGTAGAGAACTTCACGGCAAACGGTATCGCCGAAAACCTCGGCTGGGTTTGCGACAAGAAAAACAAAGCGCTCATGGACAAGATTCGCCCGATCTTTGCCGGCTGGTATGACGACGCGAACAACGATAGTGACCCGAACACCGTCCTCGTGCGAATCCGGCTGACGAAGGGCTTGTGGAACGATGCGCACAAAGGCATACGGGAAGAGCTTGATTTTGTGAACAAGACAGCGGAAACGTTCCACGACCGCGCTTGATCCGAAGACTATATCTCTACCAAGATTCTTATCAACATAAAAAACATCGCTTCGCCAATCAAATGCGGAGCGATGTTTTTGTGTTTTGGTTCTGCAAAGAGGCGGTATCCTCTCCTGAAAACTTATACTTCGTATGCCGCGAGAACCTCACCGACATAGAGCACATGCGGGTCGCCATCTGGCAGAGCCTGATTGTCCCCGTAATACTTCACGCGGAAATCCGGGTCAAACGTGTCAAGATCGAGCAGCTGCTTTTGCACGATCCGGCATTCCATCACGATGCCGCAGCCTGCGACCGCCTCCGCGCCGCCTGCGCGGGGTGCAAGGCGGATGAGCTCCCCTTCCTTCTCTTTATTCACATCACGCCCGGAGCGCACGCCACAGAAGGCAATCTCTTTGCCCATCTCTTTGGCGCGCGGAAAGCTGACGGTGAAGACCTCCGCCTGCTCCATGAGCGAATGGGTGTAACGGCTCTTTCGCACCATCACAGTGACGACGGGGCGCGCCCAAACCACGCCAAACTGCGCCCAGCCGATGGTCATCGGGTTCCAAATCGGGCCGCCCGCGGTCAAGAATGCGCCGCGCGGAAGCTGTTCTGTCGCCTGCGGCAATAACGCAGAAAACGCCTTGACATCCATGTGTGTCCCCTCCTGATGCAATCTCAATCATCGCCGAAAATATAATCGATCTTCTTTTCCTTCTTTTTCTCGGGAAATATCTCGAGTTCAAAGCGGTCAAACGAAACACTCTCGATAAAATCCGCCTGCGTGAACCACGTGCGGTTAAAGCGCGCAAGCTCTTCGACGTGCTTCTTTAGCAGTACCGGGCAGGCGAGATCCAGCGGCTTCGCAAGATCCGCAATCAATCGTCCCCAGCCCTCTGCATCCAAAGGCCGCGCGGGATATTCCCGCACGGCCTCTTGAGTGATCTTATGGTGTTTGAGTACTTTTGCCCAAATTCTCACGTTTACTTGTTCCAGACGAACCAACCCCAGAGGACAGGAGTTGTGCCGTCGGTGTAGAAGCCCTTGAGCGTACCCGCGATCTGCTTCTTCTCCTTGATGTCGGAGGAGTTGATCGTGGATTTCGCACTGCGGTTGTAAACGATCACCTCAACACCTTCCGAAATCTGGAGGCGGAAGATGGTGTACGGATCGCTGGAGATGATCTCCGTGATCCGGCCGGTGACGACAAAGTCTCCGCTCGTGGTTGCGCCCGACTTGATCTTGTCCATATTCTTGGCCATATCAGCGGATGCCTTCTTAAACGCGCTGGACGAACCCGACGGCGGACGCTCCACAACAGCGGTTGCTGTTCCGTCATAATAGCCTTGGAGTTTGCCGACAAGGCTCACATCGAAGCCGCCAACCTTCGCGATTGTCGCGACGATGGTGAACGTGCCGGTTTCCGTCACGGTCGCTTCGCCAAACGTGACATCGGGAGACGTGCTGGTCGCGCTGATCGCAGCGCCCGGTGTGCAGGTACCGGTGATGGTCACGCTGCCCGTATCGGACGAAAGGGTCTTGAGTTCGTTGTTGATCGTGAACGACATGGTCTGCATCACATACGGCTGAACCGTGATGACCTGTCTTGCGGTGACGCAGTTCTTCTTGCGCGCCTCAATCACGATCGTCTCCGAGCTGCTGGCGGCGTCAATTGCTTCCGCCGCGGCCGTTTCTTCCGAAACGGGTGCTTCAGTTGCTGCGGCTGCCTCTGTGCCTTCCGCGGTTGCTTCCGGCGAAGTGCTTGCAGCGGGCGAGGTGCTTGCGGCGGGATCCGGCGTTGCGGAGGGATCGACGCTGGGCACAGGCGAATTTGTCGGCTGCGCCGTCATCGCTGCGGTCTGCTTGGCGGTGTAGCTTGCGGTAAAGAGGCCTGTGCTATCCACATAAACCTGCTCGTCGTTGACAAAGACCGCAATCTCGCCGTCGTAGTTGTTCACCTGACCGATGATTGCAATCGGGCTGTTGTCAAACGTTGCGTTCACACTGTCGCCCACGGGCTCCGTGATGCTCATGGAGAGCGCGGGAACCGTGACTGTCACCGGCGGCACGGCGACCTGCATGGTCTGCCCGTCCGGCGAAATCGCCTGAATGTTCGGCTGGATGGTTACAGTTTCGCTGTCCACCGGCGCGTTTGGCATAAACACGTCACGCGCAATGTGGATGCGGACGCGGTCGTTGGTCGGAACCTTGACGGTGTCTTGCGTGAGCGTTGCGTCCGTAATCACGCGGATCGTGCTGCCCGTCGGGGCGGCGATGTCGATATCGTACCAAACGTCGTTGGTCGCGGGATCGGTCGATTCCGTGATGGTCGCCGTGTACATCTGGCTGTTGGGATCGGTGGTCGCGGTCGGATCGTCCGCGTTCACGTCGTCCGTCTTGCCCTTGTTGAAGATCGTGCCGATGGAGGCAAACATCTTGCCAACATCGCCATCGAAGTTCTTCTTGGCGATATACATTCCAAACACCGCGATGAGCGCCAGCAGCAGCGCGATCAAACCCCAGAAGAGGATGGTCGTGCCCTTGCCGCGCTTTTGCGGCATATCGTCATCATATTCTTCGTCGTATTCTTCTTCGTCTTCCTCGTCATACTCGTCGAGGTCGTCGTTGGCACGGCGCGCGATTTTGCCGGGACGCTTGGCAGCCTTTGCGGGCTTGTAGTCGTCCTCGTCTTCTTCGTCGTCGTATTCATCGTCGTCGTCAAAATCATTGGCGGCATAGGTTGCGCGCGGCGGCTGCGCGGGCGCGGCCTTTGCCGCGGGGCGCGCGGAAACAGGCGCGCTTGCCGCAGGGGCTTCCCCGGCGAGGCGCTGACCGCAATAGGCGCAAAACGGCGCATCCGAAAGAACCGGCTTGCCGCAGTGCGGGCAGGTCGGCGTATGGACGCTTGCCGCGGCACGCGGCGGAATGGTGGGGCGAAACGCGCTGGTGGGCGCGGGCGCGTCGCCGGAAGCCGAGCTGGCGGGTTTCTCGGGCGCGCCTGCATACGGGCTCTTCGGCCAAGCCGGCGGCTTGACAAAATCGCGCGAGGGTCTGCCCTCTTCGCCAGTGCTTGCCTGCTCCACGCTGTTGGCAGCCGTATCGTCATCGCGAAGCTTTGCGCCGCACTCTTTGCAGACGCTCAGGTTCTCGGCATTATACGAGCCGCATTCTTTGCATACCATCTATCCACTTCCTCCGTTCTGAAGCGAGAAAATTCTCAACCGTATAGTCCAACCAATATAACGCAACTATTATACAACCCGTATATGGACTGTGCAAAGAACATTTCGTGAACTTTTCGGTAAATTCATGCTTTTCGTCCGATCCGGGTGCGAATCCCGCGCGCACGGCATCGCGTATTTCCCCCTTGACAATATATCTTATATTATTTTATACTTCTGAGTAATCGGACTGGTTGGCATTTTTGCCGGATCACAGCCGGGAGAACGCAAAGTAACACACAAAAAAGGCTATGACTGCGAAGAAGTAGCGGTGAAGGCGGGTTCATCCCCGCTTCAACAATCCCGAAAGAGAGCTGCCGGTTGGTGCAAGGCAGACGGGAACACCCGCGAAATACACGCAAACAGCCGCCGCCTGAACGGGCACGCCCGATTTTGATCGGGATCGCTTGAGTAGGGATGCGCCGGGATTCCTCCCGTTATCAAAGGCAGGGTATCGACAGAGCCCGTTTTGTTCTCCGCTTTGTCCGCACCCGCAAAGGCCGCGTCCCGCGAGGGCACGGCAAACCGAGGTGGTACCGCGAATGAACCATTCGCCCTCTTGCAGCAGCAGCAGGAGGGTGTTTTTTTATTCTCTTTCCTATTTTATCCCAAAGCTTTTTATTCCAAAGCTTCCGCAAATTTTTTCCAGACTTATAACAATCAAATTCAAGAAACCAACAAAGGAGATTAGGGCAATGAGCGAAGTCAAACTGTTTTCGGGGGAAAAGCTCCCGCTCGAAATGCACAAGGTACGCGTGGTACAAAAGCTGAATCTGCTTCCCGTGGAAGCGCGGCAAAAGGCAATGGCAGCGGCGGGTAACAACACGTTTCTACTGAGAAACGAGGATGTCTATCTGGACATGCTCACCGACAGCGGCGTGAACGCGATGAGCGACCAGGCAGTCGCCTCCATGATGGTGGCGGACGACAGCTATGCCGGCAGCGCGACATATTACCGCCTCGAGAGCAAGATTTGTGAGTTGTTTGGCACGCAGTATTTTCTCCCCGCCCACCAGGGGCGCGCCTGCGAGAGCATAATCGCCGAATCATTCGTCAAACCCGGCAGCGTGGTGCCGATGAACTTCCACTTCACCACCGCGAAGGCGCATATCACGCGCGTCGGTGGGCGGGTCGAGGAGCTTGTTTCGGACGCGGGGCTCGAACCGGAAAGCGATCTGCCGTTTAAGGGAAATATCGACCTCGACAAACTCCGCGAATGCATCGCCCGAAACGGCAAGGAGAACATCGCATTTGTCCGCATCGAAGCGGGCACCAACCTCATCGGCGGGCAGCCAGTCTCGCTGGAAAACATGGTCGCAACCGCGAAGATTGCGCGGGAAAACGGCATTCCCGTCGTGCTGGATGCCAGTCTCTTGCAGGACAACCTGCACTTTATCAAAACCCGCGAAGCCGCTTGCAAGGGCATGACTATCCGCGAGATCACACGCGCGGTCTGCGCCAACGCGGACATCATCTATTTCTCTGCCCGCAAGCTCGGCTTTGCGCGCGGCGGCGGCATCGCGATGAACAACCGCGAATACTACGAGCGTATGAAGGATTTCATCCCGTTGTTTGAAGGCTTCTTGACCTATGGCGGTATGAGCGTGCGCGAGATGGAGGCCATGACCGTCGGGCTGGAAGAAACCATGGACGAAACCGTGATTTCGCAAGGTCCGCAGTTCATCGAGTTTATGGCTGCGGAGCTGCAAAAACGCGGTGTTCCCGTTGTCACTCCTGCGGGCGGACTCGGCTGTCACATCAACGCGCGGAAGTTCCTTTCGCATATCGACGACCATGCCTATCCCGCAGCAGCGTTGGCAGCGGCGGTCTACATCGCGGGCGGCGTGCGCGGCATGGAACGCGGAACCCTGTCCGAGCAGCGCGAGCCGGACGGCACGGAGCCCATCGCGAGCATGGAGCTGCTGCGCCTTGCACTGCCAAGGCGCGTGTTCACGATGAGTCAGGTGCTCTATGCGGTCGATCGCATCAGCTGGCTCTACGAAAACCGCCACCTTGTCGGCGGGCTAAACTTCGTGGAGGAACCCAAGACCCTGCGCTTCTTCTTCGGCCGGCTGGAGCCCATCGGCGACTGGCAGGAGCAGCTCGTCGCCAAATTCCGCAAGGACATCGGGGATAGTTTGTAAGGATTTCCTCTAGAAGCACGAATACGTATAAGGAGCTGTTTGGAAAAACGGCTCCTTTTTTGCGGTGCGGTGCGAGTGATATGCGCATATTATCCTTCTTTGGGGTGCGGCGGATTGAGCCGATCCTCAAGCAAACGTCGAGTTGTTCGAGGTGCGGGCGGATGCTATCCGCCCCAACAGGCGGCTTGAACCGATCCTCAAGCAAACCTTACCGAAAACCCCTCTTCTTTCACCGCTCACCCCGCCGAACCACGCGGGTTCTGTAGGGGCGGATAGCATCCGCCCGCGTTTTCTGCACGCCAAACGCGCAAAAAAGCTCCCCGTTTCCGAGGAGCTTCGCGTGTGTTGTTGTGATGCTTACGCGAACGCGCGGTAGATCGCCTTGACCGCGGTGTTGAGATCGTCGTTTTCGATGCCGACGATGATGTTCATCTCCGAGGAACCCTGGTCGATCATGCGGACGTTAACCCCCGCCTCGTACAGCGCGCCAAAGAGCCGCGCCGACACGCCGAGGGAGTGAATCATGCCCTTGCCGACGGTGGCAACCAGTGCCATGTTGGAATGCACCTCGACGCTCTGCGGTTCGCAGTCCCGCTGAATCTCACGAAGCACCTGCTCAAGATGTTCCTTGAGCTTGATGTCGGAAATAACGAGGCTCATGGTGTCGATGCCGCTGGGCACATGCTCAAAGGAGATGTTGTAGCGATCCAGCACCCGAAGCAGGCGGTAACCAAAACCGACCTCGTTGTGCATGTTGTCCTTGTAGACCGTGATGACGGTGAACCCCTTTCGTCCTGCCACGCCGGTAAGCACGCCGTCGCGCTTGTAATACTTCAAAAACGCGTCGGGGATGACCATCGTGCCCTCGTCCTCTGGGCGATTGGTGTTGCGCACATTGATCGGAATCTGCGCGCGGCGCACGGGGAAAATCGAATCCTCATGCAGCACGGTAGCCCCCATATAGCTCAGTTCCCGCAGCTCGGAATACGTGACCACCGAGATCACCTTGGGGTTTTCCACAATGCGCGGGTCCGCCATAAGGAACCCACTCACATCGGTCCAGTTTTCGTAGACATCCGCCTGAACCGCGCGCGCAACGATTGCGCCCGTGATATCACTTCCACCGCGCGAAAACGTCTTGATGCTGCCGTCGCGCTTTCTGCCATAGAAGCCGGGCACGACGACGTTCTGCGTCTCCGCGAGCTTCTGTGTCCACTTCTGCGTGGTCTCGTCGTCATAGGTTCCGTCTGCATGGAAGCTGATGAGCTCCGCCGCATCATAGAAATCAAACCCCAGATAGTCCGCAAGCAGAAGCCCGCTTAAGTATTCCCCGCGGCTCGCGATATAGTCTTCGCTTGCGCCGGTGAGGATGTTCTTTTTGATCGCGGAGAGCTCCAGCGCGATGTTGGTCTTGAGTCCCAGCTCGGTTTCGATGCCGATGTAGCGCTCGGCAATCTGCTCATACGTGTCGTCAAACGAAAGTCCGTTGGAGTTTTTGGCATAGCATAGGTACAGCAAGTCGGTGATCTTCTCGTCGCTGGGAAAGCGTTTGCCCGGCGCGGAGGGTACAACGTACTTTCGCGCCTTGTCGGCCAGAATGATATTCTTGACCTTTGTGAAATTCTCGGCGTTGCAGAGACTGGTTCCGCCGAATTTTACCGTTTTGACCGCCATTTGTTTTCCCTCGTTTCTATAGATTCAGCGGCGCGCGTTGCCGCGTGCCGCCCAACGAACTTGACTGCACCTTGCCGGTGAAGTTATTTCTTCTCCAGCGAGCGGCATTCGAGATAGTAGCGCTTCTCGTTCGCCTCGCCCATGGAGAATGTCTTTCTCGGCAGCGCGCCATCGTAGATGACCGTGGAGAAAAACTCGCTCTTCTTCAGCGCGGGCAGAAGGAAGCCGATTGCTCCGCCTTTTTTCGCGAGGTCCTTGACCACGTCCGCGCCGTGGATATAGTCGATTTCGCAGCCGCAGATCTCCTTGACCGCATCGTCCAGCGCGGATTGCAGCGTGCCGACCGCGAGCTGTGACGTCGGGCAGCTCACGATGAACGCGCCCTCCACCTCACCCGTGATGAACGGCAGAACATGTGTGTCCCCGCCCTGTGCGCAGGGCATGCGCCCCAGTTCCACCTTTGCGCAGGCATACTGCGACTTAAAGTGGCGCAGGATGGTTTCAATCGCGCGGTTGCCGGAAGCTCCGAACACCACGCGGTGGATCGGCTCAAACACGATACCATCGTCATGTACGTTTTCCACCTCGACCAGCGCATAGCGGGCGGGATGATCTGCGCGCTCACCTTCCGGCAGAGATTCTTTGATCTTTTCCCAATTGGCCTTTGCGGTTGCAAAGCTGTGGTTACCGTCGCCCATGGCAAAGAGCATCGGCGCGCGATCGCCATATTTCTCGGAGAAACGCTTTTCGTCCTTGAGCACGCCGAGCGCCGCAAGAACGCCGTTGATGTCGTCCTCGCCATCCACAAGATGCCCGCTGATATGCCCGCCTTCGAGCATCAGATCGGTATCATACAGCTTGGTGAGCTTCGCTTTTTTCTGTGCGAGCGGCTCGATGACCGTCTTGTCCGGGTCGTCGATCAGCACGAGGATATGCGGCAGCTCGATGGGCGCGCCTTCGCGGATCTTCAGCCGCGGCGGAATGCGGGAGACAATCGTCCCCTCCGTCGCGCGGATCAGCGTGGTGGAGCCCTTGGAATAATCGTACGCTTCAAGGTCCAACGCCATGACAAGCCCGGTACGTGTGGCACCGCCAACCGTGCGGGTGACGAGCACAAACCCCTGCGGCTTCTCTTCGAGCACACCTTTGTCGAGATAATCACGCATGTGCTGCTTGATGCTCACGATGCGCTCCGCTTCGCCGGGCTTCTCCAGATAGGCTTCCGGCAGGATGAGTTCAAGCGTGGACGGCGCTTTGCCGACGATGCGCTTGGCATCTTCCCAATACGCGGGCTGGGATGTGTACTGGTCGCAGGCGACAACCGCCCACTTGTAATAGTCCGTGCCCTTTTTCGGCAGTAATACGCGCGGCACTTGCACCGCAACGTCGTTACGATACCGGTCTTCCATAGTCTTTCTTACCCCTCTTAACTATTGTTGTTATGGTTTGCCGCGTTCGGTCGCTCCTCCGAATACTCGCGGCATTGTTCCGTTTTTTACGTAATGCGGGTATTATACCTTATATTTTTTTTGCTTTCAATAATATCTATCGGAAAATCGCCCGTTTTGCAGATTTATTCGATCTATCTGCATATTCTACAGCATATACTTCAAAAAAGCCCTTATTCGCCAAGCGTCGCGACCATGACGGCCTTGATCGTATGCATGCGGTTTTCCGCCTCGTCGAAGACCACACTGTGCTTGGAACGGAACACTTCGTCGCTGACTTCCATCTCCCGTAACCCATACTTTTCAAAAACCTCTCTGCCGACGACGGTCTCAAGATCGTGAAAACTCGGCAGGCAGTGCAAAAACAGCACGTCGGGATTGTTGGTTTTTCTCAGCAGCTCCATCGTCACGCGGTACGGCTCCAGCAGTCGGATGCGCTCGGCATACTGCGCTTCCTCTCCCATCGACACCCAAACGTCGGCATACACCACATCCGCGCCCGCCGCCGCATCCAGCGATTCGGAAAACGAAATCCTTGCGCCAGTGGTCTTGGCCAGCTCCTGCATCCGCGCGGTCAGCCCCTCTTCCGGCCAGAGCGCACGCGGGGCAATCGCGGTGAACGTCATGCCCATCTTCGCGCAGCCGATCATGAGGCTGTTGCCCATGTTGTTGCGCGCGTCGCCCACGTAGCACAGGTGAATCTGGCTCAGTGGCTTCTTTGCGTGCTCTTCGATGGTCATGAGGTCCGCGAGAATCTGCGTCGGGTGGTCGGTGTCCGTCAGCCCGTTCCAAACCGGCACGCCGGAATAGCGCGCGAGGTCTTCCACAATCTCCTGTGCAAAGCCACGGTACTCAATTGCGTCATAGTAGCGTCCGAGTACCTTTGCGGTGTCTTCCAGAGACTCCTTCTTGCCCATCTGGCTGTTGCTCAGGTACGTCACATGCGCGCCTTCGTCCAGCGCGGCGACCTCAAACGCGCAGCGCGTGCGGGTGCTGGTTTTGTCGAAAATCAGCACGATGTTTCTGTGTTTGAGCCGCTCCGGGAACACGCGCGCGGCTTTCTCTTTCTTCAGCGCGTGGCTCAAATCGAGCAGATGGCGAATCTCTTCGGGGGAATAATCAAGCAGGGTCAAAAAACTTCTTCCGCGCAGGTTCATACGTTCCTCCAAAAAATCTTATATTTATTTACTGTAACTGTCTTAGCCCGACATCGATCCCGTCGATATAGAGCGCATATGGCGATCCGTCTTCCACAAACGTGCCGGTAAAGTAGGTCAGGCCGTTGTAGGTAAACGCCTTTTCAAACTCCGTTCCCTTGCTGTCGAGAATCGTCTCCGGCTTGCGATCCGTCTCCATCATGGTGATCTGCACAAATCGTTCCTGCGTGCGCCTGTCTCCGCGGATGATTACGCTCACGCTGTCGGCAAAGGCACTCTCCCGCGCCGCGTACATCGGGCTGATCAGATAGAACCGTCCGTCTTTCTTTTGCAGCACCTCGCTGGTTTTGTCCGAGAGGACGAGCGCGCTTTGCTCGTTTTCGACGGGGAACAGCCACTCCGCCTTTCCGTATTTGTATTCAATCGCCTGCTTAGCCGTGGTAAATCCGCCAAACTGGTTCTCAAACGGCCATTGATAGAGCAGTGATGCGAATAAAAACGCGGTCAGCCCCGCCGAGACGAGGAAAAAGACCCTTCTTGCCTGAAATGTGTGCCGAAACACAGGGACTAACACAATCGGGGATGCCAGAGAAATCGCGCATACTACGCGGATGAAATCGTACATGTGAGAATACTCTTTTCTTTGATTTGAGCGCAGGTGTTTTCATTTGCTGCCCAAACACATTTTACCACATCACAGCCTCACGCCTACTCCCGCCAGAGCGGCATGCTCATGCTTACCATTTTTATAGGCAGTCGCGTTTACTCCCGCCAGAGCGGCATACTCATACATCTGGGTCCCCCGCGCCCGCGGGAAAGCTCCGCCGATGGGATTTCGTGTACCGTCACGCCGTTGTCGCGCAGGATGCCGTTGGTCACATAGTTGCGCGAAAAGGCGATCACTTCGCCTGGCGCAACCGCGAGGGTGTTTGTTCCGTCGTTCCATTGCTCCCGCGCGGCATCGATGGCACTCGCGCCGCCGCAGTGAATCATCGTCACCTTCTCCACATGCAGCGCGTCGGCAAGGGGCTCCGCAAGCTTTCGCTTCTCCGGCTCGATGACGAGCGCGCCGTTTTTCTTGACGAGCGAGAACGTGCGCACGGCGGGCAGGATCGACGGATGAATCGTGAATTTATCCGCGTCTACCATGGTCATCACGGTATCGAGGTGCATATAGGATCGCGTCTTGGGGATATCGATCGCAAGCACGCGGGAAATCCCCGTCTCCTCACAGATCAAGCGCTGGGCCAGCGCCTCCACCGCGTGCGGGTCGGTACGCTGGGAGATGCCGACGGCGACCACCTCCGGCGAGAGCACGAGCACGTCTCCG
Organism: Bacillota bacterium; assembly: GCA_023395595.1. Lineage (GTDB taxonomy): Bacteria > Bacillota > Clostridia > Christensenellales > CAG-138 > UBA7703. The sequence goes on from JAEWYO010000012.1 coordinate 40,420, forward strand.
CCTTCGATGGAGAACGGGTCGGTTCTCGCGTGCAGCATCGGCGTGCTTTGGTAGAGCGGATGATGCGTGAAAAGATATTGCCCGAAGAGCGTTTCTCGCGCGCGCACGGCGTTTGCCATGCTGGAGATGCACACCCCGCCATCGATCATGAAAAACGGGTCGCGCGTAAAATAGAGATTCGGCATGGGATCGACAAAGAAGGGATACGCATCGTCGATATAGTCCACCAGATGGCGCGGCTCTTGGCTGCCAAGATCGCTCTTGCGCACGCCGCGCACCATGCTCGCGAGCATTTGCGGCACGGGCAGGCTCAGCAGATACGCCCGCACTTCGTCCTCCATCCCGCGCACGGAAAGGCCGATCTCCGCAATAAAGTCCGAAACGAACTGCTCCCGCACGGCGGACTCCATCACTGCCTGCTCCACAAGGTCGAGCAGATAAACAACCTCAACCCCGCTATCGCGCAGGGTTTGGGCAAACTGATCGTGTTCCTCGCGGGCATGCACCAGATACGGGATGTCCTCGAAAAGCTGGCGGGAGAGATATTGCGGCATGAGGTTTTCGAGTTCCTGCCCCGGGCGATGCAGCAGCACGCGCCGGAGTTTGCCAACCTCGCTCTTCACCCGAATGGGAGAGTTCATGCTTTTCCTCCTACTGTAGGTTCTTTCGGGCCGCTTGCCCATCTTTCTTTTAAACCGTATAAAACCAATTCCGTCTTTATGACAATCGAAAAAATCCTACAGAATCTCACGTCTTTCAACGCATATGTCTATTCTATCAAAGTTTTTATGCACCGTGTGAAAAACGCGCAAATATATGATTCTCGACACAAAAAAGCCGCGCGGTTGCGCGGCTTTTGAAAGCAAGCCTTCAGCGGATAAAGTTCGTCATGATCCGTTTCTCATTTTCCGGCAGGGGCACGGTGTCCCGCCCTGTTTCGATGAGCTTGAGCAGCCAGGCCATGCACGCCGCGTTCTTCACGAGGGTCTGCATGCCTTCGCCGTCGCCTTCGACCTCGCCTTTGTCCCGCCCGTAGGCAATCGTCCAATATTGCGACGGCGGAATCACGGTTTGCGCGAGGTTGAGGTAGTTGTTGAGTTGGTGGACGACATCCACACCGCCTGCGCGACGCACAACCGCGCAGCTCGTCGCCACCTTCAGGCGAAAATAGCGCGAACTGGAGTAAAACACGCGATCCAGAAACGACTTCATCGTGCCCGGAATGCCGGCATAATACGTCGGACAGCCGAGGATGAACCCGTCCGCCTCCCGCATCTTCTGCGCGATCTCGTTGACACCGTCGTCGGCAAAGACGCAGCGGTTCCCTTCCGAAAGCCCGCAGTGCCCGCAGGCGATGCAACCGCGGATGCTCTTGTTTCCGATCTGGATCGTCTCGGTTTCAATCCCCTGTCGTTCCAGTTCGTCCGTCATTGCCCGAAGCGCCGTGCTCGTGTTGCCGTTTACGCGCGGGCTGCCGTTGATTGCGATCACTTTCATCTGCGTTGCTCCTTTTCGTGTTGTTGGAGGTTGTCTTCCTCAAATCAGTCCAGCGGAAACGGCGAAAGCGCGTCTCCTTTGACCATATATGCCCTTTTTGCCAGCCGCGCGAGGGGCGTGTCGCTCCGGCTGTCAGAGTAGAATTCGTCAATCTGCAGCTCGGGATATTGCTCCCGCATGCGGCGAACCTTCTCCTCGCCGTGGCAGTTCAGCCCGTCATAGGCGCCCGTCTGCGCCTCCACACGGGAGGCGATCAAGGTAAGACCCAGCCGATTGAGCAACGGATGCAGCAAAAACTCCGGCGAGGCAGAAATGATCAAATCATCCTCGCGCTTTTGCGCAAAGTACCAGTCCTTGAGATTCTGATCGTGCGTAAGCCAGAAGCGTTCCACCTCTTCCAGCACATCCGGCACATGCTGAAGATAGCGATAAAAGCGCTGCTTCACGCGCGTCTTGTCCGCGAGACCCAGCTGCATGAGCAGTAGCCACGGCAGTGAAGCAAGCGCGCTGAGATAGGCGCGCGGGTATTTTCCCGCACAGTGGCGAAAGAAATCCACACTGGAATCCCCGCGATAGATCGTATTGTCAAAATCGTACACGTTTCTGAGCAAGCGTTGTCCTTTCCCGGTTGAAAAGCCGCATATCGGCACCGGCACCTATCGTTTTGTTCAGCAAATGCCGCAATCACCCGGATCGTGGAGCACCAGTTCCGGCACCCGCTTCGGGTCCCCCGTGATGCAGGTCGCGCCCGCCGAAAGGATTTCCTCTACCGAGCGGAAGCCCCAATTGACGGAGACGCAGCGCATTCCCGCGTTGTGGGCGAACTGCACGTCCACATCCGAATCTCCGACATAGACGGATTCCTCCGGCGTGACCTTGAAGAAATCCATGATGAAGCGCAGCACGTCCGGCGCGGGCTTGATGGCAAACTTGTCCATCCGCCCGAGCACGATGGAAAACAGGTCTTTGGGGTAAAGCGTCTCCACCACCTTGACGGTGTCTGCATGCGGCTTGTTGGACGCGATGGCGACCGTGACCCCCGCAGCTTTGATCGCCTCCACCGCCTCGATCATGCCATCGTAGGCATGCGAGCGATCGAGGCTGTGTTCCTTATAGTGTTCCATATAGAGCCCGAGCACCTTCTCCGCCTGATCCTTGTGATCCGGACCCACCGCATGCTCACACATGTAGTTCACGCTATGGCCGACGATGGCCGCCACTTGCGGTTCGCTCAGCGTCGCAAGGCCGCACGATTCCAGCGCAAAATTGAGACTGTTTGTCAGATCGTGGAGGGTATTGACGAGCGTGCCGTCAAGGTCGAATACGCAGAGTTTTACCATGATACTTTTTCTATCCTTCTTGTTCTTGATCGAACCAAATACGTTCTGTTTTTCATGAAATTCAGGCGCAAATAGCCTCTTTATAACCCCATCAGGATGCCAAACTGGCCGAGTATGACCAGAAGCGTGCCAAAGACGGAAGCGCCGGGTTGCTTTTCCTTCTGAAACATCCGCGCAAAGAGCATTACAAACACGCTCGTGAGCACGCCGATGGGCGCAAGCTCACTCATATCCCCACGCAGTGACGCAAACTGCGTCATGATCCAGCTCCCCGCGAGGAACACAGCGGCAAACAGCACCCCCAACCATGCGCGGGGCGAAAAATCCCCAAGCGTCTTTTGTTTCCCGCGCGCAAAGACGAAGATCCAGAGAAATACCGCCGCAAATGCCGCGCGCCAGAACGCAAACACCGCGGAATCAAACGTTTCCCCAAGCATGCCGCGCTGCACAAGCTGTGACCCCGCGGCGGCAAACACCGCAATCAACGCATAGACAAACCAAAGCTGGCTTTGCAGCTGCGGCGTGCTGCTCTCGATAAACACGATGCCGAGCAAAATCAACACCATGCAGCAAATCTTCCAGAGCCCCATCGGCGCGCCAAAGAGAAAATGGGATGCGGCAAGCGTGAGCAATTGGGACAGCAGAAACACCGGAAGTACCTTACTGACTTTTCCGCCCGTGAGCGCGGTAAAGAGGCTCAGCCACGCCAGCGCGGACAAAAAGCCGCATACGCCGGTCCAAGCAAGTTGCACGGTACTCACTTGCAGCACACGCGGGATTCCGCCGGAGAGCTGCAAAAGCCCCAGCGAGGACACCGCAAGCAGCAACGCAAACACAGCGGACGCTGCGGAAGGGTCCGCCCGGCGGGCAGCGCAGCGAATCCAGCTTGGCACACCGCCGAGCAGGATCGTGCTGCCGAACGCAAACGCAACCCAAAGAAGCAAGTTGCGGATTGCCAACGGGTCCAAATCCATACGCTGCCTCCTGTTCTTTCCGCAGGGTATTGTATCATACCCGGCGGGTCGCGACAACCTTGCGCACGGTTGTTTCGGCACACTCGCGCGCAACTTGCGCTCGTTCCCGCATCGCCTTTTACGACTTGTAAAACGGTTTCGGCACACACGCGCGCGCATCTTGCGCTTTCCTGCGCGTTTCCCCTGAACCCGCGCATATGCTATACTAATAGAAAACGATTCTACTCTTTACAACCAAACCGGCTATTTTTTCCGTCAGGAGGCAGCAACCCTATGTGTGATACGCTTGGCGTGCTCCACGGCTCCTATGCGCTCTTTGGCAAAAACAGCGACCGCAGCCCGAACGAGGCGCAGGTGACGGAGCTCTACCCCGCGCGCATCTATGACGGCGGCGAGGTCGCCTGCACCTATCGATTGATTCCGCAGGCGCGCGAAACGCTCGGCGTTCTGCTCTCGCGCCCGGTCTGGATGTGGGGCGCGGAGATCGGCGTCAACGAAGCGGGGGTCGCCATCGGCAACGAGGCGGTGTTTACCAAGGGGAAACACGGAGCGCCTTCGCTGACGGGTATGGATCTGCTGCGTCTCGCGCTGGAACGCGCGGAGAGTGCGGAGCGCGCGGTCAACGTGATCATCGAGCTGCTCGAAACCTACGGCCAAGGCGGCAACTGCGGCTTTGACCACACGTTTTATTATGACAACGCGTTCCTGATTCAGGATAAAGACAACCTCTTCGTCCTCGAAACCTGCCGCAAAAACTGGGTAGTAAAGAGCTATCAAAAAGCATCCATCAGCAACCGACTCTCGATTGGCGCGGATGGCGAACGCTATGGCGGCGGGGTATGCGATTTTGCAAAGACGTATTCCGACCCGCTGTATTCCTGTTTTTCCGGAAGCAGGCAGCGAAAGCAAGCCAGCGCCTGCGCTCTACCGGGCGCAAGCACAGAAGCCGACCTCATGCGCGCGCTCAGAGGGCACAACGCAGAGGTCGCCAACCCGTTTGCCGAGGGTTCTGTTTCGAGCTGCTGCATGCATTATGGCGGCATGGTGGGCGACCACACGACCGCGAGCATGGTCATCCGCCTCGGCGAGAACGCGCCGACGGTCTACCTCACGGGGACTTCTACCCCGTGCGTCTCGCTCTATAAGCCCTATCGCTTTGGCAACCCCGCACGGCTGCCCGTGATTGCGCCCGGCGACGAGGCAGGCGCGTGCTACTGGCGCGAGGCGGAGGCGTTTCGCCGCCAGCTCATCGGCAAGATCGTTCCCGCGGAGTATTACGCGGAACGGGACGCGCTGGAAGCAAGCTGGCAAACGGATGTATCCTCCGACGCAAACGCGATGGACGAACTGCTCACCCGCGCGCTTGCCGAAGAAGCCGCGTTTTACGCAAAATACGATCCCGCAACGTTTGCCGCAGCGCCGGTGAAAAAAGCGTTCACGAAAAACTGGCGGAAGAAGAACGCGGCGTTTTCGCCCATCGCACAACAAAACACGCAGGAGACGGAAAGCAAAGCATGACGATTGACCCAAGACAACGGCTGGAAGCGGGCATCTCCCATCTGGTGGATGAGCGAAAAATCATCAGCGGCATCGCGGTGTCTTATGGCGATCTTGCGCAAGGCGAGGCGTTTTCGCGCGGGAACCTGCGCGAGGTGCGCCTGCAAGACGGCGCATTCGTGCCGGACGTTGCCCCGCTTGCGAATGATTCGATCTTCGACCTTGCCTCGGTGAGTAAGCTCTACACCTGCATCGCGGTGTTGCAGCTTGTCGAGCGCGGCAAGCTCCGGCTCGATCAAACCATTGGACGCGTGGACAAGCGATTTTCGCACATTGCGGATGTTTCGCTCGAAGACTTGCTCTGCTTTCGCGCAAACCTGCAAACCACCGCGCGGATGGATGCGGTTTCGTCTGCCGAAGAAGCGGAGGCGTTGCTGTTTGACATTCGCCTTGGCGCACCGCCTGTGCGAAAATTCTATACCGACATGGGTGCGATGGTGCTCAAATACATCGTCGAGTCCGCTTCCGATATGCTCTTTTGGGATTTCTTGCGGGAGAATATCATTACTCCACTCGGGATGACGCGGACGTTTGCCAAGGTACCCGAATCGCTCCTGCCGCAAACCGTGGACTGCAACTATGAGCGCAGAATCGTAAACGGCGCTTACTCGCTGGACACCGATTGCCCGCCGGGCACGGTACACGACCCGAAAGCGCGCCTGCTCAACACCACGCGTCCGGCGCCCTGCGGACACGCAGGCTTGTTCGCGAGTCTGGACGACATGACGAAGCTTGCACGCGGGTTGCTCGGCGGCGCGTTGCTGGGGCGCAAGACGCTGCTTGAAATCGGCGTGAACCGCACGGGCGGAAAGCTACCGGACGGCAGTGATTCGCAATATATGGGATATCTTTGCTATTCCAAGCAGCCGGTGCAGACCTTCAGCGAGGTACCCGCGTATTTCGGTAATAGAACCATTGCGCTCAACGGCTTTACGGGCAACCATTTCTCTGTCGATCCGGAGAAGAACCAATTTATGATTCTGCTGGCCAACCGCATCCACAACAGAGCCACGACCGTGACCGGGCGCGCGAACCCGGAGGACAAGACGGAAACCATCCTCTGGGACGACGGAAAGACCTATATCGTCTCACAAAACTTCGTCTACACGAAGGACAAGTTCCTCAAAAACCACATCGGCGATATTCTGGCGGGGTATTGAGGCGATGAAACATGTTGCCCGTCGCGCAATACAGGAGAACAGGATGGAACGTAGATTCTTTGTGGCTGTCAAAGCACTCTTGTTTCATAAAGGCAAGTTCCTGCTCGTCAAGCGTTCCAGCGCGGCGAGAGGCGAACACCAGTTCTGGGAGTTCCCCGGCGGAAGACTTGAATTTGGGGAAACGCCGGAAGAAGCGCTTCTTCGAGAGGTCAAGGAAGAAACTGGGCTTCAAGCAACCTTGATCTCCCCAATACAAACCTGGAGCTTTTTTCGAGACACCGATACCCAAATCATTGGCATCACTTTTTTAGCAAAAGCGAGCGAACCTTGCATCACGTTATCCAACGAACACGATACATATGCTTGGGTTACGAAGGACGAGATCAGCCACTATCACATTCATCCAAGTGTTCTGGATGGGATTCAAAAGTTCAACTTTGACGAACTCAACGATCAATGTAGTCGCGCTTGAGCCCTTTCGCGGCGTCTACTGTTCTCCCGATATGCAGTTTCTCAGCGATTCCAGCTTTTTTGCACGTTGATATGCTTCCTGCAAAAATTCTTCGATAGATAACTTTTCATAACTCCAGTTCATGGCTTCTATCGCAGTTGCTCCTGTATACCCCGTCTTCGAAATTTGCTTGATCGTTGCTGACCAATCGATTGCTCCATCAAACGGCAACAGATGCGTAATATACTGCCCGTGCACATCGATGTAATCGTGCAGGTGCAGTGCCATTAAACGCGAACCAAACATCGATAACAGATCGCTATTTGGATAAAATCGGTGGTGATGGGAACTGTCGTAGCAAAAACCAATCCGGCAGGAGTTCAGTTGCTCGAACAGATACGCCAAATTGGCAAGGTTATGCAAATTCTCCAGCGCAACATGAACACCCAGTTTTTCGGCTTTTTCGGCGATTGTCTGAAACCTTTTGAGTCCCAATGCGTTGCATGGTTTGTCCTCATCAGGCAAGTGAATCACCATTGTCGGGATCTGAAATTCCGCACAATCTGCAATACTTTGTAGGTAGCAATCTATTGCAGCATCTCCATCCAGATTATCAAGCCAAATATCATCTTGTATGTGGAACGGAGTGTGGATGTTCTCGATCAAAAGATCAGCTTCCCGCACAAGCTGTGGTGCCTTACGATAATCATTTCGGTCGAGGTAGCTGCTCCACCACAACATTACGCCATCAAATCCTGCTTCTTTTATCAGATGATATCGTTCCTGAATCGGCAAGTCGTATCCAAACCAATCATAGATCGTAATCATTTTTCATCAACCGTCTTCTTTCTGAAAGAATGTCCATTCGCAATATACCATATAATCATTCGAACAAAATACAAAAAGCCGGCGCGCTGGTACAAACGCGTCGGCTTTTTTCTGCTTGCGGGGTTATTCCGCCTCGGCGTTGCGCTCCGCCGTCAGCCGCCGGGAGGCGCGCCGCTCAAACAGCAGATTCAGCGCAAGGCCAAGGGCAACCAATACCCCGCCGATGATATTCGCGGTAGAAAACGCGCCATCCATCAGCGCATCGAGAATCACACCTGTAAACACCTGTCCAACAAACATCAACAGCGTGATGTAGAGCTGCGGAATCTTCGCCACAACGATGTTGCTTAGCCAAACCGTGACCACACCGATTGCGCCGCCGAGATACGTCCACCAATTCGGCGCAAGCACGAACCCCGCCCAGATTGGCTCATTTGTGCCAAAGAGCAGGAACACGGGAAGCGCCGCGGCAAGCCCGCAGACATAGTTGAAAAATGTGCTGATATATACGCTGGTCTCGTCCGCAAGCCGCGCGTTGTAGGAACGCGAAATCACCAGCAGCACGCCGGAGAAAAACACCGCCAGCACGGGCCAGAACGTAAATCCGCCGCCCATCATCCAGCCGATGCCACCCGCAACCAGCAGGATGCCGGGGATTTGGTAGGCGCGAAACGGATGCTTCTTCATGCCGAACCAGCCGAACTGATCCACCAGCGCACCGGCGATGCTCTGCCCGAAGAGCCCGAGCGCGAGAATTGCCGAAAGGCTGATTTTGCCAAAGGCGAAGTTGACGCTTGCGGTGGTCGCAACGCCGAGCACGCCACCGATATATAGATACCACGGCAGGCGCTTTGCAAACGGCTTTTCGCGCCGCGCGAGGATAATCCCCCCGATGATGATGAGGCCGACGATATGGATGATGACCGTTGCGGAATACATGCCGTAGAGCGTGGTCAGTCCGCCGTTGACGGCGATCATCACCGCGACAAGGATTCCGATCATTAAGGAAGCAAAATAGTACATTTGTTGGGTTTCTCCGGGTCAATGTTCGCCTTGGCGGAGCTTTTTTGTGCACCGCCGCGATGGATGACACCCTGAGTATAGTGCGCGCGCTTGACGCGGCATATGACATATGTCACACTAAGAATAAAACAATACGCTGTGAGGAAACGCATGCAAAAGCAAAAACTACCTGCGAAATACGCGCCCGCTCTGGCGGAATATGCGCTGGATTGGCTGGATCTCTCCGCTGCCGTGCTGCTTACATACGAGCGCTGCGAATGGATGCTACTTGCCGAGCAGGAGATCCCCTATCTTTACGTAATGCTCTCCGGCAAAGCGAAGGTTTGCATGAGCGACGCCAGCGGGCGAAACCTGCTGCTGTGCTACTATGTTTCGGAAGGAATCATGGGCGATGTGGAGCTCATGATGGGCAGGCATGAGGCGATCTCCGCCGTGCAGGCCGTCTCCACGGTGGAATGCATCGGCCTGCCGCTGAACGTCTATGCGCCCGCGCTGCTTTCCCACCTGCCGTTTGTGCGCCGCGCGGCACAGGGGCTTGCCATCAAGCTCCACGAAAGCGTCGCGAGTACGACGGAGATCATCCTGCGCCCGTTTGAGGCGCGGCTCGGCAGTTATCTGCTGCAAAGCGCGCAAGGCGGCGTGTTCTCCGAGCGGTTGATCGACGTTGCCGAGCAGCTCGGCGTCAGCTATCGGCATCTGTTGCGCGCGCTCAAGGCGCTTGGCGAGGAGGGTATTTTGGAGAAGCGCAAGGACGGTTATCACATTCTCGACGAAGCGGGTTTGCGCAAAAAAGCCGCCGTGTGAACGGCGACTTTTTGTTTGGCGCGTTGTATTCGTTGTACGTGGAGGCTCCGGTATTATTCCGGTTTCACCGCGCGCGTGGCGACGAAGGTTGGAATGTTCATCTCGTGCAGCCTGCCAGATCCGTTGACATCCTCAAACAAGTGCGTGAGCACAAACCCCGCTTTGAGCTGTCCGCCAACCTGTTCCTCAAACGTATGCGAAAACTGCACGCCGTCGTCGGTTTTTTGCAGCTCTTCCATCAACGCGGGATTGCTCAGCGGATCAAACGGAAGGCTATGCAAAAGCTCCGTTTCCTCGTTGTCAAAGATATAGTTGATGCCGTTGTCCAGTCCCGCAAGCAGCACCCCGCCGGGCTTGAGCACGCGGAAGCATTCGCGCCAGAGGGGTTCCACCTCACGAATATAGCAATTGGACACGGGATGCACGATGATGTCGAAACTCCCGTCCGCAAACGGCAGCGGCTTGGACATATCCGCGCGCACAATGTTGATTGGATACCCTTCCCGCTCGGACACCATACGCTCGCTCTCCAGCTGCCGCTCGGAATAGTCCAGCACGGTGCAGACGGCGCCCGCCGCCGCAAATAAAGGCATCTGCTGCCCACCGCCGCAGGCAAGACCCAGCAGCGCTTTCCCCGCAAGGTCGGGAAACCACTTCGCCGGAACGGGCTTGGTCGGCGTAAGTACGATACTCCAGGAGCCTTCCTTCGCCGCCAGATACTGCTCATGCGTAATGGGCGTGCCCCATTCCCAGCCGTTCTCGACCCAGCGGTCGATGGTTTTTGCATTGATATCCTGATAGTTTTCACTCATATTATGATTCTCCAGTTTTCGATTCATTTTCGGTCTTTGCTAGAGTTTGTTACTTTTGTTCTTGATTGTTACTCACAATGTCCGCCTCCATATGCGCATACAGCCCGCTGTTTGCTCGGGTTTGGTGCACGCTGCCCGCATTTGCCGGATGAAACGCGCCCGAACAATCCAGCCCCGCGTCCGTTGCCGGAATGTCGCCAAGGTTCAGCGCACCGCGATTCAAGCACGCATCGTACTTGGAGCGTTCCTTTGCGCGCGGCTCCGTGCCGACGAGCGCGAACACGCCATATGCCGCGAAGATCATCAAAATCGGCAGTGCAATCACGCGGGTGATCATCTGCCGGTCGCTGAAGAGATGCGAAAATACCCACGCAAGAAACACCCAAAGCAGCAGGTCCCCCGCGCCGCCGCGCCGCCGGAGCAGCCCGCCAATCCACGCAAAGAGCAGAATCCCCGCGATGTAAAAAAAGTCCAGCAGGCGGATCGCCTCGCGATAAGGCGCAAGCGCAGAGGCGGAAAACGCAGCAGTTTGCGTTGCGGCAGAGAGCGACACGTCCTTTTCCAACCAGAGCTCGGTGAGGTTTTGATCGATGCGCACCGGTCTGCCTTGCAAGTCGTAACCTTTTTGCAACGTATCCCAATGGAGTAAATCGAGAATCGCTTCCCCATCCTTTGCCTGCGCTGCAGAACCCGCAGCCGTTGCGTCCGAGAGATCGGAATCGATTTTGCCCGAACCAATCGCAAGCGGCGTTACCGCGCGGAGGGTGAGCAGCACGGCACAAAACGCAAGCGCGATCAGGATCAGCCGCACGGGTTCTTTTTCGATTTTGAACGAACCAAGCAGCAGCACAAGCCAAAACACACCGAACGCAAGCGCAATCACCCAAACGGAGTCAAGCGCAACACCCGCGAGCGCGAGCGAGAGCCCGCCCAGCACGGCAAACACGATTGCGCGGCCGCGCCGGAGCGCGGAGAGCGAAAAGAGCGTAAACAGAATTGCCAGCAGCACCAGCAGCAAGACCGTCTGCAACGCCGTCTGCTCCAAACGCAGCACGATGTCCGCCGGATACAGCGCGAAGAGCAGCCCCGCGGCGGGCGCGCTGCCGTCGTCCAGCCGCCGCGCAATGAGATAGACCACCGAAGCACTTAGCGAAGAAATCGCTGAGGACAGCAGCGCGGGCAGATTTTCCGGCAGGAAGAGCGCGTCAAGGTTGGGCCGCGCAAACACGCCGCCGTCAAATGCGGGCGCGCGCAGCATGAGAAGCACGATCACACGCGGCAGCAGCGCGACGAAAAAAAGCGCAACCGCCCAGAGCACAGGCATCCGTCGCACCCGACAGTTTGCCCAGCGAATCACAAACACGGCGCTAACGGCAAGCGCAAGATAGCCAAACAAGAGCCACGCAAAACGAGGCGTGTTCATCAATTCTCCGCCTAGAAGATACCCAAAGTGTTGGTAGCGAATCAGGATATAACCCGTCAGCACGAGGAACACGATCGTGACGATCATGGACATCAGCCGGACGAATCCCTGTTTTCCACCTCGGTCAAAAAAAAGACTGTTTGGGCGCATGCGCCGCTCCTTTAGCCGGGTCTGCTTGCGAGACCATATGCCCGTAGTATACGAGATACTGCTACTCAGCGTCAAACGTTGTCTTCTGCCCGGTCTGTGCGCAAGTCACGCGGGCGAAAACGCGCGCGAATTGCTTTTTTACCAAAGCTTCGTTATAATAATAAGTACTTTTTAGAGTGAATCGTGGAGGTTTATTTCGTATGCATTCGGATATCGCAATCATTGGCGGCGGCCCCGCCGGACTGACCGCGGGCTTATATGCCGCGCGCGGCGGCGCGAGCGTCACCCTCTATGAAGAACTCTTTCCCGGCGGACAGATCGCAAAAACCCCGCTGGTGGAAAACTATCCCGGTTTTCCCGACGGTGTGGTTGGCTATGAGGTCGGCTCGCTCCTGCAAAAGCAGGCGGAAAAGTTCGGCCTAAAGGTAGAATACGCGGGCGCAACCGCCCTCGTACTCGACGAAAATCCGAAGCGCATCATCCTGCCGGATCGCGAGGACACGGCAAAAGCCGTCATCCTCTGCATGGGCGCGCATGCGCGTTCCCTCGGCATCCCGCGTGAGGACGCACTCACGGGTGCCGGCATTAGCTATTGCGCGACGTGCGACGGCGCATTCTTCAAGGAAAAAGCGGTCGCAGTGGTCGGCGGCGGAGACACAGCGATTTCGGATGCGTTGTATCTGTCACGCTTTTGCACCAGTGTCACGGTCGTACACCGCCGGGACGAGTTCCGTGCGGCTGCCGTTCTGGTGGAGAAGGCAAAGACCGTGCCCAACATTCATTTTGCGACCTCCTGTGTTCCGCTCAACCTTCTCGGTGAAAAGAACGTGGAGGGGTTGGAGATCATGGACCTCAAGACCTCCGTGCCGCGCGTGCTGCCCGTCTCGGGCGTGTTCGTCGCAGTCGGCATCACGCCGCAGAGCGCACTGGTCAAGGGCGTGGTCGCAATGAACGAAGGCGGCAGCATCCTCACCGACGAACTGATGAAGACCAACATCCCCGGCGTGTATGCCGCAGGAGACATCCGCAATACGCCGCTAAGACAGGTGATCACCGCCTGTTCGGACGGCGCGATTGCCGCGACCAGCGCGCTGGAGTTCATCTCCTGCCACTGAGCGCTTCTTGTTGCTGACACCACTACCATCAATCAGACAGGAGAACAAACTGCTCTATGGGTAGACTTTTCGGAACGGACGGCGTGCGCGGCATCGCAAACCGCGACCTGGACTGCACTCTCGCGTTCAAAATCGGTGCGGTGGGCGCCTTTGTGCTCACCAACGAAGTACATTCCCCACGCATCCTTGTTGGCATGGACACGCGAAAATCCGGCACCATGCTGGGCGCGGCGCTCTCGGCGGGTATTTGCTCTGTCGGCGGAGATGTGCTGGATGTCGGTGTTTTGCCAACGCCCGCGATGGCATATCTCGTTCGCCTCTACGAAGCGGATGCGGCGGTGATGATCTCCGCTTCCCACAACACGATGGAATACAACGGTATCAAATGGTTTGACAAAAACGGATTCAAGCTGCTCGACGAAATCGAAGACCGCATTGAAGCCATCATCCAAAGCGGCGAAGAGCTGCCCCGCCCGGAAGGGCGCGATGTTGGCCGGGTGATCTCCGCCGTCCGCGCAAAAAAGGACTATTGCGACTATCTCGTGGAGCAGTCAGACTATCGCTTTGAGGGACTCCGGATCGTGCTGGACTGCGCGCACGGCGCGTCCTCGTTTATCGCAAAAGAAGTATTTGAACGCCTCGGCGCGGAAGTCATTGCAAAATCCTGTGCGCCGGACGGCATCAACATCAATGACCACTGCGGCAGCACGCACCCTGAGCGCTTGCAGGAGATGGTGGTCAACTACGGCGCAGACCTCGGCTTTGCGTTTGACGGCGACGCGGATCGATTGATCTCTTGCGACGAGTACGGCAATATCGTAGACGGCGACCAGGCGATGGGCATCCTCGCGCTGCACATGCACAGCAAAGGCACTCTGGCAAAAGACACACTGGTGCTGACCGTGATGAGCAACCTCGGCCTCAAAAACGCGCTCAAAGAAGCGGGCGTGAGCATCGTTGAGACAAAGGTCGGCGACCGCTACGTGCTTGAGAGCATGCTGGCAAACGGCTACTCCATCGGCGGCGAACAGAGCGGGCACATCATCCTGCTGAGCAAAAACACCACAGGCGACGGCATGATGAGCGCAATCGCGTTGCTGGGCGTGGTCGCAGAATCGAAAAAACGGCTAAGCAAGCTCGCCGCGCGCATTCCGCAATATCCGCAGGTTCTCGTCAACGTCATCGTGGACAACGAGAAGAAAGCCGACGCGCTGGCGGACGAAGACCTCGCCAAGCTCACGCAGGAAATCGAAGCCAAACTTGGCAAAAACGGACGCGTGCTGATCCGCGCCAGCGGTACGGAGCCGCTCGTGCGCATCATGATCGAAGGGCAGGACGAGCAGTCGATTCTCGATCAGGCGCTCTCGCTGGCGCACATCATCGTACGCAAATACAACGGAAAGATTCGCACCTGAGATGGCAAAGCGCCATCTCGCGAGTGAATCGGACAGATAGGTTAACCCGAAATGCTGACCAAAGCGCAGAAAACAGAAGCCCTCGCGATTTTGCACGCGACATATCCAAACGCGAAACCCGCGCTGGATTTCACCACGCCGTTTGAACTGCTGGTTGCAACCATCCTCTCCGCGCAGAGCACGGACGTGATGGTGAACAAATGCACAGCAGAGCTCTTCCCCGTCGCCAACACGCCAGAGACGATTGCCGCCATGACGGAGGAAACGCTCTTCCCCTACATCAAACGCTGCGGGTTCTTCAATACCAAAGGGCGGCATATCCTCGAAACCGCGCGCATCCTCGTTACCCAATATGGCGGCGAAGTGCCCGCAAGCATCGATACGCTCCAAACCCTGCCGGGCGTTGGCAGAAAGACCGCAAACGTGGTCGCCAGCAACGCCTTTGGCATACCCGCCATCGCTGTAGACACCCATGTGTTCCGCGTGAGCAACCGCATTGGGCTGGCCGACGCGAAGAATGTCGAGAAGACCGAGGAGCAGCTGCAAAAAGCGATCCCGCAGGAAAACTGGATGCAGGCGCACCACTGGCTGATCTATCACGGACGGCAGATTTGCGACGCGCGAAAGCCAAAGTGCGAACTCTGTCCGCTGAGCCATCTTTGCCTATACTATCAAAACGGCAAAAAGGCCGCGCAAAAGCAACCTTCAAAAGCAGGCGTTAAAACCAAGCCTGCTACAAGCAAAACAAAACAATAGCTTGCAGGCGATTGTGTAAACTGGCCTGCAATTCGTAAAACAAAACAGAAAGATTAGGTTACACCATGCAATTTGTCGATAAAGCGCGCATCGTCGTGAAAGCCGGAAACGGCGGAGACGGACACGCCTCCTTCCATCGGGAAAAATATGTGCAGATGGGCGGGCCGGATGGCGGAGACGGCGGACGCGGCGGAGACCTTGTGTTCTTTGCCGACCCGCATATGTCCACGCTGCTCGATTTTAAGTATCAGCGGTTCTACCGTGCGGAAAACGGCGAGCCGGGCAAGCCGGAGCTCAGCACGGGGAGAAACGGCAAACCGTTGGTGATTCGCGTTCCCGTCGGCACCATCGTGCGGGATGTGGAAAGCGGCGCAATCCTCGCGGACATGAGCGAGGGAAACAAGGAGCGCATCATTCTCCGCGGCGGACGCGGCGGCAAGGGCAACGCAAAGTTTGCAACGCCGACGCACCAGGCACCGCGTTTCTCCCAGCCGGGCATCAAGACGGCGGAATATGAGGTGGAGCTGGAGCTCAAATCCATTGCGGATGTCGGGCTTGTTGGCTTACCCTCCGTCGGAAAATCGACCATCCTCTCCGTGCTCACCGCGGCAAAACCGAAGATTGCGGCGTATCACTTCACCACGCTTTCGCCGAACCTCGGCGTCGCATCCCGCCACAACCACTCCTTCGTGCTCGCGGATATTCCGGGCTTGATCGAGGGCGCGGCAGAAGGCGCGGGGCTTGGGCACGATTTTCTGCGGCACATTGAGCGCACACGTATGCTGGTGCACGTCGTAGACATCTCCGGCAGCGAGATGCGCGACCCCGTGGAAGATTTTCAGAAGATCAACGACGAGCTGAGCAAGTTTTCGCCGCTGCTGGCGGAGATTCCGCAGCTCGTCGCCGCGAACAAAACCGACCTGCCGGAGGCGGAGGAAAACCTCGCACGGTTCAAAGAAGCGTACCCGAATATCGAAGTGTTCCCCGTTTCGGCGGCGACCGCACAGGGGTTTGAGGCGCTTCTGGATCGCGTGGTGCAGGTGCTCGATACCCTACCGCCCGTATTGCGTTATGAGGAGACCGACCTCGCCGAGAGCATGGGTTACGAGGCTGGCTTCCAGATCAAGCGCGGCGACGACGGCGTGTTTGACGTTTCCGGCGGCGAGATTGAAAAGCTGCTGGATTCCACCAACCCGGACGACGAGCTTTCGATGCGCCGGTTTCAGCAGCTACTCATCAAAAACGGCATCATTTCGGCGCTGCGCGAGATGGGCGCAAAGGACGGCGACAGCATCCGCCTTGGCGAATGGGAGTTCGATTTCTTGGATTAACGCTCCTTCTTTAGCGCACACGGCGAACCGGCAACCACAACTGAACCAAATCTGCTTGAAAAGGTGGTAGGAATGATGGAACAGCAAGAACGCGTCCGCATCACACTCGAGACGACGGTTCCCGTTTCGCCGGAGCTGGCGTGGGCGTATTGGACGGAACCCCGGCACATCACCCAATGGAATCAGGCTTCGGAAGACTGGCACACACCGCGCGCGGAAAACAACCTGCGCGTCGGCGGAGCATTCACCTCCCGCATGGAATCCAAGGATGGTAAATACGGGTTTGACTTTGGCGGCGTCTACGACGCGGTGGAACCGCATCGTCTTCTTGCCTCCACGCTTGGCGACGGGCGTAAGGTGATCACCGTGTTTGAATCCGTGCCCGCCGGAACCAGAATCGTCGAAACATTTGAAGCGGAGGGTGAAAACTCCATCGAGATGCAGCGCAACGGCTGGCAGGCGATTTTGGATAGCTACCGGAGATATGTCGCGAAGCAGTAGCAATTTGGGGATGCAAACCAAATACAAAATTAATGGAGTTGTCCAGAAATGGATCGCTCCATTTTTTTGCGCGTGAGCGCGGGCGGATAATATCCGCCCGAGTGCCAAAAGAATTGCCCATTTCTGGACAATCCCGCTTTCGTGCAACATCGTTAATTTTGAATTCGAAAATAGTCGAGATATTGTTTGAAGGTATCCTGCGCGGCGATGCAGGTTTCCTGCAAAAACCCATGTTCGTCCTCCCAATTTTGCAATCCCCTATAATAAAACAGCTTGAGTTCGTCGCTGATGATAAACGGCGTAATCCCGTTTCGCAAACACTCTTTGAACAGAATCAGCCGACCCACGCGCCCGTTTCCGTCCTGAAACGGATGGATCGATTCGAAGCGAAAATGAAACTCCAGAATATCCTCCAGCGTGTGCGTTTTCTTCGCATTGTAGGCGTTCAATAGCTTTTGCATTTGCGCAGAAACTTCCTCCGGCGCGGCGGTATTCCTGCCGCCAACTTCGTTGGGCAGGCGTTTATAGCCGCCGACGACAAACCAACCCTTGCGCGAATCGCTGGTGCCATTCTTCAAGATCAAATGCAGCCGTTTGATGAGCGCCTCGCTCAATTTCGCATTTGCCTGATCAATGATTTCATCGATACAGCGAAAATGGTTCGCGGTCTCCACGATATCGTCCACATTCACGGCGTCATTGCTCAAACCTATGGTATTCGTCTCAAAAATATAGCGCGTCTGATCCTGCGTGAGCTTGCTGCCTTCGATGCGGTTGGAGTTATAGGTCAGCTCGATTTGCACCTTGTGATAGATTCCGCCGGAGACATGCGCCATCTTCTCCCTGCGCAGGATGCTCAAAAGCGTGGCTGGTTCGTCCCCGCGCTTTGCGCGATCCGGACGTTCCGCCGTCTCGGGTATGCTCCACGTTTTCCCCAAAAGAGCGGCACCGGGTATCTTCCCGCCCGCGCAATAGTTTCGCACCGTGCGCGGCGCAAGCCCCCAACGCTGCGCCATCTGTTCAACAGAGAGATACTTCATTTCGTCCACCTCCTATGTGCTAGCACCATCATAACACATTATCGGCAATAAATTTCATTTATGACGCTTTCAAATCTCATTTTTTGCCGATATCGGCATGATTTCCAATTTTATTACCGAATAGTACTCCGTTTTCTTGCCGATCACGGCAAACAAATGCCCGCCGGACGGCGGGCATTGTGTGTGTGCTTCGTTGATTCAAAAGATACAATGGCATCAATAGCCGACCGTGAACCGTCTTTGGATGAACCGGCCGTTCTCAATTTCGTCTACGATGGCAACCGCCATATCCGCGACGCTGATGCGGCTCTTGCCTTCGGCATCCATGACGGGGCTGTCGGTGCCGAGGCGGAACTTGCCCGTGCGTTCGCCCGCTTGCAGGTCGATTGCGGGACTCAGAAACGTCCAGTCGAGCTCGTTCTCTTGCTTGATATCATCCAACAGTTCCATTGCCCCGCGCACGGCGTGGACAAACTCCTTTGGAATATAGGCGTCAAACACAAGGCTGCCATCCGGCAGAACAAGGCTCGACGCGCCGCCGACCACGAGAATCCGCTTTACGCCGGAGCGCTTGGCAGCCGCCAGAATGGACGCATAGCCGCGTTTATAGTCCGCATAGAGATTCGGGTTCTGCCAGCCGGAGTTGAACGCGCTGATCACCGCGTCGTGTCCGCGCAGCGCAGACGCGAGTGCATCGGTGTCATACACATCCGTTTCGTTTGCCGTCAGGTTCTCCTGCCCGATGGGCAGTTTCGCCGCGTCACGCGAGATTGCCGTCACCCGGTGCCCGCGCGAAAGCGCTTCCTTTAATACATGCGAGCCGACATTGCCGGTCGCGCCGATGAGTGCTATCTTCATAAGAATATTCTCCTTTGTGTGTTGCTTGGCACACGGCGTATAACCACTTCCGTGTGTTTCTATCTCCACCGTATGCTGTTATGCGAAAAATAACAAGACCGCAGGAAAATATAAAATCCGAGATTTTTCGCGCGCGTTTACACGTCCTGCTCCTGCTGGATCAGCGCCTGCGCAATCGCAAACGCCTGCAATCGACGGATCGCGAGAGTATGCTGCGGTGTGCCCGCGGCAAACTTCGGCAGAATGCTGCTGACGCGCTCGGTGGCAAAGGCGAAGGCTTCGTTTGCCTGCTGTAGCGCATCGTTCGAAAAAGAAGTCTCCGCCTGCGCTTCGCCAAGTGCCCGCGCAATCAAAGCGAGCGCGAGCGTATACGCCGCGATCCCGCGCGCAGTCAGGCGGTGCTGCGCGGAACCGACTTTTAACTTGCCAATCGCTTTTTCGCTCTTCATTTGTGTGGACGCAATCGCCCGCGCGGCCTCGCGCAGCTCCGTTTCGGAGAACGAGTGCATGTATTCATTCCTCCTCAGTGCGCTTGTGTGATAAAGTCATACAAGAAATAAATTGCATACGATATAATTTGTACATAACAACGATACAATAATGGAGGTGCCTTATGAATATTGATTATAAAACCACGGCGTATGCAACAGGCGGACGGGACGGACATGTCCGTGTTGAAAACAGCTTGATTGATTTTGAAATGGCTCTGCCCGCCGGATTGGGCGGAAAGAAAACGGAGGGTGTGAACCCCGAGCAATTGTTCGCCGCGGGCTATGCTTCCTGCTTTGGCAGCGCATTGCAGCACGCAATCCGCGTCCGCAGGCTCAAACTCCCCGCGCCGGATGTGCAGGCAACCGTCGGCATTGGCCGCAACGATTCGGGCAACTTCCAGCTTGAGGTGGATCTGGTGGCCATCGTCGATACCGACGACGCGGCGCTGGCCGAATCTCTCGCGCAGGAAGCACATCAGGTTTGCCCGTATTCCCATGCGACGCGCGGCAATATCCGTGTCAACGTCTCCGGCAAAACCAGATAACATTCCACCCAGTACGGGTTTTTTCAGAAAAGGGGCTGTCGTAACAAACAGCCCCTTGTTTCTTATTTTTCTTCGGTTGCGAGCCTGCGTCCCATAAGTACGCCCATGACCGAGGCCATCATCAGCCCGCGCGTCCACCCGCTGGAATCGCCAAGCGTGTAAAATCCCTGAATGTTAGTCGTGAAGGATTCGTCCATCTTCACGCGGTTGCTGTAAAACTTCAGCTCCGGCGAATAGAGCAGCGTCTCCGCCGCGGCAAAACCGGGCACGACCTGATCGACCGCCTGGATGAAGTTGATGATGTTCGTCATCGCGCGATAGGGCATCGCCGCCGTGATATCACCCGCGATCGCGTCCGGCAAGGTCGGCACCACGTTGGAGAACGAAAGCTCCCGCTGCCAGGTGCGCTTGCCGTCGAGAATGTCGCCATATCGTTGCACGAGGATGTGGCCCGCGCCGAGCATGTTGGTCAGCTCACCAACCTTCTGCGCGTAGGCAATCGGTTGATCGAACGGTACGTTGAAGTTATGTGAGCAGAGAATCGCCAAATTGGTGTTGTTGGACTTCTTCTCTTTATATGCATGCCCGTTGACCACAGCGAGGTCATTGTCATAGTTTTCCTGGCTGACAAAGCCGCCGGGGTTTTGGCAGAAGGTACGCACCTTGTTACGAAACGGCTGCGGATAGCCGATGAGTTTGCTTTCGTAGAGCACTTCGTTGACGGTCTCCATGACCTCGTTTCGCACCTCGACGCGCACGCCGATGTCTACCGTGCCGGGCTGATGCGCAATGCTATGCTCCGCGCAGATGTTTTCCAGCCAATCCGCGCCGCGCCGTCCGGTCGCGATCACGACCGTCTTGGCAAAGAGCTCGAATCCCTGTTTGCCATCGTTGAGCAAAACGCCTTTGCAAACGTTGTTTTCGAGGATCAGGTTTTCGCAGGCGTGGCCAAAGAGCATCTCCACGCCGTGCTCAAGCAGATATTGCTCGATGGCATAATAGATATCTTGTGCCTTTTCGGTGCCGAGGTGGCGAATCGGGCAATCGACGAGCTTGAGCCCCGCCTGAATCGCGCGGCGGCGGATCTCCTTGACCGCGGCAGAGTTGTTGATGCCCTCGATGTGGTCATCCGCGCCAAACTCGAGATAGATGCCGTCGGTATAGTCAATCGCGGCCTGCGCCTTGTCGGGTCCGATCAGGTTCGGTAGATCACCGCCCACCTCGAAGGAGAGCGAAAGTTTACCATCAGAAAACGCACCCGCGCCGGAGAAACCTGTGGTGATGTGGCAATACGGCTTGCAGTTGACGCAGCGGCCGGTCACGGCCTTCGGGCAGCGGCGCTGTTCCACCGCGAGTCCCTTTTCCACAATGACGATGCGCTGTTTTGTGCCGCGCTTGATCATTTCGAGTGCGGTAAAAATGCCCGAAGGGCCTGCGCCAACGATCACAACGTCTGTCTGCATGTGTATTCCTCCCAAAATCAGTTTCCAGTTCCTGCCATACATTTGGCGATTCCGGCGCACAATCGCGCTCGTTTCGCGCCAACCAACAAAGTAATATATGTACCAGAAAAAGCCCGTTTTGTCAAATAAAACCTGATTGAATTGCGTCTTTGCCTCCGCTCTTTTCAGCCACCACAAAGCATGGTATAATAAAACATCTTGTATACAGGGAGCGCCTCAGGCATGCAGCTATCAGAATTGGTCCGCCGCATCCGCAGCGGTGAAAAAGAAGCCGTCAAGGAGCTTGTCGCCACATATGGCAGCGCGGTCTTTCAGCGCGCCTATGAACGCACGGGCGACAAAGATCTCGCGCGGGAAGCCGCACGCCAGACCTTCGGGCAGTTTGTTGCGATTGTTCAGCAGCAACAGGACGACGACGGCTGGAACCTCTGGTTTGGCGACCTGATTGAGCGGAATATCTCCACCTATGCACAAATCAGCACCGATATGCGCACGATTGAGAGCGAGTTGGATCACGAAATCGTGAGCAGCGCCTCTGTCTCCGCACCCGCGCCAGCAGCCGCGCCTGCCAAGCCGGCAAACGAGCAGGATTCCTTCATCTGGCGGCCGGAGGCAGAACCGACACAGCAGCGCAAACCGGAGCCGGAGTCGTTCGCCTGGCGTGAACCGCCGGAGCCGCTTCCGCCGCAAAAGCCAGGCAAAAAACCGCGCAAGGAGCGCGGGAAGAAGGAGGAACCACGCGTCCACAAAGACAGCGTGCGGGACGAGATCTTCGATGAGCCGTATAATAAAAAAGCCAAGAGTGGCGGACACGGATTCTCGATCTTTCTGCTGATCATCGTGAGCCTTTTGCTGCTCTGGGTGGTAGTCGGCGTTGCGATGACGATGCAATGGATTCCGTATTACGAGCTGGGCTTTACCTGGTTTAACACAAACGTGTTTAAACTATTCTAAAGCAAGTTACGCTTTCGCAAATAAAAGATCGGGCAGACACCCGATCTTTTTTTTGCTTCTCATTCGTTTCTCAAAGCAAACCAACGGTTTGCTTATTTCTCTTCGGGTTTCTTCCGATAGAGGACAAACTTTCTGCCGATGCTCTGAATGACTTCTGCGCCCAGCGCTTCAGCCAATGTACCCGCCGCTGCCTTTGTATCCAGCGAGCAGCTCTCCAGAACGGCAACCTTGATGAGTTCCCGTTTGTTCAGCGCCTCGTCCACGCTCTTGATCAGGTTTTCCCCGATATCCTCTTTGCCGATCTGGAAAATCGGCTTGAGCGTATTCGCCAACTTTCGAAATTCCGCGCGTTGCGCTCCGTTCATGTGATCCTATCCCTCTCCCGCCTGCGCGGGTCTGTTTTTTCTTTTTCAGCGCTTGATTATAACACGCTCCTGCAAAAAAAGCGAGAGACGATGCGGAAAAACGCGATTCCGCCGCGCA
This sequence comes from Bacillota bacterium, assembly GCA_023395595.1. Lineage (GTDB taxonomy): Bacteria > Bacillota > Clostridia > Christensenellales > CAG-138 > UBA7703. The sequence continues at coordinate 63,391 of JAEWYO010000012.1, forward strand.
GGGTTAGATGATCGGCGCTAAAAATCCGCCGCCGGGGAGCGCGAAGGACTGCCCTTCGAGATAAGCGTTTTCCGCAACGCTGGAATCATAGTAAAGATTAAACCCGTTGGACTGAATGTTTGCGTGGGTGAGATCCGCATTGACAAAGCCGGCCACATACGTTTCCGCTGTGAGGGTGAGCTTGCTGGTTGCGTCCAGCGTTACGCTCGCTTTTGCGGGCACGCTGCCGCCAAGTGTGCCGCCAAACGACGCGCCATTTTGCAGGCGGAGCATCAGCGTTGC
>JAEWYO010000016.1 GCA_023395595.1 Bacillota bacterium
GCGCCGGGATAGCCCATACGCTTGGCGTGGTGGATGCTGGTTGCAGCCCTGCGCACCTTAAAGCTCCCGCTGGGGTTTGCCGCCTCGTCCTTGACGAAGATGCGCGCGCCAAAGCCGTCTTTGCTGAGTTTGCGCACCAGCGCCGTGATGTTTTTGAGCTCGATGAGCGGCGTGTTTCCGATTGCGAACCCGCGTTGAATCTCGGCGACGTCCTCAAGCGTATAGCCCGTGGATGCCATCATGCCTTCGTAATCAAACGCGATGGAGCCACTTTCAAACTGCTTGTAATCGACACCAACCGCCGCGCGAATGATCTCGCTCTTGCGCGCCATTACGGCGGAGAAGCTATTGTCCCTCGTCGTCATTTGGCACCTCCAAAGAGGAACGCAAACGCTTCGTCTCCCACCTCTTGCAGCTCCGGCACAAAATCGCCAAAGCTATGCGAATAGTGCGGTGTTTCGTCTACCAACGTGCCGGAGACGATGCGCCCTGTGCGCGTGATAACCACTGCCTCGCCGCCAAGGACGGTATCCGCGTGCAGATAGCCCTTTGTCCATTGTTCCAATGGAACGGCTTTGGTGTCCTCCGGCACAGCGGAGGAACGTTGGTCAGGTGTTAGTATGATGCTATGAATGCGAACCCAATCGCCTTTTTTTGCCATTTCATTCACCTCGTAAAGATGTTATGCCAGCAAACCTTCTTCAATCTGATCGCGCATGTCTCCCATGATCGCATGCGGAACGGGCAGATCGATCATCGTCTTTAAGCCCGGACGTGCATTGATCACGTGCGGAATCATGTTCACGCACATCGCAATGGTGCCAATGCCGCCATCTACCTCCGGCTGAATCTGCATCTGTACGCGCGGCGTACCTTCGAGCGTGATGTAATCGCCCGTGTGCGTGCCGCCAAGCTCCGGCTCAATCTGCTGTGGATGGATCATGTCGATCTTCACCTTGCCGTCGACATACCCTTGCCCGGTCATATTCACGCCCGCAACATTGCCACGGCTCGCAAACCCATAAGGCGATTTCCGGTCAACCTCGGTCAAAATCGGTGCCATCTGCTGGGAGAATTCGTCGATTCTCCAACCCAGCGCTTGAGAAATCATGCCAACGCTTTCCGCAAAGCCGACATGCCCCGCCAGCTCGCCTTTAGCAACGCCCGCCTCAAATTCTTCCGGCGTTAACCCGACGCCCTGCTCCTGCATGACCAGCGGGCCAAAAGGCGAAAGCGAGTTGACGCGGCGGCATGTGACCTTGTCTACGCTCGTCATACAGCCCGTCAGACAGATGGCAAGCAAGTCCATCATCAGCCCGGGGTTGATCCCTGTACCGAGCGCGGTCACGCCGTGCTCTTTGGCCACACGGTCGATCTCGTTTGCCAGCTCTGGCTGCTTCGCCGCAGGATAGCTCATCTCCTCAGCGGTGCTGATGGCGTTGATTCCGCGTGAGAGCACCTTCACGAGTTTGGGATAGACATCCTTGGTGAACGAATCGGTTGCAACGATGCAAACATCTGCGCTCTGTTGCGAAAGTACCGCGTCGATGTCACTATTGACGATTACGTCCGCACGATCCCCGCGCGCCACGTCGAGCAACGCAAAGATGCTCTTGCCAACGCGGTTTGGGTGCAAATCGCAAACGCCCGTGATCTCCACGCCCGTTTTTTGCAGCAGCACCTTTGTGATGCCACCGCCCATCGCGCCAAATCCCCAAACTGTTACCCGGATATTCCGCATACCGTGCCTCCTGCCTATTCGGCCAAAGAAAATTGAGGTGTTGATCTATTTACTTGTTGAAATCTGTTTGGTTATTAATCGATCGAGAGTTGCCGTTTTGGTACAAAAAAGTCTTCTTGTTGCAAGTCGATTTCCGTGATCATCTGTTCCACATAAGCAAGATTCCCGATCTGGATCGCATCGTGGCAATCGCTGCCCATCGAAAATTTGAGCCCCGCTTCATGCGCGCGGCGCAGCATATCGACCCCTGGTGCACGCCAGAGACCGGAGATTTCAAGCGCGATATCGTGCTTTTTGCACAGCCCGATCACCGCGTCTTCCCATTGGCTCAAAAACGACGTGCCGTGCAACTCGTCATAAGACGGAATCACGGTTGCGTGGCCCAATATGTCTACGCGCTGTGTCGAAAACGTCTTTTCCATCATCTGGATGATATAGGCCAAGTAATAGCGGTTCATGTCGGATGAATAATTCTTGCTATATGCGTCGGTAAAGCCGCTGCGTTTGGAGAAATATTGGTTCAGCGGCACAAAGCCGCCGCGCCCATCCGGCATGCTGTGCACGCTAGCAATCACATAATCCAGCTGGTCGTCCAGCGAATCCGGCAGATTGAAACGGTGCTCCATGTTCACTTCCGCTCCGCGATAGACAGGGTAAAATTGCAGGATTTCGAGATAGTTTTTCACGTCGTTGAGCGTATAGATGCCACAGCAGAACAGATGATCCGAAACGCCGAGGATGTGCCCCTGCTTTTGTTCCGTCGAAACAAGGTCTTCTATCGAAAACCGCGCATCGGACATATTGGTGTGTGTGTGCAGGTCGTATAGTTGCATGTGCTTCTCCCGTCGTCGTTGCCGCTGTGTTTGGCTTTTGTTTGTTTTGATCTCGCTCTCGCTTTGCATAAAAACGTCTTGCGTTTATACAATATACCATGAATCCAAGCGCAAAAACAAGGGCACGCTCAAAAGCCCTCGTGTAAAATCGCCGCGTTTCGCTGCGTCGGAATCATTCTTGACAGCGCACTATGGGACCCATATAATGCAAGCATACAATGTAAAAATATATGATTTAGGAGATGGTTTGTTCTATGACAATCCGTCTCCCATCAGAAAGAGAGATCACCCGCTATGAAATCCGCCATACTTTACTATTCTTTTGGTGGCGCAACCCGTGCGGAAGCGGCCAAACGTGCCGCGACATCCGACGCCGATGTGTTTGAGGTTTTGGAGGCAAAAAAACGCGGAATCTTCTCCGCATTTTTATCGGGCTGTCCGCAGGCACTCGGTAGAAAAGCCTCCGCCATTCGCCCGCTTTCCATCGACTGGAAACTGTATGATTCTGTCACGCTGATGGCACCCGTCTGGGCAGGGCACCCGGCTCCCGCGTTCAACGCCGCTCTGGCGCTGGTGCCCAAGGAAAAACCGTTGACCATCGTGCTCTGCTCCGGCGGCGGTGAAACCCCCAAGAGTAAGCAAGGCACGCTCGATCTGCTAAAGGAGCAGGGTTATACAGTCGCATCGTATGAAGACGTGCGCACCGCGCCGCCTGCAAAATAAAATCTTCGTTTTGCATAAGAGCGTCCGAAATCAATCGGACGCTCTTTTTATATCGACGCGCGTTTAATGAGCGATTAATCGCCTTTCTTTTGTGAAAGGTATTGAATCATCTCCGCCGCAATGCTGACCGCAATCTCTGCTGGCGCTTCCGCACCGATGCGTAACCCGACCGGCGCATGCAGGCGCTCAATCTGCGTCTGCATCAATCCATCCGCCAGAAGCCGCTCATTGGTCAGCGAGATCTTTTTTTTGCTGCCGATACATCCAATGTAGTCGGCAGGCGAACGCAACAGCCAGCGTAAAATCCCATAATCCGTTTCGTGTCCGCGTGACATCACGATTGCGTGATCCCGCTTGCTGATATTCAGCAGCGGTTCTACCGTTGTATAGTCATGGCACAGCACACGCTCCGCCATCGGAAAAAGTTCCGCTGTCGCGAACTCCGCGCGATCCTCAATGACCCAGATACGATATTCCAGCAGGGCAAGCTGCCGCGCCATGCATTGGGCAACATGCCCGCCACCGAATAGAATTACGCGTGACTGTGGCACAATCGGCTCTATCAACCAGGCGTGCTCCCCGTGTGCAACCTGCGGCTCTTCCGGCGCAGCGGCAATCTGGCAGGTCTGAACAAGTGCTTCTGCCGAAAGTACAACGCTCGGAAGCACGTACCCATCCTGAAGTTGGCAGACGAGATACGACTGCTCTCCCGATTCCAGCGTATCTCTCATACACGCACAGAGCGCCCAGCCGGATTCTCCCGCAAACGGACGAAAGAGAATCGTCACACTACCGGAATAGACCGTCTTTTCGTCAGTGTGAATATCGTATTGCTTCACCGCGCAGTGACCGTTTTGCAGTAGAGCAAGCGCATCCTGTCGCGCGCGAAATTCCAATGAGCCGCCGCCGACCGTACCCGTCTGCGCGCCGTCCATCAAAACGGTCATACCGGTGCCAACGCCGCGCGGCGCACTGCCTACCCGTGCGATGACGGTCGCAAGCATGATAGAGCGTCGCGCCGAAAGCGCGGATTCGATTGCAGAAAGCAGCTTTGCGTCCATCCTGATCCCCCGGTTGACAGATTTGTCGCTTTGGGTTGGCGCGCTTAGATGATTGGCTTCTTGAGTGCCGGGTTCGCCGCATCGAAAATCAGCATGCCGAGCTTCTTTTTCTCCGTAAATGCATATGGGAATGCCTCGTCATCGGATTTCTCTAGCAGCGCATCCAATTCATCTTCCGTGAGCATACGGTTTTTGGAAAACAAGAAATATGACTTTGCGTCCTCGCGGGAACGGAACGGCTGAATGTGCTCCTGCTCAAACGGCTCATAATTAAACGGGACACCGGCGTTCTTAAGCGCCTCACTGAATTCCAGAATATCTGCCTCGCCTTGCGGTGTTTCGCGGCTGAAGAGCACAAACGTCTTTGCGCGCGAAAGCTCGCGCACAACAGGCAGCACGCGCTCCGCACCGCCAACATCATAGAGCACCAGCGCATCATAGAGCTTGTCCGGCGAATAGGTGTGCACATCGCCAAGGATCGCAACCACATTATGCGGACAGCGCGAGCGAAACGCGGCGACGGCCTTTGGGTCGTTTTCAATGACGGTTACTTGCTCCACATGGTAAGACAGCCAGATAGCAAGATCGCCTAGCCCGCCGCCAACATTAAAGACGCGTGCGGAAGGCGGCAGATAAGCCGCGATGCGCTCCGCTATACAATAATAAAACTTGCTCTTCTTCGAAGCATCGCTCATCCAGCGGATGTTTGCGTCTGTCCAAATGAATTCTTCCAATGCTCGTCCTCTCCTCTTTGGGTGGTTTTTCAGTCTGTATCCGAATGCTATTCACGAATCGTATGTTCAATTCCAGTCGCTTGCATCAGCTCTCGATATCTCTGACACGCGGGTTCGTGTTCGTTGACAATTCCCGCCGCCTGCAAAAACGAATGGATAGTGACCGAACCCGCATAACGCATGCCGCGCCGCTTCATGTCGGCAGACATCCGGTCGGAAAGCGGGCTGGTTGTGCTCGGCTGATCATCCGGGCTAAGCACGACTTTTCCAGCAGAGAAGCACCATAGATAATTGCAAAAAGAACCAAATTCCTGCTTGAGCGCAAGTACGATTTTCGCGTTGCTGATTGCGGCTTCAATCTTGCCGCGGCTTCGGATGATGCCCGCATCTTGCATCAACTGCGCAATCTTCGCCTCGTCATAGGCTGCAATCTTCTCCACATCAAAGTCATCAAACGCGGCTCTGAACGCCTCGCGTTTCTTCAGCAGCGTGATCCACGAAAGTCCAGCTTGAAAGAGTTCCAGCAAAAAGAGCGCATACATACTCCCATCGTCGTGGATAGGAGTTCCCCATTCGTCGTCATGATAGGCACAATAGAGCGCGCTGCTCTCGTTCACCCAAAAGCATCGTTTCTTCTCTTCCATCGCAGGAGTTTCCTTTCCGTCGTCACGACTGGCGATTTTGCGGTGGGCTTTATTATAACACAGCTTGTGTCCGCCACGCAAAACGCCGCAGAGCGTCTCGTCTCTGCGGCGTTTGTTGTTTTGTTTGGAAGAGTGGTATTAACCGACGGGTTGATCCTCCGCCTGCGTCGTGGGTATGGGTTCCGTCCCGATGGAAGGACCGTCTGTCGGTTTGCTGCCGTACATGGTGTAGTTATACTGATCCTGAATCGATTTCCATTGCTGGAAGATCTCGATCAGCCGCGCTTGATCCGCGGAACTAAACGTGCGATAGCACGGACTGTAGGCATTGATCGCTCCGCTGATTCCGCCGTAGATCACTCTTCCATCGCTGACGTAATACACGCTTCCACCGGAGACAAATGATCCGTCGCTGTTGGTGGTCGGCTGCTGCGCGATGATGTCCGCGCCGACGAACGTTCCGTCCTCGTTGTGCATGCGCCCGCCCCACGTGACAAGCACGCAGAAATCGTTCGGATTCGTGGTCGGCGTGCTCCTGAGCAGAAGCGAGACAAACTCGCTCACCAGCGGTTGCAGCTGATCCTTCATCTCCACCGTGTTGTCGTAAGGCGAACGATCAAAATAGAATGACATCGTCTGTTTGGTTCCGTCCGACATCGGCACATTGTAAGCAATCGTGGAAACATTGAAGTAATCCATGTCCTGATGCAAGGTTGCGGATTTTTCCGTCATCTCCTGCAGCAAGTCCAGATGTTCGTTTTTGCTCAGGTTGTTTTGATACTCCATCCAGACAGATGCGGTCTTCGGCATACCGAGACGGATGTTATAGTTATCCCAGTAACGAAGCATTCCCACATAACCCGAAACGGATAGCGAACCGTAGTTTTGCTCTTCGTCCGAGGTATATTGCGAGTTCGGGTCATAGTAACGATAGGCGTCGTTTGCGGGATACATTGTCTCCGGCAGCTCGGAATAGAACACATTGAGAATTCTATCGCTTTCGAGATAGCCGTCCTGATATGCCCCCACTCCTTGCAGATACCGCACGGAGTCCTGCGGCGGCAGCGAACGAATCGCCACCATGAAGTCGCTGTTTTCCTGGCAATACTGCAAAAGTGTATTTTGGTTGATAAACGTCAGCACGCGGCTAAACGTTGTACCGTCGTTCAACACAAACGTCACGGGCTGGGTGATAATCATGTAGCCCGCTTGCGCGTCGTAGGGATAATTGATGTATCCCGAACGTCGAATATTCGCAATGTTGTCTCGCAGGGTTTCCACCGCATATTGGCGGACGTCTGTCTCGGTGAATTTCACCTTGGAAACCTGATACTGTTGATAGTTGATTGCCTCGGAGCCACGCCCCACGCCGGAAAACTGCACATAGGCAACATCCTGCGTGTTCGGAACAAAACTTTGCATCGAGCTTGCCGCGCCGATTGTGCCAAAATATCCCGCAACGCCGACCGCCAGCGGAACCATCAGCCACGGCAGAGAGAGCAACACTTTCTTTGCCGTGCGCAGCACGATGATCTGATAGATCACATAGATGCCAACCGCAACGCCGATCACGATCGGAATGCTTGGGTTGCGCTGGCGGATGATGCCGGAGGCAAACAGCATGACAACAGGAATTACGGCCGCGCAGGCAAACACAGTCTGCACGGCGGTGTTCTTCGCACCGTGTTCCGCGAGTTCCGAATGGCGGCGCTTGAACAGCACCTGCGCCAAGAAGAGTTCTCCAACCGCAATGAGTGTTGAATAGAGCAGATTCACCGGCGAATACAGCGTCTGCCGCAACATCGGGCGTAGCAGTTGCGCGATCTGTCCGGTTGCGATATTCGTCACGGGGGTCAGGTACCACGGCAGATCCAGCCAACTGATGATCTGCGTGTTGGCGACGATACCGCGCGCGATGGTAAACTGCATAAAACGAAATAGGCCAAATACCAGCACCGTCAACCCAAGCCCGGTGATTGCGGTACCCGTCAGGCTCATGGCAATTGCCGCCGCGGAGAAAACCATCATTGTGGCAACCGTAAAGAACGGCACCGCAATCAGCGCATAGAGCTGCACATATGCCGTTTTTGTGAGTGTAAACACGATCACGTTGAGCAGTACGCTGCCAAGCACCGTCGCCGCGATCCACGTCAGCGCGGCTAGCGAGATCGCCCAAAAAAGTTTGGTGCGCGAAACGGGCAGGCTATGATAAAAATCGCTGTCCGATCGCTTGTTGAGGAAGGAAAATCCTTCCATCGCAAATACAACACCGCCGGCGTAGATAAACGCGATCAGCGGGCTGAACATCTGCGTCATACTCGGCACATTGCTGTGATATTGCGCTGTGCAGTATTGAATCGACACAACCGCGCTTGCCACAAGGCTCAGCGCAAACAGAACAAGTCCCACGCGCGAGAGCTTACGAATCGACTCCAGATACGGTTTCATGCGCGCTCGTCTCCTTTCAGGGCAGGCGCATCGAAGGTATATCCCAGCGCCTCCATCTCGAATAAAAATACTTCCTCCAGCGTCAGCGGGAGAACCTCCAATAAGAGCGGGTTATGCGCGCCGATAGCGGCCTTTGCTTTCGCGCTGTCCCCGCGGATGATCATGTTGGCCACGCTGCCCTGCTTGATGAACGATAGGATCTCAAGTCCCGTGAAGCGCGCGCGGTCATAGTCTTCGGTAAACGCAACCTGCACCTTAAAGAGCGAGGTTTTCAGGTTTTGCACATCGCTTTCAAACACGATTCCGCCCTGATACAGCAGCGCAAGCTGATCGCAGGTATCTTCCAGTTCACGCAAGCTGTGGCTGGTTACAACGGCAGTGCATCCGCGCTCCAGTACATCGTCATACAGCATGCCCTTGACAAGGTTTCGCATGACGGGATCTAGCCCGTCAAACGTTTCGTCAAAAAACACATAGTCTGTCATTGCGGAGAGCGCAAGAATCGTTGCCGCCTGCCTGCGCATTCCTTTGGAAAACGTGTTGAGTTGCCGCGTGCGATCCAGCTTAAACGCCGCAGAAAGATCTGCAAATCGTTCTCTGGAAAAGCGCGGATACATGGACTCATAGAGCAGCGCCATACGGTTAAGATTGCTCTGCGGCAAAAAGTACAGCTCGTCCGGCACAAAAACGCAGTGTTCCTTGACGGCGGGATTGTCAAACACCTCGCCTCCGTTGATAGAGATATGTCCCGCGTCCGGCTGATAGATACCGTTGCAAAGCCGCAAAAACGTGCTCTTGCCCGCGCCGTTTGCGCCGACCATGCCATAGATGCAGCCCTGCGGAATATTGCAGTTGAGGTCAAGAAGCGCTTCTACTTCTCCAAAGCGCTTCGTCAATTTTCGCGCCTTAATCATGCCCTGTTTTCCTTTCCGTAGGCGGCGTTCACCGAGCCGAGCACTTGCTCAACCGGCATACCAGCCGCGCAGAGTTCTTCCGCGATCTTTTGCAGTTCTTCAAGCCGTTCCTTCAGCCCTTCGCCAACAAGGCGAAAAGCATCCGCAGTCACAAACCGTCCGTTTCCCGGTGCACTGACGCAAAGCCCGCGCCGCTCCAGCTCACTATACGCTTTTTGCAGCGTATTGGGGTTGACGGAGAGTTCCTGTGAAAGCGCGCGCACAGAAGGCAGTTGATCGCCTTCCTTTAACAGGCCGGATGCAATCAGCCGCTGCGTTTGATCGATAATTTGTTCATAGATCGGCGTCCGTCCGAATCGGTCGATTTGGAACATCGCACAGCCTCCTTTACGAGGATAAGTGTACTATCCGTTATAGTACACTTGAATATTACTTCGGAACGCGAAAAATGTCAAGTAGAAATGCTTCATCTTTGTGAAGAAATGTCGTTTTTTTCGCGTCATGTGGCGTAATGCAACCATCTTCTGTGCTATTTTGCTATCCTGTTGGGGAAAGTGTCGGAATCCAACGATTTTCTGCCGCTGTTTCCTTTCGTTCACTTATGGTAAAATGCCTGTTATGGAACAAGAATACAAACCAAACCCCGTCCGCATGCGCGGCCCGCAAAAACCGGGTCCTGAGTGGAGCAAGAACGAATCCCCGGAGGATCGCACGAGAAAACGCAAGGAGCGCTTCACGATTGCGTCTCTTATTTTGCTTCTGCTCGCGGTGCTTTCGGTTCTCTTTTCTTTGCTCCATCAGTACTTGGCTAGCCAGGCACAGCCGTCCGCCTCTGCCGTACCTTCATCGACTCAAAGTATGCTTGCAACAGCTTCTCCCGAGGCAGCCATGGACGCAAGCGCAGTAAGCATGCCCGCCGTCGATGCAGGGCTGCTGGTTTCGTTTCTGGATGTTGGACAAGGCGACAGCACCTTTCTCCGTTCCCCTTCCGGCAAGACAATGTTAGTGGACGGAGGACCCGAAGGTTCCTTTTCTGTAATCGATCCTTATCTGACGAAACTTGGCGTGGTTGGGCTGGATGTGGTCGTCGCTTCCCATCTACACGCAGATCACATTGGCGGTTTGATCTCCGTTTTGGACGCCTACCCTGTCGGGGACTTCTATTATCCGCCGTTTGATGCCGAGAGCGACACGTATTTCCGCCTTCTGGATGCGCTCAAGGAGAGCCAGACAACCGTACATCAGCCGCTTGCGGGAGTCGATACGCTGATACCTTGGGATGATCAGGTTGAGGTGCGCATTCTTTCGCCCTACGACACCATCTATCAGGATTTCAACGACACGAGTTATATCATTCGCGTTTCCTATGGTGATACTGCCATTCTGCTCACGGGTGATGCGACGGAGCTTGCCGAAAAGCTCGCGCTCAAAGCGCAACCGAACCATCTGTTTCGCGCGGATGTATTAAAGGTAGCGCACCACGGCTCCAGTGATGCGACGTTTGAAAAGTTACTGGACGCGGTCTCTCCCGCCATCGCGGTCATCAGCGTCGGTAAAAACAACGACTACGGGCATCCGCATGATTCGCTGCTGGATCGTCTCAGTGAGCGCGGCATCACGGTCTATCGCACGGATCGGGATGGGACCGTCACGCTCCTTCTTGACGGAACAAGTGTCAGCGTGATAAAATAAGCATAGCATTATAAAAAAGGCTAAGAAGGGGAAAAATTCTTACAATACGCAGAAAAGAGAGTGCTGTCACCGGCTGAAAGCAGCACGCGTAGAGAAGAATATCCAGTTCGCCCCGGAGCCTTGCCGGTGAACAGCGCGAAGCGCTCTGTAGTTGGCAACGGGCCCGCCCGATACAGCGGGATCGAGGCTTTTCCCGTTCTATGACCGGGCGAGCAAACGAGGGTGGTACCACGACGCGATTCGTCCCTTTTGGGCGGGCGCGTTTTTTTTGTGTTCGCAAGCGCGAAAAAAGAGAGTTTCAAACAATACAAAAGGCATTGACACAAGGAGGAATACCACAATGGAAATGATGGAGTCTCTCGCGCGGCTGCGCGAGGAAGCCGAAAGCAAGCTCAAGGACGTGCAATCGTCCGAAGAGCTGGAGCAGCTTCTGGTCGATGTGCTCGGCAGAAACGGCTCGCTGACCACAATTCTGCGCACGATGGGCAAGCTCGCGAGCGACGAGCGCGCCAGCGTCGGCGCGTTTGCCAACAAGGTCAAAGCCGCGCTGGAAACCGTTGTTGCCGAAAAGCGCGCGTCGCTTGGCGAGGCGGCAAAGCAGCGCAGGTTTGCGGAAGAAGCGTTGGATGTCACCGCACCCGGGCTGATCCTCAACCCGCCGGGCAGGCTGCATCCGATGACGCAAACGTATCGTGAGATTCGCGATGCGCTGGTCGGCATGGGGTTTTCGATGTTCGACGGGCCGGAGATCGAGCTTGACGACAACAACTTCACCCTACTCAACCTGCCGAAGGATCACCCCGCGCGGGATATGCAGGACACGTTCTATATCAACGAAAACGTGGTGCTGCGCACGCACACCTCCCCCTGCGAAGTCCGCGCGCTGACCACGCTCACCCCGCCGTTTCGCCTACTGATGCCCGGTCGCGTCTTCCGCGTGGACGAGGTGGACGCGAGCCACTCTCCCGTGTTCCATCAGATCGAAGGCTTTGTCGTCGATAAAGGTCTCACGCTGGGCGATCTCAAGGGCATTCTGGATTCGTTTGTGCACGCCGTTTTTGGGGAGAATGTTAAAACCCGACTCCGCCCGAGCTACTTCCCGTTCACGGAGCCTTCGGCTGAGCTGGATGTCTCCTGCTCCATCTGCGGCGGCAAGGGCTGCCGCGTGTGCAAAGGCACGGGCTGGATTGAAATACTCGGCTGCGGCGTGACCAATCCGCATGAAATCGCCAACTGCGGCTATGACCCGAAGGTCTGGACGGGACTCGCGTTCGGCCTTGGCGTGGATCGCATGGCAAACCTCAAGTTCGGCATCAACGACATCCGGTTGGAGTATGAAAACGACGCGCGCTTCCTGCGCCAGTTCTAAGGAGGAAACGATATATGAAATTACCGAAGAAGTGGCTTTCTGAATATGTAACCGTCAACGTGACCAACGCCGAGCTCATTGAGAAGATGATGTGGCGCGGCTTTGAGTGCGCGGGCGTGGAAAAAGAGCTTTCTGGTGTGGAAGGCGTGGTAACAGGCCGCGTACTCTCCGTTATCAAGCATGAAAACTCCGAGCACCTGAACATCTGTCAGGTTGACATCGGAAGCGAAGTTCTAATCATCGTTACCGGAGCCAGTAACGTCTTCGACGGTGCGCTGGTTCCTGTTGCGGTCGTGGGTTCCAAGCTCGGCGGGCGCGAAATGGCTGCGGTCAACATGCGCGGCGTGATGAGTTACGGCATGCTTTGCTCCGGCGCGGAGCTGGGCTTGACTGACGCAGACTACCCCGGCAGCGAAGTGCACGGCATCCTGATTTTGCAGGAAGATCATCCGCTTGGGCAGCCGATTGAAGAGGCACTCGGGTTCGACGACGACATCTTCGAGTTTGAACTCACTCCCAACCGCCCGGACTGTATTTCGATCATTGGTATGTGCCGCGAGGCGGCGGCAGCCCTCGGGCAGAGCTTCCGCGAACCCACCATCCAACCTGTCAAAGGCGAAGGAAACGCGACGGATTATGCGCGCGTCACGGTTGAAAACTATGACCTCTGCCCGCGCTACACTGCGCGCGTAGTCAAGGATATCGTCATCGAGCCGTCCCCCGCCTGGATGCAGCGCAAACTCAAGTCGGTCGGGCTTCGTCCGATCAACAACATCGTGGACATCACCAACTATGTCCTTGTGGAATACGGTCACCCGATGCATGCGTTTGACCTCGCCTGCATCCACGGCAGCCACATCGTCGTGCGTAACGCCAACGAAGGCGAAGTCGTCACCACGCTGGACAAGCGCGAGCGCCCGATCACGCCGGATATGCTGCTGATCGCAGACGAGAGCCGCGGCGTCGGCATCGCGGGCGTCATGGGTGGGTTGAACTCCGAAATCACGGCGCAGACGCAGGCGGTCTTGTTCGAATCCGCCGTGTTCAAGGGTAGCAACATCCGCGCAACGGCGCGCAAGCTCAAGCACACGACCGATGCAGCCAGCCGCTTCATCAAGGGCGTCGAGCCCGTGAACGCGGAGCTTGCGCTGGAACGCGCAGTCGAACTGGTTGCCGAGCTCAAGGCGGGCACCGTCGTCGGCGAGATGATCGATATCCGCAAAGAAAAGCCGGTCGAGCGCGAGATTACCGTGAGCGTCGATCACATCAACGCCCTGCTTGCGCTGGATCTCTCCGCAAAAGAGATGGCGCAGATGCTTGCAACCATCAACATCCATGCGCGCCCGGCTCTCACAGGTCTGCATGTGACTATTCCGCATTTCCGCACGGATATTGAGAGCGGCATTGAGGCGGATTGGGACATTGCCGAAGAGATCGCCCGTATCTACGGCTACTACAACATCAAACCCACGCTCATGCGCGGAGACACCTTCCGCGGGCGGATCAACGACCTTTTCCTGTTGGATGACACTGTGAAGGACACGCTGGTTTCGCTGGGGCTGTATGAGATGTATAACTACAATTTCACGAGCCCTTCGGTGTTCGATTCTCTGCTGCTGCCCAAGGACAGTGAGCTAAGAAGAGCCGTTCGCATCCTCAATCCGTTTGGCGAGGATCAGAGCCTCATGCGCACCACACTCATCCCCGGCATGCTGGATTCCCTCGTGCGCAACGCGAACCGCAAGAGCGGGCATCTGCGCTTCTTCGAGGTGGGCAATACCCACGTGGACACCGGCGCAGAGTTGCCGGAAGAACGCAAAAAGATTGGCATTATCCTCGGCGGCGAAGGAGTCGATTTCTATCGGCTCAAGGGCATGATTGAGGAGCTCTTCCGTGTTCTGGGAGTGAAGAACGCCTCGTACCAAAAGAGCGAAACCAACTATCTCCAGCCCGGCAGAGCGGCCGAAATCGTCAGTGAATCCGGCCTTCTGCTCGGCGTATTCGGCGAACTGCATCCCGACGTTGCCGAGAGCTGGAAAGCAGACGGTAGAGTGTATGTTGCCGAGCTGAACTTCAGCGCAATCGCACAATGCCGCGCGGCTGGCAAACGCTTTGAGCCGCTGCCCCGTTTCCCAGCGGCGGAGCGCGACCTTGCGGTCGTGGTGGACGCAGGCGTGGAGTCCGCTGAGCTCAAGCGCATCATCGAGACAGCCCCTGCGGGTGTGATTGTTTCCGATGTACGCCTGTTTGACACCTATGCCGGTATCGGCATACCGTCTGGTAAAAAGAGCCTCGCGTTCTCGTTCTCGCTCCGTGCGGAGGATCATACCCTCACAGACGAGGAGATCAAGCGCGGCATGGATGCGATCATCGAGGCGTTGAAGACCTCCGGCGCTCCGTTGCGCGCATAAAGCAAAGAAGAAGGAGCAATAAGCCCGGCGTAGAAGAATTTTACGTCGGGTTTTTCCTTCTGATATTGCGCTGGATATGCTCCTTGCCGTATACTGAACCCAACGGCGAACAACGATTTCGTCGTAACAACACCGGAGGGTCTCTCGATGGCGTTTTGCGAAAACTGCGGAAAGCCGGTCTACCGGCTGGATCGAACCTGTGCCAACTGCGGCACGCCCGTCACACAGTTTGGGCAGAGCGCGCAGCGCGAGCCGGAATCTTCTGCGCGTTTGAACAGCGACTATTCGCTCAGCTCTCCATATACCGTTATGAGCACTTGGGGCTTTGTCGGATCACTGCTTTTGATGGCAATCCCGCTCGTAGGGTTCGTCGTCACAATCGTTTGGGCTGCCGGCGGAACCTATAACCTCAACCGCCGCAATCTTGCACGCGGGTATCTGCTTTTGATGGGCATCTTCATTGGAATCTACCTGTTACTATTTTTCGCGCTCCTTGCGAACGGGGGTACAACCAACTGGATGGATTATATGCGGCAAACGCTCAACTAAATACCTTTATAAACAAAGCAGCCACCCACAAAAGCACACACTAAATTGATCAAACTTCAATCGACCAAACAAATACAGGAGGTATTATCGTATGGCATACTGTTCCAAATGCGGGTCCTCGCTCAATGACGGCGACAAAGCCTGCGGCAACTGCGGCGAACCGGTCCCCGGCGCAAATCGCAGCACAAGCAGCTCCAACGAAACTTGGATGGGTATTCTGTCCTATCTCGGCATTCTCGCGCTGATTCCGTATCTTCTGAAGGACCAAACCCCGTTTGTGCGTGCGCACGCGGTGCGCGGCATCAACCTGCTGCTGCTGGAAATCATCGTACTGGTTGCCACCGGCGTGTTCTCCTGGGTTCCGGTGCTGAACGACATTCTCAGCACGCTTGCCGGGCTGGCGAGCTTTGCGTTCTCCCTGATCGGCATCATCAACGTCGCAAACAAAGAGGACAAAGACCTGCCGCTTATCGGCACGATCCGCATGATCAAAGACTGATCCTGCACCCAAGATTGTTTGACGAGGGGTTTGAGCGCGGTGAAAGCCGCCCGCTCAGACCCTTTCCCTATTTTTTATGACAAGGCAGCTCCTGCATGAACATTTTGATTCAAAACTGCACCATCTATGACGGAACCGGCGCACCACCTTTTGTCGGCAGCGTCGGTTTTGAGCGCGGGAAGGTGCGCGTGTTTCTTTCTTCTGAAACGCCGCAGGCAGCGCACACGATTCATGCAACCGGACTTGCGCTCGTACCGGGGTTTATCGACGCACATTCACACGGTGACCTAACCATGACGAGCGCGTTTGCAGCCGCAAGCAAGCTCAGCCAAGGCATCACAACACAAATCGCCGGTCAATGCGGAGTCTCGCTCTTCCCTGCGGGCGGCGTCGGTGGCGGGCAATTTTCGCGCTTTGTCTCCGGTATTGCGCCCTATCCCGACCTGCCGGATGATGTGTCGCGGCTTGACAGCGCATCCGGATTTTCACGTTGGGTGGACGAAATTTCAAACCCGATCACCACGCGCTGCTTTGTCGGGCACGGCACGCTTCGCCTCTGGGCAATGGGATACGCAAATCGCAAGCCGGATGCAGGCGAATTGCAACGCATGCAGCAAATGCTCCGCCGTTGCATTCGCGAAGGCGCACTCGGGCTCTCCACGGGTCAGGTCTATGCGCCATGTTGCTATGCGGACAACGAAGAGATCCTCGCGCTTCTTCATGTGGTGCATGAAGAGGGCGGTATTTACGCCAACCACCCGCACAACGAGGGCAACACGGTGGTGGAAGCGCGCGCGGAGAGCATGCGGCTCGCGCAGGAGGCGGATGTTCCCCTCAGTGTGTCCCATCTCAAAGCGGCGGGTAGGCAAAACTGGGGCAAGCCGCACACAATGCTCGCCGAGCTTGATCGTGCAGTGGAAAACGGCCTTCGCGCCATGATCGACTGTTATCCCTATACAGCAGGCTGCACGTCGCTGAATGTCTCCATTCCCCCGCGCTATTTTGCAAACGGTATGCATGGCTTAATCGAGGCGTTGAAAGACCCGCAGGAACGAGACAGTATCCGCGAAGAGATGAGCCGCATCAGCGACTATGACAACTATGTTTACAACAGCGGCGGCCTCTCCGGCGTGTATGTCTCCAGCTGCCCGATCGACCACCGCGCGGAGGGCATGTTTGTTTCCGAGTATGCCGAGAAAGCGGGTATGGAACCGTTTGACGCGTTTTGTGATATACTGATTCGGAACAATGGGCTGGGACTCGGTATCTATTTTCACATGAGCGAAAGCGACATGGTCGAAATTCTGACCCATCCGCTCTGTGTGCTCGGCACGGACGGACTCATTGGAAAACCCGGCGAGAACCCGCATCCGCGCGCCTTTGGCAGCACCGCGCACGCCTACGACCTGCTTGTGCGGCAAAAGAAGCTGCTCTCGCCCGAAACGATGATTCACAAGATGAGCGGACAAGCAGCCGCATTTCTGGGTCTGCCGCAAAAAGGGCGCATCGCGGACGGTATGGATGCGGACGCACTGCTCATCGATTTAACGCAGTTTCGTGATCTGACGACGTATCAAAACGGAACCGCGTACACACAAGGTATCGTCAAGACATTCATCGGCGGGCGTGAAATCGCGCTGCCGCAAGAACAATAGCGGAATCCCCCGCTTGTAACTACGGAGGAATGATCCATGGAAACGATCTATATCGTCGGTGGCGCTGCTATCGACATCACCGGAAAACCAGACAGCATCTGCCGCGAACGCGACAGCAATTTGGGTCGCGTCGGCATCCGCGTCGGCGGCGTTGGGCACAACATCGCCAAGCGTCTCTCCGCGCTCGGTTACGAAACAGAGCTGGTCACCGCGATCGGCTCCGGTTTCCACGCAGGCATGGTGCGCGAGAGTTGCCGCAAGGCAAACGTTTCGCTCGCGCATACATTCATTGGAACCGAGCACACCGGCACCTATATCGGCGTCTTTGATGAGGATGGTGACATGCTTGTCGGCATCAGCGATATGTCCGTGTTGGATCATCTCACGCCGGACTATCTATCAACCCTTCTGCCGCAGATCAACGCCGCGCGGATGTGCGTCATCGATGGCAATCTTTCGCCTGAATCGCTGACGTATTTATGCGAAAACGTAACCGCTCCGCTGTTCTATGATCCCGTGAGCTGCTCAAAAGCCAAGCGTATTGGCGGCAGCATCGGTAAATGCTATGCCATCAAGCCAAACCGTTTTGAAGCGGGCTTCCTCTCCGGAAAGTCTTGCGATACGCTGCGCGGCATCTACCGCGCCTCGGACTGGTTTTTGGAGCAAGGCGTGAAGCGCGTGTTTATCGATCTTGTCGAAGAAGGTGTATTCTGGGCAGATGCGGAAGGCTGCGGTGTGGTCCCCGCAATTGCGCATGCAGTAGTAGATACCGCGGGCGCAGGAGACGCAATGGGCGCCGCGATGATCCACGGCTGCGTGCAAGGGCGCTCTACCGAAGAATGCGCGTGCCTTGGTGCCCAAGCCAGCGCCGAGGTCTCCGAGCAGCCGGCTTAACAGCCAAATACACACACAACCAAACACAAAAGAAGCAGGAATTTTCTCCTGCTTCTCTTTCGTTTAGATATTTGATTAGAACAGTTTTGAGCTCTCCAGCGGCGGCAGCGGCTTTATATGCCAAATATCGTTGGCGTATTCGCGAATGGTGCGGTCGGAGCTGAACTTTGCGCTGCTGGCAACGTTCATCAGGCACTTTCTTCCAAACGCGATCCGGTCGCGGTATTCGCAGTTGACATCCTCGCGCCTCTGGCAAAACGCCAGCAGCTCTTGCAGAACAAAGTATTGATCCGGCTTCGACCAGTCGTTACCAAAGAGCAGCGAGCGGTGCAGATCGGCAAATGCGCCGCTGTTGTCGTCGCTGAGCGTGCCGTCGATGAGCGAATCCACCACGCGGCGCACGCGCGGTTCATAGTCATAGATCGCCTTCGGGTTGTAGTGCGGCTTGAGTTCGTTGAGCTCCTTCACACTCGCACCGAAGATATAGTTGTTCTCCAATCCAGCCTGCTCGACAATCTCAACATTTGCGCCGTCAAATGTGCCGAGTGTGACCGCTCCGTTGAGCATGAGCTTCATGTTGCCTGTGCCGCTGGCTTCGGTGCCCGCGGGCGAAATCTGTTCGGAAACATCCGCCGCGGGAATGATGTGCTCGGCATACGAGCAGTTATAGTTCTGCACGAACACCACGCGCATCTTGTCCGCCATCTCGGGATCGGAATTGATCATCTTGCCGAGTTCATTGATGTACTTGATAACCGCCTTTGCGCGGATATACCCAGGCGCAGCTTTCGCGCCAAAGATATAGGCCGTCGGCGTAAAGTTCTTGATCCGCCCGTCTTTGATACCGAAATACGTATCCAGAATGCCAAACGCGTTGAGCAGCTGGCGCTTGTACTCATGCATGCGCTTCACCTGCACGTCAAAGATGAAATCCGGCGGCAGGTAGACGCCTTCGCGCTCCTGAATCAGGCGGCTGAGCTGCTCTTTCTTGAGTCGCTTGACCTCGTTGAACTGCTCCACGTCCTGATCGGAAAGATGTTCTTTGAGTTTGCCAATCTGCTCCAGATCGGATAGGTACCCCTGCCCGATGCGGGAATCCAGATAGTCACACAGCTCCGGGTTACAGAGCCCGAGCCAGCGGCGCTGGGTAATGCCATTGGTCTTGTTCTGAAACTTCTCCGGAAACGCGGCGTACCACTCTTTGAGCACGTCGTTTTTGAGGATTTCGGTGTGCAGCGCAGCAACGCCGTTGACATAGCGCGAGCAATACACCGCAAGGTTTGCCATGTGAATGAGCTTTCCCTGAATGATCGACATCCGTGAACAATCAAACTTGCGTGCCATCAGCTCACCGCAGAGTTTCGCGTTGATCTGATAGACGATGTCAAACACCTCCGGCAGCACGGACTTGAAGAGATTTACGTCCCATTTTTCGAGTGCCTCTGCCATGACGGTGTGGTTGGTGTAGGAAAACGTCTTCGCCGCGATATCAAACGCGCGATCAAACGGAATCCCCTCTTTCATGAGCAGGCGGATGAGTTCCGGAATGCTCACGGTCGGGTGCGTGTCGTTGAGCTGAATCGCCACATGGTCGGCAAAGCTGTCGATCGGGCGGTTCTCGCGCTTGAAGCGGAAGAGAATATCCTGCAAGCTCGCGCTGGATAGGAAATACTGCTGCTTGAGACGCAGTTTCTTACCCGCTTCGGTCGAGTCGTTTGGGTACAGCACGCGGGTGATGTCCTCCACCGCGTTCTTCTCCAGCACTGCAAGAGAATATTCTTGATCGTTGAAGAGCTTGAAGTCAAACTCCGAAACAGCCTCGCTCTGCCAGAGGCGGAGCGTGCCGATGTTGTTGGTATTGTAGCCTAGAATCGGCATGTCATATGCCACGGCGCGTACAGTCATATCCGCAAAGCGCACCAGCATCTCGTGCGTATCGCGTCTGCGACTCCACGGATCGCCAAAGCGCTGCCAGTCGTCCGCGCTCTCCACCTGAAAACCGTCGCTAAAGGATTGTTTGAACAGGCCGTATTTATAGCGGATACCGTAGCCATCCAGCGGAAGGTTCTCGGATGCGGCGGAGTCGAGGAAACACGCCGCAAGACGACCGAGGCCGCCGTTGCCAAGCGCCGCATCTTCAATATCCTCAAAAATCGCAATATCCAGTCCGCGGGACTCAAACTCGCGCTTGACTTCACCAAGGATGCCCAGCACGAACAGGTTGTTGTATACGGTTCTGCCGACGAGGTATTCCGCGCTGAAATAGTACGCTTCGCGCGTGCGCTCATGCGCATGGCGGCTCTCGTACCAGTTTTCTGCAATTGCGGCCATTACCACGCCGGATAATGCATCATGCAGTTGCGCGGTCGTTGCGTCCAGAAACGACACCTGATGATTCTGCTTGAGCGCAAGCTCTATGCTCTCCATGATGTGATCAATTTTCACTCAATAAAACCTCACTTTTTTGCATCGCGTCCTAGTATAGCACACTTTATATCGTATGAAAAGACGCACGGCGTCCCGTCAATCGATCAAAAAACGCCTATTTACGGGCTTTTTTCCGGAAAATTACCGGAAACCATGGGTCTATGCCTCAATATACCCCGTTTTCGCCGAGTTTCGCGCAATATTCGGCATTACTACACGATCCACTCTGGTATTATATCTTAAATAATTGTACTATAGTACATATTTATTTCGCATAACAGCTATTTTTTTACTGTTTTCCGCGCAAAAAAGCGCGGGATTGCTCCGCGCTTTGTTGATACTACAGTGCAGTATATTGCTTCAGTTGGTATATTCTTTCAGAATATCCGCAATCTCTGCAATGGTCGATTTCTCAAACACAGAAGCCAATCCGTTGCGCTGGAGCACATCGCCCAGCGTCTCATACGATTTTCGGGTGATGATATTGAAATACGCATTCTTTGCGGATTCCATGTCGCTCTGCGCGAGGTCAAAGAGTTCCAGCGCAGGCACCATGCTCACGGCGTAGCTGATATAGTACATCGGTGTTTGGAATGTATGCGAGATCAGCACCCACTCCGTGCCCTGATAGCCGTAGACCTGCTGAAGCCCGTATTCTTGCGCAAGAGAAGCATAGCGGTCGTTCATCTGCGCCAGTGTCATGTTCGGATTCTCATATACATCCTGCTGGAACTCGTCCTCCATGCAGCCAGAGAGGGTCGCATACATGGCGTCGATGAGCGCAGCCGTGCGAGCCTGATCCGCAAGATCGCCATAGAACGCCTCGAAATCGCCAAAGAGCAGCAGCACAAGCGCCTGCGCATCCACTTCCGCGAGGTCGAGGCTGTCTCCCGCGGTATAGCCCACAACCGCATTGTGATAGTAATTGGTGAAGTGCCCAAGCTCGTGCAAAATAGTCGCCACATCGTCCGCCGAACCGGTCCAGTGCGCGAAGATAAACGGCGCACGATAGTCCGCCACATAGGTGGTGAAGTTGGTATCCATCTTGGTGCTACTATCCGTTACATCGTAGAGGCGGTTTTGCAGCATGTAGGTGACGGGTTCACCCAATAGCGGAGAGAACGCGTTTGCCGAGGAAGAAAGAGCACTGAAAAACGCATCTTCAGGGAAGTCCGCAGCGCTGAGGTCGGATGTGTCATTTTTCTCGCTCGCCTTGATGAACACAGGCGCGATATATTGCTTCACCGCGGCGTGCAACGCGCGCGCGTCTTTGGGTGAATAGTCGCGACCGTAGGTGTCATAACAATAGGTTGCATAGTCCGTATATCCGAGGCGCTTGGCAATCTCCGCTCGAAGCGAAACCTGCTCCATGAAAATCGGCCCCACCTCGGCATTGAGCGCCGCACAATATGCGTCATAGAGGCGGTAATACTCCTCACTGCTGAGTGAAACATCGTTTGCGATGTCCGCATAGGACCAGCGTGTGCCATTGTCCAGCAGCGTGAATGTCGCGTTGATGTTGTCATACTTCAGTGTGAGTTCCTCTTCTTTGTCCAGCAAATCCTGAATCGTAGATTCATCATAGGACTGATCGTCTATGATGGCATTCACATATCCTTCGCCAAAAGAATCCCGCGCAAGCTGCTTTGCCTGATCTGAGGACTCAAACAGCGCGGCGGAAACGCCCTGCATCTGCCCGTCAAGTTCGGAGAGTGCAGATTGCAGATAGGAGTATTCGTCTCGATAGGTGGTATTCGTCACGTCAAATGCATAGAGCAGGTATGCCAGCGAAAGCATGGAGTCTGCGTGGCTATATTGCTCCTGAATGGTCTGATAATCGGCAATCAAACCTTCTGCGTCCTTACTTTTGTCAATGCCGGTTTGCAGGTCGTCCATCGCGGCGCGCATGCCGTCGATATCCGGGCGCGCATACTTCATGTCCGATAACGTTACATTTTCGTGCGTAATGTCCGGTAAAACCGGTGCGCTCTGCGTCACATTCGAAACAGATCCACCCGCAGACGACGTAATGGATCCATCCCCAACCGCGCAGGCGGAGAGCAAAAACACCGCCGCAAGAGCAGCAAAAAGCAATATTTGTTTTGTTACACGTTTCTTCATAACTTCATTATAGTACGCAAGCCTGCAAATTCCCAGCACTATTTTTCTCGGTTTACTCACGCTGTTTCTTTGCGTTTTCTACTGCTTTGCGCATGTATTTGCGGAGAAATCCAGCAATAAAATCAACCATTCTTTTGCCAAAGCTATGCAAAATAATACAGCACGTTGTGCCGCCATCCCGCGTAATCCCGGTGTCCTGACTTGAATTCATGCGAAAATCATGGTATAAACATAAGAACGGTTTTGCCAAAAACGGCGAAATAACCGTCTGGTGCACCGATATTCACATCGGAAAGGATACCGATTATGAACATTGTCGTACTCGCGGGTGGCCTCTCGCCGGAACGCGACGTCTCTCTTTCCACCGGAACCATGGTGACAAACGCCCTGCGCAAAAAAGGGCACAACGCTATTTTAGTCGATCTGTTTTTTGGCGTGGAAACATTGCCAACCCCGATTGAAGCAGCGTTTGCCGTCAGCGGCATGCTGCCGCCTTTCTCCGTGCCGGAGACGGAGCCAAACCTCGCCGAAGTGCGCCGCTCGCGCAAGAGTGGCTTTTCCGAGCAGATCGGAAACGGTGTTCTGGAGCTTTGCCGTGCGGCTGACCTTGCGTTTCTCGCGCTGCATGGCGGCGTTGGCGAAAACGGCAGCTTGCAATCGTTCTTTGACCTGAGCGGCATCAAGCACACCGGCAGCCCCTCGATTGGCTGTGCGCTGGCGATGGACAAAGCCGTCAGCAAATCGTTGCTGCGCAGCGAAGGCGTGCTTACCGCGAATTGGGCGGTTGCACGCAAAGGCGTCGCGTTCGACGCCGCGCATTTCCCCGTTCCCTGTGTGGTCAAGCCCAACAGCGGTGGCTCCAGCATCGGTGTGGTCATCGTGAAGGAGCGCGAGGCGCTTGCTCCTGCCATTGAAGCCGTGTTTGCGCTGGAAGACGAGCTGATCGTAGAAGAGTTCGTCAGCGGGATGGAGCTTTCCGCCGGCATTCTCGGCAACTGCGAAGACTGCGTGGCGTTGCCGCTGATCGAGATCGTTCCCAAACACGGGTTTTATGATTATCAGCACAAGTATCAGTCCGGCTGGACGGATGAGATCGTGCCCGCGCGCATCTCGCCGGAACTCACCGAAAAGGTTCAGTCTCTAGCAAAAAAAGCGTTCCGCGCGCTCAAACTCGGCGTCTATTCTCGCATCGACTTTTTGCTCACCGCAGATGGTGACGCGTATTGTCTGGAGGCAAACACACTGCCCGGCATGACGCCGACAAGCCTTCTCCCGCAGGAAGCGGCACATTTTGGGTTGGACTATCCCGCTCTCTGTGAGGAAATTGTCAACCTCTCTCTCAAACGGTACCAGCAGGTATGAAGACGTATCTGTTTTCTGAAATCGTCTCCGCTTGCGGCGGCGCATATTACGGCGATCCGTCGCTGCTCGACGAAGCAGCCAGCGGTATCGTCATCAACAGCGAACTTGCAAAGCCGGGTTCGCTGTTTATCGCCATCCGCGGCGAAAAGCACGACGGGCACACGTTTATCCCCGCCGCGCGAGAAAAGGGCGCTTCTCTGGTTTTGAGCGACCACGCACTGGAGAGCGAACCGTATATCCTCGTGCCTGACACACTCAAAGCCATGCACGCAATTGCAGCATGTTACCGCAGCAAGTTTACGATTCCAGTGATCGGGCTTACCGGCAGCGCGGGCAAAACGTCTACAAAGGACATCGTCGCGGCAGCTCTTTCAACAAAGTTCAACGTGATGAAAACGCAGGGAAACCTCAATAATGAAACCGGTGCCGCGCTGACCATCTTTACGCTGGAAGAAACTCACGAGGTTGCGGTGGTCGAGATGGGCACCAATCACTTCGGTGAAATCGGGCGCATTGCTGCGTTTGTTCAGCCGGACTATTGCCTCTTTACCAACATCGGCCTTGCGCACATTGAAAACTTCGGCACGCGGGAAGGCATCTTTCGGGGTAAAACCGAAATGCTGCCCTATCTGCGCGCGGGCGGTCGTGTGATTGCCAACGGCGACGACGACATGCTATGCACCATACCTGGCGCGC
The DNA here is from genome assembly GCA_023395595.1 of Bacillota bacterium. Classification (GTDB taxonomy): domain Bacteria; phylum Bacillota; class Clostridia; order Christensenellales; family CAG-138; genus UBA7703. Next base: position 24,774 of record JAEWYO010000016.1, read on the forward strand.
TGCTCTACGGCCTTGGCGAGAACTGCGCGGTGCGCGGAACAGAGATCGAAGACCAGATTTTACGCGGAATGCGCTTCACGGCAATCAGCGGCGGCAATCAGTGCCGCATGCATGTGCCCGCGCTCGGTGTGCACTCGGTCTACAACGCACTCGCCGCCGTGTCCTGCGGTTTGCTGCTCGGCATGGGACTTGATGAGATTGCAGCAGGCATCGAAACCTATGAGCCGCTGCACGGACGGATGAATGTACACGAATTGTCGCGCTACACTGTCATTGACGACTCGTACAACGCGAACCCAACCTCAATGAAAGCCTCGCTGGACGTACTCAAGAAGTGCTCAGGAAGACGCGTAGCGATCCTTGGCGACATGCGAGAGCTTGGTGAAGCTGCACCGCAGATGCATGAGGACATTGGCCGCTATGCCGCCTCCCTCGGCATCGAATGCATCCTTTGTGTAGGCAAAGAGAGCAAGCAGATATTTTCCGGTGTAAGCGCGGTTCACGCAGACTGTGCGCACTATTTTGAAACACAGGAAGCGCTGCTTGAGCAGCTGCCGTCGTTGGTTCAAGACACAGATGTGATCCTCGTGAAGGCCTCCCGCGGGATGTACTTGGAAAAGACGGTCGAACGATTACTCGCACAAGGTAATCCCTAACAAGGTCCCGATAGCGCAACAAAAAAGCCCGCGCGGATGTTTCCGTTCGGGCTTGCTTTTTGCTCGTAATCGATTAGCTATTCTTCATGACGACGAGTTCAACGCTCTCCATAACGTCTTCGCAAGCGTCACAGCAGGCTTCCATCCAGTCGAAGAGTTTGGTCCACGTGATGCGCTCAAGCGACTCTGCGTTTTCGCAATAGAGCCTGCGCATCGCGGCGCAATAGAGGCGGTCGCCCTGCTCTTCAAAATCGTTGACCTTCACGATGGCTTGCGCAAGGCGCTCGCTGTTTCTCTGGAAGCCGGGCAGCTCCTTGAGTGCATCGCGCGATTCATAGCAACACTGCTTGATGATCGACGCAAACTCCAACGCTTCCTCGCGCATGGATCTTGCGTTGTACATAAACATCTTGCGCACGACATCCTCGATAAAGTCCGTGACGTTGTCGATCTGCTGCAGCAGGAGGATGATGTCTTCGCGCTCGATGGGGGTAATAAACTCCTTTGCGAGTTTATGCATGAGCTTGTGTTTGTTCAAATCCGCCTCATGCTCGATTGCGTGCATCTCATCGATTTGCTCACCCAACTTTTCCGGGTCATAGTGCTCCACAAGGTTCTCCAGATACTCCGCCGCCTTGCATGCGCTCTCCATGCCGAGAACAAACCCTTCGAAATACTCGTTTGAATGTTGCTTTTTCATATGATTACGCTCCTTCTATCGTTTGCTATAATCTTGATGGAATCCCGTTGCCGCCAATCTTAGAAGATAGCGAGAAACAGTTTTACCATTAAAAATCCGACCAGTCCGCAGCAGGGGAATGTGAGCACCCAAGCGTAGACCATCTCTTTCACAACTCCCATGTTGACGGTACTGAGCCGCTTGCTCGCGCCCGCGCCCATGATGGCGGTCGTCTTCGTGTGTGTTGTGCTCACAGGGATGCCCGTCAGAGAAGAAAGCAACAGACAGGCCGCCGCCGCGATGTCGGCGGAGAATCCCTGATATTTTTCGAGTTTGACCATATCCATACCGACGGCCTTGATGATGCGAAGTCCACCGATTGAAGTGCCAAGCGACATCACCAGAGAGCATAGAATCATCAGCCAGATCGGAATTGTAAACGTGTTGACGTCCGTCTGCCCGCCCGCGAGGAATGTGCCGAGCAGAAACACGCCGATGAACTTCTGCCCGTCCTGCGCGCCATGCATAAACGCCATCGCCGCGCCGCCCGCGATCTGCCCCTTTCGGAAGAAACGATCCGCTTTACGCCGCTCCATATTCTTAAACAGCAGCGCCATGAGCTTGGTCATACCATAACCCATTGCAAAGCCGAGCACTGACGAAAGCACCAGACCGTAGATAACCTTGAGCCATTCCGCGCCGTTGATGCCGCCGAAGCCGTTCTGAATCGCGACCGCAGCGCCCGAGATTCCCGCAATCAGCGCGTGGCTCTCGCTGGTCGGAATTCCGAAATACCAGGCGATGGTCGCCCAGAGCACAATTGCAAACATGCCTGCGCAGAGCGCGATGGTTGCGTCTCCTGCATTTGCGCCGAAATCGACCATGTTGTAGATCGTCTGCGCAACGGTTGCGTTGAGCAGCGTCATGACAAACACGCCGAGGAAATTGAACACGGCTGCCATCAGGATTGCCGCGCGCGGGCTCATAGAGCGCGTTGAGATACAGGTTGCAATCGCGTTTGGCGCATCCGTCCAGCCGTTGACCAGGATAACGCCCAGCGTCAGCGCGACGGTGACCATCAGCGCCGGGTTGGACATTAACCGCGTCAGGAAATCTGAAAATGTAATCGTCATCCTATGCCATTCTCCCTGAATTGGGCGGTTTGGGCAGAATGCCAACTTTCACCCAATATAAGATTTAACATTATTCCATTACATACTTTACATTATTTTTGCAATTGTTTGCACATTATCAAGTATATTTTACATTTTATATTATTCTGTCGCTTTGGTCTAGCGGTTTTCTCATCATGACGGCTAAACAGACAAACTGATCTGTTAACAGAAAAAATCAGGCGAGAAACTCCCGCCTGATCTGATTTTTCCTTTCCAACTCACACAGAACTATTCTGCTCTGCATGCAACACTGCGCGTTATTCCAGATGAAATGTCGTTTTGAGCGCCTGAATCTCACCTTCGCTCAGGAAGATCACCTGTCCCGCGTCCCGCGCAACCAGAATGGATGCAGCCGTCGCCTCCGCAACTTCGAGCCGATCCAACGCGGTGAAGAGCGACGCACCTGTGGTCACAATTCTGCTGTTTTCAAACAACACGACCGGTGTTTTCTCGCTAAATATCGCCGCGTTTGCATCCGAATCACCCAGAAAGTCTTCCATCGTTCGCGTCGGCACCGCACGCAGCATGTAATAACTCTCCGGTACGGTAGAGGTCTCAAAGCGTTCCTTTGCGCTGGAAAACGCTGCAACATGGGCAGGCGCCGCCGAAAACACGGCATGGATCGAAGCGTGCCGCGCATAGATCGCCGCGTGCAGCGCAGCCTCATTTGCGGGTCGTTTTCCTGCCTCTGCAACGCCACCGCGCACGAAGACAAGGTCGTCCTCTTCCAGCAAAGCGTTGTCCATGCCCTCCGGGGTGATGAGGAACGAATCCGCACCCATACGCGCGCTGCAAACACCGCTTGCGCCAAACAGCAGCGCGTGTTCGCATCCGCGGCGCAACTTTTGTACCATCTCTGTGCGGATTGCCAGTTCTTTCTCGCTTACTTTGTGTCCATTCAGCGGCTGATAGACCGGTGCTGTTCGCGCATTCCAGCACGTTAGCTGCTCCCTAGTCACAGCACGCGGATTGCCAAGCTTGCGGGCAAGCAAATCCAGCTTTGCTGCAAATTCAATCGTCTCAAAGCGCTGATAAGCCGTCAGCAGGTTTTCCCCGCCGACGCAGACACCGTGGTTTTCAAGGAACACAACATCCGCGCCCTTGGAAAACTCCGCAAACATGTTTTCGCCGAGTTCCGGGCTGCCCATCATGGCGTATTTTGAAAGGCGCATATGACTGCAGCGCGATAGCGTGTCCGGCAGCAGATCCACGCGCGGAAGTGTGCGCGTGAGCGAAAACGCGATGCAAAACACGGGGTGCGCATGCACCACTGCGTGAAAATCCGGCCGAGCGCGATAGGTTGCGCGGTGAAAAAAGATTTCGCTGGAAGGCTCATGCTTGCCGGTAAACGTACCATCGGGATGGACACAAACGATATCCTCGTGCGTGAGGCTGCCCTTGTCATATCCTTTGGGCGTGATCCAGATGTCTCCGTTTTCGTCCAGCACAGAGATGTTTCCGCCGGTTGCCGTGGTCAGCCCGCGGTCATAAACGCGGCGCATGACAGAGGCGATCTGCTCCGCCGGGGATTGGCTGAAAAACTTCATACGATATCGTTTCACTTTCTGTTATATTTAAACTTTGTTTTGTTCAATTATATCACGCGTTGCATGTTTTGTCTTCGGCATCCGTTTTTTTGCCATGCAATTGACACTCGTCAACGCGGAAAAATTCGTGTTTCTTTTCGCTGGAAATCCATGCAAAGGCGCTTCGGAAGTGTTGACATTTCGCCTGCCAAATGCTATCATAAACAACGCCGTCTGGGTGTAGCGCAGTTTGGTAGCGTGCTTGACTGGGGGTCAAGAGGCCGAAGGTTCAAATCCTTTCACCCAGACCATAAACAAAGAGGGACTTCAACACGAAGTCCCTTTTTTGCGCCTATCACACTTGATTCCATATAGGTAATGCGCCGCACAATGAAAGGAGATCAATATGATTCAAGCACAGAGTTGGATGCGCAATCTTGTCACAAAACTCACCTCACATTTTCGAAATAGGCTTGTGTTCGTCGGCTTGCAAGGAAGCTATTTGCGAAACGAAGCCCACGAACAAAGCGACATCGACGCTGTTGTGCTTCTCGATACGCTCACGATGGATGACCTCTCTGCCTATCGAACCATTCTCTCAACAATGCCGGAACACGAAAAAGCCTGCGGTTTCATCGCAGGTAAAATGGATCTTCTGAACTGGGCAAAACATGAGCTGTTTCAATTTGAGCAGGATACGTGTGCTTACTTCGGCGATATGCATGCGCTATTGCCATGTTTTACGCGAAAAGACATCATCGACAGCGCAAAGATCAGCGCTTCCGGCTTGTATCACGCCTGCTGCCACACAGCCGTACATGATCCTGGCAACCTATGTGCTTTGCAAGGCATGTTCAAAGGCGCGTTCTTTCTGCTCCAAATCGAGTATTATCTGCAAAGCGGCGATTACATTCGCACAAAGCGTGAGCTGCTCCCCCTTTTGTCTGGAGATGCGCATGAAATTCTTCGCATCAGCATGGGCTGGGATAACGAGCTAAATGCAGTAAAACTGGATTCTGTTCCTTACTTCACGCTGCTTCTTCGCTGGGTTCAGCAGATTCTTGCTGCGTCATTCCCGACACAACCCCTCAACTCTATTTCTCGCGCCACCACGGAAAAATCATAGATTGACTATTCCCTCCAACGCGCTACACTATGGTTGATGCATTCGGTTGAATGCAATTATCTAAAACAGGAGCAAGCCGCATGGAAAACATCGTCGTCACCTTGGAGCGCACCGCAGGAAACGTTCATTTTGAAGCAACCAGCGCGGATCATCCCGCGTTGCCCGTTTTGTTTGACTATACCCCGCCGCTGGGCACGGGCGATGGCCTCGCCGGGCTTGAAGCGCTGGTGATGACCTTCTCCGGCTGCGTCAGCACAGCACTCGTCGGGCTGCTCCTGCGGCTTGGCAAGCATATCGACCAGTATCGTGTCCGCGCGGAAGGCGAGCGCAGCGAGCAACCGCTCGCGCTCAAAAAGATTTTTTTCCATGTCATGATTCAATCCAACGATGTGACCGCCGAGGACATGCAGACCGTACTTCGTCAAGCGGAGATGATCTCGCCTGTTTGGATCGCGATCAAAGGCAATGTTGCGGTTGAAGCCACATATCAGATCAACTGATTTGATCTTTCAATCCCGTGATTTACAAGAAAAATTGTAACCGCATGCACGAAGGGAACCCCGCGCGGAGTTCCCTTCTGTCGTTTTGGTAGATTACGAAACCTTACGAACAGGAACCTGCAGCTCTGTCAGCCATTGCTCCGGGTCCAGTGTATCGTCCGGCGAAGTGATCACGTGCCCGCGCAGATTGCCCGCAAAGGCATACCCGTTTGCCTCCAACCATTTGGCGAGCTTTTCTCCCGCCGCATCATAGCCGCCATCAAACGGGCCGGAGAAACGCAGCGTCGCCGCGAGCACAACCGCTGGATATTCCTTAAATACAAACTCTCCCCTGCTTTCGCCGAGTATGTCCACAGGTACAGCAATCTCGACATCCGGGTTCGCCTCCATGTACGCCTCATCAAAATAGGTCGAGTACCCGCCACTGCGGCAGGCAATGCTGTTTTGTGTCAGATATGCTCCCAGTTTTTCCCAGAGGATGTTTTCCTGATTGTATTGCGGAATAATGCCGCGCAAAGACAGCACCTTCACGGAATCGAGTTTTTTGAGTTCCACTTCATATAGCATAATCATTTGCTCCTTTCGCAGTTCACCGCTCATTTGCATGAGCTTTGTCAGCCGCGCGTGATCCTGCGCAATTGTTTCGCGCAGCAGCTTCGCCTTCTCGCGCAGCAGCTCTTCCAGAAAGGCTCTATCGTCCATGCGCGGCAGAACTTCCCCAATCTCATCGATTGAAAACCCGACATCCCGTAGGGCTGCAATTTGCGCGATCTGCGGAATCTGCGCCGCGGAATACTGGCGATAGCCCGTAAACACATCAATAGAAGCAGGCTGAATCAAGCCGCATTTTTCGTAATGCCGCAGCATCCGCGGAGAAACGCGCACGAGCTGAGAGAATTCCCCGATTTTGAACATGTTGCCCTCCTGTTTTCGTCTGCAAATCCGGATTGCATCTTCATGATAAACCTTGACATTGTGGCAAAGTCAAGCAATGAATTTGATTTCCTCTTTGCTTTACTTGCATTGCTCATACGAAAAGCAAAAACCGCATGACTTCTCATCTACTTGCGCAAATGATAGAATGGATGCTAATCAGACGCAATCCATAAGCAAAGGAGACGTGAAACATGGAACAGTACTCACGCAAAAAAGAAATTCTCGATGTGTTTCGCTTCCGCCATGCCTGCAAGAGCTTTGATCCATCAAAGACGATCTCAAAAGAAGATTTTGATACCATCCTGGAGGCGGCGCGCCTCTCGCCTTCCTCCTTTGGTTTCGAGCCGTGGAAGATCGTCGTGCTCACAGACGAAGCGCTTAGGCAAAAACTCTACCCGCTCGCCTGGGGTGCGCAAAAAAGCCTCGACGGCGCAAGTCATTTTGTGATATTGCTGGCGCGAAAAACGCCGGATTTGATCTACTCCTCAGATTATATTACGCATATCATGCACGAAATTCAGCAACAACCTGTCGAGGTTGCCAAACAGCGGCGTGAGAAATACCGCGCGTTTCAGGAGGACGATTTCCGTCTGCTGGAAAGTGAGCGAGCGATGTTTGACTGGGCGTGCAAGCAAACGTATATCCTGCTTTCAAACATGCTCACAACAGCCGCGTTTCTCGGCATCGACTCCTGTCCGATTGAAGGATTTCATCGCGCAAGCGTGGATTCGCTTCTCGCGGAGCAAGGCGTGTTTGATCCGGCACATTTTGGTGTCTCCGTCATGGCGGGGTTTGGCTATCGCGCCGAAGAACCGCACCGCGATAAAACACGCCAACCGCTGGAAGACTTGATCATTTGGCGGTGATCCGCTGCTCCATCGAATATCCGTTTCAAAATTGCACGCTCGTGCCCGCGGCGCCTGTTTGCGATCCTTCTAAAATGTGCTATATTGAGCGCAGTCGAATTGGAGGTCGTTTTCGTGCACACCAATCATCGGTTTGATTCCGTTCAACGCTCGGAGTCCTTTTTCGTCGGTATGCTGCTTTCGCTCACCGGCGGGTTTCTTGACGCATATACCTATATCACGCGCGGCGGCGTTTTTGCCAACGCGCAGACGGGCAACATGGTTCTCTTCGGGTTGCGCCTGTCCGAACATCGTTGGTCGGACTCGCTCTCCTACTGTATTCCGATTCTCGCATTTGCCGCCGGTGTATTGCTTGCGGAGTGGATTCGGAGCCGCTTTCGTCAAAGCCGACGTTTGCATTGGCGTCAGCTTGTGCTCGGCATCGAGTGTGCCTTGCTGTTGATCATCGGGTTTGTGCCAAGCGGCCGCTGTAACGCCTCCGTGAACATCGCAATCTCGTTTGTCTGCGCGTTGCAGGTGCAATCGTTTCGCACGGTGCACGGGCTCTCCTATGCCACGACGATGTGCACAGGCAATTTACGCAGTGGAACGGAGCTTTTGTTTCGATCCTTGCAGACAAAAGAGAAAGCCTTGTTTCATAGCGCGCTCAAGTACTACGCCATCATCGTCTTCTTCATCTGCGGCGCAGTGGGCGGTTTTCTCGCCGCAGGTGCGCTGGGCGTTCACGCAGTTTGGATTGCGTTTGTCGTATTGTTGTTTGTATTTCTGCTGCTCTGGCAGCGTCCAATCGATTTTGATCCATCCATCCAGCACAAAGAAAGCGAGGCACGCACATGATTGAGCTCATTCAAGTTGGCGACATCCTGATTGACTGCGCAGACAAAGAAGCCCTCTGCACGTTTTACGAAAACCTCCTCGGCTGGGAGCGCGGCATGCTCTACGGGTACCCATCGCTGATCAGCCAAAACGGGCTTGTCTTGCTCTTTTCGCAGGAGGAGGACTATGTGCCGCCCGTCTGGCCGGAGGAACCGAACCGCCAGCAAAAGCAGATTCACTTTGATTTTCAGGTACCGGATATCGAGCAAGCGGTGGCGGAAGCGATTCGCCTCGGTGCACGCCGGACGGAGGCGCAGTTTGGCAGCGAGGACGATGTGTTTGTGTCGATGCTGGATCCTGCGGGGCATCCATTCTGCCTTTGCGAAAACAGCAGTTTGAAGGAACAATACAGAAAAGCAAAAACGCGGCAGTAAGCCGCGTTTTTTGAGTTTTTATGATTCGATTCGTTATGCCACGCTTTTGACTGCACTTCTGCGGATGAGAATCAACAATGCAATCATCGCGGAGCCCAGCAGAATATGCCCGATGCCGGATACGCCGGAGAGCGCGCCATTCATCGCGGGTGAGAGAACAGTCTCGGTTGCCTGCGCCAATCCGCGGAGGAACAGGCATGTGGTCGTGATGTTCAGCCCGACGTGATAGACCGTTACCCAAGCTTTGCCCGCTTTCTGTGCGGAGAAGCTGAACGCCCGCTCCAGAAGTACGAGTGCGAGAAAGAAGAACATGCCGAGCATAAAATAGTGCGTGTGGATAAACGCAAGGTTAGTCTTGCCAGTAAACTCAGCATACTTAGTAAATTCACGGTAGAATACGCCGCCCGCTAGTGCGAGGCTTGCGTAGACGATTGACGCGTTAAAATATCGTTTGATCATATATTTCTCCTTATCGTTTCATTGTTAACCTGCCGCGCGGTTTGTCTGTCGATAGAGATTGAGCCCCATGACAACGATCCAAACATACGCCAGCGTTTTCGGGATCATCAGCATGCCGATCATCGGAATCTGTTCCGCAAACAGTACGACCGGCAGATAGAACAGAAACGAAAGTGTGATTGCCAGCCACATGAAGCGGAACACGCGATCATTGACGCGTTTTGCCTCCTGCGCAAAGAGTACGATCAGAATGATGCCCATGATTGCAAACGGGATGTTGCGCAGAACGCCCCAGAGCAGCGGTTGATGATAGGTCAGCCATTGGTTTTGCGGCAGTGCACAGAGCGCCACGCGCACCGCGGTCAACACCCACATGGTGATGGTCAGCGGCTTTCTGCCCGAAATCTGATAACGTTCCCGCCAGATGTAGTAGAGAATCAGGTAAAAGATCGTCATCGTAACCGATGTGATCAATTTGCCAATACCGAGGGCAGCCGCGTTTGCTTCCAGCCCAGTGGTCCAGAGTGAAATCGCGCGCGGTACGAGATGAAATGCGTCTCCACCGCCGAGCACGAGCGCCATAATACCGAATTTTTGTACGAGCGAGCCATTCCCGCCTTTTGTGATCAAAAACAGACCGATGACGATTGCAAACGTTAAATACAATGCGTCAAAGATCGATTCCGCCAATGCCTGTACCATACTGTGTTCTCCTTTGTGTTTTAGTAGAGTATTCGTTCAAGTATGCGAAGCAGCATGCCTTCACCCTCGTCCTCATCCGCTTGCTGCATCAGCATGACGAGGTTGAGAAGCACAAACTCTGCAAACGATTCTTTGGTAAAGTCCTTATCCCAGACCCCGACGCGAATGGCAGTATCGCGATCAAGCCGCTCCACCAGCGCACGCTTTAGCACACGCTGCATAGCTGCCATGCGAATTTGCGCCGTTTCCGCGTCGTCTCGTAGACTCTTCATCAAAATTTTCGCACAGTCGTTCATCTTCAAGCGCAAGAAATGGATGATTTGCCCGATTTGTTCGGGAAATCGCTCCGCCGTAATGCGCACACGCATCTCTTCCAGTGCGTTTTGCCAATACGCCTCCGTCAGGGCAAGCAGCACCTCCTGCTTGCTCTCGAAATAGTTATACACCGTGCCAACGGCAATATTTGCCTCCGAAGCAAGGCGGCGGATATTGATCGCCCCCACCCCTTCGGTGCACTCGATCCTTCCCGCGCAGGCGAGCAGTGTATTTCGCAATTCTGTGTCTTTCTTACGCAGTCGAACCCACCTCGTTTCTTATAAATGAACGTGTTCATTTATATTATAACGTCGCTTTTTTCCCTGTCAACCGATCTTTTTAGATCGATAGCAAGCCATCAAAATTTTCACGCAATGATACCAAATATTCACGAAATCACAATGCCTGCACCCTTCTACCGGGTTGAAACGGTTGCTTGCGTTTTCGGAACCGTGTATAATAAGAAATGCGTGCTCTTTGGCGTGCAAAATGCTGATGACGATAAAGGACCACCATGTACGAAAAATACTCGGGATTGCCCGACACAACAAAATCAACCCGGCCCAATGCAAGCCGTCCTCCGGAGCGTTCCGCAAATCGCCCGGAGCGGCCTTCTAGCGGTCAAATGGAATATTATCAGGCACCGAATCGCAGCGCGTCGCAAGCCTCTGCCAAGCGTGCAAGCGCACGCAGAGCGAAGGCGCGCAAGCGCAAGATGATCCTAGCGGGGATGAGCATTGCTTTTCTTGCGCTAATTGTCGTTGCCGTCGTCGTGCTGGTCAATAGCTGTGCCGCGCCCGCTCCGGTGGATCTGGAAACCGGAAAATTCCGCAATGGCGTCACCATCAACGGAATGGATGTTTCCGGCAAGACGATTGATGAGGTGCGACCGCAGTTGGAATCCAACGAATCCACCATGATGGAACGCATCGCCATCACGCTCTCCAGCGCAGAGATCAACGCTACCATCACCGGCGCAGATATGAATGTCTCCTCCAACCTAAATGAGGTCATTGAGCAGGCACTTTCCGGCGGCGCAAACCAAAACTACTCCACCAAGATCAGTATCGACGAAGCCGCACTTGCCAGCCGCATCGACGCAATCAATCAGACCTCCAGCAAGCCGCCCGTGGACGCAAGCGCAACCATGGACTTCTCCAGCAGCGGAAAGCCCACCCCGCAGTATGTGGAAGGCACGCCTGGATTCGGGCTGGATGTCGCCTCCACAGTCACACTGGTCAAGCAGGCGGTCGATGCCGGGCAATGGCAGACCACGCTCACGCCGACTTTGACGAATATTCCGCCTTCCATTACAGTAGCGGATATTCAGGCGAATTTCACGCAGATTGCGAAATTTACCACGACCTATGACTTCAAAGGCACCGCGGAGGACACAGAAGACCAGCGCGCAGTGATTCCAAACCGCGCATTCAACGTGGAGAAGGCTGCGGCTGCCATCAACAAACAGGTTGTCAAGCCCGGCGAGACCTTCAGCTTCAATGATGTTGTGGGCGACCGCACCGAGGCAAATGGTTGGATGTTGGCCAACGGTATCTTCGGCGGAGACACGATGACAAAGCAGTATGGCGGCGGTGTCTGTCAGGTCAGCACAACGCTCTACAACGCCGTGATGCAGGTGTTCCCTTATATCGAAATTGTTGAACGGCAGAGGCACTCCATCCCCTCCACCTACGTTGACAAGGGTTTGGATGCAACCGTCGATACGAACCACATCGATTTCCAGTTCAAGAATACGTCGGATCACGAGTTGTACATCTATGCGTATTCGACCGAGAACAAGCGGGCAAAGAGCCGCAAGCGTGATTTGAACGTTGTCATCTACGGGCAGGCATTGCCTGCAGGAGAAGAATACAAACTCCGTGCAGTGGTTGTTTCGGAAGAATCGCCCGGCGAAGATGAAATCACCGAGACCAAGAATTTGTTTGTCGGAGAAGAGAAAATTCTTGCAGAACCGCGTTCGAAGTTCACGGTGGATGTCTATGTCGATCATTATGTAAATGGCAATGTCACCGAGCAGAACTTCCGGTATACGGATGTTTACCCCGGCAACCCGCTGAGAAAACAGATCGGCATCAAAGCAACTCCGACACCGGTTCCCTCCGCAACGCCCTCTCTGACCCCAGCACCGGTGGAAGGGCCGTAATCGCCAGTATCCAAAGACAAAGACGGAAGCAATCGTTTGCCTCCGTCTTTTTGCTTTGACTATTTATTGATCCGTCTGAATCGTTTCTTCTTGTCTGCTTGCCCGATAGATCAGGAATCGTCTAGAGAAGAAATTAAACAGATAAGTCACCACACCTGAGATCAGACGCGAGATCCGATAGTCCACATGCATAAGATCAGTTAGAAGGAACATGCTCCCCTCGGTTATCGCAAGTGCCAGGAGCGAAATCGTCACAAACAGCAGCAGCTCTTTCCCGAGCGACAGCCTGCCACGACGGAACACAAACCAAATACCGATGAGATAGTTCACCGCAATTCCTGCCAGAAAAGCGAGCGGTACGGCCGCCAGATAATGCAGCCCCACTATTTCTTTGAGCAGGAGCAGCACGCAATAGTCCGCTGCAAAGCCGCCAAACGCGGCCAAACCATATTTGACCGCCTGAATCGGGATTCGTTCATTTGCGTCTATCAAATGCACTTTTTGTTTTCGCATAGCATCAGTATAGCAACCAGAGCATCTTCACACAACCTAATCGCGCAAGAAAAAGAACCACCCGTTTGGGTGGTTCTTGAATGGATTCGCTTACTCGTCAACCTTGAGACCTTCGAAGAGGGATGCCAGTGAGGTTTTTGCTTCCTGCACCGGCGGCAGTTCGTAATCACCATCCTCGTTGTTGCGACGGCGGCGGTCACCGCTGTCTCTGGAAGAGGAACGATCGCTGCTAGAGGCACGCGGTGCACGCTCCGGACGCTCTGCGCGCGGCTGCTGCGACTGCTGGCTCTGCTGCGACTGCTGAGAATCGCGCTGCTGCTGGCGCTGTTCCTGACGCTCCGCATACTGGCGGTCACGCTCGGCTTTTTCGGCGGCAAGCTGCTCGGCAAGCGCGGGATCCTCTTCGAGGAGCGCTTCCTTGCGGCTGAGGCTGATGCGCTTGGCTTCGGGGCTGACCTCGAGAACCTTGCAGCGAACCACATCGCCAACCTTGAGCTCGTCTTCGACCTTCGCAATGCGATGGACGGAAACCTGCGAAATATGGATCAGGCCGTCAATCGTGCTCTCAAGCGCCACAAATGCGCCAAAGGGAACGATGCGGACAACCTTGCCCTCAACAATCGAACCAACCGCATACTTTTCGCCGGCAAGCATCCAGGGCTTGGGCTGAAGCTGCTTGTAGCCGAGAGAGACGCGCTCTTTCTCAACATCCACGTTGAGAATGATCACTTCGATCTCTTGACCGATCGTGAACACATCGGAAGGATGCTTCACACGGCCCCATGCTGCATCGGTTACGTGAACGAGGCCATCGATACCGCCGATGTCCACAAACGCGCCGAAATCAGCAATTCTGCGCACAACGCCGTTGACTTTGCTGCCGACGACGAGCAGTTCCCATTTTGCATGCTTCTCTGCCGCGGCTTCCGCGATCAGAACCTGCTTCTGGGATGCGACAATGCGTTTTCTCTGACGATCTACTTCCAGAACCTTGAGCTTCATGGGCTTGCCAATAAACTCGTTGAGGTTCTCAATATACCGGGTAGAAACCTGAGACGCGGGGACGAACGCGCGAATGCCGCTGATGTCCGCAATCAGACCGCCTTTGACGACCTCTTTGCCAACCGCTTCGAAGATCTTCTCTTCGATGTTTTCCTGGCTGAGGAGTTCGTCCCAGAGCTTCTTGCTCTCAACGTTTTTGCGGGAGAGGAGCACGTTGCCGTCTCCGTCGTTCACCTTGGTGACTTCGACTTCGATGGTGTCGCCTTCTTTAAACAGGTCTTCGGCCTTCACGTCCGAGTCGCTGGAAAGCTCGCCCACGGGAATCACGCCATCCGACTTGTAGCCAACATTGACGAATACTTCGCCATCGACCACGGAGATGACCGTTCCTTCGAGCACCTGGCCATTATGAATGCGCGTCATGGTCTTTTCAAACGCGGATGCAAAGTCGGAACTGTCTTCGTGTTCCGGCTTGGGTTCGGCCTTTGCCTTCGCTGTGGCTTTGGGCGCTTCCACAGCCGCCACGACTTCTTCGGTTACCTGGGGCACGACGACTTCCTCGGCGGGAGCTTCCGCTTCAATGGTCTCGATCGTCGTTTTTTCCTGTTCGCTCATTACTTGTAGTACCTCCCTAATCATCCGGTCCGGCGTCGATGCGCCCGCAACAATACCTATTATATCATCGGATGGTAATTTATCAAGCAAAAGTTTGTCGATGGAATCGATGTTTTCTGTATTTTTACAGTGTTTTTTACAGATTTCGACCAGCTTTTGTGTGTTTGCGCTGGATTTTGAGCCAAGCACAAGCATACGCGTGCTGCGGCGGGAAATCTCTTCCGCTTCGCTCTGCCTATCTCGCGTTGTGTCGCAAATTGTGTTTCGGATTGTCAACGAAAGCGGATTTACATCACGAGATTCAATTGCGCGTTGGATGGCATAGAGTGTCTCTTCAGGCAGCGTCGTCTGCGCGACAAGAACCGCCTTTTGAATCGGGGGCAGCGTTTCAACATCTGCTTCAGACTCGAGGACAAAGGCGTTGCCACCCGCCCAGCCGCGGATTCCGATCACTTCCGGGTGGTTGGCTTTTCCTGCGATGAGGACTGTGTTTCCCTCCTCCGTCGCTTTCTCCACGATCCGATGGATGCGTTTGACATACGGACAGGTTGCGTCGATCAACCTAATTCCCGTAGTTTCACTTTCGTCATAGACCGCAGGCGGTGCGCCATGCGCGCGGATGATCAACGTGTCTCCTTTTTGCAAGCTTGCAAGGTTTTCAATCGAATGCACGCCTTTTTCCGCGAGTTCGCGTACAACCTCCTCGTTGTGGATGATGTTGCCGTAGGTATAGACCGTTCCGCGCTCCTTCGCGCACTGCTCGGCCATCTCGACCGCGCGGCGCACTCCGAAGCAGAACCCGCTATTTTTTGCTAGTAAAATCTTCATTTACACATATCTGCCGTTATGGCATAAGCTCCAGTTCGTTTTTGAGGTTTTGCAGGCTGTCGCGGATCGCGTCCGTAACAGCGTCTACGCTGCGCCCGGCATATGTCTTGGCGACTTCATTCGGGTCAATCACCTCGCCAATCACCATCCGCACCTGCCCGCGCTTCTTCCAGTTTGGATCAGCATACACCGGAATAATCGGCGAATTGCAGCGCAGTGCGAGGAATGCCGCTCCTTTTTCAAACGAGTCCAGTTCCCCCGTGAGCGAACGGCGCCCTTCGGGGAAGATGCCGAAAATATGATTTTTCTCAAGAACGGACATTGCCTGCTTGAGCGACACCATGTCTGCCTGCTTTCGATAAACAGGAAACGCCAGCAGTCCCTTAAGAAAGAAGCGCTTGACGGGTGTGTCAAACAACTCCTGCTTCGCCATGAAATGAATCGGGCGCGGCGCAACCATCGCGAGGCGAATCGGGTCACCCAACGAAAAATGGTTGGAGATCAAAATTCCGCGTCCGCGAAAAAAGAGCCGGCCAAAGTTCTTGACCTTCGGGCGGTAAAACAGCCAGAAGAACGGCGTAAGCAGATATTTAAATAGGATGTAGAGCATGGTAACGCGCTTCCTTCTTCCTTTGGTACGCTATATCCATCGCGCTGTTGAATGCGCTTTCGTTCGAGGATCGTCTGTTTCCGAAACCAATCGATGCGTTTTATCGATCCTGCTGCTCGGCTACCGCGCTAAGCAAAGCCGCGAGCGCTTCGTCAATCGACATTTCGCTGGTGTCGATGCGCATTGCGTCGTCCGTTTGCCGGAGCGGCATGTAGGCACGCGTGCTATCGTTGTGATCGCGCAGCTTGATGTCCGCGAGCACCTGTTCATACGTCTCTTGCATGCTGCCGCGCGCGCGGAGCTCTTTGAGCCGTCGTTCGGCGCGAATCTCCGGGCTGGCGGTCACAAAAAACTTATGTTTGGTGTTCGGAAGTACGTTCGTCGTGATATCCCGTCCATCCATGACCACGTCATAATTGCGACCAACCTCGCGTTGCAATTCCGCAAGCTTCTCCCGCACGCAAGGATGCGCGCTAACGGTCGAGGCGCCCATAGCAAGCTCTTGGGTGCGCAGTACGTCCGTTACGTCCTCCTCGCCAATCAGCACACGCTGACCGCGCTCGTCATAGCGCACGCGAATGTCAGCGTCATCGAGAATCGTCTTGAGGCCCGCTTCGTCGCTGACGTTGATCCCGCGCCGTATGGCAAACAACGCCATTGCGCGATACATAGATCCCGTGTCGAGATAGCGTATCTGCAGCGCGCTTGCAACCGCCTTTGCCAGCGTGGATTTTCCCGCGCCGGAGGGGCCGTCAATGGCGATGTTCAGATGCTCTTGCATGCGCTTGCCCCCGTTCTTTGGTTCACTCATCATTCGAAAATACTATCCCCCGCCAGCGCGCCGGTTGACCAGGCGATCTGGAGGTTGTATCCCCCCGTCGTTGCATCGAGGTCAAGCACTTCTCCGGCAAAATAAAGTCCTTTGACGCGCTTGCTCTCCATTGTAGAAGCATTCACATCTTTTACGCTCACTCCGCCGCGGGTCACGACCGCCTCGTTGAGTCCGCGCGCACCGCTGACGGTCAGCGGCAGCGCTTTGAGGAGCTCCACTAGGCGCAGACGCATCGTCTTACTCAATTGCCCGACCGGAAGCGCGCCATCGATTTGAGCGAGTTCCAGCACGGATTCCAATAGTCGTTGCGGTAGGAGTGCATGCAGCGCAGTCTTCACCTGCTGCCGCGCGCCTTCCTGCAAATCTCGCAATAGTCTCGCGTCAAGTTGCTCATGCGTGAGCGCGGGCTTGAGATCAATTGCAAGCCGCGTTCCCGCCGGCTGTCCGGCAATGACGCCGGAGAGCGAGAGCACGAGCGGCCCGCTGATGCCAAAATGGGTAAACAGCAGCTCGCCCAACTCGGAGAATATCTCTTTCCCCTTCTTCTCAGCGGAAAGCGTAACGTTTTTGAGCGTCAATCCAGCCAGTTCGCGCGGCCAGTTTTCTTCCGTCACCAGCGGAACCAACGAGGCCACCGGTTCTTCTATCGTATGTCCTGTTGCGCGGGCAAAGGTGTACCCATCTCCGGTCGAACCTGTCTGCGGATAGGAAATTCCTCCCGTCGCGACAACAGCCGCGTCGCAGGTGAGCGATTTACCATCCACACGAATGCCGTTTACCGCGCCATCCTGCACGAGGATATCTTCCACACGTGTGTTGAGCCGAACCGTAACCCCCGATTCGCGTACGATCTTTTCGCATGCGCGGAGGATATCGTTCGACTTATCCGAAACCGGGAAAACACGCCCACCGCGCTCGGTCTTGAGCGGCACGCCCGCCTGTTCAATGCGATCCATGAGTGCTTTGTTGTCAAAATGTGAAAATGCGCTGTACAGGAAACGCGGGTTTCGCAGCACATGCTCAAAGAACGCGTCCCGATCCGCAATGTTCGTGACATTGCAGCGTCCTTTTCCGGTGATATAGAGCTTTTTGCCAAGCTTCTCGTTTCGCTCAAAGAGCGTCACCTGATGCCCGCTGCGGGCGGCGTTTGCCGCCGCAATCATGCCGGCAGGCCCGCCACCGATGACGAAGACAATCATGTACGCTCCTCTTTGACCACCTCGGAGAGATAGACGCCTTCGGCGTGCCAAACCTCTTCCAATTGCGTGAGGTGCTGATAGGCTTCGTCCTTTCGGGCGTGTCCGATTGCGACGATAATCGCGTTGATGAGAGACAGCGGCGCAACCAAAGAGTCCGCAAATGAAGCCATGTCGCTCCGCGCGCAAAGCGTAAAGTCGGAGATGCGCGCAACAGGCGAGGTCGGCATATCGGTCAAGGCAATCAGCGTTGCTCCCTTTGATTTTGCATACTTCATCGCGTCCACAGTGCGCGCACTATAGCGCGGGAAGCTGATGCCGAAGCAGACGTCCTGCGCGTCCACGCGGAGCATGCGCTCATGAATGTCCTGCACCGCACCGTTAACGAACATGACGTTGTCGCAGACATAGTCCAGATAATACGTCAAAAACTGTGCCAGCGACATCGCACTGCGAATGCCGAGCACGTAGATGCGTCTTGCACGCAGAATCGCGTTGATTGCGCCATCGAAACTTTCGTTGTCGATCATATCGATGGTTGCACGGATGTTGTTCATATCGGAAGAAAGCACGGTTTTGAGCACATCCTGCTGCGGAATGTTTGCCGCAAGGCGGATGCGCTGTACGCTTGTCAGCCGGTGGCGAATGAGATCCTGAAGCGCTTCCTGCAGGGCGGGATAGCCGTCGAGCCCCAGCATATACGCAAAGCGGACGACGGTGGATTCGGAAACACCAACGCGCTCGCCAAGCTTTGCCGCGGTCATGAACGCAGCGTCGTCATAGGAATTGAAGATGTATTCCGCGATGCGCCTTTGCCCTTTGGAAAAGGTGGAATACTGCTTTTCCATCATCGAAAACAATGCGTCCATGAATCCTTGTTCCTCCATACTATTTTGGTCGCGTGCCGCGCGATATCGTCAGCCGAGCCAGCGAATATCGTGCGCATCCATCTCTCCCATGCGGGAATACTGCGTGAGATCATACGTAATCGGCGTGAGGGTTACATATCCTTCTCGCGCCCAACGGTCGTCCACGTCCATCCCTTCCGAGCAGGTCGTGCAGCCGCGCGGGCACCAATAGTACGTTCTGCCAAAGGGGTCTTGTCTTTCGACATACTCCAAAGCGTATTCTTCAATTGCAAGCGGGGTTATCTTGATACCCTTGAGCGCCTCATATGGCACAGATGGAACATTGACGTTGAGGACAGTGCCAAACGAAAGCGGATGTTCGCGCAAATAGTCCACCGCAAAATTTGCGATCCTAGCTGCCGTTTCAAGATATTCCCCTTTGTGGGAGAGGCTTGAAATTGCGATAGCCGGATAGCCCAGCAGCGCCGCTTCGTGCGCGGCGGCGACAGTTCCGCTATAGAGCACGTCCGTGCCGAGGTTTGCGCCGAGGTTGATGCCGGAAACGACGATGTCCGGCGCGGTAAAAAGATTACCCAATGCGAGGCGGACACAATCCACCGGAGTGCCGCTGACCGCAAACGCCGGAACTTCCGGTAAGCCTTCGATGTGCGTCTTCTGCGCGCGAAGCGGCTCATTGAGCGTCATTGCGCGGCTGACCGCGCTTCTTTCGCGATCCGGCGCGGAAACAAACAAGTCGTGGTGTCGGTTTAGCTCCGTCGCCAATGCGCGAATGCCACCGGCAAACACGCCATCATCATTGCTTAAAAGTAATTTCATGCAGGAACTCCGTCAAGTAATCGTAAAAGCATTGTAACATACTGCGCTCTGGAATGCAAAAAAAGATAAAATGTGCAGGAAAACCCGTGTTCCCCTGCACACGTCGTTGTGTGATGAAGTTTGGTTCGTGCAGATTTATCCGATTGGTGCCGCCGTGAGTTGTTCAATGTTCAGACCGTTCACCCCATCCACATAACCGTAGCCGAAGATGAGCGCGATCACCGCGGCTTGAACCACGATCATCGCCAGCATCGCAAAAAACCACATCCCGTGCGGAAATCGTCCATGCCCGCGAAACGCGCGATAGAGCAGACGGTTGAGCAAAAGCGTAAGGATCACAGGCGAGAAGAACAGAAGCAGTTGTAATGCGCTCTCAAGAATGACTTGCAACGTTCCGCTCTGGAGGATTGTCCAGTCAAAAGCAATCGCCATGCCAAGCATATAGACGGTATAGACCGCCAGCATCGCGTTGAGTACGATGAGCACGATACAATAGGCAATCACCCGCCCTGCGCCGTGCCGAGGCAGTTCATAGTGGTCATGCTCTCGCAACCGTTGTCTCATTGTTTGTCCTCCTGAACGGGTTTCCTCGGATCAAAATCTATGCCAGACTCCTAGACTTCCAGCTCTTCCTGTTCGAAGATTTGTTGCTCTGCGCTTGGTGCGCATTCCGGCTCCACAAAGCGTTCCGCCAACACCTTTGTTGTCAAGTAAGCGGAGATTGCATCGATCGCCATCTTGTTTTTTCCGCCTCGCATGACGGCAAAATCCGCATCGTTGATGTAGTTTGCAATATATTTTTCGTAGACCGGTTTTACGGTATCCACATATTGCTCTGCAATGTTGTCGATGGAACGTCCGCGTGCCTTGATGTCGCGTTTGATGCGGCGCAGAAGGCAAATATCCACGTCCACATGCAGATAGACCTTAAGTGACATTCTTTCGCAAATACGTTTGTCAAAAAACATATGGATGCCTTCGAGCACCAGCACTTCCGGCGGCGCAATCAGCACATCCGGCGTATCCGCGCGCTCGTAGTTGACGTAATCATAACCCTTTGTGGTGATGGGGTGCCCATTTTGCAGCAGGTCGATGTCTGCTAGCAGCTCGTCAAAGTCAAAGATACCCGGCTCGTCGTAGTTGAGCTTGATTCGTTCGGAAAACGGCAAATCGGGAAAGTTGCGATAATAGCAATCCTGCCCGATGATGGTGCAGCT
>JAEWYO010000054.1 GCA_023395595.1 Bacillota bacterium
GCCGGTGGAGCCACCGTCGGCGGCGCATACTATTTTTGCGGAGAGGACCCGTACAGCCTGAACAAAGGCGTGCGTGCGGTCATCGAGCGTACCAATCCCGACTTGCGGGACATGAACACCACCGTTCTGCGCGCGCCGCAGGCCGCCGAGATTCAGGCGGCTGCCGAGACGATGCCGTTTTTTGACGAGCTGCGCGTCGTTGTGGTACAGGAGTTTGACGCGGACACCGCCAACGCGCTGGAAGGCTACGTCAAGTCCATGCCGCAGACGACAGCGTTGATCTTCGTCCGCCCGGGCAAACCGCCGCTGACCAACCCGCTCTACAAAGCGATTGCGGCGCTCAACCGCGTGGTCTCGTTTGACCCGTTGACGGGCACACAGCTCAACTCGTTTTTGCAAAAACGCGCAAAGGACAACGGCATCGTGCTGGAAGAATCGGCGGCAAACCGCATGATCGCGTTCCTCGGCTCCGACCTCGGCGCGCTGGAGAACACGCTGCTGATGCTCGGCGCTTACGTCGGTTTTGGCAACCGCGTGACGGTGAAGGCGGTGGATCTCTGCGTCCGCCCGCCGAGCGAAGCAAAGGTGTTCGGCATTATGGACGATCTCTGGTCCGGCAAGAAAAAGGACGGCATGCGCGCGCTGCTGGAACTGGTCAACGATCCAAGCGAGAGCGCGATGGGGCTTGCGACGCTGTTTTCGCGCAATGTGCGAAACGTGCTCAACGTCAAGCAATGTTTGCTCGGCGGCAAGACGGAGGCGCAGACGGCGCAACTCCTCGGTATGAAGCCATACCCCGTGCAGAAGGCCGCGGCTAGCGCGAAGAAGCGCAGTTATCGACAGCTGGTCGAGATGCTGGATGCGTTCATCGCCATCGAATGGAACCAGAAGCAGGGACTGGCAAAGGCGGAAGATTCGCTGATTCTCGCGTGCCAGGAGCATTTTTAGTTTTCGCGACTTCCGCAAGTTCGAATTTGCGCAATTGCGGTCAAGCAGTACATGCGAAAGCCGACTATAATCATCTAGTTCAGAATAAGGAGTATCACCATGATCAAACACATCGTATTCACCAAGTTTGAGAACCCCAACGAGCAGGCGCCGGTGGCGAGCGAGATGCTGCTCGCGCTCAAAGAGACCGTTCCGCAGATTCGCTCCATCGAAACCGGGCGCGATTTTAAGCACAGCGAGCGCAGCTTTGATCTGGCGCTGATCGTCACCTTTGACACCAAGGAAGACCTCGAAATTTACGACCATCATCCGGAGCACGAGAAGGCGCGCGCCTATATCAAAGCGCACCGCACGGCGACCGCAACGGTCGATTTCGAGTTTTAATCACGATTCGTCCGCAAGATCCGCTGCCAGAAAGGAGCACACGCCATGCTCAAATACATCGTGCTATTCAAGTTTCGCGATCCCGAAGCGTGCCTGTCGACGGTGATTGAAAAACTCCACGGCATGGTTGGAAAGATTCCCGAAATCCTCTCGATGGAGACGGGTGCGGACATCTGGCACAACGGCGAACGCAGCTATGACCTCGCGCTGACGTGCACGTTTGAAAACCTCGATGCCATCGCGGTCTACGACAAGCACCCCGCGCACGAAGAGGCAAGGGAGTATATCTATGCCCATCGCATCGACGGAAAGACCGTCGTATATGAAATCGTATGAATACATTTAAACTGGTATCCGAATATGAACCCGCGGGCGACCAGCCGCAGGCGATTGACCGCCTGTCTCAAGGCGTGGAGCGCGGGGACAAGGCACAGGTGCTGCTGGGTGTCACCGGCAGCGGCAAAACCTACACCATGGCAAAGGTGATTGAGCGTGTGCAGAAGCCCACGCTGGTCATCGCGCACAATAAAACCCTCGCGGCGCAGCTCTGTTCCGAGTTTCGGGAGTTTTTTCCCGATTCCGCGGTGGAGTATTTCGTGAGCTATTACGACTACTATCAGCCGGAGGCGTACATCCCCGCGTCGGATACCTACATCGAGAAAACGACCGCGATCAACGAGGAGATCGATCGCCTGCGCTACAGCGCGACCAGCTCGCTCAACGAGCGGCGGGACGTGATCATCGTCTCCTCCGTCTCCTGCATCTACGCGTTAGGCGACCCGGAGGAGTATATGCGCCTCTCGGTTTCGCTCAGAAAAGGCATGCAAATCAGCCGCGAAGAGGTCACGCGCAAGCTCGTCGATATCCAGTTTCAGCGCAACGACATCGATTTTTCGCGCGGTACCTTCCGCGTGCGCGGAGACGTGCTGGATATCTTTCCGATCTCCAGCGCGGGCACTGCAATCCGCGTGGAGTTCTTCGGCGACGAGGTGGAGCGTATCATGGATGTCAACTCGCTCACGGGCGAGCTGCTCGGCGAACGCGCGCATGTCGCGATCTTTCCCGCGTCACACTATGCAACCAGCCGCGAAAAGCTGGAGGCCGCCATCGATACCATCTGGAGTGATGCCGAGGCACGGCGGGATGAGTTCCGGCGCATGGATCGCCTGATCGAGGCGCAGAGAATCGAGCAGCGCACGCAATATGATATCGAGATGATGCGCGAAATCGGCTACTGCAATGGCATCGAAAACTATTCACGCTACTTTGACGGGCGCAAGCCCGGGCAGCCGCCTTTTACGCTGATCGACTATTTCCCGAAGGATTTTCTGCTGATCGTGGATGAAAGCCACGTGACGATTCCGCAGATTGGCGCCATGTATCGCGGAGACCTCGCGCGCAAGACCGCGCTTGTGGACTACGGCTTTCGCATCCCGAGCGCGTATGACAACCGCCCGCTGAAGTTTCCGGAGTTTGAGGCGCGTATTCCGCAGATGATCTGCGTATCGGCTACGCCAGCGGAATACGAAATGAACCGCTCCAGCCAGGTTGTGGAGCAGATCATTCGTCCAACGGGTCTAATCGACCCTGAAGTGGAGGTTCGACCCGTCAAAGGGCAGATCGATGACCTGCTTGGGGAGGTTCGAAAACAATCCCTCAAGGGCTATCGCACGCTTGTCACCACCTTGACCAAGCGCATGGCGGAAGATTTGACCGAGTACCTCGACGGCATGGGCGTGAAGGTGCGCTATATGCACGCGGATATCGAGACCATCGAGCGCATGGAGATCATCCGAGATCTACGGTTGGGCGATTTTGACGTTCTGGTGGGGATCAATCTGCTCCGCGAGGGGTTAGATTTGCCGGAAGTGGGGCTTGTTGCAATTCTGGATGCGGATAAAGAGGGCTTCCTGCGCTCATCCACGAGCTTGGTGCAGACCATCGGACGTGCCGCGCGAAATGTGGAAGGCAAAGTTATCCTGTATGCGGATGTGATTACGCCCAGCATGAAATATGCCATGGATGAGACCGACCGCAGGCGCACAATTCAAAAGGCGTATAACGAGGAGCACGGCATCACGCCGCAGAGCGTCAAGAAGGCGGTTCGCGCGACGTTGCTCATCACGAAAAAGGTGGAGGACACCGGCGACGAGATGAGCGCGGAGGAAAAGGCAGCACGCGTCAAGATGCTCACCGAGGAGATGCGCGCGGCGGCAAGAGAGCTGGAGTTCGAACACGCGGCAAAGCTGCGCGACGAAATCCGCAAGCTCTCCGGCGAGGAAGCGCTGGAGCGCGCCGCCAAAGCCAAGCCCGGCACCATCGGCGCAAAAAAGCGCAACAAGGGTCGGTCGAGAAAATAATATGGAGACATCAAAAACGGGAGCGCTTGCTCCCGTTTTTTGTTGCGTCATTTCTTATTTGGTTGGGGTCGGCGTTGGGGAAGCCGTTGCTTTAGGCGTTGGTGTTGGAGCCGGCGAGGCTTTTGTCTTTGGCGTGAACGAAGGCGCGGGCGAAGGCGAAGGCGTTGGAACATAGACCCAGTCGGGTTCGATGTATTCATAGACCTTTCTTAGGCCAATATCCGTGTGCATATGCCGGTTTTTGTCGTTTTCCGTGAGCATAAAATGCATCGCATCGCAGGTGGTTTCATAATAGAACCCCCACTCAAACCCCGCGCGATAGAACGCCAGCTCGTAGAGCAGATAGTTGATGATCGTCGTGGGTACCACCTTGTAGCGCGCGGGATAAGATCCGTCATAGGTGAAGTCGTAATACCGCGTGCCTTTTTCGTCCGTTTGGATGCCGTTGTAGACAAGATGGTTGCGCACCTCTCCGCCGATCAAATCATGGTTTCGCGGAATGTTCGCGTTGGGGAACATGTTGTCGTTCACATCCGCCGCTGTGCCAAGCGTATGGTGGCTCAGGTACTCCAGATTGGACTGGAAGCGCGGCACATAGGTTGCGCACTTGTCCATCAGCTCATCAAGCAGCAGCGTTTGCCCGACCTTCACTTGACCCGTTCTGGGATTGCGCAGCGAAACGCGAACGTAGGTGTTGTTCAGGTAATGATACGCGGTTTCAAAATTCGGCACGGCATCCACATGCACACGCCCCATGTTGGAACGCACGAGGTGCGAATCCCGCCAGAGCGGGTCGGTGCCGATCCCGCGTCCGCCGCCGATGTAGTACGGAAACAGGAACGCGCTTGTGTCGCCCTGAAAGAATTCCAGCGCGTCGAGATAGTTGTCGTCAAACTTGTTTTGCGTCAGGGTCGGATGATTCATCAGCTCAATGTCGCAGTCTACGGAGACGAGCGTCACCGGCTCGGGATGGGCAACACTCGTTGCCGTGAGCGTGAAGTGATATTGCCCTGCGCGGAGTTTGCGGATGTCAAAGAGCTTGTCGAGCGCTTTTTGGCTGCGCGAGGTCAGCGAATATGCGGTGATGTTCTGCTCCGGCAGGAAGGAAATGCTTTCGCGAATGGCGGCACCCGTGCCGGAGGCGGGCACCATCTCGGCGCTCACGCTCGTGATCGGGCTGTCGGAATACAGCGAGCCGTGGAGGTTGAAGTCCAGCCCGCGCTGGAGGTGTTCGCCTGGTTCCAGCATCGGCACCTCCGGGCAGGCGCGAAACTGAATTCCCTCGTACCCAACCGGTGTGATTACGCTGCCGGCCGAGACAGAAAGCATCGCGATGGCGGCCTTTTTCAGAAAGCCCTGCTGCGCCACGTGCGCTTCCGCCGTCGTCCAGTAGTGCACCGCTGCGCTGTCTGTGCCCGCGCGGAGCATCTTCGCCGCGTTGGCGGCGGAAGCGTCCGGCATCGGGTCAAGCATGGTTTCCTGCACTGCGGGCGATTCTGCGCGCGCGATGCGCTCGTTGACTTCGGAGAGCGTGATGCGTGTCACCTGCGCGGGCAGCACATAACCGAAGTTGCCCGCTTCGGTAATCACATAATAATACCCGTCCAGTTCGCCGAGGATGCGGACAAGATGCTCGCATTCCTTCGCCAACTCAGGTGCTTTTTCTTCGGGCGTGGTGAGCAGGGCGCACGCGGCGGCTTCGATCTTTGCATAGCCCGGTTCGCCTTTTCCGGCGAGGCGGCTTTCTTTTGCGTCCTTGACCAGCACATAGCCGGTGTCCTTTGAAAACGCGGCGCGCACATGATAAAACGGCGTGCCCTCCGGCGAGGTGACCTCGTCCAATACGATCAACTCGTTGAGCTTGCGTACGTTTTCGTTTCTGAGCTTGATCTTGGTCGATTTTGTCGTGGGTTCGGGGTAGAGAAAGATCGCGCTGCCCATGGCGATGAGCCTGAGCGCCGGCTGATCGGTCAGCAGGTTTTCGCGGATGCGCGCGGCAACATCCACCTCGCCCGGAGTGTTCGTTGCGGCGGTGGCAGCGGATTCACTCGCCTGCGCGACCGGTGTTGCGGTTGAGGCGGGCGCGGGGGTTGCCTCCGGCGCTGCGGTGGTTTCTGCGCGGAGCGTTGGCGGCGCGGAAAAGACCAGCGGAGCGGAGAGGGAGGTACCCGCGAGGAAGAGAATCATAATGCAGTTTGGGAGTAACAGGGATGGCTTCATATGTCTCCTGAGAATGGGTACGATTCATGACAAACGCAATTACGCTTGTGCCTAACAGTATACGCGACGAGGTACGAAAACACAAAACGAACGCACAAGACACATTTCTTTCGTTGTGAAAGAAGCATACAAGGCAATTATCGGCACAAAAAAGGAGCTGCCCGCGCCGCGGCAGCTCCTGTATCACGTTGCTTGAATCTTTGTTACGGTGCGGGGGTCTCTGCCGCGGCGGGCGCGGGCGAACCGGTATAGAACCATTCCGGATCGATGTATTCATAGACCTTGCGAAGCCCGATATCCGTGTGCATGTGGCGGTTGATGTCGTTCTCCGTGAGCATGAAGTGCATGCCGTCGCAGGCGGTTTCGTAATAATAGCCCCACTGGAACCCCGCGCGGAAGAACGCCAGCTCATAGAGCAGATAGTTGATGATGGTCTTTGGCACGCGCTGATATTTCGCGGAATAGCTGCCATCATAGGTGAAGTCGTAGTACTGCCTGCCGTCCTCCGCGGTCTTGATGCCGTTGTAGACCAGGTGTTGCTTGACTTCGCTGCCGACCAAATCGTGGTTGCTCAAGATGTTGAAGTTGGGATACATATTGTCGTTTACGTCAATCGCCGTGCCAAGCGTATGGTGGCTGACATATTCGAGGTTGGATTGAAAACGAGGCACATAGGTGGTCTCTTTTTCCATCAGGTCCTTGAGCAGTGTCACGCGCCCTTCGGTCGTGTTGCCCGTGCGCGGGTTGATGATCGTCACGCAGATATAAGTGTTTTCCAGATAATGGTTTGCCGCCTCAAAATACGGTACTGCGTCGCTATGCACCCGCCCTAGGCTGGACTCGACAATGTATTTGTTGCGCCAGTCGTTCTCGGTTGCGATGCCGCGGTCGGCGGAGAGGGAATAGTGGAACAGGAACTTTTCGGTATTGCCACCAAAGAACTTGTCCGCCTCGATATAATTGTCGTCAAACTTGTTGCGGGTGAGGATGATGCGGCTCGTATCGACGATTTTGCATTCGGTTGACTGGAGGGTGACACCTTCGGGCTTCGCGACAGTCTTGGCCAAGAGTGTGAAGCGATAGCGTCCGGCGCGCAGGAGGCTGATGTCAAAAAGCGTGTCCAGCGCTTTGCCCTCGATGGTTGAATCATCCGAACAGATCGAATAATCGCGGATGTTGTCGTCGGGGTTGAAACTGACGCTCACATCGATCGAGGAACCTTCGCCGAGAGAAGTGAACGAAGCGGAGACGCTCGTCAGCGGGCTGTCTGAGAAAATCGAGCCGTGGATGTTGAAGTCCAGACCCTGCTGGAGCTCCTCGCCTTCCGCCAGCGGCGGCACCTCCAAACACGGTAGAAATTGAATACCTTCGCGTCCGACCGGTGCTTGTCCCGTGCCAACCGCGAGGGAGAGCATTGCGACGGTGTCTTTTTTAAGCTGCCCCTGCCGCGTGGAGTGGGACTGCGTCGTGTTCCAGTAATCGACTGCTGCGCTTTTCGCGCCCGCGCGGAGCATCTTGGCTGCGTTTGCAGCGGAGGCTTCCTGCAGCGGGTCGCTCATGGTTTGCAGCACGCCCGGCGCACTGGCGAGGGCGAGGCGCGCCTCAAGATCCGCCGGTTCGATGAGGGTGAGCTGCGCGGGTTCCGCATAGCCGAACGTTCCATGTTCGGTCAAGATGTAGTAGTAGTCTTTGATTTCTCCGAGAATGCGAACAGCTTGGTCGCTCTCGATTGCGAGCACGGTGGACTTTTTATTCGCGTCGGCGAGGATGAAGCAGCCGTTGGACTCAATCTGCGCAAAGCCGGATACACCGCTTTTGGCGAGCTTGCTGTAGCGTGTGTCTTTTTCCAGCACGTACCCTGTGTCTTCGGAGAAGACGGAGCGAACCTGATAGAACAAATCTCCGTCGGCAGAGGTGGTTTCCGAGAGGACGATCAGCTCGTCCGGCGCTTTGAGCGCGGTTGTGTTTTTTAGTTTGACGTAAGGAGCGTCCTTTGATGGCTCCGCGTAGAGAAAAATCGCGCTCTTGAATCCGACAAGCTGGAGCGTGTCGCGCTCGAGATAGAGCGTGTCGCGAATCGCTTGAATGGCAGGGTCGATGGTTGCGCTTGCGGGCGCTGCTTCCGGCGCGGGGGTCATCTCGGCGGCGGGCTGCGGCGTATCGAGCGAAAGCGCGAACACCTCCGGCGTGATCTCCTGCGTTGGCGCGGGTGTTGGCGCTGGGGTGGGCTCCTCCTTGGCGCAGCCTGCAAACAGCAAGGGAAGCAGCAGGCAGCCAAGCAGGAACGCCGGTTTCAATCGATCAGAACGCATCATAAACCCTCCGGAAGGAACAATAGAACGGGGAAACCCCGCAAATGAAGATGTAAGTATAAGAACGCAGGTAAGCGTTCGTTGCCCAATAGTATACACGAAACCGGGGAAAAAACAAACCAGGTCGGTTGCGCGGGGCGCGGGCGCTTGCGACAACACCGTTACATAACATGAGGCGTATTGTTACATATTTTCCATCGCATGAAACATTTCGCCATGTACCAGTACCGAGAGGATTGCCGCAAGCGGAAGACAACACGCGGTTGATTTTCCAAACAATTGTTAAAAACGCTTTGCGAATGCGGGTTTTCCAGTGCCTGCATGCGCGGGTTTAACCGTAAAAATGCCGCAGCCGCTCTTACGGGCAAAAATCATCAGAACTGCAAGAAAAATAGCATACAACTTAAATTGCGGATGAATGTAACAAGTCGCGTGCTTCGGTTTGGTTTCAGGCGTACAACTCCGCAAAAAATCACAAGTTGTCCTTTTTTATACCAATGACGCGATTGCGCTGGCGGAGATGCAAAGTCCCCGCCCTTCGTCGTTCATGCCCTCGGTCGTGGTGGCTTTGATGGAGACGGATTCGGGGGAAACGTGCATCGCTTCCGCGAGAATCGTCTGCATGGCGCTTGCGTGCGGTTTGATCTTCGGCCGCTCGCAGATGATCGTCGCGTCCACATGCGCCACACGCAGACGGTTTGCTTCGATTCTGCGGATCACTTCGCGAAGCAGCGCGATACTGTCCGCGCCCTTGTATGCCGCGTCCGTGTCGGGGAACAATCGTCCGATGTCGCCAAGCCCTGCCGCGCCCAGCAGTGCGTCGATGATTGCATGCGTGAGCACGTCCGCATCGGAGTGCCCAAGCAGCCCTTTTTCAAACGGAATCTCCACGCCGCCGAGGATCAGTTTTCGCCCTTCCACGAGGCGGTGGGTGTCATAACCCGTGCCAAAGCGCGCAAAGCTGGCAAGCGCGAGTTGCCAGTCGGCTCCGGTGGTGAGTTTCTGGTTTGCCGCCTCGCCTTCGGTGAAGACAAAGCGCGGTTCATAGCCCGCCGCAATGTAGAGCGCGCAGTCGTCGGTCACGTGGCTAAGATCGCCCGTTCGGTAGGCGTGCAAAATATGGTCAAAGCGAAACGTCTGCGGGGTTTGCATGCGGATGAGCTGGCTGCGATCCAGCGCGGTCACGCCGCTTTCATCCAGCCGCACGATGGTGTCCGTGACCTTGCCTGCGACGATGCCGCTGCCGAACGCTTCCGCGCTGCGGATGCTCTCGCGCACGGTTTCGGGCGAGACCATGCAGCGCGCCGCGTCGTGAATCGCGACGATGTCTGCCTGTTCGATGCGCTCCAGCGCGTGGAGCACGCTTTCCGCCCGCGTTTGTCCGCCTTCGACAATCGTATGCGGCACTGGGCAATCAAGCCCCTCCACAAACGCGCGCGTGGACGGTGAAACGGTGAAGACGATTTCGTCCGCGCCGCCGGAGATGAGCGCGCCCAGCGAGCGTTCGATTGCGGTTTTTCCCGCGATTGGGGTGAGCAGCTTGTCAAACCCCATCCGCGTGGAACCGCCCGCGCAGAGCAGGATGCCGACGACGCCGCTCATTTGTCCGCGTCTCCGCTGAGCACCGTATACATGCCCGCCGCGTCCTCTTTGTGTACGCTTTCCTTCAGGCTCTCGATGCGCACGAGCAGGTGCTTGCCACCGAGCAGCAGATCCAGCGTGTCGCCTTCCTTCACCTCGGAGGAGGGTTTGGCGACCTTTCCGTTGATGCTGACGCGGCCTGCGTCCGCCGCTTCGTTGGCGACGGTGCGGCGCTTGATGATGCGGGAGACCTTCAAATATTTATCCAAACGCATATGCTTGTTCTCTTTCTACTTTTTTTGCGCTTCCCGCGCGCGGGAACACGAAACCATGTTACGTTGGATCACTTTGATTGTCAAGATTGACAGGCGCGGCGAAACCGTGTATTCTAGGACGCATCACGGGGGCGTCCGGAAGAACAGCCGGACTGAGAAGTACCCTTGGAACCTGTTGGGTCATGCCATCGAAGGAAAGTGATACATATCGCAGCTTCTTTTTGATGGTCGTCTCAATGGCGACTATTTTTTATGCGGAAAAGGAGAAACACTATCATGGAATTCAAACTGTTCAGCAAACTCGCCTCGCTCGAAGGAATCGAGCTGTATATGCTCCTCGGTGCGCTCGTCGTGCTAGGCGTGCTCATCGCGGTGGTTGTGTCTTACGCTAAGCGCGCAAAGGTGCAGGCGGCAACCCAGCCGGAAGCCGTTGGCAAACCCAGCCGCACGCAGTCGCTCGTCTACGGCGCGCTGTCGATCACGCTTGCGT
>JAEWYO010000027.1 GCA_023395595.1 Bacillota bacterium
TACGCACTCATAACCCGGAGGTCGTTGGTTCAAGTCCATCCCCCGCAACCAAATAAACAAAGGCCATCCATCCGGATGGTCTTTGTTTATTTATCACGTCATTCTGAAGGGTTGGAAGCCACGTCTACCGTCGGTTCACGGCGGTAAAAACGCCACAGTATCTGCGTATTTAACGGCAGGCTTTGCGAAAAAAAGCCGCTTGCGCGGCATGAAATGCAAGCAAACTTGTCTGATTGGCGCAAAGAAGTCCATCCTCGTAACCAGCAAGAAAACACTTCGTTTGAACGATTTTTACGCTACTTATCGGTTGGTATTTTGTCGCATAAGTGGAAATTCACAAAGCATCCAACGACTCGTGGTATCGATTGATCCCGATTCCGCATCGCATGTTCAAATGTTGGGAAGTAGAACTGTATTTGGAACACAAAGTTTATGTATGCATCTTAAATTCAGCATTTTCACGCCCGTGTACTGGATGACGTAAGTTGGTTCGCAACCGTCATCATCAGAACTTCTATCGGCACCGGACCCACCTGCGACCGGTGTATTCCCCGAAAGTGTTTTGACACCGTTTCATGAAAATCAATTTTGCACGAAATTCACACCAACCAAGAAGACCTGCCGGTTAAACGCAGCAGGTCTTGTTTGATACAATTCTTACCGCGACAGCCAGTTTGCGATGTTCTGCGGAAACAGCGAATACATCCAGCAGCCGAGGCAGAACCCGAGGAAAGCTTCCAGCGCGGCGCAGAGGATGAGAACACCCAGAACAATAGCACCGACAGTTGTTGATTTAAACGCAAACAAAATCGTCGCGATTACGGAAAATGCAACTCCGACGCGCGCCGCAAACACCTTTGGTGCACTGTCGACCATCTTTTTCGGCAGATTCAGGCCGGAGACGATTCCGCGCGCGAGCGTCGCCAGCGGGCTGTACTTGGGCTTGATGAATGCGCGGATGATGAAATCCAGCGCGAGCAACCCCGTGATGATCGCCGCTGTCTTCACGGAAGAAAGTAGCGCGATTAAGAGTGCGGCAACCGAGATGGTGAACACAAGTCCTGCGACCACGCGCACGGTCGTGTTATCCCGCTTTTCACCGTTGATCGGGCAAGAAAAATCGATTGGCATAGTAGTCTCCTTTCTTATTTTTGTTCTCTTATCTAAACCGGGCTTCCCACCCACTTAGAATCTGATCTTTTGCCAACTCCGGCAGCAGTTGAATCTGCTCGAGCAGCTTTGGGTCCTCGTTTCCGCGCAGGTAATCATATACGTGCTTATCGCTCAACCCGACCTGATGGTCGTCCTCGCAGGTTGCGCTGAAATAGATTTTTTCGATTCCCGCCCAGATTGCCGCAGAGACGCACATCGGGCAGCTTTGAGACGTCGTATAGAGCACATGCCCCGCGGGAAAACGCGGGCCGAGTATCTTTGCTGCGTTTCGAATCGCGACGACCTCGCCGTGTGCGGTCGGGTCGCTCTCCTGCCTCACGCGGTTGACGCCCAGCGCGACGATCTCGCCATCCTTGACGACTGCTGCGCCGAACAGTCCGCCGGCGCCCTCCTCCGCAGCTTTCTGAGTATGCGCCACGATGGTTCGCATGATTTCTTCGTGCGTCACGGAAGGATCACCTCGCGATAAACATCAAAGTTTTCGATCAGCGCCGGGAGTCCGCCCGCCGCTAGCACGACCCAGAGTGCCTCCTTGACCTGCTCCTTTGTCGCGCCCGCCGCAATCGCTTCCCGCGCACAGGCGACCGCGCCCGCCGGATGCAGCTTCAGCGCGTCCGCCACCATGGAGATGAGCAGGCGATACCTGGGCTCCAGCGCGCCCTGCGGCGCGTGGACGATGTCCAGCAGGTCTTTTGCGTTTGAGTAAAGCTGACGGTCGCCGTCATACAGCGGCAGCAGAAACGGCGGAACTTGCTGCTTTTCTAGAAACGCAAGCGCTTGTAGAACATCCTCCTCCTTCAAATACTCCAGAACCAGCGGGCCACGATAGCCACTTTCCCGCAACTTCTTGATATAGTACGAGTACGGAAGAACGCCGCCGCCCGCAGGCCCAAAGATCGAATGCTCTTTCTCAATCCTCGTGTCCTTTGCGTGCGCCAGAACAATATCTTTCCCAAGCAGGCGCAAAAACTCGTCGATCTGAGATTCCTGCCGGTCGGCATTTTCCGGCGTGACGAGGTTCGCGGGGTCATACACCACCTTGAGGTTTTCCTCGCCTACGTCGTCAAGAATGCGGCGTACCAATTCTGCGCTCTGGATCACGGCAGCGAAGTGCATCTCAACGCCGACCGTCACGCCAAACTTGGCCGCGTGCGCCGCAAGCTCCCGGTAAATCGAAACAACGGTTTGCCAGGTCTCCTCGGTGTGGTTGTCGGAATGATCTGTCCAGTTGTGCGTGGGATGCGTGCTGCCGATCTCGGTGACAACGAGCTGGGCTCCAAACGCCGGCGCAAGCTCGATCCAGCGCTTTGCGTCGCTCAGCGCCTGCGCGCGCTTCTGCGCATCCGGCACGACAAAGCTGTGTCCTGCGCTGACGGCAAGAATTTCGATCCCTTCCGCCGCATATGCCGCGCGGACTTCCTGCGCCTGCTCGATT
Organism: Bacillota bacterium; assembly: GCA_023395595.1. Classification (GTDB taxonomy): domain Bacteria; phylum Bacillota; class Clostridia; order Christensenellales; family CAG-138; genus UBA7703. Next base: position 2,609 of record JAEWYO010000027.1, read on the forward strand.
GAAAATTCCGATGCACCGAGCCATTTTCCGCCGATCACCGGCACGAACTGCACGGAAGTAAAGCCTGCGTTATGCGCGCGCTTTGCCGCTTTCTTCCAATCGTGGTTTGCATAGACCGAAGTAAAAACACCATAGCTCATATGCTTCACCGTATGGTATAGCCGCCATCCACAATCAGGTTGTGACCGACGACATAGTTCGACTCCTGCGAGAGCAGGAACAGCGCGGGACCGACGATATCCCCGGGAACGGCAACACGCCCGAGCGGAACCTGTGCACTGATCTCCTGCCGGATGGCAGGATTCTGCAGAAATCCCGCCGTCAAGGGTGTATCCACGGTGCCGGGGCTGATTGCGTTGACATAAACGCCCTCGCCAATCCATTCCGAAGCCAGCGCGCGGGTCAGGTGGATCACGCCCGCCTTCGCCGCGGCGTAGCTGGAACCGCGGTTCCCCGTCACCACCACGCCTGACATAGACGCAAGATTCACGATCTTTCCGCGCTTTTGCGGCAGCATGATCTTCGCCGCCTGCTGATTGCTCCAAAACAGGTTGGACAGGAAACCGTCGATCACGCGGCTCCAATCCTCCTCCTGAATCTCTACCGCAGGATTCATCGCATTGAGGCCGATGGAGTTGACCGAAAGCGTGATGTTCGGCAAAACCTGCTGCACTTTTTGATAGAGCGCGACCACGTCGTCCCGGTTGTTGATCTGCGTTTCGATGCTGTGCACCTTGCCGCCGATTGTGTGAATCTCCCGCTCTACCCGCTCGAGATTCTGTCGGGATACGTCCGCGATGACAACCTCCGCGCCGGATTCGGCAACCGCCTTTGCAATCGCGCCTCCGATTCCGCCCACGCCGAGAATCAGCGCGCGTTCGCCGTCCAGTCTAAAATAGCTCATATCTTTCTCCTTTTAAATCATCAAAATTGTGTGTCTCCCGCGTCGACGTTGATCGCCTGACCGCGGATAATGGCTGCATCGCTGCTGAGTAGAAACGCGACCACGCGCCCGACCTCTTCCGGCTGCACGAGCCTGCCAAGCTGCTTAGGTCCCCAACTCGCGCGCGCTTCTTCGAGCGTAAACGCGCCGTGGCTACGGTCGATCGCCGCGCACATGCAGTAGGTCAGCATGTCTGTGTCCACCGCTCCCGGGCAGACCGCGTTGACATTGATTCCAAATTGCGCCAGTTCCTGCGAGAGCGTATGCGTCAGGTTGACTACGGCGGCTTTCGTCGCGTTGTATTCGATATATTCCGAATACGGCCGTTTCGCCGCGTTGGATGCGATATTGACCACGCTTCCGCCACGCTTTCGTGCGATCAGCCTCGTTGCAAACGCGCGCGTCGTGTTGAGAACCCCGCGCAAATTCACCTCGATCGTATTACGATCCGCGGCTTCGTTCTCATCCAAAAACGAGTGCTCGTAGCAGACCCCCGCGTTGTTTACCAATAGATCGACCGATTCAAACGTTTCTTGCGCCCAATCCAGCGTTTCTTCGATGCTTTGAATTCGCCTTACGTCCATCGTACGGGAGTAAACGCTCGCACCTTGATCCGAAGCGAGAGATCGTCTCGCTTCCTCCAGTGCTTGTTCGCGAATATCGCCGATGATCACCGTCACGCCTTTCTCTGATAAAACCTTTGCAATCCCTCTTCCGATTCCACCCGCGCCGCCGGTAATCAGCGCCACGCGCCCTTCCAGCGTATCACGGCGCATACGGACTCTCCTTGATCGGATTGCTGTCCAGATGATCCAGATCCGGCCGGTCGTCGCCAAGCAGCAGTCTGCCTGCCTTGACCAGCTTCGTTGCCTCCGCAACGCGCCTGCCCAAGCCGCGCACCTTCTCGATGCCAAGCGGATCTTCCAGCTCATTTGGCAGTTTGTCGCGCGACCAGACACACGCGCCGCAGTATCCGCCGGAAGGGCCGCTGACCGTCAGCATCTCGTTGAGCATAAAGAAGTCGTTGATCATCTGAATCGTCGTCTCCTGTCCGCCGTGCCGAGTCCCGCCAACCGCGATAGAACCGCCGACTTTGTTGCGATGGACGCCCTTGAACACGCGCCAGAGCGGACGGAACCTGCCCATGAAGATGCCCAACAGCGGCGTATAGTTCATCTCGTAGACCGGGGATGCGATGATGTACCCATCCGCCTGTAAAAAACGCGGAATCAGCTCATCCATATCGTCGTGGAACGGCGCGCAGTAGTGCTCATATTTTTGTCCCGGATCCAGTTTGAGGCAGCGTTCGCATTGGATGCAGTGGTGGATGTTGGTTCCGTGCAGCGGCAGAAAATCGATCTCCACACCGGGCACTTTTGCCGCTTCCTCCAGCGCGATCTGCGTGAGGTAGTCGGTTGTTCCCTTCCTTGGGCTTCCGCTGATGCCGAGGATTCTGACCTTGACTGTGTCGTTTGTGATTTCATTCATTGCTCACGCTCTCCTCATAGCTTGGTTTGTCTGTGAGTCCCATCTTAGTTCGCGAGGGAAAATATTCCTCCGAAAGACTCCCATATGCTGCATGCTTGGCCGCAAGAACGCGCGAAGTCAGGCGCTCGATGTCCTGCGTCAGGCGGTCAACCGCATCGGTAAAGAACTGATCGCTTCCAAGCTGCGTCGCCTGCCGCAAAAACGCGGCGGGCCCAAGCGGATAGTCGGGGTCGCTTCCCGTCACAATCAGGTTCCCGCGCAGCACCGCGTGATCAAAATAAAACTGCTGCGTGAGGGTTTGACCACCGTAACGAATCGTGTCATACGCGATGACACCCTCCGGTTTTCGGTATTTCGCGAACTGATACGGCACGCTTTGCGTGATTGCGCGGTGCAGCACCGTGCTAAATCCGTTTTCGCTGAGGCGATCAAGCGCGCAGCGCACCGCGGTCGGCGGGCCGATGCGGTCGGACGAGCTGACCCAGAGGATGCCGTCCGCCTGAAGCCACTTCTCCTTGAACTCCTGAAAGCCATCCTTGTAGACGCAGTCAAAGTGTTGATAGCAGTATTGGTTGCAGTGATGGCAGCCCTCCATGCGTTCCCCGACAAAGCGATAGGTGCTCACTGAGACCAGCTCGCTTCGGGAGAGTTTGTTCACGATGCGCGCGGTGATCGCGTCGCCGATCTCCGGCGCATCGATGCCCGCGTTGATCACGAGCAGGTTTGCCCGGCTCTTCGGCGTGATGTCGGAAGCGAGCTTGAGAATCCACGCGACATCGACCACCTGTTTTCCAAGTTCCCGCGCGCCTGCAAAGAGGCGCTCGTCCTGCGGTTGCTCCTTGTCCGGCACACGACCCGCGAGGCGGTAGGCCGGAATCACGTGTAAAGAAGAAAACAGCTCGATGGCATTCTCCAACCCGAGCTCCACCATGCCGTAGGTTTCGCTGCCCTGCATGATCACAGCTCCGGCTTTTTCGTAATGCCCTTGCTGCAATTCCGGCGCGAGTTCTGCGGCCAGCCGATCAAACGCGTGGTAGAGAATCCCTGGTCCCGCCGCAGTATAAATCGGCGCTGAGAGCACGATTGCATCCGCCCAGCGCCAGAGCGAGAGGAACTCCGCAAAGTCATCCTTCGTATCGGCCGGATCATAGTGTTTGCCGAAAATGTGCAGCTCCCGCGTCTCCGTGTTTGGCAGAGAATCGATCGTTTCTTTCACTTTTTCCAGCAGAATACCGGAGTTATTCTTCTTGCGCGGGCTACCGTTGAGAAGCAGCACCCGCACGGGGATTTCATTGATGTCCGTCTGTTTGCTCATATCTTGTTCTCGTTCCCTTCGGTTTTTACCGGTGCGCCGGGCAGCAGATCCGCCAGCTGCGTCAGGATGATCTCTTCCGTTATCTGTGCGGCAAGAAATACATATCCTTCACAGAGCTTCTTCTGCTCTGCGGAATACCACTCCACTCCACGCGTCAGCACGCGGCAGCAGATAGATTTGTTCGCTTTTTTAAAGCGTTCATGCAGCTCGTGAACCGCGAGAAACGCCATGCGGTTGGATTCATACGCCTTTTTGCGCCCCGCGATCAGGCCAAAGATCATCGTGCAGCCGGTCACGCCGCCGCAGGCGCATCCGCTCTCGCCCATGCCCGCGCCAAAGCCGGACGCGATTCGGTAACAGTGCTCCGGAAGGTCGAGGTTGTATTTTTCGTTGAATCCCTTTAGCACCGCTTCGCTGCAAGACAGCCCGTTTCGAAAATAGTGAAGGCTGAGTTCTGCCGCGGTTCTGCCGTCCTGCGCAATCTCCTCCTTATCTTTCTCCTTGGAAAAATCCTCATAGAGCCAGGTGCTCAGGTAGCGCTCTCCTGAATCGGGAAACACGGTGACGATCGTCTTGCCCGCATTTTCCGGTCGGTTCGCGACCTCCAGCGCCGCCCAGAGCGCCGCGCCGGAGGAGATACCGACGAGCAGCCCTTTTTTCTTCGCGATCTCACGCGCGGCATCGCCCGCGTCGTCGTCCCGCACGCGGATGATCTCGTCTATGATGCCAAGGTTCAGCACGTCCGGCACAAATCCCGCGCCAATACCCTGAATGCGATGCAGCGCCTTGCCGTTGCCGGAAAGCACCGAGGACTGAAACGGCTCCACCGCGATGACCTTCACGTTGGGGTTGTTCTTCTTGAGCACCTCCCCCACGCCGGTGATCGTTCCGCCTGTGCCAACGCCCGCCACGAAGATATCCACCTTACCGTCGAGGTCGTTCCAAATCTCCGGGGCAGTTGTTTTTCGGTGCACTTCCGGATTTGCGGCGTTTTCAAACTGCTGCGGGATAAACGCGCGCGGAATCGCAGTGGCGAGCTCTTCCGCCTTTTTCACCGCGCCCTCCATCGCGTCATATGCATCCGTGAGCACGACCTCCGCGCCGAGCGCATGCACGAGCTTCCTGCGCTCGATGCTCATCGTCTCGGGCATGGTTAATATCAGGCGGTAGCCGCGGCTTGCTGCGACAAACGCAAGCCCGATGCCCGTGTTGCCACTGGTGGGTTCGATAATTGTGTCTCCCGGCTGTAATATCCCCGCCGCCTCCGCTGCCTCCACCATAGATAGCGCAATGCGATCTTTCACGCTCGAAAGCGGGTTAAACATCTCCAGCTTTGCGACGATCCGCGCGGGCGAATTGCGAAAGCTCGTGATATCCAATAGCGGTGTGTGGCCGATGAGTTCCGTTAGGTCATTTGCTACTTTCATGTTTGATTCGCCTCCAGTTGTTTCCGTTGCCCGCGCGGGCTAATCGAATCTTTGGTGTTTGCTCCCGCCGTTTTGCGGTGATGACCAGCACGAGAATCGTCATCACATACGGCAGCATCAGAAAAAACTCATAAGGAATATCGAGCTTGAAAATCTGCAATCGAATCTGCAGGGAATCCGCCAGCGCAAACAGCATTGCACCAAAGAATGTCCCAATCGGGTTCGCGCGGCTGAAGGTACACAGTGCCAGCGCGATAAAGCCCTTGTTTGCGGTCATATTCTCAACAAACATACCCAGTGTCAGGCTCATATAAGCCCCCGCCAGACCGCCTGTCAGACCGCCTATGGCAAACGCGCTTCGTTTGATCTTGTAAACGTCGATGCCCATGCTCTGCGCCGCCTGTGCGTTGCCACCGACCGCGCGCAGCCGGAGCCCGAATTTGGAGTGAAAGAGCATGCGGTGAATGACGAGTACAAACGCAAACGCAAGGTATACGAGAATGTTTTGCGAAAGGAGCACCTTCCCAACGACCGGAAGATCGGAGAGAAACGGGATGGAAACACTCTGGACCTTTGCGCTCTGCATCGGCACGCTGTTGCTGTTGATAAACAGCGCGGAGAGAAACCCCGTGACTCCGGCGGAAATCAGGTTGAACACGATGGCGACCAGCACACCACCGATATGCAGCCGCTGAATCAGCACAAAGATGAATAGCGCGGAGAGAGCGCCAGCAATCGCGCCCGCGAGGAACCCCAGCGCAACGCTGCCGCTTGCCAGCGTCGTGGCAAACGCACTCATCGCGCCGACCACCATAATGCCCTCGATGCCCATGTTAAACTGACCCGAACGCTCGACGAAGACCTCTCCTTCCGCGGCAATCAGCAGTGGAACGGACAAAGCGATCATGGACGAAAAGAGTCCGACGATAAGATCACCCATCACTTTGCCTCCTTTGCCACAGCATTGATTGGAACATGCTTGGGTCGTTTTTTTGCATCAAGATAGAGCTCATAGATCGAGTCCGTGCACATCACGAACAGCACCGTGACGCCCTGAATGATGTTGGATAGCTCCATCGGCACCTTTTGCGAAATCTGGATGATCAGCCCGCCGTATTGCAGCGCGGAATACAGGATCGATACGATGACGATCAGAAACGGATTACCGCCCGCGATCATCGCCACCGTCAGCCCGATAAACCCGTAGCCGTTGGAGACGGAGTTGGTCAGCCTGTGCTCAAATCCCGCAATCTGGTTCGCGCCCGCAAGCCCCGCGATGGCGCCCGCGATGAGAAACGCGGTAAACAGCGTTGTTTTGGGCGAAATGCCCGCGTAGACCGAGGCGCGCGTGCTAGAGCCCACCACATGAATCCGAAAGCCATAGGTTGTCCGCTTCACGACAAACCAGACCGCAACGATCAAAACGATCGCCAGTATGATTCCCGCGTGGATCTTTGTGCCGGGAATCAGCACCGGTAGCTCCGCGTTTTGCGGAATCACGACGGATTGCTGGTTAAAATCCTTCGGGTCTTTGAGCGGTCCTCGCACGAGATACGCAATCAGATAGGCCGCGATCTGATTCATCATGATGGTCACAACAACTTCGTTTACCCCAAGCGACGCCTTAAACAGCGCGGGCAGCAGCGCCCACAGCGCGCCGAAGAGCGCGCCGCCCAGCAGGACAAGCGCGACCGCGCTTCCCGCAGACGTCTGCGGAAGCAGCTGTGCGGCCAACTGCGCGCCAAGCGCGCCGAGGATCATCTGCCCTTCCGCTCCGATGTTGAAAATCCCCGCACGTTTGGCAAAATCGATTCCGACCGCGATGATGATCATCGGAATCGCGGTGGCGATGGTTTGCGAAATGCCGCTCTTGCTGCCAAACGCTTTCGTAAAAATCGACACATACGTTTTCAGAGGATCGATTCCAAACAGCGCAAGCATGACCCCGCAGAACAGAAACGAAAGCAGCAGTCCGACAAAGGGCAGCAACATACCGCGTAATTTCGCGCTTTGTTGCGCGGATAGCTGTGTCATATGCCCTCGCCTCCTTCCACCGTGCGTTCTTCCGCCTGATCTCCGCCCATCAGAAGTCCGATGCTCCCGATGTCAATCGATGCGTCGTTCTCCAAAATGTCCGCAATTTTCCCATCGCTGATCACCGCAATCCGGTCGCTCAAAGCAATAATTTCATCCAGCTCGGTCGAGATCAATAAGATCCCTACGCCCTTTTCCCTTGCTTCGAGCAGCGCGTTTTGCACATATTCCACCGCGCCGATATCGAGGCCGCGGGTGGGCTGCACGCAGATGAGAAATTTCGGCGCGTTGTCCAATTCTCGCGCAAGAATTACCTTTTGCAGGTTCCCGCCGGAGAGCGAGCCCGCACGAAGAGTGCCATTGGGCGCTTTGATCTGATACTGCGCAATCAGCCGTTCCGCATGCGCGCGTATGGCAGACGGCTTTAGCAAACCGGATTTGGAAAACGATGGCAGGTGATATTCCTTTAAAACAAGGTTCTGCTCAATCGAGAGATTCGCGATGCAGCCGTAATTGTTGCGCTCTCCCGGGATGAAAGAAACACCGAGCCGCGAGAGCGCGCGAACATGAAACCGCCGAACCGGCTTTCCCTCGATGGCGTAACTGCCTGAATCCGGCTTGCGAACGCCCGCGAGCAGCTCCGAAAGCTCCATCTGGCCGTTTCCGTCTACGCCCGCAAGCCCGAGAATCTCACCCTTGCGAATCGTAAACGAAACATTGTCAACCTTCTTCTTTCGTTCAGATCGGTTTGTGTAGCTCAAATGCTCAACCGCAACCAGCGGCTCACCCGGCGTGGACTGTTTCTCGCGCAACGTGAACAGCATCTTGCGCCCGACCATCTTTTCCGCGAGCGTGTAGCGATCCGTGTCCTCCGTGCGGAGGGTATCGATCTTCCTGCCTCCGCGCAGCACCGTCACCTCGGACGAATTCTTGAATACCTCGTCAAGCTTGTGCGTGATCAAAATCACGGTTTTCCCAAGCTGCACAAGGTTGTTCAGGGTATCAAACATCCGCACAGACTCCTGCGGCGTGAGTACGGAAGTCGGTTCGTCGAGTATGATCACCTGCGCGCCTTGATAGAGCGTCTTGACGATCTCCACCTTTTGCCGCTCGCCAACGGACAGCTCGCGAATCGGGCGCTGAAGTTTGCTCCGCAGGTCAAAGCGGCCGATGTAATCCTCTTTGTTTGCAAATATATCGTTCAATCCGCTCGAACGGTCTTTTTCCAAGAGTCCGAGCATCAGATTTTCTTGCACGCTCAAATCCGGCACAAGCATGAACTCCTGATGGATCATGCCGATTCCGTGGCGGATCGCATCCAGCGGCGAGTGAACCAGAACCCTCTCACCTTTTACATAGATTTCACCTGCGTCCGGTTTGACGAGGCCAAAGAGAATGTTCATCAGCGTGGATTTGCCGGAGCCATTCTCGCCAAGAAGCGCATGCACTTGCCCTTCTTCAATATTCAGGTTGATTGCATCGTTGGCTAAAACAGAGCCAAAGGACTTCGTGATCTGTTTGAGCTGGATGATGTTGGACATGGTCTTCTCCTTTCCGGGTGATGGAATGATGGGGAACCCCAATCGAGGTTCCCCACACTTCCATTCCTGGTTTCAGCCAACGGTCTTGATTTCGCCGCTGAGCAGTTTCTGTTTCACTTCTTCGACCTTTGCCGCGATATCATCCGGAACGGTTCCGTGATAGTCCGCGAGGATGACCGCACCTTCGGCAAGGCCTTGGCTATAGGTCGTGTTCTTGAAGGTGCCGTTCTTGACGTCATCCACGATGGCGTTAAACGTTACGCCGACGTTCCAAATGACCGAAGAGACGATGTTCGCGGGCGCAAGGGAGTTGAGATCCGTACCGTAACCCACGACGAGGATGTTCTTTTCCTTCGCAGCCTCGATGATGCCAAGGCCGATCGCGTCGCCGCTGGCATAGATGAAGCTCACACCCGCCTCAATCTGGGCAAGAGCGGTCTGCTTTGCTTTCTCCACATCGCTCCAGGAGCCGACATAGGAGCTTTCCACCGTGCCGGTGGGTTTGACATACTGGAAGCCCGCAATAAAGTTTTTCGTGTTCGCGCTCAGGTCGGCGGATTCAAAGCCTTCCACGGTACCGGCTTTGTCCGTCGTGGAAAGGTACCCAGCAAGAACGCCGACGATGTAGGACGCGGCGGCTTGATCTCCGTAGAAGTTCGAGACATTCGCGGGACGATCCGGGTTTTCCGTGAGGTCGGTATTCGCAAAATAGGTATCGGGATACAGCGCAGCAACTTTGAGGATATTCGCCGTGAACTCGCTGCCAAACGCGAGGATCAGATTGTATCCCTCTTCCGCATAGCTGGTCAGCGTGGCTTCTTCTTGATCGCTGCCAATGTTTTCCACATAGGCAACTTCCACATCGTCCCGATTTGCAGCAAGGTATTGCAGGCCGTTATAGGCGCCGGCGTTCCAGCTTGCGTCGCTGATCGATCCGGGCAGAATCAGGGCGACTTTGATCTTTTCCGCAGGAGCTTGCGTGCTGTCGGCGGGAGCTTCGGTGCTCTCAGCTGTTGCTTCCGCAGTGGCTTCCGGCGCGGCGGTGGTCGTAGCTGCGGGGGCAGCCTGTGTGCATCCGGTGAACGTGGAGAGGACGATTAAGGTAAGCAGGACGAAGCTGATGAGTTTCTTTGTGCGTTTCATGATGTTATTTCCTTTCATAACAATTCGTTTTTTTGTGCGTTGCGTCAGTTGTTATGTCCGGCTACATCGATTCCATAGTGTTTGCTTCAGCTGGGCTGCCGAAGCGCTTGTAACGATCTTCACGTTCCTATCCTCCTTCTCTAGTGTAGCAGGCAGCGTAGGGAACGCCGCATGCTCAATACTTGTTTACATATATTTTTTATATGTTTTACTTGCAAATGATAACGGCTTTCGCCGTCGATTTGCATGTATGATTGATATTTTTTGTATGGTAACGCGGCGAATTATGTTTGTCAACTATAAATTTTCTCTATTTTTCAAAAAGGTCATTCCTCGGTCATGATTTTACTGCTCAGCCGAATTAAAAAAGCAAATCCAACAGTATAGTGCACTATAATAGGGCTAATTCATGCCACGCGCAGAAAGAACACTACGATTTATTGTTATTCTGATGCTAGGATAACGCAAGCTATACTATAACTATTCTGCTCAACGCAAACCAGCCGCAGGCGTTTTCTCGCTCTACGGCAGTCAGCCATGATGCACTTCAGGAACGGGATGATTCCTGGGTATGATATGCAATCTGCGTCTGCGCATGGCGGACGCCGGAAAGAATCGCTTGTTCCAGAGCAGCACACGCCAGTACGGCGGTCGCATCCGGATTTATTGAGATGCTCCCATTCGAGAGCACAAAGATCGTATCGCCGTCAAATGTTGTATGTGCCGGATAGATCGCCCTTGCAAGAGCATCCTGACACACCATCGCGAGCCGGTTTGCCTGCGCTTTGTCCAGCCGCGCGTTGGTGATCACGCAGGCTAGGACAGTGTTGCCGCTGAAGAAATCCCTATCCGAGTTATAGAATTTCAATATCTGTTCTGTTGATCCGCCGGGACTCGCTGCCCCATCCAGTCTTACGCCCGCGAGCACTTCGCCCGTCCTTCGGTCGATTACGTCTCCAACGCAGTTGACCGCGACGACGGCGCCCGCTTTCAGCTCGCCTTCTTGCAAAGCAAAGAGTCCAAGTCCGCCCTTCATCGCGTGTTCCTGCCCTAGAATCTTCCCGACGGTACACCCTGTGCCCGCACCGCAGTTCCCCTGCTGCGGGGCCTTTTCATATGCGTTTTGACACGCAAGATAGCCCATGTCCGCATCCGGCCTGATATCCGCGCGCTTGTATTTCAAATCAAACAAAATCGCGCCCGAAACATTCGGCACGCGGGCAACGCCGACATCTCTGCCAATCTCATGCTCCTCTAAATAGCGCATCACGCCGCCGCCCGCATCCAGTCCGAACGCGCTGCCTCCCGCAAAGAACACCGCGTGTACGCTCTTTCGGTTACAAAGCGGGTTCAGTGCGTCTGTCTCCCGTGTACCGGGCGACCCGCCGCGCACATCGACACCGCCGATCGCGCCGCTTTCACAAAGGATCACGGTGCAGCCGGTTCCGGCATCCGCGTTTTCCGCGTTTCCGATTCGGAAACCTTCTATCTCAGTTATAGCAATCTCTTTCGCCAAGCTTACTCCTTTTGCGATGCGTTCAGTGATGCTTCGACCACGTCCAGAATTGTGCCGACCTCAGCCAACGCGCCGCGACCGAGGTCTCCGCAGGCGAGCACGCTTTCCCGCGGCTCGATCAGGCGAACCCCCGCATCGGTCAGTCGCTTCAGATTCGCTTGAACGATGCGGTTTTCATACATGGCGGTGTTCATTGCGGGGCTAAGATAGAGCGGCGCATGATCCAGCGCCATCAATACCGTAGTCAGCAAATCATCCGCAATTCCGTTCGCCAGTTTTCCGATCAAGCTCGCGCTGGCGGGCGCAACCAACGCGATATCCGCCCGTTTTGCCAGCGAGATATGCTCCACTTCGTTCGGCATCTCCAGCGAAAACAGGTCTGTGTATACGCGGCGTTTCGTCAGCGTTTGAAACGTCAGCGGCGTGATAAACTCCTGCGCGTGCTTCGTCAGGACAACGTCCACCGCATGCCCGCGCTTGGTCAGCTGGTTTGCGATGTCCGCGGCCTTATACGCCGCGATGCTTCCGGTGACACCAAGTAAAATATTCCCCATTACAACACCCTATTGCGCTTGTCAATCTCTTGTGTCACGCGTAGCGCAATCCGCTTTGCAATTTGATCCCGGCCTTCCAGTCGCTCGGCTTCTTCGTCTTGATCAATCAAGTAGCCGTTATGCCCTGATTCTGTCTTTTCGCGCAGGTCGTTTGCAAACACGAAATCGCATTGGTTATTTCGCAGAATCCCCCGCCCTGCGTCCAGCAAATCCTCTGCAGACACGCCGCTGAGTAGCTTAAAGCCCACCAGAACCACCTTCGGATTCAGCGCGCGCAGCAACGCGATCACCTTCGGCGTTTTCCGCATCACGAGGATCAAATCCTCCCAGTCGGAACTGATCTTGCTCGCCATAACCGCCGAGCCGTCGTGCAGCGCGGCGTGAATCCAATCCTCAAGGCTGCGTTTCTCTTCTCTCTGCGCGGATTCCGCATTTTTCAACTGACCTTCGACCGATTTTGCGAGCAGCTCCGAGGAGGTCACCCGATCGATGGTATAGTCGCTCACCGCCATCGCGTGAATGATGCCGTCAACGTTCGCTTCGTCGAAGATTTTTCGAAGCGTCAGCGTCAGCGAGGAAACGCCGCCTACGCGAAGGACGCTTAAGCGCGCCTGTCCGCGCGGAGCAATCGCGCCTTCACCGCAGAGGTAGACCACCTGACAATCCTCGCGTACCGCAAGAAACGCTTCCGCAATCGCGCAGCCAAGCGCGCCGGTCGAGACGTTTGAAACATATCGCACGTCGTCGATGGCTTCGCGTGTTCCTCCCGCAGTCACGAGTATCCGCATGGTGGTCAGGTCCGATTTCTCCGCAATCAATGAGAATACGCCTCCATCGCAGCAAGTTTTTACAACTATACCACACAAATTCATTAAATGCTACTATGTTTTATATGTTTTATGAAAATTTCGATCACGAAGCCTTGACATCCTTGTATGACTCGGCTATATTCAGCACCAAGCGTAATGATTTGAATGAGATTGGACAGCAGGAACCATGCAGCAGGAACCCCAAGAATTGCAGGAAGTTTTAACGCAAGATTATCGTTATCTACACCAGCACCCCGAACTGAGTTTTCAGGAGACCGAAACAACAAGTTGGCTTTGGGCGCAGCTCGAAACGCTCGGCATTGAGGTTCTCGATACGGGGCTTTCAACCGGGCTTGTCGCGATCATCCGTGGCGATCAGGCGGGAAAGACTGTCGCACTCCGCGCGGATATCGACGCGCTGCCCGTGTGCGAAGAAACCGCTGTTCCCTACGCCTCGGTTTCGCAAGGCTTCATGCATGCCTGCGGACACGATTTTCACACAACCGTTCTGCTAGGCGCAGCAAGACTGCTCCAGAAAGATCGCGCAAACCTCAAAGGTTCCGTCAAACTCGTGTTCCAGCCCGCGGAGGAACACTCCGGCGGGGCGATTCAGGTTTTAAAAACCGGCGTTCTCTCCGATGTATCGGAAATCTACGGCTTGCATGTCATGCCGGTGATTCCGTCCGGCGCCGTCGCGCTCCGCTCCGGCGCAAACCACGCGGCCGTCGGCTGGTTTACGATCCGTATCACCGGTCGCGGTGGACACGCCGCACTGCCGCACACATGCGCAGACCCGATTGTGGCGCTAGGCCAGCTCATCGGCGCGTTGCAAACGGTCGTGAGCCGCACGGTCGATCCGTTTGAAAACGCGGTTGTGAGCGTCACGCATGTCAACGCGGGCAGCACTTGGAACGTCATCCCGGGCGATGCCTTTCTAGAGGGAACCTTCCGCGTGTTCTCCAACGAGCTGGCGACGGTGGTTTCGGATCGGATTACGAGCATCTGCTCCGGCGTTGCGCAAAGCAGCGGCACCGAGATTTCGCTGGACTGGAAGGTGACCACCGCCGCAACAAACAACACGCCTAATCTGGTTATCTTCGCCGCCGATACCGCGCGTTCACTTGGACTTCCACTCACGGACGATCTACTAACCATGACGGGTGAGGATTTTGCTGAGTACCAGCGCACCATCCCCGGCGTGTTCGTCCACTTTGGCGTCAGCCGGGATAAGCCACTGCATCACCCCGCCTTTCTCGCGGATGAAACGCAGCTTTCGCGGGCGGCACGGTATCTCGCCACGCTCGCATCAAAATCACTCGAACGTCTGCAACAGTAGCGATCATAACAGCGGGATTTCCCGCTGTTTTTTTGTACAGCGTTCACTTGACGAATCACGATGCCCATGCTAGACTATTACATATTTTGCATATATGTTTTTATTTGGAGGAATAATTTGTGAATTCGGTTCAGCTTACCCTTCCCGCATCGGACGGAACGCCGCTGGTGCTGTCTTTCTTCGTGTCCGAGAGCGAAGGGCGCGGCATCCTCGCGCTTGTACACGGGCTGGGCGACTACAGCGGCTGCTTCACGCGAATGATCGACTTCTTCGTGAACAACGGCTTTCACGTCGCCGCCATCGACATGCACGGCAATGGCGCGGCAGGCGGCCTGCGCGGGCATATCGACCGATACGAGTTATTCTATGAGGACATCGATCTGCTCCTGCAGCAGGCTCGCGAGCAGTTTGGCGATCTACCGATCGTATTGTACGGACACAGCCTCGGTGGGAACCTCGTTCTCAACTATGCGCTGCGCAGAAAGCCGGAGCTCGCCGGCGTCGTCTCCTCCGCGCCTCTGCTCCGGCTCAAAAAACGACCGGTTTTGACCAGAATCACAGCGGAAGTTCTGAATCTGGTTGCCCCTCGCCTTTCTTTGGATGCCGGCATCGATACCAATAACCTCACGCACGATCCAGAGATTGTCGAGGAATACATCCACGACCCGCTCGTGCACGGACAGGCAACCATGCGGCTGCTTTCGCAGGCACTCCGCGCAGGCAGCTGGGCGCAAAAGCACGCCGAAGAGTTTCCCTTGCCACTCTTACTCATCCATGGCGGTGCGGATACGATCACCGATCCCGTGGCGAGCGCCGCGTTTGCTAAGGCGGTTCCGCCGCAGTTGATCGAGTTCCGGCTCTTTGACGGCTTCTATCACACGCTCCACAACGAAGTCGGTCGAGATGAAGTCTATCAAACTGTGCTTGCGTTCTTTGATCGGGTCATATATTAATCGCATCCAAAACCGAAATAGAAACAAAACGACCACACATGATTGCATGCGTGGTCGTCTTGTTTATGCCGGAGCGCGGGGAAAGAGCACTCCGGCAAGCTTGTTTTTGTTATTGTTGTCCTGCGGCAGTCTTAAACTCCGTCCAGATCAGCTCATGCGCCGCCTGCGCATCTGCCGAGATGTTCTGGATCATCTCCATCTGATCCGCGCTGAAATCCGCGGGAAGTGTCAGAAACTCCTGATACGCGGGATCGATCAGCGAATCCGCAGCCTTATTCGTGCTGTAGTAGCCAAGCCATTCAAAGCACTTTGCGCTGATCTCCGGGCGCAGGATATAGTCGATGAATGCGTAGGCAGCAGCCGCGTTCGGCGCTTTGGCAGGAATAAAGTTCGCCATGATGCCAAATCCGATGCCCTCCTTCGGGAAGACCACCTTCAGGTCTGGCTTGGCGAGCTTTGCCGCCGTCACCTGAGAGGTATACATCACCGCCGCGCTGATTTCGCCAGAGACGAGATCGTCCTGCAGGCTGTCGTCCTTGATGAGCCGGATGTTCGGCGCAAGTTCCTTGAGCTTCTCACCCGCCGCCTTGATCACATCCAAGTCCTCGGTGTTATAACTCTGCCCGAGCACCTTCAGCGCGAGGCCGTCGATGACGCGGTAGTTGCCAATCACACCGATGCTGCCCGCGAGCGAAGGATCAAACAGATCGGCGTAACCCGTAATCTCGATTTTAACCTGCGCCGGATCGTAGACAATCGTCTGCACGCCCGCGCCATAAGGAACGGTGTATTCGTTGGTCTTGTCGTAGAATTGCCCCTGAAACAACGGGTTGATGTTGCCGTAGTTTGCAATTTTTGCCGTGTCGAGCTTCTGTACCAGCCCCTCAGCAATCGCGGCTTCGATGATATAGTCATCCGCAATCACGAGGTCATAGTCCCCACCCTTTGCCGCTTCCAGTTTGGCAAGCATGGTCTCATCATAGTCAAAGTTGCTGTAGTTGATCGTGATGCCGATTTCCGCCGTAAAGCCATCCAGCACCTCCTGCGGGAACATACCTTCCCAGGTGAACAGGTTGAGCGTGGTTCCGCTTAGCGAGCTGTCCGCGGTTGGCGCCGCAGTTGCTTCTGCAGCTGTTGCTTCCGGTGCGGTTGGTTGACTCGCCTGCTGCTGCCGGAGCTGCGCAGCCAAAGAGCAACGCGCAGGCAAGGGCAAGTGCCAATAGGGAAAGTGATTTGTGTTTCATGTGATTTCCTCCTTGTTTATTAAGACTCTTTTTCAAAACCATGACGCAATTTCTTCTGTTCTTCCGGCTTATGCCGCTTTCCAATTCGCAGCGAGAGAAGCCCAAGAATCAGCGTAATCGTGAACATCAGCGTGCACAGCGCGTTGATCTTCGGTGTGACTCCGGTTTTGAGCTGCGTGTAGATCTTGATCGGCAACGTGTAGGTGTTGACGCCGGTGACAAATACGCTGATGATCACGTCGTCAAGGCTCATCGCGAACGCCAGCAGTATGCCCGAGAGAATCGCGGGCAATATCAGCGGAAACGTGATGTCCAGAAACACGCGCCAGCCGCTCGCGCCGAGGTCGCGCGCCGCCTCCGGCAGGCTCTTGTCCATGCCGACCAACCTCGCCTTTACCAACAGATAGACATACGGAATACAGAACGCCGTGTGCGCAAGGATCAGCGTCGTCATACCAAACGGCAGCCCCATGAGCGAGAAGAAAAGCAGAAACACGATCCCGAGAATGATCTCCGGAATCATGATCGGCAGCATGGAGAGATACTCGATCACGCCTTTGCTCCTGAGTTTGATTCGCATCATGCCGACCGCACCGAGTGTCCCGATCAACGCTGCGGCCAAGCTGCTCAAACTTGCAAGAACGATGCTGTTTTTGAGCGCTTCGAAGATCGCCTTGTCGCGGAACAGCTCCGCGTACCACTTGAGTGAGAAGCCCGCCCAGACGGAGCTGATCTTGCTCTCGTTAAACGAATACACGATCACGAGCAAAATCGGCAGATACATCAACGCGCTTAGTATCCCAAGATAGACGTTGGGCCACGCGGTGCGGTTCTTCATACCAGTCCCTCCAAATCGCGCACCTTTGTCACGGTGCGATACAACCCGATCGACAGGCTGGTCAAAATCATCAGCACCACGGACAGCGCTGCCGCAAACGGCCAGTTGTGCGCCTTCATCAGCTGTTCCTGAATCAGATTGCCGACCAGCACGACCGTGTTTCCGCCAAGGATATCCGCAATAAAGAAGAGCCCCATCGAAGGCACAAACGTCAGCACCACGCCGGAGAGCAGCCCCGGCATCGTGAGCCGCAGCGAAACGCTCGTGAACGCCCGAAACGGTGTTGCGCCGAGGTCGCGCGCCGCCTCGATATAACTCCAGTCCAGCTTCTCCGCGCTGGAATACACTGCAAATATCATGAACGGAAGCAGCGCATAGACCATGCCCACCGCGACGGCGGGATAGCTATAGAGCAGTTTGAGCGGAGACTGCGTGATGCCAAGCCCCATGAGCAGTTTGTCCAACGTCCCGTTTGCACGGAAGATGATGATCCAGCCATAGAGGCGAATCAGCGAGCTGATCCAAAACGGAATCATCAAAAGCAGCATCATCCGCTGTTTCCATTTTGCGGAGAGCTTTGCTATGAAGTAACCGAACGGGTAGCCGATCAGCGCAGTCAGCGCTGTGGTCAGCAACGCGAGCTGAAACGAAGAAACAAACGTCTTGAGGTAGACCGGCTCCAGCATATCCAGATAGTTTTTCAGCGTAAAATGGTAGACCACGCCCCAGCCATCCGCTCGCTGCAAAAAACTCAGCACCACAACGTAGATCAGCGGCCCCGCAACAAACAGCAGCGTAAATACATACAGCGGCAAAACGCTGATGAGCGAGACCGTATCCTGCCTGCCTCCGGCTTTTCGTTTCATAGTGAGCCCTCAAGGTCAACCAGAACCGCATCCTCCGGCAGCCAGTTTGCGCAGACAGCATCTCCGACATTGACACCGCCGTCGATGCCATATCGGCTCGCAACCAACTCCGCTCCGTCAGGCAGCACAATCGAGATTTGAAGTAGCCCGCCCGCAAAGCTCTTTCCCGTTACCGTGCCGCGTAGACCGTCGGTTTCCCCTCCACGCGCGATGGCAAGGCGCAGGTTCTCGCGCCGCACAGCAACGGTGAGTGTTTGTCCAGGCGCAACTGTGGCTCCGTTTCGTGCGGAATGCCAGACCCCGCCTTCGCCTTGTGCGGTGAGCGTGGTTTGGTCCGCCGTCAACACCGTACCCGAGATGATATTCGCCGAACCCACAAACCGCGCGACATAGCTTGTCTTTGGGTGGTCATATACCTCGGACGGCGTGCCAATCTGCTCAAAAAGTCCGTTACGCATGATGGCGATGCGGTCACTCATGGTGAGCGCCTCCTCCTGATCATGCGTAATATAGATAAAGGTTATCCCCAGTTGCGCTTGCAGTTTTTTTAGCTCCAGTTGCATCTGCCGCCGCAGCTGCAAATCCAGCGCACCAAGCGGCTCGTCCAGCAGCAGTACCGCCGGACTGGCGACGATGGCCCGCGCGATAGCGACGCGCTGCCTCTGCCCGCCTGAGAGTTCGCCCGGCATGCGCTTTTCATACCCTTCCAACTGCACAAGTTCCAACGCGTGCGTGACCGATTCTCGGATCTTCTCTCGGCTTTGTCCGCGCAGGCGCAGGCTGTATCCGATGTTCGTCGCGACATCCATATGCGGAAACAGCGCATAATTCTGGAACACGGTGTTTACGTTTCGATGGTTTGGCTCCTCGCGGGTCACATCCTTTCCTTGCAAAAACACCTGCCCCGCGTCCGGCTGTTCCAGCCCCGCAATGATGCGCAGCGTCGTCGTCTTTCCGCAGCCGGATGAACCAAGCAACGTGATAAACTCTCCCTGTCGAATCTCTAGATCGATCCCGTTGAGCACCTCTGCATCGCCGAAGCGTTTTGTAATGCCAACGAGCCGCAGGATACTTTCCCCCATATTCTGCTTCTCCATTTTCTATTTTTACTCTCAATTAAACCGTTTGTTTCCGTCTGTTTCGCTAAATCATGTACTCGATCGTGCGTGTCGGCGTCTTTTTGGTCGTCTCGTTAAACAGGATTACCGCTTCCCGCGTGTCAAGAGGCCCCAGTGCATACGGGTTCTTCCCTTCGCTGTTGAGAAGGCTAGCTGCGACGCGGCGGTTGTGGCTGCAAGGCGCATCCGAAATGATCTGCGCACCCGCCACATGAAACGGTTGCTTGCGGTAATACGGATCAAACAGGAGCAGATCCGTGCCGTCCAACCCCGTTGCAAGTGCGTAATGCCAGCAGCCGTAGCGAAGGCGCAGCACCACCGCGCCGCCTTGCTGAAGGCTTGCCGTGATCCGGCTGTGCGGGCTTGTGTTCACCTGCTCTCCAGTCAAAAATTCGCAGCGAATCGGAAATCGCTTCACCTTGCCAAACTGATTCAGCCAGTTCGCTAAAAACATCATCGCCATTCCCGATGTCCCGTTTTTCCCGAACTCACCCTTGTCGTTGTAGGAGTCGAGGCTATACATCATGATGTGGCGGATAATGTCCGGCGGAATCTCCTTGCGGTGAAATAGAAAACTGATCGCGTTGACCAAGGTCGTCGGCCCGCAATCGAATTCCGTCATTTGATAGCTCAGTGGGTTTTTCATCTTCTATCCCCGCAAACACATTTTAACGTTTTTGCATATATGTTTTATATGTTTTATAAGTTTTATGTATGTTACCATCAAATCCCACCTGCGTCAATCGGTTCCAGTCAATTCTTGAAAGTTTTTTCTTGCTCCGTTCTATTGACAGTCTGTTTTGTTTCGTTTATGATAAAACATACTGATTTAATATGCTAAGGAGATGGTAATCATGAGGATTTCTGCGAAAGGGCGTTATGCGCTGGCATCCGTCATTCATATGGCGCAGCAACAATTCGGCGACTCGATCACCCTCATCAGCATCTCCGAGAGCCTTGGTATCTCCAAAATCTACCTTGAGCAGGTATTTGCCCTGCTCAAACGCGGCGAACTCGTCACCTCGGTCAAAGGAGCGCAGGGCGGCTATCAGCTTGCCCGAATGCCCAGGCAGATGACCGTTTTGGACGTGCTCACCGCCGTGGAAACCACCCTGTTTGATAAAACCGAGGATACGGTTTTCGAGAAAGCGCCGGAGATCGAGTACGCCATGCGTTTATCTGCGTTTCAACCATTGGACGACGCAGTCGCGGACGCGCTCGGAAAGGTAACGCTGGAAGATCTCGTTCTCGCTGCGGAAAAGCAAAAAGGCGACCACGCGGCTATGTATTATATCTAAGCCTGCGAGAACAGGATTTTTTAATGGAGATCGAAACCTTCTGTATTCACGGAAACACCCAAAACTACGATCACACCGGCGCTATCAGCGTGCCGATTTTTCAAAGCGCGACATTTGCGCATCCCGCCGTTGGACAAAGCACCGGCTTCGACTATTCCCGCCTGCAAAACCCGACAAGAGAAGCTTTGGAGCAGACCGTTGCCAGATTGGAGAACGGTCTTGATGCATTGGCATTTTCTACCGGTATGGCTGCTGTTACCATGCTTATGGAGCTGTTCACGCCAGGCGATCACATCGTCGCAAGCAGCGATCTCTACGGCGGCACGCGCCGGCTCTTCGATCATGTGTCCGTCAAAAACGGGCTTACGTTTACGTTTGTCGACGCGGGCGTTGAGAACGCGCTATCATCCGCCATCCGTCCAAACACGAAAGCGATCTTTCTCGAAACGCCGACCAACCCAATGATGCAGGTTGCGGATATCGCGGCTACCGCCGTTCTTGCTAAGGCGCACGGACTGCTTCTGATCGTCGATAACACATTCCTCACACCATATTTTCAGCGTCCGCTGGAACTCGGCGCAGATGTCGTCCTCCACAGCGGAACCAAATATCTCGGCGGGCACAACGACACGCTGGCGGGTTTTCTCGTCGTCAAGGACGCCGCACTGCTTGAACGCCTCCGCTTCCTTTATAAGACAACGGGCGCGTGCCTTGCCCCATTCGACAGCTGGCTGATCCTGCGCGGCATCAAGACCCTCGCCGTGCGCATGGAGCGGCAACAGCAGAGCGCTCTTATCATCGCCGAATGGCTGTCGCACCAGCCGAAGATTCGTCGCGTTTTTTATGCGGGATTACCGGAACATCCCGGCTACGCAATCTCCGTTCGTCAGTCGAGCGGCTTTGGCGGCATGCTCTCGTTTGAAACCGACAGTGAGGCAACCGCTCTGCGCATTCTGGAGCGCGTTCGCCTGATCGCCTTTGCCGAAAGCCTCGGCGGAGTGGAGAGCCTGATCACGTACCCCATGCTGCAAACGCATGCGGACGTGCCGAAGGAGATTCGCGAAGCAATCGGCATCGACGAGAGGCTCCTCCGCCTCTCGGTCGGGTTGGAAGCCGTTGGCGATTTGATTGCCGATCTTCATCAGGCGATGGAGGATTGAGCCGTGGCGTATGATTTTGACCGCATCATCCCCCGCCGGAATACCGACTCGCTGAAGTTCGACTATGCAAAAAAGCGAGGCAGACCGGAGGACATTCTCCCGCTCTGGGTGGCGGATATGGACTTTTCCGCTCCGCCGGAGGTGCTTTCCGCACTTCGGGAGCGTGTGGAGCACGGTATCTTCGGCTACAGCGACGCCGCTGACAGCGGCTATTTTGACGCACTAAACAGCTGGTATCAAACACGCTTTGATTACTCGTTTCAGGAACGCTGGCTCACCAAGACACCCGGTGTTGTCTATGCGCTCTGCGTTGCCATCCGCGCACTGACGCGCGAGGGCGAAGGTGTGCTGATTCAGCCGCCGGTTTATTATCCCTTCACCGAATCGGTGGTGGAAAACAACCGCGTTCTTGTTCAGAACGTGCTTGTTGAGAACAATGGTCATTACGAAATCGACTTTATTGACTTTGAACAGCAAATCATCGATCACAATGTCAAGCTTTTCCTGCTTTGCAGTCCGCATAACCCAGTTGGGCGCGTCTGGACGCGGAAAGAGCTGATCACGATGGGCGAGATCTGCCTGCAACGCGGGGTTCTGGTGCTCTCGGACGAAATCCACGCTGACTTCGTCTATCCAAACCATCGCCATGCCGTCTTTGCTTCACTCAAGCCGGAATTTGAGGCGATGACCATCACCTGCACCGCGCCGAGCAAGACGTTTAACCTCGCAGGACTGCAAATTGCGAATATTTTCATCGCGAATGACCAGCTGCGCAAGAAGTTTCGCGTCGAAGCCAACGCCAGCGGATACAGTCAACCGAACGTGATGGGACTCATCGCCTCCCGCGCGGCCTATGCGCACGGCGCGGCTTGGTTGGAGGAGTTGCTGGTCTATCTGCGCGGCAATCTCGATTTCCTGCGCGATTTTCTTGCCCGCGAGCTGCCGCAGATTCTCCTGATCGAGCCGGAGGGAACCTATCTTGCGTGGCTGGACTGCCGGGGCTTGCGCCTCAGCGACGCCGCATTAAACCGCTGGATTACAAGCGAGGCTAAGCTCTGGCTCGACGCGGGCACGATGTTCGGCCCCGGCGGAGAGGGATTTCAGCGGATCAACTATGCCTGCCCGCGCGCAACGCTGGAACAAGCGCTCCTACAACTCAAATCCGCCTTTGATTCCGGTCTGCCGACCGAATCCTGATTGTTTCGAGGATGATGCACCCGCATAAAGCGGGTGTATTTCTTTGCGCCAAAAGCGCAAGAAACCGCCACTCGACGGTTTCCTGCTGTTAGAGGATTGAATTTGGGTACGGGGGTTGGGTTGGGAACGCTTAGAAAACCGGGACGACCGCGCCGCCGAACGTTTCCGTAATAAACGTGCGTACTTCTTCGCTGGTGAAGGCGGCTGCGAGTGCTTTGAGTTCGGGGCGGGTTTCATCCCCGCTGCGCACGACAAGCGTGTTTGCAAACGTCGTTGCGGCAACGGAGTCCGCGGCCTCGCTGGCAAGCGCGTCGGTCGCGGCGTTGAGGCCGGCTTCGATGGCGTAGTTGCCGTTGATGACTGCGATGTCCACATCCTGCAGAGAACGGGCGAGCTGCGCCGCTTCGATCTCCACGATCTTGAGGTTCTTCGGATTTTCCACGATGTCGTTGACCGTCGCCTTGATGCCGACGTCCTTTGTAAGCTTGATCAGGCCCTGCGCCTCAAGCAGCAGCAGTGCGCGCGCTTCGTTGGTTGCATCGTTCGGGACTGCTACCTGCGCGCCGTCCGCAAGCTCGGCAAGCGTCTTGGTTTTGCCGGCGTAGATGCCCAGCGGCTCAAAATGTACGGCGACAAGAGAGATGAGGCTGGTGCCATTCTCGGCGTTGTACTGGTCAAGGTAGGGCTGGTGTTGGAAGTAGTTCGCGTCCAGATCGCCCGCTGCAAGCGCAACATTGGGCTGCACATAGTCGGTGTATTCCACGATCTCCAGAGTGAAGTTCTGCGCGGCAAGCAGCTCCTTCGCGACGGCGAGAATCTGCGCGTGCGGCGTCGGGGATGCGCCAACCTTGAGTACGACGGGTGCGGCGGTAGCAGCGTCGGTTGCAACCGCGGCTGCGTCTGCACTCGGAGTTGCGGTTGCTTCCGCTGTCGCGGTGGCTTCAGCCGCAACGGCAGGCGCTGCGCAAGCGGTGAAGAGCGAGAGGGTGAGAATCAGGGCAAACAAAACTGCAAGTGTCTTTTTCATGTCGTTACTCCTTCGGTACTTTGACCGTTTCTTATTTGAATCTTTTTTGATTTTGAAATTCGTTTATCGAGCGTTCTGGCAATCCACATCCCCGTTTCCTGCATCAGCTGCACCAGCAGCACGAGAAGTGCGACAGTGATCAGCATGATTTCTGTTTCGTAGCGATAGTAGCCGTATCGAATCGCGATATCCCCCAGCCCGCCGCCGCCGACAATGCCGGCCATTGCGGAATAGCTCAGGATCGAAGTCACCGCGATTGCGCTGCCGACGATGAGCGACGGCTTTGCTTCCGGCAGCAACACCTTCCAGACGATCTGGGCAAGACTTGCCCCCATGGATTGTGCCGCCTCCACCACGCCGCGATCGACCTCTTTTACCGAGGACTCGACCAACCGCGCGAGGAACGGCGCCGCCGCAATCACCAGCGGAACAATTGTCGCGGTAGAACCGAGCGTTGTCCCGACGATCTTTCTCGTCAGCGGCTGCAACGCGATGAGCAAAATCAGAAATGGAACGGAGCGCAGGAGGTTCACGAGGATACCGAGCGTACGATTGATTACGGGCCTCGGTGCGATTCCCTCCTGATCGGTCACCACGAGCGCAATGCCGAGCGGAAGCCCGAGCAGATACGCAAAAAACGTGGATACCAGCGTCATGTAGAGCGTTTCGAGGATACCTTTTCCGATCATATTCCAAACAACAGGCGTCAACATGCGTTTGCCTCCTCCACCGTCAGCCCGCGCGAGCGCAGATAGGAAATCATCCTGCCCGCTGTGTCCGCAGATTCCGGCAGCTGGAGAACCATCTGCCCGTATGCCTGACCTTCGATATCCTTCGTGTCCGCAAAGAGTATATTCACCGGTTGTGAAACCTCCAGCACCATATTGGCGATGACTGGCTCAAAGGAGGAGTTGCCGTTGAATACCACACGGTATGCCCGGCCTTTGGCCGTTTTCGTCTCCGCAGCGCCATCTGGATAGATGAGCCGCCGCGCCGCCGCCGATTTCGGGTTTGCGAACACATCGCTCACACGCCCGATTTCCACAACCCGGCTGTTGTCCAGGATTGCAACGCGATGGCACACCTGCTCGATCACGCGCATTTCATGCGTGATCACGACAATCGTAATGCCAAGGCGTTTGTTGAGATCCTTGAGCAGTGCCAGAACATCCCGCGTGGTTGCCGGATCGAGTGCGCTGGTCGCCTCGTCACAAAGCAAAACCTTTGCGTCGGTGGCAAGCGCTCGCGCAATCGCCACCCTCTGGCGTTGTCCGCCCGACAACTGCGCGGGGTATGCCCCGGCCTTGTCGGAGATTCCTACCAGTTCCAATAATTCCAGCGCGCGTTTCTTCGCGTCCGCCTTCTCCACGCCTGCCAACTCCATCGGAAAGCAGACGTTTTGCAGCGCGGTCCGCTGCATGAGAAGGTTGAATTGCTGAAAGATCATGCCGATGGATCGGCGAACACGATACAACTCCCATTTGGGTAGTTTGGTGAGGTCGCGTCCGTCCAACAGCACCGACCCGCTGGTAGGCTGCTCAAGGATGTTCATACATCGAATCAGCGTGCTTTTTCCTGCTCCGCTCATACCGATGATGCCGAAGATTTCGCCCTGCTCAATGGTCAGGGACACATCTTCCAGCGCGGTCACTGTGCCAGATGCGCTCGCAAACGTCTTATTCAGGTGCTCGATCTGAATCAATGGTTGGGACACGATTTCACCCCCTTTTTTGCTCATTTTGGGCAAAAATACGCCGCGCAAAACGCGCGGCGCATTCGCTTCTTCATCGAAGTCTTACTCGTAGACTTTTCGGAGTCTTAATCCAAGTCTTGATTGCCGTCCAGACAACTGACTTTTTGAAATTTTTTTCTTACGCCAGGTCAGCAAACAACGCGGTGGAAAGATAACGTTCGCCCGTATCTGGCAGGATGACCACAATGGTCTTGCCCGCGTTTTCGGGGCGCTTGGCAAGCTGCGTTGCAGCCCAAGCGGCGGCTCCGCTGGAGATGCCGACGAGCAGGCCCTCTTCTTTCGCGATTTCACGGCCGGTCGCAAATGCATCCTCGTTCTTGACCGTGATGATCTCGTCAAACACGGAGGTGTTCAGTACGGCGGGCACGAAGCCGGGCCCGATGCCCTGAATCTTGTGCGGGCCGGGACGGCCTTCGGACAGCACCGGAGAATCGGCAGGCTCAACCACGACGACCTTGAGGTTCGGGTTTTTGCTCTTGAGATATTCGCCCGCGCCGGTCACGGTTCCGCCCGTGCCTGCGCCGGAGACGAAGATATCAACCTTGCCGTCGGTGTCTTCCCAGATTTCGGGGCCGGTGGTCGCCTTGTGAACCGCGGGGTTGGCGGGGTTCGTAAACTGGCCGGGGATAAACGAATTCGGGATTTCCGCCGCGAGCTCTTCGGCTCTTGCGATTGCGCCCTTCATGCCCTTGGAGCCTTCCGTGAGGACGATCTCCGCGCCGTATGCTTTCATGAGGATTCTGCGTTCCACGCTGAACGTCTCCGGCATGGTCAGAATGATGCGATACCCGCGCGCCGCCGCAACGGAAGCAAGGCCGATGCCGGTGTTGCCGCTGGTGGGCTCAATGATCACGCTGCCCTCTTTGAGCTTGCCGCTCTTTTCCGCGTCCTCAATCATCGCAAGCGCGATGCGATCCTTCACGCTGCCGGCGGGGTTGAAGTATTCCAGTTTGCCGACGATCTTCGCCTTCAGGTCGTTTTTCTCTTCATAATTGGAGAGCTCCAAAAGCGGGGTCTTTCCAATCAGTTCCGTCAGACTCTTCGAAATCTTTGCCATAGCGGGCTCTCATTTATTGCATATATGTTTTATATGTTTTATTGTGTATAGAATACTACTTTACTCGGGTATTGTCAAGCTACTTTTTTGTGGCTTTTGAGAATAGTACGAAAGCAGGCATAAATCCTCGGAAACCCGAAGCTCAATCGACCGCGCCGCTCGTGCGCATGGCGAGGATGGTGCGCTCGATCAGATACGGCAACTCACAGCCAAGAAAATCCGCGCCGCGCTCGATCACCTCGCGTGAACAACCCGCCGCAAACTTGTGATCCTTATACTTTTTCAAAACAGACTTCGCTTCCAGATCCTGCACGCTCTTACTCGGCCGCATAATCGCCACCGCGCCGATGAGCCCGCTGAGTTCGTCCGCCGCATATAAAACGCGTTCCATCTCGTGCTCCGGCTTGATGTCCACCGTGATGGCGTAGCCGTGGCTCGCGGTTGCGCGAATCGTCCGCTCATCCACGCCGTGCTCATGCATAAGCTCCTGTTGCTTGACGCAGTGCTCCTCGGGAAACTGCTCAAAGTCCAAATCGTGCAGCAAGCCCACATTCGCCCAGAAATCCGATTCTTCACCGTAACCTAGATCGTTTGCAAACCAACGCATCACGTCCTCCATGATGCGCGCGTGCTTGAGGTGGAATTCGCCTTCGTTATACAGCGTCAGGAGCGACCATGCCTGCTCCCGCGTTAGTTGCTTCTGTTCCATTTGTTAATCCAGCTCTCTTAACGACTCAATAATCCCGCGTCCAGCGTAAACTGAGCGCCCGTTGCAAAGCGCGCGCGTTCACTCGCCAGATACAGCACCAGCTCGGCAACGTCCTCCGCCTCGATCCACGGAACGGGCAGCAGGTTTCCCGCCGATCGCTCGGCAATCTCAATCGGCGTTGCCCCTTCCATCGCGGCGAGCCCGTCGTTCATCGGCGTGTTCACGCCCGTCGGGTGGATGCTGACCACACGGATATTGTACGGCGCAAGCTCGATCGCCCACGCCTTGGTGAGCCCGGTGAGTCCCCACTTGGAGGCGACATAGTGCGAAAGGCGATTCCCACCGCGCAGGCCCATGACGGAGGAGTTGTTGATGATGACGCCGCTCTTTGCCGCCTTCATGTGCGGCGCGACGCGGCGGGTCACGTTGAACGGGCCTTTGAGGTTGATGTCGATCATAGCGTTCCATTCATCGTCCGTCATGGTGTCCACCTCGGCATAGGCGCAAATGCCGGCGTTGTTGAAGAGGATGTCGATTTTCCCGAACGCCTGAATCGCCGCATCCACCGCCGCCGAAACGGCAGCGTCGTCCCGCACATCACCAACAGTCACGACCGCCTTGCGTCCGAGCGCGCGAATCTCATTCGCCAGCGTATCGAGTTCCTCGCTCGTGCCGAACTCGTAGGCGGGGTATTCAATCTTCTTTGCCACGTCAAACAGCACGAGATCCGCGCCCTCTTTCGCCAGCGCGATCGCGGTTGCGCGGCCTTGGCCGTGCGCAGCGCCAGTAATAAAGGCAACCTTATTTGAAAATTCAGCCATATTTCTTCTCCTTCAACTGATCGTTTTGTGATTACTCCGGCTTGCGGTAGGCATACAGCAGCTCGTCGAGCGGAACCTTCGCCACCGTGTTAAACAAATTCGTCGCCGCCATGATTCCTGCAAAGGCGATCAGAAGCGTAATCTGCTCATCCGTAAACCGCACCTTGAGCGAAGTATAAATCCCTTGGGAAATATGATGCGGGTCATGGCTGATCGCGTGGCCGAAGTCCATGAGCAGACGCTCTGTCTCGTTGAGCTTGGGATCGTCCGGGTTTTCACCGGAGTCGATCAAAATCTTTCGAAAGAACGTAGAGCAGATCAGGCAGTCATTTTCACTCGAAATCGCGTAGGAAAACAGCGAAACCGCGCGCTCGCTGATCACGGGAACCAGCTCGTCCTTGAGTGTGTACCACTCCATATAAGCGCGAAAGCTCGGCGGATGGTTGAGCAGCGTGCGCTTCATGTTGGTGATTCGCCCATGCTTTTGAATCTGATCGTCATACTCCCTGCGAACAAGCGCATCACTGTTTTCGTACTCCGTCATCGGCAAGTAACTCATCCAGACGCCTCCATTTCCTATCGATTGCATGAATTCATATTTAGTTGATCTGTATTCTATGTATTTGCGGATGGGTTGTCAAGCGGCATTTCAATGCGTTTGTTTTGCTTGACAGCCAGGCATGCGTGAATTATTATATTCTAAACATATATGATTTTATTATTTCGAGTCAAAAACAGGCAACCGCAAGAAAGCAGGGTTGGTATGCAAGAGAATCAAAAGATATCCGCGAAGAACTGGACGCTCATCGTGCTGCTCGGAATCACGGGTCAGCTCTGCTGGTCGGTGGAAGGCTCGTGGTTTAACAACTTTGTCTACGACCGCATCGCGCAGAACCCCTCTATCGTTGCGTGGATGGTCGCGGTGAGCGCGACGACCAGCACCATTGCGACGTTCCTGATCGGCACCTGGGGAGATCGGGCGGGCAAGCGCCGTCCGTTCATCGCAGCGGGCTACATCCTTTGGGGTCTTTTTACGTTTCTCTACGGCGTTACGGAGTTTCTGCCGAAGAGCTCCCTCCTGCTCGCCGCAACCGCGGTGGTTGCCGCGGACGGAATCATGAGCTTTTTCGGCTCGTTTGGATTCCACGCTGGCTTCAATCCTTGGACGACGGACATCTCAAACGAAAGTAATCGCGGCAGAGTCGGCGCAATCATCGCCGCGGTGCCGATTCTCGCGAGCATTCTGTCCGGCGTTTCCGGCTCCATTATCGAAAAGATCGACTTCTACGGTTTCTTTACGCTGATCGGCGCGCTTGTCGCCGCAATCGGCGTACTCAGCCTGATCTTCTTGCGGGACGCGCCAACGCTCGTTCCCAAGCGGGATGAAAAGGGGTTCTGGCATCAGCTCGTTCAGATTTTCAGCTGGAAAACCATCCGCGAAAACAAAGAACTGTTCTTCGTGTTTCTCTATATCGTATTGTTCAACATCGCGTTTAACGTGTATTTCCCGTACATCTCGATCTACCTCGTGAACTACATCGGGCTTTCGTATTCGCTGACGGGCATCGTGCAGGCGGCAAGCCTCCTGCTTGCGGTGTTCTTCACGATTCCCGCCGCGCGGTTCATTGACCGCGGAAAGGTCTCCAAGGTGCTTCTCGGCGCAGTTCTGATCAATATTGTCGGGCTGGTCGTCGTGTTTGCCGCCGGAAAGGCGAGCCTGCCGCTGCTCTGCTTCGGCATCTTCGCAACGGGGCTTGGCTATGTGCTCAACACGCAAACACTCTCCGCTTGGGTGAAAAATCTGCTGCCCGAGGGAAGCTTCGGCCAGTTTGAGGGGATTCGCATGCTGTTTGCCGTCTGCATTCCGATGATCATAGGTCCCGCGATCGCCACCGGCATCATCAACGCCTTTGGTGTGCCGACGCTGACAAACGGCGTTGCGGGCGTGATTCCTTCCAACGCGTTGTTTGGGTTCGCGGCGCTGTTGATGCTCACCGTGTTCGTGCCGCTTGTCATCTTATTTCGCCGCAGGAAGGCAGCGGCAAATTAATCTCTTTCAAAATGATTCTCATGAACTGCAACATTTGACGAACCAAAGAACGCCCGCAAGAAACCATCTTGCGGGCGTTTTTATTGAGTAAATATCTTTACTTCATACTTTTCGACGTCTCACTTATTTTCTGTTCCGGTGAGATCTGTCCTTCTAAATAAGACGTTCCCCAGTGGTTCATCGCGTGTAAAACCGGCATGATGGTCAAACCAAATTCCGTCAGCGAATACTCCACTCTTGGCGGCATCTCATTGTAGGACTTTCGTTCAATTAAACCGTCCCGTGCCAGTTCCCGCAATTGCTGTGTCAGCATCTTCTGCGTAAGCGACGGAAACTGCCGCTGCAACTCACCAAATCGCAGTGTACGCACCGAGAGATTCCAAAGCAGCAACGCCTTCCATTTCCCGCCGATCAGGTCGATCGTCATCTCCATCGGGCAATTATAGCTTCTTTCGCGAAAAGTAACCATGATTATCCCCTCCTCGATGGTTCCCGTTTGGTAACCCGCTTACAAAAAAGTGCGTGATTGCAAACCGCCATCGCTCGTATTACGATCATAGCACAAACCGTGTTTGCCGATAAGACGTTTTCACATCGTCCGGTTTCGCAATCCGTATTTCGAGAGGAAGTGTATCCGCCTTGATCGGAAATATTGTTTATTATGAGAATCCGCGCGAAGACCATACCGATGAAACCTTGGAGCTTGCAAAAGCGCAAGCACTCCTTGCCGGAATCCAAACGGTAGTGCTCGCCTCCACAACGGGTGCCACCGCAGCAAGAGCGCTGGCGATCTTTCGCGATTCTGCGATTCGGCTCGTCGTCGTTCCGCACCAGTTCGGGTTCAGCAGCAAGGGCAACGCATTCCCGAAAGAGCTGGTTGCGGAGATCCGCGCCGCCGGACACGAAGTCTTCTTTGGCACGATGCTGTTTCATACGGAAAAGCTCTATCAAAACAGCGCGCCCTCACTGATCGCGAGTTTTCTGCGCTGTTTCAGTCAGGGGGTCAAGGTGTGTTTTGAGATTGCAATGATGGCAACGGATGCAGGGTTGGTTGCCGAGGGAGAGCGCATCATTTCCGTTGCCGGAACCGCGCGCGGTGCGGACACGGCCTTGGTGATGCAGGCTGCGCCTTCCGTTCGGCATACGCGCCTTCGCGTGAGTCAAATCCTCTGCAAACCGCTCAACGAGTTGCCTGCCGGCAAAGAAGACGATTAACGTGTCGTACCGATCACAAGAGAGCATAAAAAGGAGCCATATTCCATGAATCCTACCATCAATACCATCCTGTCGAGGCGAAGCATCCGCCAATACACTCGAGATGAAATCCCCGAAGAAGCGGTTCATCTCATGTTGGCCTCGGCGATGAGCGCGCCTTCCGCCGCGAACCAGAAACCCTGGCAGTTTATCGTTGTACGCAACAAGGAATCGTTGCAACAGCTTTCCACCATGCACAGCGGAACGCGGTACGTCGAGCATGCAGCGCTTGCCATCGTCGTGTTTGCCACCCCCTCCGCCGCAACTCTGCCCGCGTACTGGCGGGATGATTGCGCTGCTGCCACCCAAAATATCCTGCTTGCCGCGCATTCGCTCGGCTTTGGCGGTACATGGATCGGCGTCGGTGCCGGAGACGCCGGCACGATCAACATACTGCGCACCCTGCTTCATGTACCCGAGGATTATCTCGCTTTTTGCGTGATTTCGCTCGGAAAGCCCGCGTTATCACCTACGGTATCGAACCGGTATCTGGCCGATCGAGTTCATCGGGAGCAATGGGAATAAAATCATTTCCTGATCCGCGTGCTTTTCATGCGGTCAGATAACCGATACTTTTATAACCCACTCAGGTTCGTTTGCATCCGCCCTCTCGTTTCGCGCGATCGCATCACTTCGTGAGAGTTTAGCCGACCGCCTTAGTCGGACTCGAACCATCCCATGATTCTAATATAAATGTGAAAATGAAACCTACCACCTGATGTTTATTTGTCTATTGGGATGATCGACAGTGGATGATCGTCCCAGATGGTCAAACGTTTTAGTTTGTGTGTCAGTATTGATTGCTGGCAGCTTACGCAAGTCAAAATCATTCTCAGTTACAAGGCACTATCACGCATCATGAGAAGCAAATCTTCCGATTATCGAATATTTGCAAATAGTATCTGTCATATGTTTGAAGCACGAGTATTGACGAAGCGTTGGATTCAAAGCGATCACCAGATTACCCTGCATTCGAGCCTAAGCAGTGGACAACCCGCCCCTCCAGCCATAATCGCTCTCGCTGCATAGAACGATTCATATGCCAATACGGACTGAATTACACAACGGGTTCAGGCCACAACCAGCCTCTTAGTGCTTTAGAACTTTTTTCGTTTACCATTGACGATGTTTTCTACGGGACATAAAATAACAGTACGGACGCGAAGCAAAACGGTCAAATCGCCAGAACGAGCAAGAGCGAACCGAATTTTTGAACGTTTGACCATGATAAATTGTTGGAGAAAACGAGTTGTATGAGAGACGCGCGCAAGCAGGCACCCATACCATCTATTGTGTTCATGCTCATGGTCGTATGCCAGTTGGTACTCTTTACCTGTTTTGGAGAACAAAAAGCCGCTTATCACGTAGATGAACTGTTTACATACGGCTTATCAAACAGTTACGACAAAGCATTTCTATATGATGGCGCTCCCTCCGACGGTTTGAACAATACCCAGTTTAACCACTGGATGGATCAATCCGTTTTTTTTCGGTATATCACGGTTCAGCCGGGCGAAGGTTTTGCATATGATAAGGTTTACTATAATCAAACGCAGGATGTTCACCCGCCTCTGTACTATATGCTGATCCACACGATTTGCTCGTTTTTCCCAAACACGTTCAGCAAATGGTTTGGTCTGTGTCTAAACTTTGGCTTGTTTGTGTTTTGTCAGATCGTGTTGTTTCAATTATCGAACGCATTACTGAAATCACGTGAAAAGGCACTTCTGGTTTGCGCGCTGTGGGGCTTTGGTGCCGGCGCATTGAATACGGTCTTGTTCATCCGCATGTACACATTATTGACGCTTCTTACGCTGCTATCGGTTTTGATCCACGTTAAGATTCTCCAATTAAACAAGCTGCCAGCAAAATATCTCGTGGGATTCATCATAACAACGATACTGGGCGGTTTGACGCAATACTATTTCTATATATTTGCGTCTCTACTTGCTGTATTCGTTGGCGCGTTTTTCGTCAGCAATGGGTCAAAACGGAATCTTTTTGTCTACACGGCGGCAACAGCGAGTTCGTTTTTGACTGCATTTGCGGTTTTTCCCGCCGTATTTTTGCATCTAAACGGGTATCGAGGCGCGGATGCGGTATATGGAATCAAAAATCTGGAGATTTCAGG
The DNA here is from genome assembly GCA_023395595.1 of Bacillota bacterium. Classification (GTDB taxonomy): domain Bacteria; phylum Bacillota; class Clostridia; order Christensenellales; family CAG-138; genus UBA7703. The sequence goes on from JAEWYO010000027.1 coordinate 36,191, forward strand.
ATCAAAGCTGCACTCCATCTATTCCATGATCAATCAAGAATTATTCGGGCTGCCGGACCGTGTTGCCGATCTTCTCGCGTCTTTCCAGGCCTCCATCTGGTTCCTCTTGTGTGTCGGCGTTGCGATTACAATACTGCTCATTTACCTGGTTTATGCATTACGCAAGAGCAAGAAGTTATCGGATAAAATAGAAGAATTGAAAAGCAAGCACCCAGCCGAACTCGACATAATGGCATCTTGCAAGAGAATATTTAAAAACCGAGAACGCGCTTTTTTGATCACTATGCTTGGCATCATGCTATTGTTCACGTGGATCATATCGAATATAGCGCCCGAAATGGGTGTCTTTATGGATCGGTATGTATTCTGTGTGTTTCCGTTGATCTGCATCCTGGCGGTTGCCTGCCTTTGGGCAATCTTTTCCAAGCTCGTGAAGCGAACGTGGTTACGCAATGCCGCGCTGATCCTGCTGATTGCCGTATTCACTTTCGGTTCGCATTGGAACAGCAAGGGTCAGTATCTGTATCAGGAAAACGAGCCGAGAACGCAATTAAGCACCACGATTGCCGGAACAAACTGCATTTTTGTAATGGAGCATGATTATCTGCTGCATTCGATGAGCAACTTATTCATGCGTTGTGAGAACGTTTTCCCAACCAGATCGGATGACGTTGACCAAATCATTCAGGGGATAGACTCTGCGCCGGGCAATTGTAAAATTACCCTGATCATCTCCGTTCAAGCCTACAATGATTTGATTTTGCGTCAAATCGAAGACAAGACAGATTATCACCCTTTATTCTTGTCAAAGGGGCTATCCGGAGATCAATATTACTATATATACGAACTGCAAAATTCCTAACCCTACATTTACGCCCGTTCATTTGAGCAATCAGATGTTCCGCCGTACTCGTGATCAGTGCGGAGACAGCGACAAACGCAGCATTCAATACATCCTTAGCCAAAGCAACGAGCTTCTCGCTTTTACTCTTCACCAATTGCTTTAATTTAATCTAGCCGAAAACACATGTTTACCGCTCGCTACAACCTGCTCCGTTCCATCCAGCAGGCAAATGCGGGCGTTTGTGTTTGCGGGCACGCTTAACGTGATTGTCACGGTATCTCCAACCAGCCGCCAGCTGCAAGCCACCTTCCCAAAGATACTATCATATGAACAGCGCACATCTCCGATACGCCGGTTGATCAGCGGCTTGATGGCAAATGTTTCTTCCTCTCCCATGCCAATTCCACCCAGCGTCTGCATGAGCCATTGGCAAACTGCTCCTTTGGAATAATGGTTCAGTGAACCAATGCCGTTCGCGTCAACGCCTTCCCAGTTTTCCCAAATCGTCGTCGCCCCGTGCTTGACCTGATAAAGCCAGCCGGGGATCTCTTCCTGCAGCAGCGTCTCTAGCGCGGCATCCGGAAAACCGTTTTCCGAAAGCGCTCCCAATAGGAAAGGTGTGGAAAGAAATCCGGTTCCTACCGTGTATCCGCGTGCCTTCATCACATCCGCAAGCCTGCGTGCGACGTTTGTTTTTGCCGGTTCATCGAGCAACCTCAGCGCGAGTGGACGCACCAGTTTCGCGGGGCGGGCGGACTCGATATCATCGTTTTTTACAAACAGATAACGATACGCTTTCTTTGCGCCTTCATAATATGCGCTATATCGCGCTGCATCTTTTTCCTTTCCTAGTGTACTTGCAATTTCCGAGAGGCAGCGCATCGAATACGCAAAATACGCCGTCGCCTCCTCCGGGCGCGGCAAACCGAGCGCGAGAAATCCTTCGAATTGATCTTCTTTCGGCTCCGCCCACTCGCCCCAGTGCTGACCGACGGAGTAGGTGAATCGTCTGAACGGATTCCGTTGCGGTTTGGATAGCAGGCTGATTTGGCGGCAGCGGTGAATCATAAACTCGGCATACCGTTTCATCGCGGGGTACATAGAAGAGAGCAGCGCCTCATCACGATACCGTCGGCTATATTGATAAGGAATCAGTATGATTGCGTCCGCCCAGCCGACTGACCCGTCCATGCCGCGCACAAACCAGCTCTCCGCGCCGTGCGGCGCAAGCGAGCGCACGCAGCCGTTTCGCTTCTGTGCGTCTGCAACATCGGTCAGCCATTTTCGCATGAACGGCGCAACGTTCATCAAATAAGCGCCCGTTTCAAAGAATACCTGCGCGTCTCCCGTCCACGGATTCCTCTCGCGTTGGGGACAATCCGTCGGCACATCAAGATAGTTACCCTTCATGCTCCAGCGCGTGTTTTCAAACAATTGGTTGACAAGCGCGTTGTCGCACGAAAACTCACTCGTCTCTTCCATATCCGAATAGACAGCGATCGCAGTAAAATCGTTGGCATCGAGTTCACAGGGCCAATTCTCTACAAGAACATAACGAAACCCAAATATGCTGAATTCGGGTTTGTAGGTAAATGGCTCATCTGAGCATGTGATCTGTACGCGCTGCAAAGTCGGGTGTTTGGGTGCTTTCGAAATCTGCAGGTTGGACTGTGTGAAATTCCCTTCCGCGTCCAGCGTTTCGCCAAACCGCAGAGTCAAGATTTTTCCCGGTGCGGCAGGTACGCGGCATTCGATATAACCGGCAATATTCTGTGAAAAATCGAGGACGTCCCGCCCGTCCGGCGTATGCATCAGCCGCGCGGGGAAGCGTTCATGCTCACGCATGGGTACATTGTTTGAGCAGACAAGCTTCGCCTTGTGCGATACCTCTCGCGCGCGATCGCGAAAATCCGGCACCAGATTTGCATCGAACACCTCGCCGTTCTTCAGATCGTTTTCGCGAATCGATCCTCTGTTGCTCCAAAGAAAGCTTTCATCTGTACCGAAGACTCGTTTTCCGCCATCCGTAAAGGTAAGCTCCAATTGGGCGATCAGCTTCGTTTGTTTTCCATAGACGCAGCGCTTGTT
>JAEWYO010000063.1 GCA_023395595.1 Bacillota bacterium
TCTTTCAGCTTCTCAAACATCTCGCTGGCGTTCTTGTTAAAGTCGGCATTTTCGAAGATGTATTCTTTTCTCGACTGGACTTTATCACCCATCAGCACGGTGACCATATGCTCGACATCCGCTGCATCCTCGATGGTCACGCGCACCAGCGCGCGCCCTTCGGGGTTCATCGTCGTCTCCCAAAGCTGCTCCGGGTTCATCTCGCCAAGGCCTTTGTAGCGCTGAATCGTATAGCCCTTGCCGATGGATTTGGTTGCGGCGCGGAGCTCCTCGTCGTCATAGCAATAGATGCGCTTGGTATCCTTTTGCACCTTGTAGAGCGGAGAAAGGCCGATGTAAACGTGACCTTCCGTAACCAGTTCCTTCATATAACGATAGAAGAACGTGAGCAGGATAGCGCGGATGTGTGCGCCGTCCTGATCCGCGTCCGAAAGGATGATGATCTTGTCGTACTTGAGCGAGGAGATGTCGAAGTCCTCACCGATGCCGGTGCCGACGGCGGTGATGATCGAACGGAACTCCTCGTTTTGGAGCACCTGATCGATGCGCTTTTTCTCGACGTTGAGCGGTTTGCCGCGCAGCGGGAGAATCGCCTGAAACTTGCGGTCGCGCCCTTGCTTGGCGGAGCCGCCCGCGCTGTCGCCTTCAACGATGAAGAGTTCGTTCTTGCTGTAATCCCTACCACTGCAGCTGGAGAGCTTGCCGACCAGCGGCGCGTTTTCCAGCTTGCTTTTCTCGCGCGCGGTGGCTTTCGCTTTTCTCGCGGCTTCGCGCACCTTTGCCGACTTGACCGCTTTTTCCGCGATTGCGGTTGCGATCTCGCCGTGTTTCAGATCCTCTAAAAACGGCGTGAGCTGCTCGGTGACGACGCTCTCCACCGCGGGGCGCGCCTCGGTATTGCCCAGCTTGGTCTTTGTCTGCCCTTCAAACTGGATCGTGCGCATCTTGAGCGAGAGCACGGCGGTAATCCCCTCGCGGAAGTCTTCTCCCGTGAGTGGCGCGTCCTTGTCCTTGAGGTAGCCCATCTTGCGGCAGTAGTCGTTGAGCACCTTGGTCAGCGCGGCTTTGAGCCCCGTTTCGTGCGTGCCGCCCTCAGTGGTTGGGATATTGTTGACATAGGAAAAGATGTTGTCGGCATAGCCGTCGTTGTGCTGGAGCGCAACCTCGACCAAAATTCCGCCGGACGTGCCGGAGAAATGGATCGGCGGCTCATAGAGCGGGGTTTTGTCCGCGTTGAGATAGCTCACAAAGTCGCTCAAGCCACCGTTGAACTGGTATTCCACCTTTTTCTGGTGTCCCGCGCGTTCGTCGGAAAGCGTCATCTTCGTGCCGCGGTTGAGATAGGATAGCTCGCGGATGCGCTTGGAGATGATGTCATAGCTCATCTCCACGGTTTCAAACACGCGCGCGTCGGGCATGAAGTGTACGCTTGTACCCTGCCGGCGGGTGCGCCCGATCTCTGCCAGCGGAGCCGCCGCCTTGCCGGAGATGATTTTGCCGGCCGCATCCTCTTCGCTGGTGAAGCGCATTTGATAGAGCCTGCCGTCGGTCGCAACCTCGACCTCGACCCACTCGGACAGCGCGTTGACAACCGAAGCGCCGACGCCGTGGAGCCCGCCGGAGTAGCCATAGGAATCGTTGCCGAATTTACCGCCCGCGTGGAGTTGGGTAAACACGACCTCCACGCCGGAAACGCCCATCTTTTCGTGAATCTGCACGGGAATTCCGCGCCCGTTGTCCACGACCGTGACGGAGTTGTCCTTGTGTAGCGTGACGGCGATCTCGTTTGCATAGCCGTTGGCTGCCTCGTCGATGGCGTTGTCGATGATCTCCCAAAGAAGGTGGTGCAAGCCGCGCTGTCCCGTCGAGCCGATGTACATGCCCGGGCGCATACGAACCGCGTCCAACCCTTCCATAATTTTGATTTTGTCTACTGTGTAATCCGATGCCATGCGCTGCTCCTCATCGTAAGATAAAATCGCACGAGTCTACTTCATGCATTGTTTGAAGGCGATTTGTGAAAAAGAAAACCCCTAAAAAAAACAAGAAAACCGCTGAAACGGCGGGTTTTCGCAAACAATACTGTCCTTGTGCACCATATCTGGCACCGAGACACACACAGTATACCACAACTTGTGTCGCGAAAAAACCCCGCCAAGGGTGTGAAGCGGTGCGTTTGAAGCAAACAAACGTTTATTTTCAAAAAATTCAAAAAAAGTTGGTGGAAAATACGTGAAAGTGGTGACAAATGGGGGAATGTGGTGTATACTCACAGTGGGTTTGGGGGAAGTCTATCCTATTGTAGGTGCTTTCCAGGGAAAACCTCTCGTGTAAAGAGGCTCCTGTACCGCCGCTGGTGGATGCGATCCATCCGCCGTCCCCAAAGCGCGGCATGCGTGAAGAGCTCTAGTCACGATGATTATCACAAAATTAACATCATTCATCATACGATGAGTCGCCGGAGGAGGTAAGCGCGTTGCTGATCGGTTCATTTGAACATATGCTGGACGCAAAAGGCCGCGTGTTTATTCCGGCGAAGTGGCGCGAAAGCGTCGGCGACACGCTGGTTGTTACCCTCGGCTTGCTCGAATCCGGCAGCGGCTCGTGCCTCTCCGGCATGTCTGTGGAAGAATGGGAACGCTTTTCGCAAAAGCTCTCTGCGCTTGCCGTAACGGACACCAAGGGACAAGCCATCCGCAGAAAGCTCTACTCCATGGCGGCAGCCTGCGAGATCGATAAACAAGGCCGCATCCTGATTCCCGCACAGCTGCGGGATCTGGCGGGGCTGACGAAGGACGCAACGCTCATCGGCGTTGGCGAACGCGTCGAGATATGGAATCCCGAAACCCTCGCGGCGTATAACGCCTCCTGCGAGGAAAGCTATGGCGACGCGCTGGCGCATCTGGCGTCGCTCGGCATATGAGCGAGCAATTTTCACATATTCCGGTGCTGCTGGACGAGGTTCTGGAGTATCTTGCTCCCGAACGCGGCGGCATCTTCGTCGATGGAACGCTCGGTGGCGGCGGCCACGCGGGGGCGGTTCTTTCCCGCCTGCCGGAAACGGGCAGGCTCATTGGAATTGACAGGGACTGGGAAGCCGTGCGCGCGGCGGGGGAACGGCTATCGTCGTATGGCAGCCGGTTTACCGCGCTGCACGGCAACTTTTTTGAAATGAAGGCGCTGTTGAACGAAACCGGCGTAAACGAGGTCAACGGAATCCTCCTAGACCTTGGCGTATCTTCACACCAGTTGGATACCCAGGAGCGCGGGTTTTCCTATAAAACGGACGCGCCGCTGGATATGCGCATGGATCAAGGTGCCCGGCTTTCTGCGCGGGATGTGGTGAACACTTATTCCGAGGAGGAGCTTTCCCGCATCTTTTTTGCGTATGGAGAGGAGCGATTCAGCCGGCGAATTGCGGAGCGAATTTGTCGCACCCGTGAACAATATCCAATCGAAACCACGCTTCAGCTTGCACAGATCGTGCGCGATGCCATCCCCGCAAAGTTCCGAAACGAGCCGCAACACCCCGCGCGCCGGACATTTCAGGCGCTGCGAATCGAGGTAAACGGCGAGCTTGGCGGGCTTGACCGCGCGGTGGAGCAGGCTTGCGATCTGTTGCAAAAAGGCGGGAGACTGTGTATAATTACATTTCATTCACTGGAGGATCGCATTGTCAAGCAGGCATTCCGCCGTTTTGAGAATCCCTGCACATGCCCGCCTTCCGCACCGATCTGCATCTGCGGGAAAGAGCCGAAGGCAAAAATCCTCACCAAGAAACCGCTGACCGCCTCCGAAGAAGAGGAAGCGCGAAACTCCCGCTCGACCAGTGCCAAACTTCGCTGCATCGAAAAGATCTAGCGAGCGACGGCACCCGGGCCGTTGGAACGCGCCGGTGAGCGGAATTTTCGCTTGATTGGAAGGGAATTGTTCATTGGATATCCGCTTCGAAGACGACCGAAAAAAGGGCCGCTCGCCAACGACGAGGCTCTATCTGCCAGCGCAGGAAGTTGAGAAAGCGCAGCAAGCGTATCAAACGCAGACCAAGCGCAGCCCGCGGGATCGCTCCGGCGGGAAAGGCGCGGCACCCGGCGTGCGGGTAGAAAAACCGGAGATGACGGCGCTCGGACGAATCGGCCTCATCATCAGCGGTTTTCTGTTTGCCGGAATGGTGCTCTTTACGCTCTCCGGCTACGAGCGCATTTCGCGTGCCTATGCGGACATCAATGCGCTCAACAACGAGATTGACTTAACCGACCTGCGCATCAACGAGCTGGAAGTCCAGATCGAATGCGCGGTGACGATTCAGGACGCACAGAAGGTTGCCGAGGCGTATGGGATGCGCTATCCGGAAAAGAGCCAATATGTGCGCATCGGCGATCCGCTTCCGTTTGACAACTCGCTTCCGTCGCCTACGGGTTCGCCCAAGACGGAAACGACACCGCCACCGGAGACGACGCCGGACCCATCCACACAACCAACAAACACTTCGGGCGGGGGGGGACAACCGCTCGCGGGCGGTTGATCTAACGAAAGGACGATTGACCAATGGCTAAAACGACGGCCCCCGCGCCGAAGATCAAACAAAAACTCGTTCTTCTGATGGTATTTGCAGGTTTGCTGATGCTGCTGCTCGCGCTTCGCCTCACGCAGGTTATGATCATTCAAGGGCCTGAGCTGAAAGCGAAAGCGGAGGTGCAGTGGACGCGCCGCCAGAACCTCGCCGCGCAGCGCGGAAAGATTATGGATCGCAACGGCCTGGTTCTCGCGCAGAGCGGAACCGCCTATCGCGTGCTCGCCAACCCGCCCGCGATTGCGGCGGATGACCGCGTTCGCGTCGCAACCGAGGTTTCCGAGGTGCTCGGACTGAACTATGACTATGTCATGGAGCGCATTTCGCCCGATCCCGAAACCGGCAAGCTTCGCTTGCAGGTGCAGCTCAAGCGTCAGGTGGAGAGCTCCGTGATCGACCAGCTCGAAGCGCTGCAGCTGGGCAACGGTATCACATATACCACGGACATGAAGCGCTACTATCCCTTTGGACAGCTGTTCACACAGCTTGTCGGCTTCACCGGCATCGAGACGGAAGGGCAGACGGGCCTCGAGGCGGAATACAACGCCTATCTTGCGGGTACGCCCGGCCGCCTCGTCATCGAAGTTGACCGAAAGAACAACCCGCTTTCCTATGGCGACCCGGACTATCTTGCGCCGACGGAAGGCTATAACATGAAGCTCACGACGGACTCCGTCACACAGAGCTATCTGGAAAAGTATCTCAAGGAGTGTTACGAGCTCAACCGCGCCGCAAGCGTGACCGGCCTCGTCATGGACCCGAACACGGGCGAAGTACTCGCGACGGCGACCTATCCCTCCTTTGACCTGAACAGCCCGCCGCGCGATATGGTAACCGATCTGATGTCGATGTCCCGCGCGCGTGTCGCAACGGACACCTACGAGGCGGGTTCCATGTTCGACGCGATCACCGCAGCCGCCGCGCTGGACGCGGGCGCAACCACGCCGCAGAGTCAGTATAAATGCGAAGGTTTCAAGGTATTCCGCTTAGAGCGCGTCGCCTGCTGGAACACCAAAGGGCACGGAACGGAAACACTCTCCGAAGCGCTTGGCAACTCCTGCAATCTTGCGATGGCAGACCTTGCGCTGGCGACGGGGATCAACAAGTTTTACGACTATATCTATTCCTTCGGTTTCGGCACCGAAACCAATGTTGGAATCCCGAGCGAGGACACCGGCGAGGTTGTCCACCGCAAATATATCCGCGAGAGCGACCTTTCGCGCATCGCCTTTGGCGAAAACATCACCACGACCGCGATGCAGATGGCAAACGCGTTTTGCGCCGTCATCAACGGCGGCACGCTGATGCAACCATATGTGGTGGATAGCATCACGGCAACGGACGGCACGGTCATCCTGAAAAATGAACCGACGATTCTCCGCCGCGTGATCAGCACAAGCACGTCGGCAACGATGCGCTCGCTGCTGCAATCCGTCGCCACAAAGGGCAACGGCAATAACGCGCAGGTGCTCAGCCACACGGTTGGCGGAATCACCGGCGTTTCCCGCAAGTTTGAAGAGGACGGAACGACCCCGTCGCGCATGCGGCTGGTCGCCTCGTATATCGGCTTTTTGTCCACCAACGACAACCCGGAACTTGTCTGCATGGTCGTCATCGACGAGCCGCAGGTGCCGTATATGGAAGCAAGCGGTGCCGCCGGATACTGGGTCGGGAAAATCCTGAGCGATCTGGTGCAATACTACGGCATTTTGCCGGACCCGACCACAGTAAATACGGACACCGTGCCGAATATAGTCGGCATGACGGCAAGAGACGCGGTCTATACGCTCAAACAGGCGGGTTTTAGCGCCTACGCGGTGCCAACCGAAGACGCGGCAAACGTGGTTGCGCAATATCCCGCGGGCGATACAAAGGCACCGAGCGGCTCCATCGTACTGCTCTACACAACGATGACCACGTTTAACGACGACCAGCTCTACAAGCCGCAGGTGGAGGTGCCAAACCTAATTGACCGCCGCAGGCAGGACGCGTTTGACGCGCTGGCAAGACTTGGCCTGGCACTGAGCTTTGACAAGACCGCTTGCACCGGGCAGATCGACAGCCAGTCCGTCCCGGCAGGGGACAAGGTGGACCCAGGCTCGGTGATCTATGTAACATTCAAAACACCGGTGCCGTCCATTTCGCCTTCGCCGGTTCCGGGCGCATCCACAACGCCGACATCACCGACACCATTGCCGGAAGGATGACGCGGGCGACCACACCACAAACCAGTTTCGCCTGACGCGAACAGCGCACGGCGAACACAACGATCGATCAATTTTTGCAAAGGCGCGGCATGCAGCCGCGCGACGGGAGGGAAACGACATGCTGCTTTCGGAATTGTCAATGGCAACAGGCCTGCGCTTTGAAGGCGAAGACACGGATATCGTCTCCATTGAGTATGACTCGCGCAAGGTAAAAAAGGGCAGCTTGTTTTGCTGCATCGTCGGCAACCTGCTCGACGGGCACACATTTGCCGAAGGCGCGCTGCAAAACGGCGCGACGGCGCTGCTGGTGGAGCGGGAACTCCCGCTTGCCGTGCCGCAGATCGTGGTAAAAAACGCGCGCAAAGCCATGGCAGAGATGGCGGCGGCATTCTATGGATACCCGCAGCGCGAGATGATGATGCTCGGCGTGACCGGCACAAACGGCAAGACAACCACGACCTATATGGTCAAGGCGATTGCCGAACAGGCGGGTAAAAAGGTCGGTATCATCGGCACGATTCGCAATCTCATCGGCAACGAGAGCATCCACACCGACCGCACCACGCCGGAATCGGTCGATCTTTTCCGCATTCTTCGCATGATGGCGGATGCGCACGTGGATCTCGTGGTCATGGAGACCAGCTCCCACGCGCTGGAGCAATATCGCGTACACGGCATCAAGTTTGACGTGGGTCTGTTTACGAACCTGACGCAGGATCATCTGGACTATCACAAATCGTTTGACAACTACCTTGCCGCCAAGAAGATTCTCTTCCTCAACAGCAAGAAGGCGGTTGTCAATGTGGACGATCCGTATTCCGCGCGCATCATGGAAGGGCTGACGATTCCGATTCTCACCTTTGGCGTGCGCGACCGCGCGGACATCTCCGCAACGGATATCGACATCACGACCGACGGCGTTTGCTTTGATCTGCACACGCCGGAGGGAGAGGTGCTTATGAACCTCGCGATCCCCGGACTGTTTTCGGTGTTCAATGCGATGGGCGCCGCCGGCATGGCGCTAGCGGTGGGTATGAAGCTCAGCGCGATCAAGGCGGGGTTGGAGTCGCTCACGAGTGTTTCCGGCCGTCTCGAGCCGGTGAAGACCAACCGCGGGTTTTCGGTGTTTGTGGACTATGCGCACACGCCGGACGCGCTGGAAAACGTGCTCAAAACCGTGCAGCAGTTTGCAAAAGGCAGAGTGATCTGCGTCTTTGGTTGCGGCGGCGACCGCGACCGCGCCAAGCGCCCGATTATGGGCGAAATCGCGGGCAGATTTTCCGAATTTACGGTGATCACGAGCGACAACCCGCGCACGGAAGACCCGATGGCGATCATCGATTCCATCGAGGAAGGCGTCAAGCGCAGCGGAACGAAGTATACCGTGATTGAGAATCGCAAGGAGGCCATCCGCTATGCGCTGAGCTCTGCGCAGACGGACGACGTGATCATGATTGCCGGAAAAGGGCACGAAAACTATCAGGAGATCAACGGTACCAAATATCACTTTGACGACAAAGAGATTGTCGAAGAACTCCTCGCGGAACTATAACGATTTGAGCGAAATGAACCCGCATCCGGCAACGACGACGGATGCGGGTTTTGCATGCCGCCGGGGACATGAACCCCGCCATGATCCTGTTTTGGGGATTGTCCAGCCCCGCCCGGCAGGGGTATAATACCGATATGTTGCAAATACTCTTAACCGCGCTGACGGCGCTGGTGATCGTCTGGATATTGGGACCGCTCGCGATTCCCCTTTTGGCGAGAATCAAGCCCGACCGGATCGAGCGCGAAGCCGCCCCGGAACCGCCGCCGCAGCCAAGCAAGAAAAAGCAAGCGCCGCCACCCAAGCCGCCCGCGCCAACGATGGGCGGTGTATTGGTGTTGTTCGCGGTTACGATTGCGACGCTGATTTTCGGGCTCGACGGGATGGAGTTTGCCCTTCCCGCGCTGGTGGCGATAGTCGCCCTCGGCGTGCTTGGGTTTGTAGACGATTTTCTGCGCGTGCGCGATCCGGACGGAATTGGCCTGCGCGCGGGGATTATGCTTGGTGTGGAGCTGGTCATCGCGGGAACCATCGCGATCTGGGCGTACCGTTCGCCGTTGATCGGTTCGACGCTGCATCTTCCGATCTCCGGCGGAGAATGGGACCTTGGCATCTGGTATGTGCCGGTTGTGATTCTCACCGTTCTGGCGGAGGTCAACGCTGCGCACCTGAGCGAGGGGATGGATGGCCTCACGACGAGCGTGAGCAGCGTATATGCCATGGCGCAGATTGCAATCCTTGCCGCGATGGCAAGCGTTGCCAACCAAAACGGCGATCTGCTGCAGGGAAACAATCTGGCTGGCAGCGCGATTTTTGCCGCGGCAGTCGCGGGCGCGGGTGTTGGCTTTTTGCGCTACAACACCTATCCCGCGCGGGTGCAGGCAGGGTCTTCCGGTTCGCTTGCGTTCGGCGGCGCGGTTGCGATGCTCGCGGTGCTCAGCCGCTCGATTCTGATCCTGCCGCTGATGAGTTTTTGCCTGCTGGCGAGTCTCGGTTCCGTCGCGCTGCAGGCGCTCAGCACAACGCGTGAAGGCGGAAAGAAGCTCTTCCGCGCCGTGCCGATCCATCGGCATTACGAACTGGTCGGGCATCCGCCATCGCAGATCGTTTCGATGTATAGCATTCTCACAGCGGTGATCTGCACATTTTGCCTGCTGCCGTATTTTCGGTGAGCGGATTGCACGGCGAACGAACTGCCGCTGACAAAACACATTGGTGCGCAGACAACAAGGAAGGAGTATAGGAGATGAAGCTCTATACCATCATCGGAGGCGTGAACGGGGCGGGAAAATCCAGCCTGACGGGCGTGCTGAAAACCGAGCGTTCCGACCTTGGGAAAATCATTGACGTAGATAAGCTTGCCGTTCAATACGGTTCGTTTGTGGAAGGCGGGAAGGCTGCCTTGCAGATGCAGGAGCAGTACATTCGTGAGGGTATTAGTTTTACGCAGGAGACTACGCTCTCCGGCCAGCGTCCGCTGCGTATGATCCGGCAGGCGAAGGAAGCAGGCTATACTGTCCGGCTTTTTTATGTTGGAATCGGTTCCGCGGCAGAGGCGCTCAAGCGCATTGAGAACCGCGTCAGCAAAGGCGGGCACAATATCGCGGAGGAAGACGTTGTGCGCCGTTTTTCGGAGCGGAATGAGACGCTTGCCAAAGTGCTCGATTTTGTGGATGAGGCGGTGCTTTATGACAACGAGAACGGGTTTGTCGCAATCGCGGAGTATAAAAACGGAGAACTGATCTTCCGTGGAGACTATACACCGGGATGGTTGATTGAACTACAAGAGCATTTGAAGAGAAAATAGACCGATTGCCTCGCGCTTTTTGCGCGGGAAAGCGATCATTCGGATATTCAATCATTTTATAGGACGCTCGACGCAAGCGCGGGCGTACTTTTTTCGGAGGCAAAACAAGCATGGAACAACGCAACAAAGCGCTGATCGTCGGCATGGCGAAAAGCGGAATCGGCGCGGCAAAGCTGCTCAGTCAGTCCGGCTGGGATGTCATTATCAACGACAAAAAGACCGAGATTGCGGGACTGAGCGAAGCGCTGAACGGAATAAACGTAGAGTGGCGGCTCGGTGAAGAACCGCAGACGCTCTTTGATGGGGTCACGCTCATCGTCATCAGCCCGATTATCCCGATGACGGTTCCGTTTGTATGCGCCGCCAAGGAGCGGGGCATCGAGGTTATCAGCGAGATTGAGCTGGGGTATCGCTTCAGCCATGCGGAGTTTGTCTGCATCACGGGAACCAACGGCAAGACGACCTGCACCGCGCTGACCGGAGAAATCTTCAAAAACGGCGGGCGGCACACGTTTGTCCTCGGCAACATCGGGGTTCCGATCACCGAGCACGCGCTGGAAACACGAGATGGCGATGTTGTCGTCGCGGAAACGGCAGGCTTGCAACTCGAAGGCAATGTGCACTTCCATGCGCGCGCAGCGGGCGTTTGCAACATCACGGAAGATCATCTCGACCACTTCGGTACGATGGAGAACTATATAGCCGCCAAGTGCAAGATTTTCGATCACCAGACGGAAAACGACATCGCGGTGCTCAACTATGACGACGCAGTGGTGCGCGACATGGCGCGGCTGACTCCTGCCCGCGTGTTCTATTTTTCGCGCAAGGTCGAGGTGCCGCGCGGGTTGTTTTTGCGCGGGGATACGGTGGTGTACCGCGACGAGAACGGCGAATACGACCTCATCCGCGCGGACGAGATCAAAATTCCCGGCGGGCACAACCTCGAAAACGCGATGCTTAGTTCGCTGCTCGCGCTCGGGATGGGCATCACGCCAGACGCGGTGCGCGAGACGCTGCGAACCTTCCCCGGCGTGGAACACCGCATCGAGTTTGTGCGGGAGTTTGACGGCGTGCGTTACATCAACGACTCAAAGGGAACCAACCCGGATTCGACCATCAAGGCGATTCAGGCGATGACGCGGCCAACGGTGCTGATCCTTGGCGGCTATGACAAACACAGTGATTTTCACGAGCTGTTTGAGAATTTTCGCGGTAGTTCGCTCAAGGCAATCGTCGTGCTCGGTGAAACCAAGCAGAAGATTCTCGATACCGCGCGAGACACGGGGTATCTGGGCTACTGCCACGCGACGGGGACATTTGAGGATGCGCTCTCCTGCGCGCGCGTGCTGGCAAGCCCCGGCGACGCGGTGTTGCTTTCGCCCGCCTGTGCGAGCTGGGATATGTTTGACAATTTCGAGCAGCGCGGCAGGGTGTTTAAGGAGATCGTGAACCGGTTCGCGTGATGCGCTGGTTCTCCATAAATGAGAAACCCTTGCGAAAAAACAGAATGCATAATAGCAAAAAACGCCCTTGCGGGCGTTTTTGTTTGCGTAGAGCGCAATTGGATTATTCGTTAACAATGTCGATGTGGCAGGGTTTCATCGCGGCGAGGGCGTTTTTGTGCCCTTCCGGTGTGGCGCCCGCAGTGGCCGCGGCATCGACGGTGATCGTTGCTTCGGGATAAAATGCCTTGACGAGAAGCGCGTTGCTGATCACGCAGATGTCCGTGCAGAGCCCGACGAGGTCGATGGATTCCGGCTCCGCGCCATCGAGCATCTCGTGGATGCGCATCGGCAAACTCACGCCGCCGAATGTGTCTTTGGCGATCATGTGCTGCTCGTCAGCGACGTTCTTGTGCATCAGCGCCATCCAGACGGCGGAATTCGGCGCCCAGCCGTCCGTACCCGCGATGCAATGCGGCACGGGCAGCTTTTGCCCTTCTTTTGTGTTCAGGTAGTCCTCGTTGTGCGTGTCCAGCGTGTAGAGAATCAGTCCGTCAAAATCGAGAATGCGCTTGACGACGGGTTCCACGACCGCCTGCGCTTCCTTTGAACCGAGCGAACCCGTGATGAAGTCGTTTTGCATATCGACCACGACGAGGACCTTGTTATTTTTTGCCTGTTCCATATGGTTACTCCTTTTGGATGGATGATTGTGTATTAGCGCGGCATAGCCGCAGAGACGACATAGAGCAGCACGCCCGCTTTGATAATCTGCGATGATGTTAGCGCGGCATGGCCGCGGAGACAACATAGAGCAGCACGCCCGCCGCGACGGAGGCGTTGAGCGACTCCGCGCGCCCGCGCATGGTCAGGCGAAAGCGCTCGCACGCGTCCGCAACCGCTTCACTTACGCCATTTCCTTCGCTGCCGATGACCAGAGCGACGCTGGACGCGAGCACGGGCAGCGTCTCGCTGCCTTTTAGATCGCCGCAGAGCGCGGTGAAGTCCTGCGCGCGCAGCTTGCCAAGCTCCGGCAGGAGTTCGCCCTGCCAAACGGGCAGATGATAGGTCGAACCCATCGCGGCGCGGAGCGTCTTGGGTGCGAACACGTCCGCG
Organism: Bacillota bacterium; assembly: GCA_023395595.1. GTDB lineage: Bacteria > Bacillota > Clostridia > Christensenellales > CAG-138 > UBA7703. Next base: position 12,695 of record JAEWYO010000063.1, read on the forward strand.
CAGGCGGGCGAGAGCAGCAGTCCGCTCGCTCCAAACGCATCCGCCGAGCGGACGATTGCGCCGACGTTGCCGGGGTCCTGCACGCCGTCGAGCACCACCACAAGCCCGGTCGGGTATGCGTCCGGCGGGGTGAGATCAGGCGTTTGCACCACGGCGACGATGCCCTGTGGCGTTTGGCTTTCGCAGAGGGATTCCAGCACCGCGCGAGAGACGGAATACACAATCGCGTCCTCCGGTGGCGTAAACGCAAATCCTTCTTCCAGAAAACACGAGACGATCTTCGCGCCCGAAGTCATCGCCTCGCGCACAAGCTTTTCGCTTTCAATGAGGTGCAGCCCGCTTTCCTTGCGCTCTTTGCGCAGCAGGAGCTTGCGCGCTTCCTTCACGCGCTCATTGGCGCGGCTTTCGATGATCATATTTCTCCTTACTGGTGTGTCAAATGCAATTGGCTCTCGCGATCAGACGTTCGCCTGCCGTTGCCATTCTTCCCGGGTGAGCGAATAGATTGCCTCGTCAAAAATCTCGCCGTCATAGCGCAAAAATGTCTGCCGCAGCGTGCCCTCATAGACAAAGCCGCATTTTTCAATCACGCGGCGGGAACGGTCGTTGAAGGTGTAGTGCGAGATGCTCATGAGGCGCAGGTGCAGTTCCTCAAACCCGAATTGCAGCAGGCGCTTGACCGCCTCGCTCATGTATCCGCTGCCCCAGCAGTCCTGCGCGAGCACGTAGCCGACCATCTTCACGTCCGTGAGGTTGCGCCATTTGTCGTGGTGCAGCCCGATGGTGCCGATCATGCGATGATCGCTCTTGCGCTCGATGGCAAATACATCGCCTTCCTCTATGAACATCCGGATGATGGAGAGGGATTCCTCGCGGCTCTCGTGCGGTTTCCAGCCCGCGCGGGGACCGACATCCGGATCGACGGCATAGCGGTAAAGGTCGTCCGTGTCCTGCTCCGTAAAACCGCGGAGGATGAGGCGTTCGCTTTCGAGGCGCTGCATATCAGCCAATCTCCCTTTTTGTTTCCATATAGTATAGCATACTTAAAAGGCAAGTTCAGTGCCCGTTTTCACGTTGTGTTCGGCTTTTGTCAAAGAAGAATGCAACGGCGCAGAACACGAGCAGAAGAACCCCCGCAAGCTGCCACATGTTGGCATAGTTTGCATATTTGCTGACGAAATAACCGCCCGCGGAGGCGATTAAGCCGCCGAGTTGGAGCATCAGCGAGAACAGCGAGAGGATGCTAGCGCGGTGGCTCGGCGGGGCAAGGCGGTTGAGCAGCGTGTTTTCGACCACTCCGCTGCCGCCGATGAGCAGATAGAGCACCAGATACACCCCGATGAAAGCGAGTGTCCCTTTGGCAAACGAGAACGCGACGAGCCCGAGTCCAAGCGCCGCCTTGAGCAACAGCAGAAGACCGGCTCCCGCGTGTTCCTCTCGCCGGAGAATCCGCCCGGAGAGCCAACTGCCGAGCATCACAAACGCAAACCCGCCGAAGCTGACCGCGCCAAACACCCAATTCGCCGTGTTGCTGGCGGAGAGCGCCGGCTGCCAATAGATCTCGACCGAGTTCAGCGCAAAGCCCATCAGCGCGCAGAGAATGAGAAGGATACGCACGATACCCGCCTGCTTGGCAAACGCGATGCTCTCCTGAATCTGTGTGCGAAAGAGCGCCATGTGCGATTTTGCGGCGTGCGCGGGACGCTCGGTTCGCGCTTCGTGCACAAACGCGAGGGTGAGCACGATCAGCAGTGAGGAGAGGACCATATTTGCCAAGAGATTGCCGTTGTAGTGCACGCTGATTTGCGCAAGCAACCCGCCGAGCAATGCCCCGCTGGCAAAACCCGCGCTCTCCAGGATCGAGAGCCGCGCAGTCACCCGCTCGATGGGCACCTCCTGCGCGTGCGCTTGATCGATCATCAGCGCCTCAATACTGCCGGAAGCAAACGCGCGGCTAAGCCCGTTGAGCACCATACCGAGCAGCAGAACGGGTACCGAGCGCGAGAAGAAGAAGAGGCAGTAGCTGCACAAAGAAAGCACGCTGGAGAGCATGAACGCGTTCTTTCGTCCATAAAGATCGGCAAACACGCCGCTCGGGAACTCCGCGAGGATCACGGTCAGCGAATACAGCCCGATGACAAGCGAAATCGTCTCTATCGTTGCCCCGCGCGTGAGCAGGAGCAGCGAGAGCACGGGCACGATAATGCCGGTGCCAAAGAAACGCAATAGATAGATCAATTGAACCGATTTACGCATGCGTTTTCACCGAGACGGGGTAGGCTAGCAGCGCATATTCCCAGGCGGAAGATCCATTGCTCGCCGTTTCGTGCGTTTGCAGAAATTGCGTGATGAGCGCATAGAGATCTTTTGCCTCGTTGGGCTGCAGATGCGTGATGCCGGAGAGCAGATCGCCAAACTGTCCATCTCCGATGGTTTCCGCGGTGTTTGCGGCGCAGTATGCCACGAAGCGGTTGAAGGCACCGTTCAGGTTCGCCTGCATCAGGGCGACGCGCTGGTTGCTGTGTTCGTCCGGCGTGAGGCTGCCGATTTGCACCGTCTTGGACAAGGCGCGAAAATAGGTCGCCGTGATGCCGTGAATCTGCGCGGTGTGGCTTTGCTCCACGATGCCGAGCTCCGCCAGCAGGCGGATATGGTGCTGGACAGATGAGGCGGAGATGCCGACTTGGTCGGCAATCTGCTTTGCGGTCATGGGCTCACCTGTAATCTGCATCTGCCGCAGGATGTTCTGCCGCTGCGGGTTCATATAGATATCGAGTTCCTTCTTGCCGGATAAAACGATGGTTTCCATTGTGGCACCTCCAAAGAATACACATATTATATCGTTACGTAAAATGAAACGTCAAGAGAAAAGAAAGACTAATAACCCCACAAAAAAAGAACCGCCTTGCGACGGTTCTCGTTTTTGCGTGTCTTACGCGCGGGCCTTCATGGCGATATCAACCAGTTCCTTGAACGCGGTCATATCGGTGATGGCGAGGTCGGCGAGGACTTTGCGGTTGATGTTGACATCCGCCAGCTTGAGCCCGTTGATCAGGCGGCTGTAGGTGGTGCCGCAGATGCGCGCGCCCGCGTTGATACGGGCAATCCAGAGACGGCGATATTCGCGCTTTTTCAGCTTGCGGCCGACATACGCGTACGCCATGGACTTCATTACCTGCTGGGATGCAGCGCGGTATTGTTTGCTCTTTGCGCCATAGTAACCTTTGGCGAGCCGCAGAACTTTGCGGCGTTTCTTGACGGCATTGACTGCTCTTTTAATTCTGGCCATAATTCATTTTCCTCCTTACGCGTACGGCAACAGCTTGCGGATTTTCTTTTCTTCGACATCGGCAATGTAGCCGGTCTGACGCAAACCACGCAGGCGTTTGGTGGATTTCTTGGAGAGGATATGGCGCTTGTACGCTTTAGAGCGCTTGATCTTGCCCGATTTCGTGAGGGAGAAGCGCTTTGCCGCTCCACGATGGGTCTTTAACTTTGGCATGGGTCGGTTCCTCCTGGTTCTTTTTCACATCATATTTTGATCGCTCCCATGAGCGAAGCAGGTGGTCGTTTGGTCGGGGCGGGTTATTTCTTCTCGGCCTTGGGCGCGAGAATCATGAACAGGCTTCTGCCTTCCATCTTCGGCTCGCGCTCTTTGATCGCGCTGTCGCCGAGCATCTCGTAGAAGCGGGTCATGACATCCATGCCGATCTCGCCGTGCGTAATCTGGCGTCCGCGGAAGCGGATGGATACCTTGACTTTGTCGCCGTCCGCAAGGAACTTGACGGTCTGCTTGGCTTTGATCTCCATATCGCGAACGTCGATGGTTGCGGAAAGGCGCGTTTCCTTGAGTTCGATGATCTTCTGATTCTTACGTTGTTCCTTCTCGCGCTTGCCCATTTCAAAGCGATATTTGCCGTAGTCCATGAGCTTGCAAACCGGGGGATTGCTGTTTGGCGAGATTTTGACCAGATCCAGTTCGCGCTCGTCGGCCATTTTTTGCGCCGCGCGGACATCTACGATGCCGAGCTGATCGCCGTTTTCGCCGATTAAGCGGACCTGCGGGTCGCGGATCTCTTCATTGATCATCAATTCCGTGATAGCGATGGCAGTGCACCTCCATAGTAAAATAAAAATAGTGGGCGCAAGCTCTGTTGCACCCACTATGAACAAACAAACCATCAAAAATGAAAGAGTGTTGTGACCATGCCTGACAATCGTCGGCAGGTGAGAAGCGGGCGCTTCTGCTTGAACATGTCTATTATATGGATAAGCACATGTCCTGTCAAGCAAAAAAATGCGGAATATGCCCGAATCCCGGAGAGAAATGAGGTTTCTTAATCTTCCGCGCCCGCCAGCGTTTCCAGCTTGGACTGCGGCTTGCCCGGTTTGCTGTCGCCGTGCTTGGTAAGAGAAATCGGGATGATCGCCAGCGCGATGAAAACCGCGGCATAGGGGAAGAGTGTATCATACCCCACGTATTGCAGCAAGTAGCCGGAGGCGATGGGTGTCACCACCTGCGCCGCCATGGAGCAGGTATAGTAGAAGCCCGTATACTTGCCGACGTTGCCAAAGCGCGAAATCTCCCAGACCATCGGGAAGGTGTTGACCGTCACTGCCGCCTGCGCAAAGCCGATTGCCGCAAACATCACATACAGCATCGGCGAGAAGGTGCGCGCACCGATTGCGCCGAAGATGAAGCAAGCAAGCGCGACGAGAAGACCGATGACGATGGTCTTCTTGCGGCCGATGCGGGAGGCAAGGAAACCGATCGGCAGATAGGAGATAATCGCAACGCCGGTTGCAACGAGCAGGCACGTCGAAACATGGTTGAGACCCGATGCCCACATCTTGGTGGCATATTTGCTAAACGCCGTGGTCACCGCGTTGTAGCCCAAGAACCATAGTGTGATGGTCGCAAGAATCAAAATCAGGCTGCGCATGACTTCCGGCGGAAGCTTCTGCTTTCCGTCCACTTCGACGGACTTGCTCTGGTCTTCCTCTTCGGAAACGCCGTAGTTGATGTCCTTCATCTCCTGCACAAGCTTGCGCTCCGGCACGAAGAAGAGCACCGTCAGCGCCGCGAGAACCATTAGCACCGCAACCGCAAGGAAGAGGTAGAAATAGTTTGCGCGCCCGTGTCCGCTGGCACCGCTGGTAACCAGCATTTTCATCACGACGAGTGTGAATGCGCCGCCAACTGCGCCCATGAGGTTGATGACCGCGTTGCCCTTGCTGCGCACGGGTTTCGGCGTGACATCCGGCATCAAAGCGACGGCGGGCGAACGATAGGTGCCCATGGTGATCAGCAACGCGCCGAGCACGACGATGAACACGATCAACGCGGTACCGGGATTCATCTTGTCGTAGGCGTTGTCGAACGTGGGGATGAGCATCATCAGCACCACGGCGGTAAACGTGCCCGCAACGATGAACGGTATACGCCGGCCGACCTTGTCGCTCAGCGCGCCGAACAGCGGCAGCAGGAACAGGGCGACGATGTTGTCGAGGCTCATGATGATGCCCGCGGGGCCATCGCCGAGATGGTACGTGTCGCGCATGATCAGCGGAATGATGGTGTCATACATCTGCCAGAATGCGCTGATCGAGAGAAACGCAAAGCCGACAAGGAACGTGCGCTTGTAATTCAGTTTCATGTTTGTTCTCCGATTTTTTTTAAGATGAGATCGAATTCTGACCGGCAAGCTCCGGTCGAGTGTGATATACATGGTAAGAGATTGGTTCAAACGAAGTACCATGCAGACCGGCAAACTCCAGTCGAGTGTTATATACATGGTAACGCAATTGTCGTATAATAACAACAAAAATCGACGTAAAAAATCAACCGGAGGATGAATAACATGTGGATTGCGCTTGCTGTGTTGCTTGTGTTGATCACGCTTTGGCTCGCGTTGATACTACCCGCGCGGAGCAGAAAAGAACAGCGCGCGCCGTTTGAAAAGCGTACATTTGCCCACCGCGGGCTGTTTTCCAAGGATCAGAGTGTGCCGGAAAACTCGATTCCCGCGTTTCAGGCTGCGGTTGACGCGGGCTACGGTGTGGAGCTGGATGTTCAGCTCACGCGAGACAAGCAAGTCGTCGTGTTTCATGACGACGACCTCAAGCGTGCCTGCGGTGTGGACGCGCGCGTGGATGCCTACTCATTTGACGAACTGCAAACCCTCTCGCTCTTTGGCACACATGAGAAAATCCCGCTCTTTACCGATGTGCTGGCGACCATTGGCGGCAAGATTCCGATGATCGTGGAGCTCAAGAGCGGCGGGGATTGGAAAACGCTGTGCCCGATGACGCTGGAGTTGCTGGCCGCCTATCAGGGCGACTATTGCGTGGAGAGCTTTCATCCGTTGCTGGTGCGCTGGTTTTATCTCAACGCGCCGCAGATTCTGCGCGGGCAGCTTTCGGAAGCCGCACGGTATTCGAAAAAAGGGTTGCCGCTGTATCAGGCGATTCTCATGAGCCGGCTGTTCACCAACATCCTCACGCATCCGCACTTCATCGCCTATCGCGTTGGACCAAAGTGCCTCTCTGTGCGCCTAAGCGAATGGTTCGGCGCGATGCGCGTGGCCTGGACCGCGCGACCGACGGATGACCACGCGAAGCTCACGCGGAGCAACGACGCGATCATCTTCGAGCACTATCTGCCCGAGACGCACTTTTAATCGAAGAATTAACGAACCTGACACGATGCTGTCAGGTTTTGTTTTATAGAATAGCGCTGAGTCAAATGCGAATGCAGGAGGAGAAAACGATGGAACAACAGCTCGACTTCACAAAACAAGAGAAAGAGCTCTATCAGCCAAAGACAACGCCTTCGATCATCGACGTGCCGGAGATGACGTTTTTCGCCGTGGACGGGCGCGGCAACCCCAACGAGACGGACGGGGAATACGGCAAGGCGGTCGGGCTGCTTTACGCGCTGAGCTACACGATCAAGATGAGCGACAAGGGGAAGACGCCGCTGCCGGGGTTTGCTCCGTTTCGTGTTGCGCCGCTGGAAGGGTTCTGGCAGATGGCGGGCGGGGTTCCCGGCGTGGACTATGGCAACAAGGACGCGTTTGAATGGACGAGCGTGATCCGCCAGCCGGATTTTGTGGACGAGAGCGCGTTTGCCTGGGCTTGCGAACAGGTGGGCAAAAAGAAGGGGATCGACACCTCCCGCGCGCGGTTGCTGCGCTTTCGCGAGGGGCTTTGCGTGCAGATGATGCATATCGGCCCGTATGACGCGGAGCCCGCAAGCGTCGCGCGGATGGACGCCTTCCTCGCGGAGCGCGGCTATCGCAACGACCTGAGCCAACACCGCCGCCACCACGAAATCTATCTTGGCGACCCGTCCCGCACCGCGCCAGAGCGGCTCAAGACGGTTTTAAGGCATCCGATTGCCAAAGGCTAACGCAAGGCGCGGGAGACAGAGCGCGAGACAAGCGCGGGCGGAAGTGCGAACGGGAGAGCGTGGGCGGAAGTGCGAACGGGAGAGCGCGGGCGGAAGTGCGAACGGGAGAGCGCGGGCGGATGGTATCCGCCCCTACAGGCGGCTTGAGCCGCGCCTCAAACAAATCTTACCGAAATCCCTTTTCTTTCACTACTCAACCCGCGGAACCACGGAGGTTCTGTAGGGGCGGATAGCATCCGCCCGCATAACCCGCAACATCCAAAAATCAAAAGCCCCTACCGTTCTTTGGTAGAGGCTTTTGATTGGGATGGGATGGGAGGTAATATTGGGGGTCTGTCACTCTATGTCCTTGCTCTGGTATTAATGTACTCCGCGCTTGTGGAATAGCAATGGATAGAAAGTGAACTTCCTGTTACACGCCGAAAACCTCATAGAAATACATTTTTTTACCAGCAAAACCAGCGAATTTCCTGCGTCAAAAACATTCATCCAGCCGCGAAAACTCAGCAATTACGCGAAAAAACAGCAACATCCGTTGATTATCTATCAACCGCTCACCAACAGGCATCAGATGTAGGCAAAATCCGCTTGATTTTTCTTCTCAAAAATGAGAAAAAACGTCTTGCATTTTCATCTCCCATGTGTATAATAATATGTGCACTCGGGGTTATAGCTCAGCTGGTCAGAGCGCTACGTTGACATCGTAGAGGTCGTTGGTTCGATCCCAACTAATCCCACCACCTTCAAAATTGAATATCCTGCGGTGTGCGTGACGCTTTTGGTTATAAACCCACAAAGTAACTTCGGGAGCGTTTCGTTGAGAAGACAAGGTCAAGCCCGTTACGGATGGGAAGACCGCGGCGATCACGGCGTACCCACCTGCCGAGAGGCGGGTGTTATAAAGAAAGCGAACGGCACTTCGGGATACTCAACAAACCACATTGCGGAATTGTGTAATGGTAGCACCTACGACTCTGACTCGTATTGTCTAGGTTCGAGTCCTAGTTCCGCAGCCAAGAAAAAGCCC
>JAEWYO010000073.1 GCA_023395595.1 Bacillota bacterium
CCGCCGATAGTCATGCCGGATACGCGGATGCGCGCCTGGCCCACATTGGTCGGCACAGAGCCGGAGAGCGAGCCGCACATGCCCGGCGACATCCACATGTTCTTGCCGACGCGATCGATCTTGAGCAACACCTCGCTACCTTTTCCAATCAGCGTAGCGCCGCGCACAGGCGAAACAATCTTGCCGTTCTTAACCCAATAGCCTTCCGAAACGCTGAAGTTGAATTCGCCCGTCGGCGGGTTGACGGAGCCGCCGCCCATCTTCTTGGCATACAGCCCTTCCGCCATGGATGAGATCATCTCATCCTCGTCGTCCTTACCCGCGCAGATGAACGTGTTCGTCATGCGTGAGGTCGGCGCAAACATATAACCCTGCCTGCGGGACGAGCCCGTGCTGGGCATGCCCATGCGCCGGGAACCGAGCTTATCAATCAGGTAGCCTTTGAGAATGCCGTTTTCAATCAGCAGATTGCGCTGCGGCGTGCCGCCTTCGTCATCCACGTTGATCGAACCCCATTCGCCGGGCAACGTACCGTCGTCCACTGCGCTGACGCAGTCCGCGGCGATCTTGGTGCCTAACTTCCCGCAGAAGACGGAGTTGTTGCGTCCAACTGCGGTCGCTTCCAGCGAATGCCCGCATGCTTCATGGAAGATGACGCCGCCAAATCCGCCGTCGATGACAACGGGCAGGTTTCCCGCCGGGCACTCCGGCGCGTGCAGCATCGTCACCGCCATGTTTGCCGCAGATCTTGCATAGTGTTCCACGTCGATGACGTCGCGATACGCTTCAAACCCGCGGCAGCAGCCCGGGCCTTCATAGCCGGTCTGCGCTTCGGTGCCGTTCATCGCAACTGCCTGTAGGTAGATGCGCGTACGCGGGCGCTCGTCGGTCACGAACACGCCGTCGGTGTTTGCGATGGTCACGCGCTGCACCTGATCGAGATACCGCACCATCGCCTGAGTGACCTCGCCGGACGTAGCTTTGATCACGCGTGCGCCGGTGCGCATGACCTCGACGCGATCGGCGTTGCCGATGGTGTCAAATCGCTGCTTGACGGGCGTTGTGAAGTGCTTCTGCGCAAGATGGATCTCGCCGTTGGGCGCAAACTTCGCCTCTCCAAGCGCCGCCGCTGCCGCACGCGCGGTCTCTAGCAATGTTGTTTCATCGATGTCCGCGCAATAGGCATAAGCGCTCTGTGTTCCGAGCAGCACCCGCACGCCCGCGCCGGAGATACGCGCGAAATTCGCGCTCTCCACCTTGCCGTCGATCATCTCGATGCGCGTGCTCTCGTTGTCCTCTAAAAACAGCTCGGCATAGTCCGCGCCGCTCTTCTGCGCTTCGCGCAAAACCGCACGGACCGTTTCTTCCGAAACCAAGGCGGATGTTGTTGTACCAATTGGATTCAATCCCGGTTCCTCCTGTCTGGAATTGTACGCTGCGCCGATTCGGCGTTTGCATACACAGCTCCGTTCGGAGCGTTATATTCATGATAGAGCACCGCGCGGCAATCGTCAACCGCAATCACACCCGCTGCATTCCTATATAATTGGTAAAGAAGGTTCTTTACATGGCAATTATTCCTGAAAAGTCGCTCATGCGGCACGAATTCTGGATGATTGATCCACTATTCTCATACGCGCATAAAATACTGATTTGCCGCATCTTTACAACACACGCTCGTGCGTGTTATAGTCCCGTTTATGGAAACTGGAAAGAACACCCTCTGGACAAGAGATTTTACGATCATCACCATCGGCACGGTCGTCTCCATGCTTGGAAACGCGGTGTCCGGCTTTGCCATCGGCTTGCTCGTGCTGGACAAGACCGAGTCGGTCATGCTCTACGCGTTGTTTATGACGTGCTACAGCATCCCGCGTATCGTGCTGCCGATGGTTGCCGGACCGTATCTGGATCGCTTCTCTCGAAAGCGCGTTATCTATTCGCTGGACTTTCTCTCCGCCGCATTGTACGTTGGCGTCTATCTGCTCTTGATGAGGGGTTACTTCAACTATACGGTCTATCTGCTTGTCTCGATGGTCATCGGCGCGATTGACAGCGTCTATAGCGTGGCTTACGAAAGCTTCTACCCCTTGCTCATCAGCGAGGGGAACTTCACCCGCGCATATTCCATCGAGAGCCTGATCTATCCGTTGAGCACCGCAATCATGGTTCCGATCGCGGGGCTGTGTTATCGTACGATCGGCCTTGCCCCATTGTTTCTCTTCAATGCCGTCTCATTCCTGATTGCGGCGATTGCGGAAACCCAGATCAAGGCCATAGAGACGCATATCGCGGAGGTGAAAGAACGCTTCCACGGCAGCCAATTGATGAAGGACATGAAGGAAGGGTTTGCCTATCTTCGCCGGGAACGCGGGTTAAACGCAATCGTTTGGTACTTTTTTGTGCTGATGTTAGCGGGTGCAATCTGCTCCACGCTTACGCTGCCCTATTTCAAAAGTTTGACCGCCGTTGACGGCGTCATGCAGTATTCCTTTGTGATGGGCGCAAACACAATCGGCCGGCTCATCGGCGGCAGCGCACAGTATTTCTTCCGCTATCTCACGCAAAAGAAGTATTATATCGCACTGTTTGTGTATATCGCGATTTCGTTCTTAGACGGGGCATACCTCTTCTTCCCGTTCTGGGTGATGCTGCTGTTCATGTTCGTGGAGGGATTGCTCGGCGTAACCAGCTACAACATCCGCATTTCCAGCACGCAAAACTACCTGCCGGATGCGATGCGCGGGCGCTTCAACGGCCTGTTTCAGATGCTCAGCATCCTCGGCACCATCATCGGCCAGCTTATCGCAGGCGCGATTGGAGACCTGCTCCCGATTCGCTGGGTGGTTGCCGGATGCATGGCGGTGACGGTCGTCGCCGTGTTCCTGATCATCGTGCCGAATGCGGAGCACGTAAAGAAAATCTACAACGTAAACGTATGAATCCGTTTTTATTCGTTATTTCCATGCAAACGCCGGTACCGCTACTGGCGTTTTGCTTTGTATTATGCGATAATAAACCGGTGCCGGGAGCGAATCGGCATCCCCCACAACCAATATTACACCAACAGGAGGCAATCTCATGTTTGATCCCAGAATTCTCAAGTTGGCCGATGGACTGGTCAACTTTTCCTGCGCGGTTAAGCCCGGCGAGAATGTACTCATTCAAACCATCGGCGGCAACGAAGA
>JAEWYO010000077.1 GCA_023395595.1 Bacillota bacterium
TCGCTGGATCTTTCGCTCTCGTGCGATCTGATCATCTGCGATTATAACTATGCCTTCGACCCGCGCGTGCGCTTGCAGCGATTTTTTACCACCGGACGAAACGGGTTTGTGCTGCTCGTGGACGAGGCGCACAACCTACCCGACCGCGCGCGGGGTATGTATTCCGCCGCGCTCTCGCTTGCCTCCGTTGCGGAAACGCGCCGCTCAATCCCCAAGCAGCAGCGCAAAGCACCGCTCTATCGCGCGCTCAAACGGTTGGAGGCGCAGATTGCCGCGCTATTTGAGGGGCTGGAACCGCCGCTTGCGCAGGTGGAATCGCCAGAAGCACTCACACAATCGGTGGAGAGCGCACTGGATCAACTCTCTGCGGACAGCATCCCTGCCGACCGCGCGCTGGCGAGGCAGCTCAGCTTTGACCTCTCCTCGTTCCGGTTTGTGCTGGATCTTTACGACGCGCAGTATCGAACACTCTATCAAGGCGGCAAAACCACGCGAACCATCACGCTCTATTGTACCGATGCCGCGGGAAAACTCGCCGAGGTCTATAAAAAATGCAGAAGCGAAATCTTCTTTTCTGCAACGCTTTCGCCGTTTGCGTTCTATCGTGATCTTTGCGGGGTCAAGGCGGAGACACCGTTTCTTGCGCTGCCTTCGCCGTTTCCGCCGGAGAACCTCAGCGTATTCCATCTGCCGCTGGACACGCGCTTTGCCGCGCGGGAGGCGACGCTGCACGCCGTCTGCGAATCGATCTGCGCATTTGTCCGTGCGCGAGAACACGGAAACTATCTTGTCTTTGCCCCTTCGCATGCCTACCTGAGTAAACTTTCTGCGCTACTACGGGAGCTGTTGCCGGAGGCGGCGTTCGTCGAGCAGTCGCCAAAGATGGATGACGAAGCGCGCGCGGCGTTTCTTGCGCAGTTCTTGCCGGATGTGCAAGGAATCACCATCGGGCTTGCCGTAATGGGCGGTGTGTTTGCCGAGGGGATCGATCTGCCCGCCGAGCGGCTCTGCGGCGCGGTCGTGGTTGGCGTCGGCCTGCCGCAAGTGTGTCTGGAGCGGGACGTTCTCCGCGAAGCATATGAAGAAACCTATCAAAGCGGTTTTCGCTATGCCTATCAATATCCCGGCATGAGCAAGGTTCTGCAGGCAGCCGGGCGAATCATCCGCACCGAAACCGATCGCGGCGCGCTGCTGCTCATCGACACGCGGTATTCGCTTGCGGACTATCGCGCCCTTTTGCCGCCACACTGGACCATCAGGCGCGTGCGCCACAAAGGGGAGCTTTCCCAGGGCCTTGCGCAGTTCTGGCAAGAGCAGCCGTAATGACTCTCGTTGATTGCCAGTCCGCTTCTAAAACCAAACTTTTCCGCGGGCTGGGCGCTCCCGCCCAAATTCCCTATTTGCTTTCTGGAAACAGACGCTATAAAATGTGATTTAGATTTTCGGAGCGACTGTTTCGGAACTTCGAATTTGAGCATTACGATTGCATATCCCGATTTTGCCCAAACAAAACGTAAACACCTCTCACCATGTGCCGTTCGAAAGGAAGTCTATGCGCAAGTACCGTATCATGATTGTAGACGACGAGTCTGAGGTTCGCGAAGGCATCGCCGGTCGCGTGGACTGGGATGCCGCGGGCTTTATCATCGTCGCCACTGCGGAAAACGGGCAGGACGCGCTGGAAAAATCCGAATTTCTCGATCTGGACGTGGTGCTCACCGACATCAAGATGCCCTATATGGACGGGCTGACGCTCGGCGCGGAGCTGCAAAAGCGTTCCCCCGCGACAAAGCTCATCATCCTCTCCGGCTTCGATGAATTCGAATACGCCAAGGAAGCCATCAAGCTCAACGTACTGGAATATGTACTCAAGCCCGTCAATGCGGACGAACTTTTACAGGTACTCCTCCGCGCAAAGGCGCAGCTGGATGCAGAGTTTCGCGCCAAGCAGGACGTGGAAGCCCTCCGCGCGCGCTATGAACAGGCGCTTCCCTTGCTGCGCGATCAGTGCCTGCGCGAGATCCTCGCGGGCAGTGTTCCGGCTGAAGAAGCCGTGCGTTTGCTCTCGCAATACGGCATCCGCATCGATCTCGCAAAGCCGATGATCGTTGCAGCGTTTGACACCAGCGGCCATATCCCCGCGGGCAGCGTCATCACGCCGGAGCTCCTGCCGGTCTCCGTCCGCGCGCAGATCGATGCCGCGCTGGAGGGCAAGTGTTCCTATGCCACGTTTTTGAGCTTTTATACCGTCATCGTGGTCTCCAGCTGGGTAACCGATCCGGTGGACAACATGATGATGACGGCAAACGAAATCTGCGCGGAGTGCAAGAATCTCTTCGGCGTGGAGATCACGGCCGGTATCGGCCGGCGCTGCACCGAAGTGTCGTACCTGCGGGAGTCGCTGTTTGAGGCGCGTGCCGCGCTGGAATATGTCCGCGTGGTCGGCGGCGGCAAGGCGATCTATATCCGCGACGTCGAGCATATGACGCGACATCCCGTCATGCTGGACAGCCGCTATGAACAGCGGCTGATTGCGGCGGTCAAGTTCGGTTCCGCCGAGCAAATTGAAACCGAAATCGAAGAGATTTTAACCGGTCTTGCCGGCGCGCAGCCGGGCGACTGGAAATATCGCGCCTATGTGACGGGCATTCTCAACGCGCTGGGTCAAATCATCGGGCGATACGATCTGCCCGCCGAGGAGATCATGGGCGGCGAAGGCATGCTGCTCTTTCAAGAAGGCGGCAGGGCCGACCGAGCCGCACTGAAACAGTGGCTCATCGCGGTCTGCCTGCGCATTTGCGGTTATATGAGCCAGCGCCGTTCCTCGATGGCGGGTACACTGGTGGAAAAAGCCAAGCAGTATATTTCCGAGCATTTTGCCGACGGAAATATCTCCGTCGAGCGCGTTTGCGAACACCTGCACATCAGCCAGTCCTATTTTTCCTCGATCTTCAAGCAGGACACGGGCAAGAGCTTTGTGCAGTATTTGACCGATCTAAGGATGGATCGCGCGGCGAACCTGCTGCGGGAGACGGATGAGAAGACCTATGCCATCGCCCAGCAGGTCGGCTATGACGAGCCGAATTATTTTTCCTATGTCTTCAAGCGCAAATTTGGCGTATCCCCTTCGCAATACCGGGGGAAATAGCCGCACTGCCATCGAAAACCACACACCAACAATCCGGCGAAAAACCGCCATGAAAACGATAGAAAACGGAACATGACGCGACAGACAGAACAGCAAGACAACATAAAAACAGCCCGGCAGAAGCCGAAGCGGAGCATACGGGAGTGGATCGATTTGGGAAAGTCGTTGTTTCGCGATCTTTCCGGAAAGCTCGTTTCGCGATCAGAGCATTCGAGCATCCGTTATACGGTCTTCCTTTCTTTCACCGTCAGCGCAATCGTCGCGATGGTGCTCACCGGCGTGCTGTTTTATCTGAATTTCTCGCGCCAGCTGGAGCAGACGATCCAGAGTGAGAACGAGATGCTCGTCAAGCAGGTCAACCAGTCGGTCGATACCTATCTGCGCGATATGCTCCGGCTCTCCAACGCAATCTACTATAACGTCATCAAAAACGTCGATATCGAAAACGAATCCTTCAACTCCGAGATGCAGCTGCTCTACGGCACCTTTGTCAGCTATGTCGAAAACATCGCGCTGTATGATTCAAACGGAAATCTGCTTGCAACCGCGCCGCCCGCATTGAGCAAGCAGGGCGTGCATGTCACCGACGCGCCGTGGTTTCAGAAAGCGCTGGATCGCACGGAGAACCTGCACTTCTCCCCTCCCGCGATTCAAAATTTGTTTGTCAATGCGGAGCACCGCTTTATTCGCGTGATCTCCCTCTCCTCTGCCGTGGAAATCACCAGTGGAAAGAGCACACGGCAGGGCGTGCTGCTGATCGATTTGAAATACAACAGCCTAACCGAACTCTTCGACCATGTTTCTCTCGCCAACGGCGGGTATCTCTATCTAATGGACGCGAACGGAGAGCTGATCTATCATCCCGAACAGCAGCTCATCGCCTCCGGTCTGGCAAAAGAGAACAACCTCGTCGCCGCTACCTATCATGACGGCGGCCACATGGAGCGATTTGAAGGCGAATCGCGCTCGATCATCGTCCGCACGGTCGGCTACACCGGCTGGCGGATTGTTGGCGTGATTCCGCAGCAGGGGCTTGTGCTCAATCAGATTGACAACGTGCTGTTGATCCTTTTTATCTTCTTGTTTCTCTTTGACATCGTCATACTCATCAACTCTTACATCTCCCGCAAGCTAACCGCGCCGATCAAGCATCTGGAGCAGTCGGTGCAGTCTGTGGAATATGGTGATGCGGGCAAGGTTGCCATCTATCAGGGCGGATCGTATGAAATCCGGCATCTCGGCGCGTCGATTCAGGGCATGGTGGATCAGCTCCATCAGCTCACAAACGATATTGTTCTGGAACACGAGCAGAAGCAAAAGAGCGAGCTGGACGCGCTGCAAAGCCAGATCAACCCGCATTTCCTCTACAACGCACTGGACATCATCGTCTGGATGATTGAAAAGGAGCAGCCCAAGGAGGCGGTGCATATCGTCACCGCGCTGGCGCGTCTTTTCCGCATCAGCCTCAGCCGCGGCAAAAACATCATCCCTGTGCGGGACGAGCTGGAGCACGTGCAAAACTATCTGACGATTCAGAAGATGCGCTATAAGAACAAATTCTCCTACGAGATCGTGATGGACGATGAGGTGAAGAACCTCTCTATCATAAAGCTCGTTGTTCAGCCGCTTGTTGAAAACGCGATCTATCACGGCATGGACTTCATGGATGGCGACGGCAAAATCACCATCACCGCGCGCATTGAGGGCGATGAGCTGCATCTTTCGGTCGCGGACAACGGCCTTGGCATGACACCGGACGTGGTGGAGCGCCTATTGATCGAAAACACACCGGTCTCAAAGGGCTCCGGTGTCGGGCTCAAGAACGTAAACGAGCGTATCAAGCTCTATTTCGGAGACCAATACGGCGTGCTCATCGAGAGCGAACCGGATGTGGGCACCTGCATCACGCTGTTGCTGCCGGTGATCCGCTGTGAAACAGAGGAGGTGGGTAGCGTTGGGAAAAAGTGAAAAAACCGCATTCATCATGGTCACGGCAATCCTCGTCTGCCTGCTGAGTATCATCATTGTGCGCACCTTCAGCGGGCACGACGACGTGCGCGTGTATCGTGTTTCGATCATTACGGACGACGTGCAGGGCGACTACAGTCAGAATGTATGGAAGGGTCTGGATCGTGCGGCGCGGGATTATAACATCGACCTGCAGGTCATCGCGCTGCACAGCGGCATGACGACCGAGCAGCAGCGAAATTCTCTGGAGCGCGAGCTGGAGGCGGACACGGACGCGATCATCATCAACCTTCAGCAAAACCCGAGCCTATCCGAACAGCTCGATCTTTCGTCCATCTCGGTTCCGGTCATCTCGCTCGGCACCGTCTGGAACGGTTCCTCAGCCATCCGGAGCATCTCCACGGACGACACAGAGATGGGGCGCATGCTGGCAAACGAGATGATTCACGACGGCGTGACGCGCTGTGTCATCCGCGCCAGCCTTGACAACGCGCGCATCCGCCTCCGCGAAGCAGGATTTGTCGATGTCATGCAGCAGCAGGGTGTGGACTATACCTCCGAATGGGACGCGAGCTCTTCGGACTGGGCAAAGCTGCCGAGCGGCGTCGCCGTTGCTGCGCTGGACGAACCCACGCTGGAGTCGCTCGTGAGTATGCGAAAGACGGGTCAGCAGTTGCTCTACGGCATCGGCTACACCAACGCGCTGCTTTCGTATCTGGAATCCGGCGCAATTCGCCGCCTGATTGTGGAAGACGACTTTGCGATGGGTTATCTCGCCCTCAAGAGCGCCGTGGACGCAATTGAAAACCGGAACTCGGAATACGGCCAGATTCTGGCGTGCTATGTGGCAGATGCCGCACATTTGTATGACGAGCCGTTGCGGCATATCCTCTTCCCGATCTCCTGATTCTGAAAACAACCACAACCTGCAGATCGTGCTTTACGGAGGTATGGCTATGAAGTTTTCCCGTTATGCAATGCGGATGCTGTCAGTCGCGATGGCTTGTCTTTGCCTGCCTCTTACGGGCTGCGCACGCAACGATACCGAGCAGGAACCCGCCATCAGCCTCGGCGTTGCGATCTATAACAAAGACGACACCTTCATCTCCAACATGATGCTTTCGCTCACCGAAATCGCCGCACGTTATGAGCAGGAGACGGGCATCCGCGTCTATGTCAACCTCACCGACGCACAGGAGAACCAAACCAATCAAAACAAACAGATCGACCGCTTCGTCGCGATGAATTACGACGTGCTCTGCGTCAACCTCGTGGATCGCACAGACGCTTCCTATACCATCGACCGCGCGATGGACGCGGATATTCCCGTCGTCTTCTTCAACCGTGAGCCGGTGCAAGAGGATTTGCAGAAGTGGGATCGCGTTTACTATATCGGCACCGATCCCGCCGAAAACGGCCGGCTCGAAGGGCAGATCGTCGTAGATGCCTACAACGCAGATCCCGCGCGGTTTGATAAAAACGGCGACGGTATCATTCAATACATCATCATTGAAGGCGAAATCCGCCACCAGGACGCGATGATCCGCACCGAGGTCTCGGTGCAAACGCTCAAAGATGCGGGCATCGAGCTGGAAAAGCTTGACGGCGGCATCGCAAGCTGGGTGCGCAGTCAAGCCGCTGCGCTCTCCGATCAGTATTTTGAGAAGTATGGCGACCAGATCGAGCTGATCATCTGCAACAACGACGACATGGCGCTGGGCGTAATCGATACGGTCGAGCGGCGAGGGCTTACCTTCAACAACATCGTCGGCATCGACGGAACCCCGGCGGGGCTTGCCGCCGTCAAGGAGGGCAAGATGCTCGGCACCGTCGTGATCGACTATGCCGCACAGGCCAAGTTGATCTTCGATATGGCGAGCGCGCTGGCAGCGGACAAGGACCCGCGGGAGATCATCAACATCGGTGCCGACCGCACTGTACGCGCACCCATGTACGTTGTAAAAGCGGACTTCATCCCATAGTATTCTACTGCCCTTGCGGGCAGTTTTTTTGATTGTTTTGTCCAAAAAATAGATTTGTCAGCTATGGTGTTTTGCGATATAATAGGCGCAGAAACCGCAACAATCCTGTCGAAAACAAAAACGATCCTTTCGAAACCCGTCTGTTTTTTCATTTTCGAACACACTTTGTCACAGTTATTGCATAATCGTGCCGAAGCAATTGTATATATAAATTTCTTCGATCCTCCCGTATCAATCATCATAGATTTTCGATGGTTTCAGCGAGAATTTTGCATGGTTTTTACAATTAAGCACCGTTAAGATGTGTATGTACCCGAAACACGGGTATCACATCTTATCAAATCTGGAGGAAAGAAAATGAAGAAAATTCTAACGTTCGTGCTCGTTCTCGCGTTCGCTATGAGTGCGATTGCTTGCGCAGCACCGGCAGCAACCCCCGCAGCGGAAGCGCCCGCAGCAGAAGCAACCCAGGCTCCCGCAGCGGAACCCGCAGCAGCAGATGCAGTCAAAACCTACAAGGTTGGCGTTTGCATCTACAAATTCGACGACAACTTCATGACCCTCTATCGTCAGGAGCTCGAGAGCTACCTCAAGAGCCTTGAGACCGACACCGTCAAGTACGAAGTCACCGTCGTGGACGGCAAAGGCGACATGGCCGAGCAGACCAACCAGGTTGACACCTTCCTCGCGCAGGGCGTGGACGTGCTGATCGTCAACCTCGTGCAGTCCTCCTCCGCAGCCACCATCACCGACAAAGCCAAGGCAGCCGGCGTGCCGGTCGTCTACATCAACCGTGAGCCCTCCGCCGACGATATGAAGGCGTGGGACAAGATTTGCTATGTTGGCGCCGATGCTCGTCAGAGCGGCACCTACCAGGGCGAAATCATCGCGAGCCTGCCCAACAAGGGCGACCAGAACGGCGACGGCGTGGTCAGCTATGTCATGATCATGGGCGACCCGGAGAACGTGGACGCGCAGTACCGCACCGAGTTCTCCATCAAGGCGCTGACCGATGCCGGCATCAAAGTCGAAGAGCTGTTCAAACAGCGCGGCGACTGGGCACAGGAAAAGGGCCAGGAGCTTGCAGCCAACGCCCTCGCACAGTTCGGCGATAAGATCGACGTCATCTTCTGCAACAACGACGGCATGGCGCTGGGCGCCTACCAGGCGATCGTCGCCGCGGGCCGTACGGTTGGCAAGGACATCTACCTCGTGGGCGTGGACGCGCTTGCCGAGTGCGTGCAGATGGTTAAGGACGGCACCATGACCGGTACCGTGCTCAACGACCACATTGGCCAGAGCCACACCGCAGTTGACGCAGCCGTGAAGTACATCATGGGCGAAGCGGTTGAGACCTACCTCTGGGTTGATTACCAGAAAGTCGCGTAAGCGATTTCTACACACTGGAACAAGGGAATTGCGTGCGGATTCATGCCGCACGCAATTCCTCATATCATCGGTTCAACGCTAACAAGGGGATTACAAACAAATGCAGGAATTCGTGCTTGAGATGAAGGGCGTGTGCAAGTCGTTTCCGGGCGTAAAAGCGCTCGACAACGCACAGCTGCACCTAAGACCCGGTACCGTCCACGCGCTGATGGGTGAAAACGGCGCGGGAAAATCCACGCTGATGAAATGCCTCTTCGGCGTGTATAAGATGGACGAGGGCGAGATCGTCTACAACGGCGAGATCGTCAAAATCGAAAACCCGTTCGACGCGCTGCAAAAAGGTATCGCGATGGTACACCAGGAACTTCAACCGATTCCTGAGCGTCCGATCGCGGAAAACATCTATTGTGGGCGCTACCCGGAGAAGAAATTTCTCGGTCTGATCAAGACCGTGGATCATAAAAAGATGTTTGAACAGACCGGATCCTTGCTCAAGGGTCTCGGTTTAGACTTCGACCCGAAGGCAAAGCTCGGCTCGCTTTCCGTGTCGCAGATGCAGCTGGTCGAGATCGCGAAAGCCGTCTCTGCCAATGCAAAGATTGTCATCATGGACGAGCCGACCTCTTCGCTAACGCAAAACGAAGTGGATACACTGTTTTCCATCATCGACCGGCTGAAGAAAAACGGCTGCTCGATCATCTATATCTCCCACAAGATGGACGAAATCCTCAAGATTTCCGACGAAGTCACCATCATGCGGGATGGAAAATACATCGGCACGTGGCCCAGCCGCGAACTCACGACCGACCTCATCATCACCAAGATGGTCGGCAGAGAACTCACCAACCTCTACCCCAAACGCGAGAACGTGCCCGGGGACGTAATTCTGAAGGTGGAGGACTTCACCTCCATCCATCCGAAGTCATTCCGAGATGTGAATTTTGAACTCAGAAAAGGTGAGATTCTCGGCGTTTCCGGCTTGGTTGGCGCGCAGCGCACTGAGCTGATGGAGGGTATTTTCGGCCTGCGCGCGAGCGAGCGCGGAACCATCACCTATCTTGGCAAGCACCTCAAGATTACGCGCCCGAAGAACGCAATTGAAAACGGAATCGCGCTCCTGACAGAAGACCGGCGCGGCAGCGGCATCTTCGGCGTGCTGAGCGTGTCAGATAACGTCTCGGTCGCCTCCTTACAGCAGTACTTGATCATGCACACCATGCTCAACGACAAGAAGATCGCCCAGCTCGTCAAGGACAACGTCAAGAAGCTCAGCATCAAGACGCCGTCCATCAAGACGCCGATTCAGTCGCTTTCCGGCGGCAACCAGCAGAAGGTCATCATCAGCCGCTGGCTGGCAAACGACCCGGACGTGCTGATTATGGACGAACCGACCCGTGGCATCGATGTTGGCGCGAAGTATGAAATATACTGCATCATCGCCGAGCTTGCCAAGCAGGGCAAGAGCATCATCATGATCAGTTCGGAAATGCCGGAGCTCATCGGCATGGCCGATCGCATCATGGTCATGTGCGACGGCCGCGTGACCGGTGTGGTCGATGGCAAAGATATGAATCAGGAAACCATCATGGAGCTGGCCACGCGCTTTGCTTCCTGAGCAAAACAATCAATCCAACCATACTATCTATTGCAAGAAACTCAGAGCTGGCCGCGTGCCTTGCCTGCTGATTGACGGAGGGTTACATGAAAGAAAAAAAGTCTGTTGGTAATTTCCTGCTCAACAATGCGATGATCATCTTCATGATCGGAGCCGCGATCGTGGTCGGTATTTTACGCCCCACGTTCTTCTCGATGTACAATTTTAAGAACCTGATCAGCAACACCGCCGTTCGTTTCATCATCGCGGTCGGCGTTTCCGGTTGCTTGATCACCAAGGGAACCGACCTTTCCGCTGGACGCACCGTGGGCCTCGCCGCCTGCATTGCGGCGACGTTCATGCAAGCCTCGGACTATTCCGCAAAGGTTTATCCCAGCATTGGTGAGCTGCCGATGCTCGTGGTGCTCCTGGGCGTAGTGCTTGTCTCCGTGCTTGTCGGTCTTCTCAACGGCCTCGTCATCTCACTGCTGAACGTGCCGCCGTTTATCGCGACGCTCGGCATGCAGACCATCGTCTACGGCGCGTGCCTCGTCTTCACCGGCGCGCAGCCCATCGGCGGTCTTCGCAAGGACTACACCAACATCTCCAACGGTTCCATTTTCGATATCCAGCTTCTGCCTTACCTGGGGTTGATCGCGCTGGTTGTCGGCGTGATCATGTGGTTTGTCTATAACAAAACGCCACACGGCAAGTATATGTATGCCATCGGCGGAAACGAAAACTCCGCGGAAGTCTCCGGCATCAACACCGTTAAAACCAAGCTGGTCATCTATATGACGGCGGGTCTGATGTATGGCGTTGCGGGCTTCCTGCTCGGCGCAAAATCCGGCGGCGCTTCGGTGAACATGGGCATGGGCTATGAACTCGAAGCCATCGCGGGCTGCACCATCGGCGGTGTTTCCACCAACGGCGGCGTCGGCCGCATCAGCGGCATTCTCATCGGCGTTCTGGTGTTTGAGTTGTTGAAGATTGCCATGCAGTTCATGGGTGTGGAAACCTCTTACACCTACATCGTACAAGGTATCGTCATCATCATCGCCGTCGCACTCGACATCCGCAAGTATGTCGCCAAGCGGTAATCGTTATGGAGCAGCAAAACGGCAATCAATGGGACGGAAAACGTCCCGACCCGATCACGCAGACCAAAGAAGGCTGGTATGAAAAGCTGCTTGCGCGTGTCCCGCTGACCGTCAAGTCGCTCAACATCATCATCGCGGTGCTGTTCATCCTGCTGATTGCGGCACTCGTGCTCGGCACGCTCAAAGGCCGCGGTGCCTTCTAACACAATCCATCTCATCTCTCCTTCGGGGCTGTCCAGCAATGGCAGCCTTTTTTTTGCGCAAAATCCCGCTGATCGGGTTGACCGGCGTAAAAAAAGCTGATACAGTGCTCCTCATATGAAAACGAATCAAATGCAAAACTGCAAAGCCGTCATGTTTGACATTGACGCGTGCCTGATCGACTCCGCGCCAAACCTGATCCTGACGCTGGATCGTGCCGTTGCGGACACGGGAGGCGGGCATCATTCGCCGGAGTATCTAAGAAAGATGCTCGGTCTTCCTGCCTCCGCGCTGGACGATCTGTTCACCCTGCCGGACTGGGAGCACACGCTGCGGACCTGGAGCGAATATTACGCGCCGCTGGCTGGCGAAAACAAGCCGTTTGCGGGAATACAGCCGCTGCTTGCGGCAATCCAAGAGGCGGGACTACCCATCGGAGTCGCGACCTCGCAAGGGCGCTCATTGTTTGAGGAGCATTTCCATAAATACGGTCTGGCGCACTATTTTGACCTTGCCGTCTGCGCAGACGACGTAGCAAACCCGAAGCCCGCGGCTGATCCCCTGCTCTTTGCGGCGCGCCACTTTGGCATTTCACCAAGCGAGATTCTCTTCTTGGGCGATGCACCGTATGATATGCAGTGTGCGGCAGCAGCGGGCGCAAAAGGCGCGCTGGCCGTTTGGGGTACGACAGACCCGACGATTCCGGCGGACTACTACCCGCCGACTCCACTAGATGTGCTTGCCATACTCGGTCTTACCGCAGATTGAACGTTTGATATGCGAAAAAGCCCCGAAACCATCCGGTTTCGGGGCTTTTGTTCATACGTGCGTTATCCGATTCGCTTGCCGATCTTGCCAAAGGCGTTCTTGCCCGCGTAGACGGCGGCAGAACCAAGCTGGTCTTCAATGCGGAGCAGGCGGTTGTATTTCGCAACGCGATCCGTCCGCGAGGGCGCACCGGTCTTGATCTGGCCGGAATTGGTCGCAACAGCGATATCCGCAATCGTTGTGTCCTCCGTCTCACCGGAACGATGCGACGTCACAGCGGTGAAGCCCGCGCGCTGCGCCATCTCAATGGCTTCCAGCGTCTCGGTGAGTGAGCCGATCTGGTTGACCTTGATGAGGATCGAGTTGACGCTGTCCTCCTCGATACTCCGCGCAAGTCGCTTGGTGTTGGTGACCAGCAGATCGTCGCCCACGAGCTGAATCTTGTCGCCGAGTTCCTTCCGGAGCTGCTTCCAGCCGTCCCAATCCTCCTCGGCTAAACCATCCTCAATCGAAATAATGGGGTATTTCGCGCAGAGATCCGCCCAATAGCGAATCATCTGATCCCGCGTCTTGAGTGCGCCAGTCTTCCAGAAGAGATAGCTCCCCTCCTTGCCCGCTTTCTTCGCCTCGTCAAACATCTCGGTGCTGGCGGCATCCATGGCGAGCATGAAGTCCTTACCGGGCACAAATCCTGCTTTGGTGATGGCCTCTAGCAGAGTCTCCAGCGCTTCTTCCTCGCCGGAGAGGTTGGGCGCAAATCCGCCTTCGTCACCGACGGAGGTGCTCAGATTTTTCTTGTGCAGAATTCCCTTAAGCGTGTGGAACACATCTGCGCCCCAACGCAGGCCTTCCGCAAACGAAGGCGCGCCGACAGGCATAATCATAAATTCCTGGCTGGAGATGTTGTTGTCCGCGTGCTTGCCACCGTTGATGACGTTCATCATCGGCACAGGCAGAATATGCGCATTTACCCCGCCGATATAACGATACAGCGGCAGATCGAGCGTTTTAGCCGCAGCGTTGGCAACCGCTAGGGACACCGCGAGGATGCCGTTTGCGCCGACCTTGCTCTTGTCCGCCGTGCCGTCGATAGCGAGCATCTTGTAGTCGATCTCGCGTTGGCTGGTCACGTCCATACCAAGCAATTTGGGCGCAAGCATCGTGTGGACGTTTTTCACGGCTTTTTGCACGCCTTTGCCCTGATAGCGGCTCTTGTCGCCGTCGCGCAGTTCCAGCGCCTCATATGCGCCCGTGGATGCACCGGATGGTACGGCAGCCCAACCGACCACGCCGCCGCTGGTGCTGACCTCCGCCTCAACCGTGGGGTTGCCGCGCGAATCGAGAATCTCCCGTGCAATAATCTTGGAAATTGTTTGCTGACTCATCTATTCAAACCTCAACTTTCTGATGATAGTGTCTTGCGTCGCTCCGTTCGGGAGTACTTGATCTTAGTAAATACAACGTAGCACAATCGTATGGATTGTCAAGCGACAGGATCACGCAGCACGAGATTTTTGCGACAAAGTTACAATTTTCATGCGGATTTCCGGATTTTGACATGCTCCCTAAGTTACGAAATTCACGCTTGTATGTATCATGTTTTTTAGTTATGATAGCACCATCTACTATATATGCGCGTGCGTACCTCAAAATCAGAAGCACGCGGTGAGAGGAACAGCAATCGCATGAATGAAACAGAATCCCTGGCCCCCTCTTCCTCCGAATCCGTGCCGAAACCCGCTGCCGCGCCATTTGCGCCGGAGAAAATTCTCGATCAACTCTCGGCGCAAAAGCAGTCCTATCCCGTACTACCCGGTCTCGTCGGCGCACTTCTCGGCAGCATCCCCGGCATCCTCGCGTGGATCATCCTCGGTCAAGTTGGGTTCATCGCGGGCATCTGCGGCTGGCTGATGATTCGCGGCGCAATCTTTGGTTACACAAAGCTTGCCGGCGGCATCGACCGGCGCGGTGAAATACTCGCAACCATCGTTGCACTCTTTATGCCGATCGTAAGCGAGTATCTCGGACTTGCGGTCTCGGTCTATCGCAATTTTCACGATTCCTATGGCGTCACAGTTGGCGAAGCGATCCAGACCGTACCGCTGTATCTGGCCGAGCCAGAGGTGCTGCAAGGCATCATCTTCTCGCTCATCATTGGCTATGTGCTCATCGCCGTTGGCAATATACGCATCAATCCCCGGCAAAAGAAGGCGGAATCCGGCCAGATCCCGCGGCTGTAAGTCGGTCTTTTTCGAGATGATATCGCGCAAAAAAGGCAATTGTGTATCATCCAGATGATACGAAATTTGTTTGTTTTTTACAAATCATGTTCCCGGCATATCGCCATATAAATTTTTTTCTTGACAAGAGTTTGTATATCATATATAACATTGCCATCAGCAAAGGTGCTTTGGGGCTTTCCCGAAGCGCCTTTGCTTTTGTTTATTCCAAAATACGCCAAACAATGGGGTTTTGGCGGTTTGGAAGAGGACAGTGGCTTTCATTGAGAATGTTTAGAAGAGAAATCAATTGGTAGGAGGTTGAGTCACATGGTGCGTACTGCGGCGGTCGGCTCCCCGGAGGCAAAGGGAAAAGTCGCCATGCTCGTCACTCTTTATGTACTGTCGGTTGTGATCATGCTGCTCGGTGCGGGGTTTTGCGCCTATAGCGCAATCCACAATGTGCAGATGCAGGTAATGTCGTCTACAATTCCCGGTTTTGTCTTCGGGATGGTAATCCTGTTTCTCGGCATCCGGTATTTCATGTCGCTTTCCAAGCTGCGGGAGGAAGTCATGAAGTCCACCGGGTTCTCATGGGAGAATTTTCGAAAAGCAAGGAAGCCGCGCGCATAAGGCGCTGGTTCCATACATCCAGTGCTATCCAAACAAGTTTTTCCAACGAGCAACTTGCAAAAATAACGGGAGGTATTCATGAAAAAATCGATCTTTACTATCGTTGTCCTGCTTGCCCTCGTCGGGGCTGTGCTCCTGCTCTTCTTCCCCATGCAGTCTCCGGCAGCCGATCCAACCGGCGCGGGCTACGTTGCAACCACCGGCTCGGAAACACTCAACGACGTTGCAACCACCGCGAACAAAGCCTACTTCGGCGCAAACTACACATGGGTGATGATCTGCGCGTTTATGGTCTTCTTCTTCCAATGCGGCTTTGCAATGGTGGAGACGGGCTTCTGCCGCGGCAAGAACGCAGCGCACACGATCACCATGAACTTCATGGTCTTCCTCGTCGGCGCAATCGGTTATTTCCTCGTCGGCTTCGCGCTCCAGATGGGCGGCAGCGGCGGTGCGGCCGGTCTAGGTGCTGGTGGTGCGGCGCTGGATTCCATGGTCAAAATCCCCGGCCTTGGCGGCATCTTCGGCTACAAGGGCTTCATGCTCAATGGCACGTATGACGCAGGCATCTATGCGCTCTTTTTCTTCCAGATGGTGTTTATGGACACCACGGTCACGATTCCCACCGGCGCTATGGCAGAGCGCGTGAAATATTCCGCGGTCGTCATCACATCGTTCTTTATCTCGATGTTCCTCTACCCGCTGTTTGCAAACTGGGTCTGGGGTGGTGGCTGGCTGGCAACACTCGGCGCAAACTTCGGCCTTGGTCACGGCGTGGTGGACTTCGCGGGCAGCGCGGTTGTCCATTCCATGGGCGGTATGCTGGCTCTGGCTGGCGCAATCGTCATCGGCCCGCGCATCGGCAAGTTCAAGAAGGATGGCACGGCGCGCGCCTTCCCCGGCCACGATATCCCGATGGCAATCATCGGTACCATCATCCTTTTCTTCTGCTGGTTCTCGTTTAACGCGGGCAGCACGCTCAACTCTTCCGACTTCCGTCTCTCCGTCGTCGCAACCAACACGATGATTGCCGGCGCAATCGGCGGTCTGGTCGCAATGTTCTATATGTGGGTCAAGTTCGGCAAGCCCGATCCTTCCATGACCGCAAACGGTACGCTGGCTGGTCTTGTCGCCATCACCGCGCCCTGCGCATTTGTCGATGGCATAGCGTCCTTCGTCATCGGCCTCGTGGCTGGCATTCTCGTGTGTGTCTCCGTCTCGTTTGTGGAGAACAAGCTCAAGCTCGATGACCCGGTCGGCGCAATCTCCGTCCACGGAGTCAACGGTTTCTGGGGAGTTCTCGCACTTGGTCTCTTTGCAGACGGTAAGTATGGCGACGGGTTCAACGGCGTGGCAGGCGGTGTACGCGGCCTGTTCTACGGCGACCCGACTCAGCTCTATGCACAGTTGATCGCGCTTGCGATTCTGATCGTCTGGGGCTTTGGCGTATCGTTTGTCTTCTTCAAAGTGCTCGACAAGATCTGGGGTATCCGCATCGCACCGGAAGCGGAACTTGAGGGTCTCGATATCCCCGAGATGGGCGTACTGGCCTATCCGGACAATCAGCTGGTGCGCAGCGAGCTGGATTACGACTCCGCCGACAACGCGGACATCAAGCAGCTCAAACGCTTCAACTATGTTCCGTTCCATAAGCAGCCCGCACCCAGCGCACCCGCTGCCAGCATCGACGCGGCGGTGCCTGTCGAGCTCGTCAGCAAGCCTGCCAAGGTGGTTGGCTCCGACGTGAAGATCACCAAGATTGAGATCATCACCAAACAGAGCCGCTTTGAGGCGCTCAAGGCTGCGATGAACGAAATCGGCGTCACCGGCATGACGGTCACGCAGGTGCTCGGCTGCGGCATGCAAAAGGGCAAATCGGAGTTCTATCGCGGCGTTGAGACCGAGGTCAACCTTCTGCCGAAGGTGCAGGTCGAGATCGTGGTCACAAAGGTTCCGGTGCGTACCGTCATCGAAACCGCCAAGAGTGTACTCTATACCGGACACATTGGAGACGGCAAAATCTTCGTCTACGATGTGGAGAACGTCATCAAAGTGCGCACGGGCGAAGAAGGCTACGACGCGCTGCAGGACGTTGAATAACAGAAAACGCTTGCGTTACGACTCAGCAAAGCCCGCGCCTCACAGCGCGGGCTTTTCCCGTAGTACCAATCTATCCTATGCATATTTGCATTATTTCTCACTCATACGATCAAGAAGATTTTACCGGCTTTCGCTCTCGGTTCATTGACGCGCAAACACCGCAAGCCTAAAATAGAGTAAGAATCGTTTCGAATGAACAGCACTGGATATGATGCAATATGAAGAAGAAACTCCGCTCCATCACGCCGGCGATGGCGTTCATCCTGCTCTTTAGCGTGGTCAGCCTGCTTTCGGACATGACGCACGAAGGCGCGGCGAGCATTCGCGGCGCATACCTGAGTCTGCTTGGCGCTTCCGCCGCGACAATAGGCTTCGTCTCCGGCCTTGGCGAACTCGCGGGCTATTCCCTGCGCCTGCTGTTCGGGCGTTTTGCCGACAAAACCAAACGTTATTGGCTCATCACCATCATCGGTTATGTGGTCGATGTGCTTGCGGTACCTGCGCTCGCGCTTGCCGGAGAGCACGGCTGGGTGTTTGCCAGCGGGTTGATCGTGGTCGAGCGCATCGGCAAGGCGATCAAGAAGCCAGCCAAGAGCACACTGATGTCTTTTGCGGCAACGCAGGAGGGCGTCGGCAAAAGCTTTGCCATTCAGGAAATGGTCGATCAGTTCGGCGCGTTTCTTGGCCCCGTGATGCTCTATCTTGTGCTCCTGTTCAAAACAGATGGTCCGCTCGTGCAGCGGTATGCGTTTGCCCTCGCGCTGCTGATCATTCCCGCGGTCGCGACGATCGTGATGCTGTTTGTCACCAAGCGAAAGTTTCCGAACCCCGAGCAGTTTGAACCGGAACCCAAGCAGCTTATCCCGTTTCGGCTGAATAAGAAGTTCATCCTCTATCTGGCGGGCATCAGCATCTTTGCGTTTGGGTTCATCGACTATTCGCTGATTTTGATGCACGTTTCGCGCACGCATGCGGTTCTCTCCGCCGGGCTCTCGGAGGCGGGCTCGTTTGTCAACAGCGGCACGCTCCCGCTGCTCTACGCCGGCGCGATGCTGGTCGATGCCGCTTCCGCAATGATCTTCGGCCTGCTTTATGATAAAAAAGGCGTACGTGCGCTGATCATTTCCACCGCTCTCTCCGCGCCGTTTGCGCTTTTGATCTTTGGCGCAAGCAGCAATGCGGCTCTTCTCGTCGGCATCGCGATGTGGGGCGTCGGCATGGGCGCGCAGGAATCCATCCTCAAGGCGGCGGTTGCAAACATCGTCCCGAAGGCGAGCCGCGCGACAGGTTACGGCATCTTTGAATGCGTGTTTGGTGTGTTCTGGTTTCTTGGCAGTTGGTTGCTTGGCGCGCTGTATGATGTGAGTATCCCCGCGATGATCGCCGTCTCCGTCGGCGCGCAGTTACTCGCGCTGCCGCTGTACTTTCTTTCCAGTAAAAGCCAAAACGCCTAAGCAGCGGCGTTACGGCTCGCGCGCATCCGTCTTCCAGCGCACCCCGCGGGCAAACGCCTCTATCACCAACTGATACACAAGCGCATTCGGGTGATACGCCGGGTTGTTTCGGATGATTCCCTCGTCCTGGCGTAATCCGCCGAGGATGCCCGCCGCGACCGCAGGGCTGCGCGAAACACCCTCCGTGCAGTGGACGATCAACGTGTCGATCTCGCGCCCATATCGCAGCACAAACGCACAGATCGCGTCCGCCTGTTCCTGCGTCATCAGGTTTTGCCAAAATCCAAGTTCGGTCGCATCGTCAAAGCACAGCCGGAGCACGCGCGCAGCAGGATAGCGCTCGATGCAATCGCGCTTGTGATCCATGATCGAAATCAGAGCCGTCCGCTCCGGCGCGCCACTTTGCGCCATGTGAAGCATCGCTGGTGTAAGCCGCGAAATCCGAATTTGAAACATCTAACCACCATCCTGCTCGTTCTTCTTTGAGTATACTTCCTTCCGTTCGTCTGTGAAAGGACATGCAATTAACCAAAAATGCTCCGTATACCGAAATACCGCCGTGAATTGTCAGCAAATCGATCTTTTGTTACGGAATAAATTGACTTTTTCACAATTCTGCTGTATTGTTTACGGTAAATTTGAAGTTTTTTGACCGTGCCAATTCAATCAATGGAGATTGTCCGGCAGGCACGGCATCGCTAGTATTCAGTGAATTTCATGAATTCTGCATGAGCCGGTGCGGTTGCATCGGCTCATACAACTGTAAGGGGGTATATCCTGTGTCATTTATCGATAGTTTGTTGGTCGCGCTCTTTATGATGACAATCGTGTTTGTTGCGCTCTTTGCCCTGTATCTGTTTGTGAGGGTGTTCTCTCTCCTCGTTGAGACAGCCGAGCACGCGGCAAAACACAAAAAAGCCGCGTTGTAATCAGAACGTACAAGACGAAAAAAGGAGAATTCGATGTTAACAGATGCACTTTCCAACCTCTTAGAGTCGTCCGGATTTACAGCGCTCAATTGGCAATACTGTGTGATGATCGCAGTTGCGTTGATCCTGATCTATCTTGCAATCGTCAAAAAGTTTGAGCCGCTGCTTCTGCTGCCAATCGCATTTGGCATGCTTCTGGCAAACCTGCCGCTCACTGGACTGATGTCCGGCCCCGCAGCGGACGGCGAAGCCGGCGGACTGCTCTATTACCTATACAAGGGTGTCAAACTCGGCATCTATCCGTCGCTGATCTTCCTCGGCATCGGTGCTATGACGGACTTCGGTCCCTTGATCGCGAACCCCAGCAGCCTCTTTCTGGGTGCAGGCGCACAGTTTGGCATCGCGGTTGCATTCGTCGTTTCATCCGCTCTGGGTTTCACGCCACAAGAAGCCGCTTCCATCGGCATCATCGGCGGCGCGGACGGCCCGACCGCCATCTACCTCACCACCCGCCTAGCGCCGGATCTGCTCCCCGCAATCGCGATTGCCGCCTATTCCTATATGGCGCTGATTCCGATCATACAGCCGCCGATCATGCGCCTGCTAACCACGAAGAAAGAGCGCGAAACAGTCATGGTGCAGCTGCGCCCCGTCTCCAAGCTGGAGAAGGTCTGTTTCCCGATCATCGTTTCGATCCTCTGCATCCTGCTTCTGCCCTCCGTTGCCCCGCTCATCGGCATGCTGATGCTTGGCAACCTCTTCCGTGAATGCGGTGTGGTGGAGCGTCTCTCCGATACGGCGCAGAACGCCTTGATCAATATCGTAACCATCTTCCTCGGCGTGACCGTTGGCGCGACCGCTTCTGCGGATACGTTCCTTCGTCCCGAAACGCTGATGATCATCGGCCTTGGCCTGCTGGCGTTCATGTTCAGCACCGTTGGCGGTTTGCTGCTCGGCAAACTCATGTATGCCCTTTCCGGCGGCAAGGTAAACCCGCTGATCGGCTCCGCCGGTGTTTCCGCGGTTCCGATGGCGGCGCGTGTGTCCCATCTGGAAGGCCAGAAGGCTAACCCGAAGAACTTCCTGCTCATGCATGCCATCGGCCCGAATGTTGCCGGTGTCATTGGCTCCGCCGTTGCAGCCGGCGTTCTGCTGGCGCTATTCGGCAAGTAAAAATCGCAATCGAAAGGTATCTCGCCACGGAATCCGGCTCAATGCCGGGTTCCGTTTTTCGCAGTATTGCCTTTTTTCATCAAACGCGCTTGTCTTGTCAAGTACAGGATTTCTCGATATAATATAGAAAAAACAGAGGGGGGCTACCATCATGGGTTTTTTGAAAAAACTTCTGGGAATCGGCGTGACCGCGGGCGCGACCGTCGCCGCGGTGAAGGTTGCTGAACAGGTCAAAGAGAACAATCCCGACGGCGTTCAGGATGTCAACGGAGACGGCAAGGTTGACGTAAAGGATTATTTTGAGGAAGTGAAGAAAGCGGCAGGTGAAGTCTATCAGGACGCGACCACCGCGTTCAAGGAGAAGGCACCCGTCGTGACGCAAAAGGCGAAGGATGCCGCAGAGGACGTGAAGGAAGCGGTCAACAGCGCCGCCGCAACCGTCAAGGAAAAAGCACCCGAATATGCCGAAAAGGCAAAAGATGCCGTGATTGGCGCAAAGGATGCTGTCGTCCACGCGTTTGAGAAAAAGGACGAGGAACCAAAAGCGTAACGCTGCTTTCAATCGAGTAGACACCAAAAAGCTTCCGGAAATCAAACCGGAAGCTTTTGTTATGCGCGCGTTCGAACGCTATCTGTGAACTATGCTCGGCTTGCAATCAGGCGCAGCGCCTCAAGATAGCCTTCCAGCCCGTGTCCTTTGATGCTGGCGATGCAGGCGGCGCGGATGTAGGAAACCTTGCGAAACTCCTCGCGCTGGTCGGGATCGGAGATGTGTACCTCAATGGTCGGCACGCCAACCGCCTTCACCGCGTCCAGCAGGGCGACACTCGTGTGTGTATACGCACCGGGGTTGATGACGATGCCGTCAAACACGCCGAATGCGTCCTGAATCGCGTCCACCAGCGCACCCTCATGGTTACTCTGCACGAACTCGACCGAAACGCCGAGGCGTTCCGCTTCCGCACGGATCATCTCCACGAGGTCGCGATAGGTGCGCTTGCCGTAGATATCCGGCTCCCGCAAGCCCAGTAAATTCAAGTTTGGCCCGTTGATGATGAGAATCTTCATGCGTTCTCTCCGTTCGATTTCAGTCTGCGTTGTCACAAAAATCCTGCCAGATACGCGTCGCCGCGTCCTCTGGTGCTGCCGCGTTTGCAATGCCCGCGTCGCGAAAGCGTGCATAGAGCGGCGCGCGCTCGCGCAGCATCTCGCCAAGGTCTGTCCTCTGCGAGAGCGGCCTGCCTTCGCGCGGAAGAAGCGCCACATCCCGTTCAATCTGGTAGATGCGGCCGTTCTGTTTGAGCGGATAATAATTTCTCTCGTCTTTGACGATGCCGCCGCCGCAGACGATGATTATCCCGCTCTCCTTACCCCAGCGCTGCGCCTGTTCCCGCTCCAGGGTGCGAAACGCCGCCTCGCCGGACTGCGCGAATAGTTCGGGAATCGTTTTGTCTGCGGCTTTCACGATCTGTTCGTCCAGATCGATTTCCACGCGTCCCGTCAAGCGCGCAAGCGCCGTTCCGATGGTCGTCTTTCCGCTGCCCGGCATACCGATGAGCACGATATTCTGCGTGCTCTGCCGCAGGAGTCTCAGGATTCGCTCGTTCTCGCCCGCCGGAATCGCGCGCCCGAAAAACAGTTCCTCCGCCGCCTTTGCCTGTGCTGTGAGCATCGAAAGCCCTTCCGAACACGGAATACCGAGCTCCGCCGCGCGAAACGACAGCGCGGTTCTGCGAGGGTTATAGACCAGCTCCAGCACACCTTCGCAAACCGGAAACAGCGCCGGGTCTGCCGGGAGCTCACCCGTGTGCGGATACATGCCAAGCGGAGTTGTGTTGACGAGCACCTGCGCGTCGTCATGGCGATCGAGGGTTTCATAAGTATCCGCGCCGCAGCGGGAAACAACGACGATCTCCCGCGCGCCTGCCGTCTTTGCCACATACTGTGCGGTCAGCGATGCCCCTCCGCTGCCGAAAATGACAACCTTTTTGCCTGAGAGCGAAATTCCCGCATGCGATGCCATGTACCATAGCCCGTAAGCATCGGTATTGTAGCCCGCAAGAAGTCCGTCCGCGCGCCGTACAATCGTGTTGACGCTGCCGATTTCGCGTGCGGTTTCGTCCAGCACGTCGCAAAACGCCATCACATCCCGTTTGTAGGGAATCGTTACGTTTAGCCCGCCGATGTCCTCCCGCGCGAGAAACGCGCCAAGTTGATCCGGCTCCAGTTCGTAGAGCGCATACCTTTCGTTTCCCAGCGCGCGATGAATCGGCACAGAGTAGCTGTGCTTCAGCGTCCGCCCGATGAGCCCGTAGATGCGCTCGTTCATTCTTTCAATCACCCATTCACCACAAATACGTTCGCGCTTGCAAAATCGTTTAGATCACAGAGTAGTTGCCTAAGAAGGTGAAACTTTCACTGATGCGTTCTAGCTCCTCCAGCATAGGCAGCACGCCCTGCTCCCGCACGCTTGCGTCCAAATCGAAGAAAAAGATGAACTCAAAATTACGCCCCGTCACCGGGCAGCTTTCGAGCTTGCTGGTGTTCACGCCGTAGGCTGAAATCTTCGTGAGAATGCTGTTGAGCGCGCCCGGCTCGTTTTTGCAGTCCAATATCAGGCTGATTTTATTGGAACCCGCGTAAATGATCGGGTTTTTCGCGATGCAGATGAAGCGCGTATAATTGTTGTCGCTGTCCTGAATGTCATCCTTGACCATCTCCAACCCGTAGAGTTCCGCGCACGCATGGGAGCTGATCGCGGCGGCTTTGGGATTGATCCCCTCGGCAACCATCTTGGCCGCAACCGCCGTGTTGGCGCAGGGAATCACCTTCACCTTGCCGTTTAGGCTGCCCAAGTACCGGCTGCACTGGCCAATCGCCTGCTCATGGGAATAGATCTCCGTAATATCGCTCAGTTTCGTGCCCGGCTTGACGAGCAGTTCATGGCGGATATGCAGCGTTGTGCCACGCACAATCGAGAAGCGCTTGCGTTGCAGCAAATCATAGACCGTGCGGACGGAGCCGTTTGCGCTGTTTTCAATGGGCAGCACACCAAACTGGCACAACCCGGATTCCACCGCGTCAAACACCGCCTCGAAACTCTTGACATACAGGATGTTGCCGCGCGGCAGGATCTTATCGCACGCGGCTTGCGAATTTGCACCCTCCACCCCCTGACAGGCGATGGTGCCCGTGCGCGGGAACACTTCCTCCGGCGCGGCAAGCGCGCCTTCGATAAGCGAGCGCACACGAGACGGAGGCGAATACAGCTCCGTCTGGCGGACTTTGTTGAGCTCGATGAGCGTGGTGAAGAGCTGATAGGCATAGGGTTCCATCTCGCCAGCCTCAATCTGCACGCGCGCAAGAATCTCCCGCTCGCGCGCTTTGTTCAGCACGGGCAGGTTGTGCTCACGCTTGTAGGCCGCAACTGCTTCACCGAGGTGCATGCGCTCCAAAAACAACTGGAGCAACTGACTGTCGATGGTGTCAATCTGTTCGCGAATCTGTTCGATTTCCATATGGATTCCTCTCTTTTTCACAACCACCGACGGTTTAGCCGTTTCGTTGTGTATTTCCGCTCGTTATTTGTTCTCTTCCAATAGATAGTCCAGCAGCACCAGTGCCGTCACCGCCTCAACCACCGGCACTGCGCGGTGCGCAATGCACGGGTCATGCCTGCCGTGAACGATCAACTCCGCGTTTTCGCGTTTGGATAGACTTACCGTTGGCTGCGTCTTCGCAATCGACGGCGTTGGCTTCATCGCCACGCGCAGCACGATGGGCTGCCCGGTCGAGATTCCGCCGAGGATGCCGCCCGCGTGGTTGGTCGTCGTGGTGACGTTTCCATCTTCGTCCATCCGAAACGGATCGTTGTTCTCGCTGCCGCGCATGCCGCTTGCCGCAAAACCTGCACCGAATTCCACTCCCTTGACAGCGGGAATGCCGAAAATCGCCGCCGAAAGTCGATTTTCAATTCCATCAAACATCGGGTTGCCAATACCGGCCGGAAAACCAACCGCCGCGCACTCGATCACGCCGCCAACAGAATCGCCCGCATGAGCGGCGGCAAGAATCGCCTCCTGCATCTGGCAGCCGAGCGCGTCGTTGATGACGGGAAACTCCTTTTGCGCAATCTCGTCAAACAATGCCGCATCCGACAAGCGAGGAAATGCCTCGTCCGCAATACCCGCAACCGAGAAGAGATGCGCGCCGACAAAGATGTTCTTTCTCTCAAGAATCTGTTTCGCAATGCCGCCTGCGATGCACAAGGGCGCTGTCAGCCTGCCGGAAAAATGCCCGCCGCCGCGCATGTCCGCTTCCCCGTTCCATTTGAGAAACGCGGTATAGTCCGCGTGTCCGGGGCGCGGCTTATCGGACAATTCCGAATAATCGCGGGAGCGCGCATCGCGGTTTTCAATGATTGCACACAGCGGGCTTCCGGTGGTTTTGCCATCCAGCAATCCCGAAAGGAACACGGGCCGATCCGGCTCGTTCCGCGCGGTGGAAAGTGTGTTTTTACCCGGACGACGGCGATCTAAAAACGCCTCCAGTGCAGGAATATCGATGGATTCCCCAGCGGGCAGGTTTTGCAGCGTCACGCCGATGGCGCGCCCGTGGGACTCGCCAAACACGCCGACGCGCAGGGTTCTGCCAAATTCAGACGACATCTCCATGCCCTCCTAACCTAAAATCGTGATCGCTCAGACCTGCTCGCAATGAACAATGCCGCCGAGCTTGTTAAAGTCATTGTAAAACGCGGGATACGATTTTTTCACCGCTTCCGCGCCAAGTATGGTCACTTGTTTCGCGCAACGAATGGAGGCAATTGCCGCGGACATTGCGATTCGGTGGTCGCGGCAACTATCCACAGTGCCACCGACAAGCTCTCCGCCCGTGATCACAAGCGCATCCGGCAACTCCTCCGCCCTGCCGCCGAGTGCGCGGAGCATAGCAAAGACAGATGCAAGCCTGTCGCTCTCCTTGAGCCGCAGTCGCGCAGCGTTGATCAGGCGGGTCTCACCCGTCGCGCAAGCACCCAGAACGGCGAGAATCGGCAAAAGATCCGGCGTTTCACCAACATCGATCGTGCAGCCGGCAAGCCTTGCGGGCGAGATGGTGATTGCGTCTGCCGTTGTCTCTACGCGTGCGCCAAAACGGCGCAGCGCGTCCAAAATCGCCTTGTCGCCCTGCGGAGAGTCGAGATGCAGTCCCGTCATCGTCACAGTATTGCCCAGAGCACCCGCCGCGAGAAAAAATGCTGCATTGGACCAGTCGCCATCCACGCGCTGCTCGCCGGGCGATTGCATGGCCTGTCCGCCACAGACGATATAGCCGCCATTTTGCGTCTCAATCGCTATGCCAAATCGATTGAGCGCGTGCAGCGTGATGTCCACATATGCCGCGGACTCGAGCCGCGTGGTGAGTGAAATCATGCTGTCCTGCTGTAAAAGAGGTGTTGCCAGGAGTAGTCCTGTCAGGTATTGTGAGCTCACGTTGCCGGGCAACGCGAAGCTCCCGCCCGTGAGCTTGCCGCTTGTTTCAAATGGGAGCCGTTCGTCGGAGAACGCAACGCCATGGGCTTGCAGCACCTGCATGAGTTCACCAATCGGGCGCTCCGGCAACCTGCCGCTCCCCGTAAAGCGCGCGTGCTCGCACAGCGCTGTTGCAACGGGCAGCAGAAAACGAAAGGTCGATCCACTTTCACCGCAGTCGAGCAAGGGGTTGTCGTTCACTCGCGCGATCCCGTGCACAAGAACACCATCCGGCGCAAGCGCAATCTTGGCGCCCAATGCGCGCAGGCAATTGATCGTCGCGTCGATATCCTCCGATCGTTGTTCCAATATCAGCCGCGTCTCGCCCTGGCACAGCGCCGCAAGGATCAAGAGACGATGCGCGTCGGACTTGGACGCAATCGCAGGGATCGTGCCGGTGAGCTTCGCGGGCGAGAGTGTCGCAATCATGCCCCCGCCCCCATCCCAGCCCGAACTACGTCGATGAGCTGCTCTACGGGCAGATCGATCAATGCACAATCTCCAATTTTCTGGGGGACGACGAGGGTAATCTTTCCCCCGGATCGTTTTTTGTCCGAAAGCGCAGCTTCTGCCAGCACTTCCGGCGAAAACTCTGTCGTTGTGGGCAGTCCGTTTTGCGTCAGCGCATGTTCGATGCGCCGCGCAATCGGCTCCGTTGCCCAACCGAGCTGCTCGGATGCGCGCGCGATGATTGCAAGCCCGATTGCGACCGCGTGCCCGTGCGGAATTGTATACGCGCTGCATCGCTCAATTGCGTGTCCTGCAGTGTGCCCAAGATTGAGCGTCTTTCGCAAACCTGTTTCTGTTTCGTCTGCCTCGACGATTTTTGCCTTGAAGGCGACGCATTGTTCCACAATGTCCGTAATCCGCGCGACGGTTCCACCCGTTTCGAACTGAGAAAAGAGTGCTTCGTTGTCCAGAATTCCCGCCTTCATCGCCTCTGCGGCTCCGTTTGCAAACTCATCCGGCGCGAGCGTAGCAAAGGTATCCGTGTCGCAGATCACCAGCGACGGCTGATGAAACAAACCCGCGAGATTCTTGCCCGCCGCGAGATCGACCGCCGTCTTTCCGCCGACGGAGGAATCCACTGCGGCAAGCAGTGTGGTCGGCATCTGCACATATCGAATCCCGCGCAGGTAACACCCTGCGGCAAAACCCGCCATGTCACCCGTGACACCACCGCCGAGAGCAAGTACGCAGTCCGTGCGCGTGATGCGCTGTTCGGCGAAGAATTCCAGCATACCGGAGAGCGTGCTTAGGCGTTTGTTTGCCTCTCCCGCGGGAAACACGTAGGTGCAGGCGTCCAATCCGGCCTGTTTCAGGCTTTCGAGTACGGCGGGTAGATAGAGATTTGCCACATTGCTGTCGGTCACAATCGCTATACGGCAGTTGCCCAGCGTTTCGCGCAGAAGCTGCCCGCTTTGCGTAAGCAAGCCGCTACCGATGACGACACGATACCCTTCCCGTACGCGCACGGGGACGACGCGCTGCTGCATTCGTTAGTTT
This sequence comes from Bacillota bacterium, assembly GCA_023395595.1. Taxonomy (GTDB): domain Bacteria; phylum Bacillota; class Clostridia; order Christensenellales; family CAG-138; genus UBA7703. Next base: position 27,693 of record JAEWYO010000077.1, read on the forward strand.
CCTCCTGCCGTGGCCTTCTTTTCGCGCCCGTCTTTCAGGAGCGCCTGTAGGTGTTCCGCGTCCCGCGCGGTGAGCGCCTCGCGGTATTCGTTGAGATGATCGATCAGGATTTCGAGCTGCTCGGTGAGAAAATCCGCATCGTCGAGAAACAGCTCCGTCCACATCGCCTCATCCAGATGCGCCACGCGCGTCATATCCCGAAAACTACCTGCCGAGAAACCACGCCTGCGCTGCGCCTCCGGCGACTTGACATACGCGCTGGAGACCAGATGCGCAAGCTGCGAGGTATAGGCGATGATACGGTCATGCTCCTCCGGTGTGGAGAAGGTTAACCCCGCGAATCCGATATCCGTGAAGAACGCTTTGAGCGTCTCCAGCATGCGCATATCGGTGTTTTGATCGGGTGTGAGAATCATCGACGCACCCGTGAATAGCTCCTCGCTGGAGTGGACAAAGCCGCCGCGTTCGCGTCCAGCCATCGGATGCCCGCCGATGTAGGCAAAGCCGTACTCTTTGGCGATTGGCGCGATTGCCTCGCAAACACCGCGCTTGACCCCGCACAGATCGACGACGATTGCGCTCTTTGCGATCACTGGCGCGTGCTCAAACACCCAGGCAACGGCAGCCGCCGGGCGGATTGCAACAAGCAGCAAGTCACACGCTGGAATATTCTCCCGTGTGAGCGCGCCGTCGATGGCGCCGCTGAGGCGCGAGAGCGTCATCGTCTCGGTGTCGAGATCGATGCCCCAGACGGTGTGCGCCGTGCGCACCTTGATGCTCTTTGCCATCGAGCCGCCGATGAGACCGAGGCCGACGATACCAACGTTCACGCTTTTCCCTCCCCGGTGGTCATAAATGCATGCAGCGCGAGGATTCTGCGATTCAGCACGTCAAACGCCTCCGGGTTGAGGGACTGCGGCCCATCGCTGAGGGCATGCGCGGGGTCGTTGTGCACCTCGATGAGCAGCCCGTCGCAGCCCGTCGCCACCGCGCCCATCGCCAGCGGAGCCACCAACGCATAGCGTCCGGTCGCATGGCTTGGATCAATGATGACCGGCAGATGCGTCAGGTGCCGGAGCACGGGAACCGCCGCAAGGTCGAGCGTGTTGCGCGTATAGGTTTCAAAGGTGCGGATGCCGCGCTCGCAGAGAATCACGTTCTCGTTTCCGCTCGCCATGACATATTCCGCGCTCATGAGCCATTCTTCATAGGTAGATGAAAGCCCGCGCTTGATCATGACCGGCTTGGGTTGCGCGCCAAGGATTTTGAGCAGATTAAAGTTTTGCATATTGCGCGCGCCAACTTGAATCACATCCACATCGTCAAACAGCGGCAGTTGCGACGCATCCATAATCTCGCTGACGATGGGCAGACCCGTCTCCGCGCGTGCGAGTTTGAGCAGCTCGATTCCCTCCGCGCCCATGCCCTGAAATGCATACGGCGAGGTGCGCGGTTTGAACGCGCCGCCGCGCAGCATGGTAGCGCCGCTCGCCTTGACGGCTTTTGCAACCGCGACGATCTGCGCCTCGCTCTCCACCGAGCACGGACCTGCCATGATGGTCAGCGTGCCGCCGCCAATCTGCGTGTTGCCGACGGGCACGATGGTGTCCTCCGGGTGAAACTTCCGGTTCGCGTTTTTGTAGGGTTCCTGCACGCGCTTGACGTCTTCCACGATGTCCAGCGCGCTGATGAGATCGATGTCCAGCGTGGATGTGTCCCCGACGAGGCCGAGGATCATCTGGCTCGTGCCGAGGCTGGTGTGGATCTGAATTCCCTTGCCGAGGAGCCAGTTTTTCAGGCTCTCGAGTTGGTCTGGATTGGGGTTTGGTTTGAGTATGACAATCATAATATTCTCCCTCCGCCTGTAAAAAAACCGCAGCCGGTTTGGCTGCGGTGCGATGCGATCGTATGCGGCGTTTGTTTACCCGATCACCCTTGCTGCGCCAAACCGAACGAAGCCTTACCGAAGTAATAGCCGGTAAAGCTAAAGTAGCGGTATTCTGCTGCGCACGCGATACGGGTCATAAACCGCTTCTTTCTGCTCGGCACTTGCCGAAAGATGAATCTCGATTCTTGCGGCTCGCGCCGCGATTCGTGTCTTGATCCGTTCGGCTCTCGCCGTGATTGTTGATAATTTAACATGCCAGCGCGTAAAATGCAATAGAAAATGCAAAAAACATATATTATATATTTTCGATATACGAGAAAACCGCGCGGTTTCCCGGCGCGGCTTGCGTTCTCTTCTCATTTTTAGGGAATCACGGCTTCGGGGAACGTCTCTTTCACATCATAGATGCCAACATCCCCGGGCAGGTTTGCGTGCTTCTGCATATAGGCGCGAATCTGCGGCGTACTCTCCAGAATCACAAACTTGTCATAGGTTTGAATCTGCCCCATGAATGCATCGTCCGTGAACTGGCTCACCGCGTCCACCTGAGACGCGAAGAGGAAGTAACGCCCGACATACGGCAACTCATAGCTCGTCACCTCATTGTCCTTGTCAGAGCTATAGAATAAATACCGCGTGTCGTTGTCCGGAGCGCTCCAGTTGTCTCCTGTAACGGCGGACACCCGCGCGGGCAGCGTCTCCGGATAATCCGCGCGAATACTGTTCATGCCGTTGAGCTCGGAGAGCAAGATCAATCCCGCCGCCATCGAGAGCGCAACTGTTGCTGCCTGATACATGTTTTTCGTCGTCAGGCTGCGGAACGCGCGATAGTCTCGCCGGTCTCCCTGTTGCTGATAAAACGAACCCTCCGCATCCATCGTTGCGCGCATGGTGACAGCGCCGATGAAGAAGAGAATCATACTCGATGCATACCGCTCAAACCCCGCAAGACGTAGCGCCTCATCCAGCGGCATGGAGAGGATATACATCGCAAGAATGCCGCCATAATAGAGCACCACCGCAAGGTCAAGCAGCAGCAGTGTGCCTAACAGCTTCCATTTCTTGTGGAACACAAAACACGCAATCAGATAGCTCACGATTGCAAGCCCGTTGAAAATCACAAAACCTAACGTCGGCAGTTGGCTCAACTGCGTTGCTGTATAGAGGAACAGCTGCACGATATAGGAGATCTGCGCGGGAGTTTTATCCAGCGCAAACGATGAGAGCGACTGAAAATCATAACTAAACTTGCCCGCGTCGGTCGGGAATGCCGCCGCCGTATGCACATTCCAAAGGATCAGCGGCACGAGCGAGAGTGCGATGGTAGCCAGCGCACCCCAGAAAAACGGGCGGAGCTTTGCATCCGCGTTCTGGAACTGCACCGATCGATAGAGCAAGAACACATATCCGAACAATGCGAAGAAGACACCCGTATTCTTCACGATAACGAGCAGCCCGAGCACAGGCAGCACCGCAAGGCACGCCGTAAAGAAACGCTTTCGCTCCACCAACAGCACACCGATTGCCGCAAGCGCCAGCACCGGCAGGAGGAAATCGACCAGCAGGTTGTTGATTCGGATGCTGATGTTAAAATATGCCATCGCAGAGCAGCCGAGTCCCAGCAGCGCGGAGAGCATGAACCGCTTCTGGTCGCGAATCGCGCCAAACACGGCATAAAATCCGGCAAAGAGCAAAATCGCCTGGCCGACCAGCATCACGCCTTCGCCGTTACCTACGATTTTTCCGACATAATAAAGAAACGAAGAACTGCCCAGCGGATAGCTCTTGAAGTCGATAATTGCGCTTGCCGCGTCCGGAAACCGATCGGTGACAAGCATGTATTTCACTACAACCGCCCAATGGGAAAAATTGTCGTAATGCACAAAGAAGGTATCGATCAACGACGCGGTGATCGCGCCAAACACGGCGATGAATGCAAGATTGATCGCGCTGAGCGGCGACGTGTTGTAAGCCTGCTTGATCTTCTTGTTGAGGATAAGCGTCACCAGCAGCACGATTCCGCCGCCGAAGAGTGTATATGCCGCGTAGGAGAGCACGCCTGCAAGCCCTGCAAAATAGATGATCAGCGCTTGCGCGGAGAACACGAAGATGTAGCTTGCGCGCGCGGTGATTTTCCAGTATGCCCGCGCAACGGCTACATAGCCCACCGCGGAGAGTAAAAACGCGGTCAGTCGCAAGATGGTCAGTAACATTGCCATTCGCTCGACACGCTCCTCTTCTTCAGATTGACCGCGATTGAGTTAAGCATAACTCCATTCAATCGCGGACTGGTTTGATTTCGTTTCACTCAAGGAATGCCTGCATGCAGCGGCAATCCTAGCGTTTATGGAACGCAATCCCCCGTGGAATCGATCCGCGGAGGATTGCAAGGAATCGTTTGATGCACTACATCGCCATACGCTTTTTCGTCCGGCGGGGTTTGAGCGTGCCCTGATTGTACTCGAATATCCAATCCTCCAGGAGGGTTTGAAACGCCTTGCTGCCCGCAAGCTCTTCCCAATTGACCACACGATAGAGCACAACGCCCGGCGTTGTCATGGGTTTGTTGGCATTCTCGAGCTCGATGCGCACGCCGGCTCGCGGCGCAAGCGTCAGTTTCTCCGCGCTCTCGCTCAACCCGCGCATCAAAGCAAACTTAAAGTTAAAGTCCACCAGCGTGCCGCTGATGCCTTCTTCAAAGCGGACAAACCGCTCCAGCTGGATGCGCGGCAGCGCACGCATTTCGGAGCGCTGGCGCTCCAAGCGCTGGCTTGCGTTGTTGACAAGGTCGTCAAACGCCGTCACCCAGATGTTCATTGATTTCGGCAGAGAATGCTGGCGGTCATACACCAGCTGCAAATATTCCCGTGTGTCCTGCTCCGTCATGCCCGGAACGAGCTGAACATGATAGAGCCACTGGTTTCCACCGCTGGTGATGTAGACGATCTTTCCGCGCACATTTGCGCAATACTGATCGCTCTGGAGCGAAAAGTCGAGCGGCGCGTCGTCCGGCAGATAGGCGGGATGCGTCAGCGTAAAGAGGAAACCGCCTTCTGAGATATTCTTGGTTTTTGCAGAAAATCTCTTTCCGCCGTAGCTGAGCGAAACGGGAATCTCCGCCTCAAAGCGCTCGCTGGCGCGGTAAGCTTTGCGTCCCATCATGAAATAGACCGCGTACAACAGGTTGGTGATGTTCAAAATCAACCAGAACGCGATGAAGCTGCTGAAGAACAGCGCCATGCCATATTTTCCGCCGAGGTAGCGGATCAACCCTGCAATCGACATGCCGAGCATGACCAATTGCGGAATGATATACACGAGGTTGCTGTCCTGCGGTTTGCTGGTGCTCTTGTCCGTCACCTTGAATTTGAGCTGCTTGACACCGATGGTTTCAAGGAATACGGGGATGACCATAAACGGCGCAAGAATTGTGTCGATAATCTGGTTCCAGCGCTGGTTTCTTGTGTCGCTGGAGAGGCAGCGCACCGCCAGCGTATAGAAGATGTATTGCGGTCCCCAGATCGCCATAATCTCCCAAAATGTCGTGTTAACGACCTGCAGATTAAACAGCGCAAACATGATCGGCGCAAACGTGAACACCAGCCGGCGGCCGAACGACCACCAGTAGGAATACGAAAGCAGATAGCTAATCCGCGCGCTAAGCGAAAGGTCTTTGTTGGTGAGCATCTTCGTGTTGCGCACGGACTGGATCACGCCGCGCGCCCAGCGGATGCGCTGGGTCACCATGCTCTTGATGCTGGTCGGCGCGAGTCCGCTTGCCAACGGCCGGAGCGTGGAATAGGTCGTATACCCCTTGCTTTGAATCTTGATGCCGGTTTCAAAGTCTTCGGTGATTGTGTCCGTCGGGAACCCGCCGATCTCCTCCAGCGCTTGCCGCGCAATCACCGTGTTGCTGCCCGTATAGGCGACGGCGTTGGTGCTGTTGCGCATGACGTTGATCTCGCGCGAGAAGAAGTCCTGCTCATTGGGAATGTTCTGCTCCGCGTAAAGATTAAATTGGAAAAGGTCGGGGTTATAGAAACTCTGCGGTGTTTGGATAAAGCCGATCTTGAAGTTCGGATCAATCTCTTCCTGTGTGCGCAGCCGCCAGGAATCGCCTTCATGCCGCATCCGCGGGAGGAAGAAATACGGCACCGTCTCCATCAAAAACTCTTTGCGCGCGATCATGTCTGCATCAAAGGTTGCAACAAGAGGGGATTTTGTCTGCCGCAGGGCGTTATTGAGGTTGCCGCTCTTGGCTTCCTTGTTGTTTGCAAGCGGGAAATAACCAATGCCAAATTGCTGCGCAAGCTTTGCCATTGCAGGACGGTTTCCATCGTCTGCAAGATAGATGTGTACCTTGCTCTTGTCTGGATAGTCCATATAGGTCAGCGCGTTTACGGTTTTATAGAGCAGCTCAACTGGCTCGTTGTGGGTTGCGACAATCACATCCACATCCGGATACCAGCTTTTAGGAATCTCCGGCAGAGCCAGATCGACCTTGTTGGAGCGATTCTTTCGATAATAGAGTTCAAAGGTGCCGAGCGCGGAGGTAATCTCGCTCACCAGCAGCAGGATGCCGAAGATGATTGCAATGATTCCGCTCTGGAACGGCAGCGTAAAAATCGCGCGCCACAAAAGATAGATGATCGATGTGAGCGTCGCAAAAAAGAACATCGCGTTTTGAAATTTTTTATTCTGAAACAGCTTGCCCATCTGTTTGCCCTCCTGTTCCTTCGATGTTCCCGAAATCGTTACAATGTGACATTTTTCGTTACACGGTGTTTACTCGTGCGCAAATCAATTGTATCACACTTCAAATTCATTTTAGGGTTTCTTGCCCGTCCTGTCAACGCGACATTTTTACGGAACATACGCGCAACTATCGTAGTATTTCGATGATTCTTTGCGTGCGTGCTCGTCGTCTTTTGCGTGGATCACCCTGTCACATGACTGCTGTGTCCGTATCGCCTAACCACTTTCATCGCAATCACTGCGCGGTTTGACGATTCCATCGGCTCAGGGATTCGGGAACATCTACTCAACAAATCATATTACGCCGTCACAGGAAAAACCGTGATAAACACACAATGTATTTTACCGTTATTCGCTGTTTCTTCGAGCTGTATTCATCATCGCACATGCACAGGAAATATGCAAGAAATATCACACGTTTTCGCTGTTCGCGTTGACTTTCATGTAATCACGTATTATCCTAGTGTTATGATACCGTCATTATTGACGCTCATTGGGTGATTCAACGCATCACATCGTCCGCACAAACCATCCATTGTTGGGAACCCCGGTGTCACACGTGTGAAACCTGTACACAAGGAGTGAACCATGACAAAAGCCGCGCCTGATATTACGCCAGCCACGCTGGAAGCAGTGATGGACACCATACCAACACAAGTTTGGCAGATGTCCTATTCTTGCATCTATGGCCGCGTGAATGCGGCGCATGCCACGTTTTTAGGAAAACCCCGCGAGGAGATCGAGCGTCAGCCGATCGAGAGTGTGCTGCCGCAGCCGGAGGCTGCTGTTGCCATCACGCAGATTCGCAACACCTTCGAAACCCGCCGTCCGAGCGAGAGCGAGAATTGGCGGAGCGATTCCTGCGGAAAAAAGCGGCTCTTGCGCGTGGTGATGACCCCCACGCTCAATGAAACCGGTGGGGTCGCGTTCTTGAGCTGTACCGCGGAGGACATCACTGACCGTTGGGAGATTGAGCAGGAACTCTCGCTTTGCCGCGGCAGCATCGGCGACGAAGCTGCGGTCAAGTTCAACGAGTCGGCGGATGTGCTCTGGGGCGCAGTGAGTTCCCTTGTGCATCTGGCGGAGACGCAGGACGCAAACGCAAGCCTGCATCTCAAACATCTCTGCGAATCCTGCCGTGTGGTGGCGAGTGTGCTCTCCTTCAACAGCGTCTACAGCCAGAGCCTGACCTACGACTTCATCCATCTGCTGCAACAGGCTTGCCTGCTGCACGACATCGGCAAATCGAGCATCCCGGGCAGCATTCTCCTCAAACCCGGCAAGCTCACGCGCGAGGAGTTTGATGAGGTCAAGAAACACACCATCATCGGCATGGAAACGATTCAGCAGACGATTCCGCATCTTCAAAACAGTGTGATCTATCAAATGGCGCTGGATATCGCCCTCTCCCATCATGAGCGCTGGGATGGGAAAGGCTATCCCAACGGGCTCAAGGGTGACGATATTCCGCTCTCCGCGCAGATCGTGGCGATTTGCGATGTCTACGATGCGCTCCGGAGTGAGCGCCCGTATAAACCCGCGCTGACGCACGAGGACAGCATGCTGGAGATGCGCCGGGAATGCGGAACGCAGTTTAACCCCGCGCTGTGCGATGCGTTCTTCCATTGCGCGGAAGAGATTCGCCATATCTACGAAATGGGCTGATCCCTCCTGCCACGCCTAAATAAATAAGCCGCTGGATTTGCTCCGGCGGCTTTAACGTTTTGGGTTCAATCACCCAGTCTTGCGTTCTTCACCTCGCTGGTGAAGCGACCGTTGGAAAGATCGGTAAAACGCACATAGAGCGAAACGCGGTTATCCGCGTCTAGCGCGCACCAAATTTCGTCTGCCAGCGATTGCGCAGTGCCTTGAATTGTGAGTTCCCGCGGTTCTCCAGCAAACGGTGGCAACGGAGTACCATCGCTTTGATAGGTATGCATCAGGTGTGCAACGTTTGCTTTCGGGTCAAAACTCCAGTATTTCCGCCGGCAATCGACCGATTCGCCTTCCTTTTTCACGATGCCGAGGGTATAGCGCCCCGTCTGCAGCACCAGCCCCGCAATGCGCGGCGTATAGTTCGGCGCGTCGGGCTCATAGCAGCGCGCGCTCATCGCATACTGAAACGAATGACCTGCCTTCAGGCTCTCGCAAACGGTCTCCGTGTGGTCTCCGTTGGTGACCACAATCGTGTCGTTGCATATGCGTATCGGCGTGTAAAATATCAACTTCGGGTCTGTCACCTTGCTCTCGTCAAACGGGAGAATCGAGAGTGTGTCCCCATCCTCGCGAAATACGCGATTTCGACTGTTATCGCTGCGCCCCGTCAGAAAATAGGCAACAACCGCCTGCCCTGCGATGCTGCCAAGCAAAATTCCCCGTCCGGGGTACGTGTTGCCGGATAATGCTTGCGCAATTGAGACCATATGTGCCTCCTGTCCGTTTGGGTGGGTTGTGCTTCCCGCCCGGTGGTACTTATACTGTTTCGTCCAACGGCACCGCGATAAATTCCATTCCGTTAAACTGCCATGCCTCGCGATAACCGCATCTGCGCGCGAGCGCTTCTGCCTGTGCAAAGCCGAACGCGACATCCTGTGTGCGGTGCGCATCCGCGCTGATGGTAATCCGTGCGCCGCGCGAGAACAGTTCTTTCAGGAGTGTCTCAGAAGGGTACGGTGTGGTGCGGTAGCCGCGCGAGATCGCGCCGGTGTTGATCTCAAATATCTTCCCTTTTGCAATCAGCGCGTCCATCGCATGTTCCGCCGCTTTTTGGAAACGCGGAGAATCGGGATTGTAGAGCTGCATTTGCTCATTGAATTTGGTTAGCAAATCAAAATGCCCGACGATATCGACTTCTTCCACCGCTGCTAGCGCTTCATACTGGCGAAAATAGGCTTCTGCCGCCGTCTCTGTGTCCCCACGAAACACGCGTTCGAGATAGCGCGCGGAATGCTCCGCCGCCGCATCCACGCTGTATGCCTGCCCTTCCCAAAGGATATGGTGGATTGATCCGATCACATAATCATAGCCGGAGAATTCCTGTTTGGAGAGCATCTCCCATTCCGCGCCGCAATATACGTATATCATGCCGTGATATTGTTCTTTGAGCCGGCGCACGTCCGCTTTGTATTCCGGCAAGCGCTCCTGAGAGATGGTCCAACCCCAACCGTCCTCAAACGGCATCGGCGTATGCACGCTAAAACCGATGGACGCGAGTCCGGCGTTCTTTGCCGCGAGAATCATCTCTTCGAGGGTATTCTGCCCATCGTCAAAAATGCTGTGGGTGTGCAGGTTTTGCGTAAACACGATTGATTGTTCTCCTCGTTGTGTTGCTGCTCTCTATGCCATCTTCTCCTGCTTGACCTTGCGGTCAATCACATGGCGAGAAGCCATCTCGCGCCGGATGTCGTCCAGCTCAATGCCGGATTCGATCATCAGCACCATACAATGATACATCAAATCACCGATTTCATAAACCGTGTTCGCTTTGTCGCGATCCTTTGCCGCGAGGATGACCTCTGTCGTTTCCTCACCCACTTTTTTCAGGATTTTATCCAGCCCTTTTTCGAAGAGATAGGTGGTGTAACTGCCTTCCTTCGGGTTCGCCTTCCTGCCGCGCAGCATTTCAAAAAGATCTTCATACGCAAATCCTGCGTCCGCCTCGCCTTCAAAGACCTGCTGGAAAAAGCAGCTCTCTGCGCCTGTATGGCAGGCGGGTCCGCTCTTTCGCACCTCGACAAGCAGCGTGTCCGCGTCGCAGTCCGCTGTGATGGATACGATCTTTTGCACGTTGCCGCTGGTTTCGCCCTTGCGCCAGAGTTCCTTCCGCGAACGCGACCAGAAGCACGTGCGCCCTTCTTCCATCGAAATACGCAGGCTCTCTGCGTTCATATACGCCATCATGAGCACCTGCTTGGTTTCGATGTCGATCACGATTGCTGGGATCAACCCGTTTGCATCAAATTTCAGTTTGTCAATTTCCAACATATTCAAACCCTCCGCATCGGTATACCCGCCTCATGCAGCGTCTGCTTGAGGTCTGGAATCTGCACCTCGCCAAAGTGGAAAATCGAGGCGGCAAGCCCCGCGTCCACATTGGGAAGCGCGGTAAAGAGCGTCACAAAGTCCTGTATTCCACCCGCGCCGCCGGAAGCGATCACCGGAACGCTGACCAGTTCGCACACCGCCGAGAGCATCGGCAGATCAAACCCCTGCTTCACGCCGTCGGTGTCGATGGAGTTGAGCACGATCTCCCCCGCGCCCGCGTCCACGCCGCGCTTGATCCACTCCAGCGCGTCCAGCCCGGTGTCTTCGCGCCCGCCTTTGGCAAACACGCGAAACTGACCATCCACGCGCTTAACATCGACCGAGAGCACCACACATTGATCGCCATAACGCTTGGCCGCCTCGCCGATCAGCGCGGGATTCTTGATTGCGCCGCTGTTGACGCTGACCTTGTCCGCGCCGCACTTGAGCACACGGTCAAAGTCGCCCAACGTGTTGATGCCGCCGCCGACCGTCAGCGGGATGAAGATCGTCTCTGCCACGCGCGTGAGGATGTCCGTAAACAGCGCGCGCCCTTCCGCGCTGGCTGTGATGTCGTAAAACACCAGCTCGTCCGCGCCGTTGTCACTGTAGTATTGCCCGAGCTTCACGGGGTCGGACACGTCGTTGAGACCGAGGAAGTTCACTCCCTTGACCACACGCCCGTCCTTGACATCCAGACACGGAATAATCCGCTTTGTAATCATGCGTTAGCCTCCGTGATCGCTTCCGCGATCTTGACCGCTCCCGTATAATATGCCTTGCCGACGATTGCGCCGTAGAGCCCGCTTTCCTTGAGCGCGCGGATATCCTCCAGCGAGCTCACCCCGCCGGAAGCGATGAAGCGCATCTTGCTGCTCGCCATAAGCTCGGCATACAGCGCGCGGTTTGCGCCCGCCATCGCGCCATCGCGCGAGATATCGGTGCAGATCACGGTGGCGACTCCGATCTCCTCGAGGCTTTTGCAGTAGTCCATGCCGCTTAACCCCGTCGTCTCCGTCCAGCCCTTGACTGCGACCATCCCGTCTCGCAGATCGACCCCAACCGCGATGGAGGAGCCGTATTTTGCGACCATATCCGCGACAAAATGGATGTTGCCTGCCGCCGCAGTGCCGAGGATAACACGGTTCACGCCCGCGTCGAGATAGCGCAGCACGGTCTCCTCGTCCCGAATGCCGCCGCCAAGCTCCACAGAGAGTCCGCTTGTGCGGATGATCTTTGCCGCGATGTCGTAGTTTGGCGTTCCGCCGCACCGCGCGCCCTCCAGATCTACCATGTGGAGCCATTCTGCGCCAGCCTCTCGGAACTCCTGCGCCAGCTTGGGCGGGTCTTCGCTGTAAACGGTCATCTTGGAGTAATCTCCCTTGTAGAGGCGAACCGCCTTTTTCTCGTATAAATCGATTGCCGGTAATATGATCATCTATCGTTCATTCCTAACTATCACTCTTTTTTACTGGGTTTCTGTTTGTTCAGAGAACGCGCGGAGGATGTTTAAGCCCACCGCGCCGCTCTTCTCCGGGTGAAACTGGCAGCCGTACACGTTTCCGCGCGCAACAGCCGCGGTGAGCTCGGCGCCATATTCCGCCGTTGCGATGGTCGACTCTTTGCAGTTTGCCGCATAGAAGCTATGCACAAAATAGACGCAGTCGCCATCTTGAATCTTGCGAAACAACGGATGCACGGGCTGCGTGAGCTTCAGCGCGTTCCAGCCGATGTGCGGCACCTTCAAGTTTGCCGGAATCTGCGGGCGCATGTCGATCACGTCTCCCGCGATCAACCCCAATCCCTTGTGCTCACCATATTCAAAGCTGCGATCAAAAAGCATCTGCATACCGAGGCAAATGCCGAGCAGCGGCTTGCCTGCGTTCGCCTGCTCGATTACGACCGTGTCCAGCCCCGTGGCGCGAAGCTTGTTCGCCGCGTCCTCAAACGCGCCGACACCGGGCAGAATGATCTTGTCCGCCCCGCGGAGGTCATCCGCGTTGCCGGTGACAATCGCGTCTGCGCCGATCATCGCGAGCGAGCTTTTCAGCGAAAAGAGGTTGCCCACGCCATAGTCCACAATTGCGATCATATCACAACACGCCTTTTGTTGAAGGGATTTCGTCTGCAAACGCAGGATCGATTGCGACCGCCTGCTTGAGCGCGCGACCAAGGGCTTTGAACATCGCCTCCACAATATGGTGCGAGTTTTCGCCATCGAGTTGTTTGATGTGCAGCGTGATTCCCGCCGCGCGCGTCAGCGCGGTGAAGAACTCCTGCACCAGTTCGGTGTCAAACGAGCCGATTTTCTGCGAGGGGATGTTCGCGCTGTAGCGCAGGCAGCTCCGGCCGGAGAGATCGATTGCGCAGAGCACGAGCGCCTCGTCCATCGGCAGCAGTTCGCTGCCATAGCGTACGATGCCGCGTTTATCGCCAAGCGCGCTTTTGAGCGCTTCGCCCAAAGCAATTGCGATATCCTCCACGCTGTGGTGGTCGTCCACATTGGTATCCCCCGCGCAAGTCAACGCGAGATCCATTCTCGCATGCCGCGCAAAGAGCGTGAGCATATGGTCGAGAAATCCAACGCCACTGTTGATCTCACTCTTCCCCGTTCCGTCGAGGTTGAGAGAGAGCGAAATGCCCGTCTCCGCCGTCTTTCGGTTACATGTTGCCGTTCTCATATCGCGTTTGATCCTTTCTGTGTGAGGATGTCCTGTATGGCTGCAATCAGCGTCTGCATCTGCTCGCGCGTTCCGATCGAGATGCGGCAGAAGTCCTTGATGCGCGTCTTGGTGAAATGCCGCACCAGAACCCCGCGCGATTTGAGCGAGAGATAGAGTTCCTCTCCGCTGAGGCGGTCGCTCTTGGCAAACACGAAATTTGCCGAGGACGGAAGAACCGTGAAACCGAGCGATTGCAGCTGCTTCGTCGTCTCCTCTCGCACGGTCATGATCACCCGCGCATTTTCGCGATAATACGCGTCGTCCTCGATTGCGGCAACGCCCGCCGCCTGCGTCATACGGTTCACATTATACGGATTGATCGAATATTTCACCGTGTTCAGGTCACGTATCAACGTCTCGCATCCGATGCCGAAGCCCAACCGCGCGCCCGCCAGAGAGCGGCTCTTGGAAAACGTTTGAATCACAAGCAGATTGTCATATCGCTTCGTCAGCGGTACGCAGCTCTCCCCACCAAAGTCGATATACGCTTCGTCGATGATGACCACGCGCTCGGGATTCGCGCGGACGATTTCCTCGATCTGCCAAAGCGGCAGGCAGGTTCCCGTCGGCGCGTTGGGGTTTGCGATCAGGATGTGTTCGCGCAATCCCAGATAGTCGCGATAATCGATGGCAAACTCGCTCGTGAGCGGAATCTCGCGGCTTGGCACGTTGCAAAACTCCACATAGACAGGATAAAAACCGTAGCTGATATCCGCAAACGCAATGGGGTTCTGCTCGTCTCCAAAGGCAAGAAACGCAAAATAAAGAATCTCGTCCGAGCCGTTGACCGGCAGTACATTTTGCACTTCTACGTCATAAAGCTTCGCTGCCGCTTGTTTGAGCAGCGTACACTCCGGGTCGGAATAAAGATTCAGCCGCCGCGCTTCCCGCTCGGCTGCCGCAACCACGCCGGGCGAGGGCGGAAACGGAGATTCGTTTGTGTTGAGTTTGACGTATTGCGTGTCGCGCGGCTGCTCGCCGGGGGTATAGGGAACCAAGCTCGCATATTTTGCGCTCAAAAACCGGCTCATACGTCGTCCTCCACGCCGCGAATCAACGCCGCGCGCGCATGCGCTTCCAGCCCTTCCGCGCGGGCAAACACCGCGATCTTGTCCGCGAGCTCGCCCAGCGCCGCCCGCGAAAAAAAGGTATATTGCGTCTTCTTCACAAAATCGTCCACGCCAAGCGGGCTGGAAAACCGTGCGGTTCCGCTGGTTGGCAGCGTGTGGTTCGGACCCGCGAGATAGTCACCCAGCGATTCCGGGCAATCGTTGCCGAGGAATACCGAGCCCGCGTTCTTCACATAGGCCAGATACCGCTCCGGCTCCTTGACGCAGAGTTCGAGATGCTCCGGCGCAAGCTCGTTTGACACGTCGATTGCGCAGAGCAGATCACTCGTTACGATAATCTTGCCGTTGGTTTCGATGGACGCGCGCGCAATCGCCTCACGCGGGAGCGAAACAAGCTGCCGCTCCACCTCTGCGCTGACTTTCTCTGCCAACACCATATTATCCGTAATCAGCACCGCAGACGAAAGCGCGTCGTGCTCCGCTTGGCTCAGCAGATCCGCCGCAACAAACGCGGGGTTTGCTGTTTCGTCCGCAACGACGAGTATTTCGCTGGGTCCCGCAATCATATCGATGGCAACCCGCCCGAACACCTGCCGCTTTGCCTCCGCGACAAACGCGTTGCCGGGGCCGACGATCTTGTCCACCTTCGGTACGGTTTCGGTGCCGTAGGCAAGCGCGGCAATCGCCTGCGCCCCGCCCGCGAGAAACACACGATCCACACCCGCGAGCTTTGCCGCCGCGAGGATGGGCGCGGGAATCTTGCCGCTCTCGTTCGGCGGAGAGACCATCACTACAAGCGAGCAGCCCGCAAGCTTCGCCGGAATCGCGTTCATGAACACCGTGGAAGGATAGCTCGCCGTGCCGCCGGGAATATAGAGCCCAACCTTCTCGATGGGCGTGATCTTTTGCCCCATGTATACGCCGTTCGGCCGCTCCAGACGGAATCCTTCGCGCAGCTGCATGCTGTGGAACGCGCGGATATTTTCCGCCGCGGTCTGCATCGCATCGAGCAGCCCGGTTGGAATCGAGAGCAGCGCGTCGTCCAGCTCCGCCTGCGAAACCTCCAATGTCGTCAGTTCCGCGCGGTCAAACTTCTTTGCGTAGGCAATCAGCGCACGATCTTTGTTTTGCGCAACGTCCGCGAGGATGCCGCGCACGATTTCCTCCACGCCGCTGTCCTCCAGCCGCCGCAAAAAAAGAGTGCTTTTGTCGATCTCGTTGTAATCTAATATCTTCATGCTCTCACCACCTGTTCCAGCCTGCGCCGGAACAGCTCGTTATCCTTCATCATGCTCTTACCGCTTCCTCAAGCTTTCGCCGAAGCGCTTCTATCTCTTCGCCTTTGAACTGGTAATGCGCCTTGTTCGCAATCAGCCGCGCGCTGATGGGCACGATCTCCTCGTGGACGCATAGACCGTTTTCCGCGAGGGTTTTACCCGTCTCCACGATGTCCACGATCACGTCTGAAAGTCCCAATATAGGCGCGAGTTCGATGGAGCCGTTGAGGCGAATGACGTCGATCTCGCGGCTCTGCGCGGCATAGTGCCGCCGCGCGATGGCGGGAAACTTCGTCGCCACGCGCAGAATACCCGTGTGCGAATCCGCAAAATCCCGTGCGCCCGCCACGCACATCCGGCATTTCCCGATAGAAAGATCGAGCAGTTCATAGACATCCGGCGCGTACTCCAGCAGGATGTCCTTGCCCGCGACGCCGATGTCCGCCGCACCCCGCTCCACATAGATCGCCACGTCGGACGGCTTCACCCAGAAATAGCGCACGCCCGCCTGCTCGTTTTCAAACGTGAGCTTGCGGTTTTCCTCCAATAGTTCCGGGCAATCATAACCCGCGCGCGCAAAGAGGGAATACGCTTTTTCGCCGAGCCGCCCTTTGGGCAGAGCGATGTTTATCATGCGCTTCACGTGTTTGCCTCCTTCGTGAGCCGGATGACCTCGCGGCAGTTGGGGCAGGGTTCTTCTTCCCGCTGGACGCGGTAGCTGATGCCCCGCGCGCGCAGTTCTTCCGTCGCGCGGACAATATCCAGCGGATCGGTCGCCGCGTCATAGAGCACGAGCGCTTCCGTCTCATAGGTTGGCTTTGCTTCCATGTACCGTTCCAGCTGATCCAGATAGACCGCAAAGCCGATCGCTTCGCCGTGCTTGCCCATCCGCGAGAGCAGGTTGTCATATCGCCCGCCCGCGAGAACACCGGATGGAATCCCCTCCACAAAGCCGCGAAACACGAGCCCGTTGTAGTAGTCCATATCGTTGACCACCGAGAAATCGAGGTTCACGTTCTTGACGCCGTATGCCGCGAGCATGTCCCGCATGCGTCCCAGCCCTGCGAGGGCTTCGCGGCTTGCCTGCGGCAAATCCAGCGATTCCACGCGCGCGAGGGTTTCGGTGAGCGGACCACAGGCGGAGACTAGATCGAGCAGGTTTTGCTGCGTGTGTCTGGAAACGTCCAACTCCTCGCAGGCGGCGATCAGTCCGTGCGGATTCTTTTCACCAACGAGAGAGAGCAGCCTTGCGCAGTCCGTATCGCCAATCGGTTCCTCCGCCAGCACGCCGGAGAGCACGCCGACATCGGACACATCCAGCACATAGCGCGCGCTGATCTTGCCCAGGCTCCGCGCCGCGAGCATCAGCACTTCACCCGCCGCATAGTCGTCTACACGACCGATGCACTCCAGCCCGGTCTGCATGATCTCGCGAAAGCCGTATGCGTTTCGCGGTACGCGATAGACGGTCTCGGTGTAGCAGAGCTTCTGTGCGCGCCCGTCGTCCTTCGCGTTCTTGATGATCGAGAGCGTCACGTCCGGCTTAAGTGCCTTGAGCTTGCCGTTTGTATCGCTGAAAGACAGCACCTGTTCGCTCGCGAGAAACTTTTTGTTGCGCATATAGAGGTCGTAGTCTTCAAATTTTCCGACCTTGTACGGGCGATAGCCGCAGCTCAAGTATAACTCCCGCAGTTCATACTGAATGCGCTCTTGCGTGGTCAGCGTTTCGGGCCTCATTCGCTCTGCTCCTTGCCCTTCATGCGGTCGAGCACCAGCCGATAGCCGCCCGCGCCGTAGTGCAGACAACGCTTCACGCGACCGATGGTCGCGGTGCTCACGCCGGTTTTCTCAATCGCGCTCTGATAAGTATCCCCTGCGTCCAGCGCTTTTGCGATTTCAAGGCGCTGCCCCAGATCGCGAATCTCCTGAATCGTGCAGAGATCCTCAAAATATCGATAGCACTCCTCCACGTTTTCCAGCAGCAGCACGGAGGAAAAAAGCGCGTCGGTCTGTTTGTTTCTCGGTAAACCCATAGTGGCACTTCCTCATCAGTTTCGTTTTGTTTGCGCGGCGCGGCGGTTCGCTCTCCCGCTTTGCCTGTTTGTCTTTTGCATTTTATCACTTCATTGCGCTAAAGTACAGAATTATTTTCGCGCACTTCCGTCTTTTTTCTTCTCCGGCGCCGGCAACCGTGCGCGTTCTTCCTGCTTTCGAGTGCAAAAACACCGGAGCTCTCGCGGTTTTTCTTGCGTACCGGCAGAAAATATACGATAATACACAGTTAGAGGGCTTGCTCTCCTGCCGTGAATTCCGGTGGGATTTTCGCCTTTGCCTGACAAAAAACGTGTAACGACCGCGTAGAGGAGTGTTCCTTCTTTCATTTGCGTCGGCATTGGCTTTGGAGGTTCCGGCTCGATTTCGGCAGCAAAAAAGCGGGGTGGTACGACCCCGCTTTTTTCGCGCACCGGCACAAACCGGAACGATTCTGTTACACCTCCGCGATGGCTTCCACTTCGCAGAGCACGTTTTTCGGCAATGTCTTCACCGCGACGCAGGAACGCGCGGGCTTGCCGGTCATATATTTGCCGTAGACCGCGTTGAACGCCGCAAAGTCGTCCATGCTGGCGAGGAAGCACGTCGCCTTCACCACGCGGCTATAGTCGCTGCCCGCCGCAGACAGCACCGCGCCAAGGTTTTTGAGCACCTGCTCTGCCTGCGCGGTCACATCTGCGCCGACGATTTCCCCGCTCGCGGGGTCAACCGGAATCTGTCCGGAGGTAAACACAAAGCCGCCGCTGACCATCGCCTGCGAATACGGGCCAATCGCCGCCGGGGCTTTTTCTGTATGAATCGTTTTCATCCGTTGTCTTCTCCTTTTTCGTATTGGTCTTTCCCCTCTATTATAAAACACGCTTGGGTTGCGTCAACCGTTCGCTCAAAATTGCGCGCGATTTTTTCGCAGCAGATTCCGTTGTGTGTGGTATAATACCAACAAATTTGGTTCTGAGGAGACGCAGGCATGAACGTACAGCGGACGATGGATTCGCTCAATTACAAAGGGTTTGAGGTGCGCTATTTTGAGACGGTGCAGGAAGCGGCGGAGTATCTTCGCGGTAGCATTTGGGGCAAAACGGTCGGCATCGGCGGCAGCGTGACCATCCAGCAGATGGGGCTTTACGAACGGCTGACGGAGCACAACACCGTATATTGGCATTGGGTGAAGAACGATATGGAGACGCGCACGACGGCGGCCGGGGCTGAGGTTTACCTCACGAGCGCAAACGCCATCGCCGAAACGGGCGAAATCGTGAATATCGACGGCTCCGGCAATCGCGTCGCGGCGACGCTGTATAACCACGAGCGAGTGGTGTATGTTGTTGGGGTCAATAAGATTGCGCCGGATTTGGAGAGCGCAGTGTTTCGCGCGCGGAATGTTGCGGCTCCGCTCAACACGCGGCGGCTGGGGCTGAAAACACCCTGCGCGGTTGGGAAAGAGATTCGCTGCTATAATTGCTCCAGCCGGGATCGCATCTGCTGCGGCGTGGCGACGCTGCTTTGGCCGATGCGGAGTATCAAGGTGACGGAGGTTGTTTTGGTTGGGGAGAGTTTGGGGTATT
>JAEWYO010000014.1 GCA_023395595.1 Bacillota bacterium
TGCCAAAGCCTTTGTCCACGCAATCGTAGACAACGCCGTTCATGCGCACTTTAAAATCCTGAAGCATGATACCGGGGATGATGTTGCTCTCTCCGATGAAGTCCGCAACAAACGGGTTTTTCGGCTCGTTATAGATGTCTGTCGGGGTGCCGATCTGCTGAATCACACCGTCTTTGAGTACCACGATGGTGTCGCTCATGGTCAATGCTTCTTCTTGATCGTGCGTGACATAAATAAAGGTAATGCCAAGCCTCTGCTGCATGTTCTTGAGCTCAACCTGCATTTCTTTGCGGAGTTTGAGATCGAGCGCGCCCAGAGGCTCATCAAGCAGGAGCACCTGCGGCTCATTGACCAGTGCGCGAGCGATCGCCACGCGCTGCTGCTGCCCGCCGGAGAGTTGCTCGATATAGCGAGAACCGTAGCCCTTGAGGTTCACGAGCTCCAGCATAGCTTCTACTTTTTCTTTGATGACGGCCTTGTCCACATTGCGGAGTTTGAGCCCAAAGGCGATGTTGTCCGCGACGTTCAGGTGCGGAAACAGCGCATACTTCTGGAACACGGTATTGACTTGACGAAGATATGGCGGGGTATTGGCGATGTCTACACCACCCATCTCGATGCGCCCTTCGTCGGGCATAATGAATCCCGCGATAAGGCGAAGCATTGTCGTTTTGCCGCAGCCGGACGGGCCGAGGAGGGTTAAAAATTCGCCATCTTTGATATATAGATCGACATGCGAAAGCGCGACGTCGCCGCCGTAGAGTTTCGATACATCGATCAATTCGATTAAGTGTTTGTCCTTCATTCGCTCTCTCCTTCAAAACAATACGGCGCGCATTCGCTCTCTCGCACCGAAAAAAACACCTGGTTCAAAAACTCGGCGGGGTACTGACCCAAAGTACGCGCGCTTCGTTTTTCCCGCTGTTGATTAGATAGTGCATGCGCGTCGGGCGAAAATAGAAGCTCCCGCCTTTTTTCAGGCGATAGCGCGCGCTGCCGAGTACAAGCGTCACACTTCCGCTGAGCACATAGCCAAACTCTTCACCTTCGTGCGGGTCGTCTTGCTCGCCACTCACTCCCGCGGGAATGGTCACGAGAATTGGCTCCAGCGCGTTTTTCTGCGCGTTGGTGACGAGCCACTGAATGGTGTAGCCGTCTGCTTCTTCCTTGACGAACATATCGTCTGTGCTGTAGGCGACCTGCTCTTCCTGCGTCTCGCGAAAAAAGCCCGCAACATCGGTTCCGAGTGCGGCGAGGATGTCCATCAATGTGGCGATAGAGGGGGAGGTGAGATCCCGCTCGAGCTGGGAGATAAATCCCTTGGTCAGCTCCGTGCGGGCGGCCAGCTCCTCCTGCGTCAAACCACGTTGCAAGCGAAGCTGCTTGATCTTGACGCCGATCTCCATTTGTGTCTACCACCTCTAAACTTTGAGTTTACAGTCACTAAACGGAATTAAACCAAATTGCACGCAAAATGTCAATGTATTTTTCGTGATTTTTTCACACAAAACCCCCTCGTTTCCCGCCCGAAAAAGAGAGGGGGAAACCACGGAAAGGCGATGCCAATTCAAGCGCGTAAAACCTGGTGTTTTCAACGCTTTTACAACTTGTTTACACACGGGCTTTCCTGACCTGTTTGCGTGTACTTGCGCACGTGCTTTTTGCGTGATACACTCGAAAGGAATACACACGAGAAGGGGAACTGTACACACGGGGATTTGAAAAGGGGAGAAGTTCATGAAACCAGGGATTGCCGTCTGCTTTCCCGGCACGGGGTTTACGTGCAAAGAGGCGTTATTTGAACGAATCGCGAGCGACTTTTCCGCGCGAGGCTACGAAATTATCCGGCTCGACTTTTCACACATTCCGTTTCGCGAGATTGAAACTTTGGAGGAGGCAGTTGCGCTCGCGCAGCGCGCGGTCAAGCGGCAGCTCCTGCACATCACGTTTTCCGATTATGATGATGTAGTCTTCGTTTCAAAAAGCCTCGGCACAATCCTGGCTGCACAGTATGAACGGGACAACGACCTCAGCCCGAGGCATCTGTATCTCACCCCGCTCAACAAAACCCTCATGTTGGTTCGTCCAGAGTCCCGCGTGATTGCGATGGTGCTCGGTACACAGGATCGCTTCCTGACCGGGCGCGCGCTGATGAGTTTCTGCGAACCGCGCAACATGACCTGCTGCCTCATCGAGGGGGTGGATCACAGCCTCAAGGACGATATGGACACCGCGCGTACGGCAAGAATCATAGACCAGATTGCAAACCTTTGCATTTGAGTGAAAGCGCGCGCTTTCACGCGTAAATCAGATCGTTAGGATGACGAAACATGGAACGGCAATTGGATGGATATTTCATCAGCGACAACAAAGCACTGATTCAACCCGAGAGAGTGTTTGATATGCTGTCAAAATCCTATTGGGCAGCGGATAGAACCCTCGAAACGATCCAAAAATCGATCGAGAACTCTCTCTGTTTCGGTGTGTATCAAGCAGGCGATCAGGTCGGTTTTGCCCGTTGCGTCACCGACTATGCGGTTTCGTTTATGCTCATGGATGTCATCATTGACGAGCGATGTCGAGGACGCGGTCTGGGAAAAGCACTCGTATCCTTTATTCTTTCACACGAAAAGTTGCAAGGCTTAACGGGTACACTCGCCACACGGGATGCGCATACGCTCTACGAACGATTTGGCTTTGCGCCGGTCGATCCGAAGTTTTACATGCGAAGATCTGCGGTAAAATCGACTTCGATAGAAATCGAACAGCAATCCTGAGAATTCCCTGAACGAATATACAACCGCAAAACACTTCCGCTCGCCGGAGGTGCTTTTTTGATTGGACGGCATACAATTCAATTCGTTCAAGAAAAGAAATCAACATTTTTCGTGCCAAACAATGAGAATCGGTGCGAAAAACACAATAGATTGTAGGTTTGTGAAAAATAAAAACAAAACATGACAATATCGAAAAGATTGTCCAAAGAGCATCGACGCACGGGGGAGCGTATGCTATACTTTCGGCGTTACATGAAGGAGGGATATCCATGAAAAAAATCGTAGCAGCGGTGTTAGCCCTAGCGGTGGGCTTCACGCTCTTTATGCCGGCGGCATTGGCCGACGAGGACGGACAGGAGCGCGTCACGATGGGCGCGGATCTCACCGACCGTCAACGAGAAGCCGTGTATCGCGACTTTGGCATTGAGGAAGGTTCCGTCACCGAATTGAGCGTAACCAACAAAGAGGAGCGCAGCTATCTCGAAGGCCTCGTGCCTGATGGTAAGATTGGCAGCGTCGCTCTCTCTTGCATCTATATTAAAACGCTTCCGGCGGGTTCCGGCATGACGGTCGAAATCCACAACATCAACTACTGCACGGAAGATATGTATATCAACGCGTTGACGACCGCAGGCATTGCTGACGCGCAAGTGATCGTGAGCGCACCGTTCCCGGTCTCCGGCACTGGTGCTCTGACAGGTGCCTACAAAGCCTATGAAGACATCACCGGCAATTCGCTCTCCAGCCTTGCCAAGGCTGCTGGCGCGGAGGAACTGGTCGTCACGGGTGAGCTTGCTGAATATATTGGCAGCGAAGACGCGACGCAGATGATTGGCGAACTCAAGAAGATGCTCGACAAGACAGGGGACATGACGGACGACGAAGTCCGCGCCGAGATTAAGAATCTCGCTACAATGTACAACGTCTCGCTGACGGATGCGCAGTTGGAGCAGGTACTCTCTCTGGTACGTAAACTGGAAGGCTTGGACGCGGATCAGTTGCAGCAGCAGCTGGTCGGCATCGCAAAAGCGGCGCAGACTGCAAACAAGGTCGGCGAAGTGACCAGCAAGGTGTTTGAAGATGTCAAAGGCTTCTTCTCCGCGGTTGGCAATTTCTTCACCGGCGTGTTCGGCGGCAATAAAACAGAGTAATCGCGCGCCTGAATTGGCGCAAAATTTCAGAGGATACCGTTGCCCGCGGTATCCTCTTTTGTTCCAAATATTGTGCCGAAACCGACTGCGCAACCACGTAAAACAGGACGCAAAGTGGTTTTACGGAATGCAAATATCACCATATTTTGTGGCAAAAGGGTGAACTGTTTACAATATAACAACAAAATATACCCACTTGGGTGCTATAATGATTTAGATTTATCATGTCAAACATGTGTTTGCGCGACAGCGGCCAAACAAGGACAATGCAAACCAACACGATTGCATTTGCCCACGCGGCTCAAGCCCGGATGCATGCATGATGCAACAACGATTTCTCGCAAAGGTGCGCAGCGCCTGGTTGCGCAGAGGAGGAAGCATGGACAACGACCAATACAACCAATACCCCGACCGCGAGAGAACCAGAACGAGCCAACCCGGAAGCGGGACAGGCTCCGGCGGCGCATCCTACGGCGCGGGACGCAGTGGTTCCTCCTCCGGGCGACCCTATTCGCAAGGCAACGCGCCTTCCGGCAGAAGCAGCGCTACACAAGGGCAATACAGCGGATACGAGCGCGGTAGTACTCCCTCTCGCAACAGCGCTTCACAAGGGCAGCATGGTGGATATGAACGCGGCAGCGCATCCTCCAGCAGAATCAACTCTTCACAAGGGCAATACAGCGGATACGAGCGCGGCGGCACTCCCTCTCGCAACAGTACTTCGCAAGGGCAGTATGGCGGATACGAGCGTGGCAGCGCATCCTCCGGCAGAAGCAGCGCATCCGGTTCGAGTCGATCTTCGTCTTCCTCCGGCTCCGGCGGGAGCAGGGGATACGGGTCCTCTGGCGGTTCCTCCGGCGCACCCAAGAAGCGCAAAAAGAAGCGTCGTTATCGCCTTCGAATTCAGCCGAGAGCGTTCTTCATTCTTTCGATTGCGCTGGTCATCATTGCGATGATCATCGTCGGAATCAAAGCGTTTGGCGGCTCGCAGGCACCGCAGTCCCTCGAAACCTCGCAAAAACCCGGACTTTTTGAGGAGCTGTTCAAGACGCCGACGCCGTCTCCAACACCGACGCCAACACCGACGCCAACTCCGTCTCCGACACCGCCCTATGACATCCCGCATGCGGTGGATAGCACGCAGCCGAGCGTCTACGGGCTCACAACTGCGGTAGAAGAAAACGGAACCAAGGTGGACAACTATCAACGGCTGGAGAAGATCGAATTCCTGCCGGAAGAATCGTATTCCAACGTGGAGGGCATTGTCACCTTCCGCGGCAACAACCATCGGGACAGCGCGTCCTACGGCGCAGCCAGCATCAGCGCAAAGAAATTGTCCGAAGCATGGAAGATTGACACCGGCGAACTGCCGCGCAGTGATATCGGCGGGCCGACCGAGGCAACCTGGACCGGCAGTGGCTGGGTCGGTCAGCCATTGATCGTCAAATGGCCGGATAACATCAAGCAACTGATGAACATGTATGATTCGGCGAAGCAGAAAACCGGCTTGGTCGAAGTCATCCTCGCGACCATGGACGGCAATGTTTATTTCCTCGATCTCGAAACAGGCGAACCGACGCGAGACAAACTCAACATCGGAATGCCGTTTAAGGGGGCGGGTTCGCTCGATCCGCGCGGATATCCAATTCTCTATCTGGGCTCGGGCGACATGTATACTTCCGACACCATGAAATCCCGTGCGATGGCGTACTCGCTGATCGATTTCACGCGGTTGTACGAGTTCGGCAAGCAAAATGACGAGTTCGCGCTGCGTGACTGGCACGCATATGACAGCGCGCCGCTTGTGGATGCGAAGACCGACACGTTGATTTACCCCGGCGAAAACGGGATTCTCTATACGATCAAACTCAACACCGTCTTTGACGAGACAACGGGACAGCTGAGCATGAATCCCAGCGATGTGGTCAAGATGCGCTATGTCGGCACGCGCTCGACCTACCCCGACAGCACGAATACGTCCAGCAACAAGTACTGGCTTGGCTATGAAACCAGCATCGCAACCCTCGGCGAATTCGGTTATCTGGGTACGAACGACGGCTTCCTGCAGTGTATCAATCTCAACACGATGTCCATCGTTTGGGCGCAGGACACAAAGGATGACACAAACGGTTCACCCGTGCTGGAGATGGATCTGGCAAACCGTGCCGCATATATCTACATCGGCTCTTCGCTGCATTTTACGGCGGACGCGGACATGAAGGGCAGCGTGCCGTTCATGAAGGTAAATGCGATTACGGGCGAGATCATCTGGAAGCACGAGGAGAATGTGAACACCAAGGATCATGTATCCGGCGGTGTGCAGGCGACGGCGCTGCTCGGACAAAAGAGTATCTCCGATCTTGTGATCGTGCCGTTCTCCCGAACGCCGGACAAGGACAACGGCGTACTGCTTGCGCTCGACAAAGCGACAGGCGCGGTTCGCTGGCAGTATAATATGGAGAAATACACTTGGAGTTCGCCTGTTGCGGTCTATGACGAGAGCGGAAATGCCTATATCGTCGTCTGCGAAGGCAGCGATACCGGCGGTAAAGTGTTCCTGCTGGATGGCAAGACGGGCACTCTGCTGAGCACATTTGACGCGGAAAAGAACATTGAAGCAAGCCCCGCGGTCTACGGCAACATGATTGTCTTCGGCACACGCGGCATGAAGATCTGGGGCGTGAAGATCAGCTAAATCACGCAAACGACGCATGAAAGGAGCGAGAACCATGGCGAAGAGAAGAAAAAAACGGGTTCGCATGCAGCCGCGATTCTTTCTGATCCTGTTCGTGGCGCTTGGCACGATCATCATTGTGCTGCTGCTGGTTCAAAAAATACAGAACGATAAAAAAGAAGTGCTCGCGGCAACGCCCGTGCCCACCGCGACGCTTGCGCCAACGGCGACACCCAAACCCGCTCTGCCGGACGACGTGACCGTCACCCGCGTAGACAGCGCAAACCCGACCCAGTTCGGGTTCTCCAACGCGATCAAAGTGGACGGTAAGGATGTATCGAGCTTCACACGCAATGACACACTGAGCTTTGGGCGCGATATGGAGTACAGCGCTCTGCCGGGGGTAACGACATTCGGCGGCAACAACTATCGCAACTCTTTTGCCTATGGTACGGTTACGATGACAGATCGACGTCTGCGCGAGCAATGGACGAAGACCATCGGCGCGCTGGGCAACTGGAGTGGAACGGGCTGGACAGGGCAACCGCTCATCGTGCAATGGCCCGTTGAAACCGTTGCGGTCATGAATGTGAAACAAAACTTCAAAGATGTGGCGACTCCGCTGACTGAAGTGATCTATCCTGCGATGGATGGCAACATCTACTTCCTCGATCTGGAAACGGGCACTGCCACGCGTGATCCGATCAATACCGGCATCATCCAAAAGGGAACTGCTTGTGTCGATCCGCGTGGATATCCGCTGCTGTATGTTGGGCAGGGAATCCCTTCGGACAACGAGCAGGGCAATCCAGCGTCGTATTTGAGAGTCTACTCGCTCATTTCAGGCGAGCAGATCGGCCAGTTCGGCGGGTTCGACTGGTTCGCGCGCCGCAAATGGCAGGCCTATGACGGAAGCCCGATGATTACGAACGATACGCTGGTTTACGGCGGGGAGAACGGAATCTTCTATACCGTGAAGCTAAACGCGCAGTTCGACGCAACGGCAGGAACGGTTTCGATCAAGCCGGACGGTTTGATCAAGTCTCGCTACGAAGCCTCTGGCTACTCGCGGGATGATCTTGCGGGCACGAGATGGTATGGCATGGAAAGCTCTGTTTCCGCGTTTCGTAACTATGCGTTCTTCACCGATAACGGCGGCAGGTTACAGTGTGTCGATCTCAACACGCTCGCGGTAAAATATGTGGTGGACGTAACCGACGAGAGCGACTCATCTGTCGTCATCGACGAAAGCTATGACGATCATACGATCTATCTCTATACCGGCTCACAGACGCGCACAAAGGGCAGCGACCTGCCGGAAGGCTTTGGTTATAGCTATCAACGTAAAATCAACGGCCTAACCGGCGCGATCGTCTGGGAAAAGCGGTGGATTTGCTCCACCGGCGATGCCAGCGCAAGCGGCGGTATTGTCGCAACACCACATGTCGGACGCGGACAGATCAGCAACCTCGTGATCTATTCGTTCAGTCTTGCGGCGCAGTCAAATGGCGCTGCTGCCACGCAGAGTTCGCAAACGCCCGACCCGGAAGAAGCGGCGGAGGGAGAAACCTCCGATGCCGACAACACCACCCAATCGCAGGGCGAAGTTCTGCCGCAACCGAATGCAGGCGGTAGTTATACGCTCGGCGGAAGGATTGTGGCTTACGACAAAGCGACGGGCAATATCATCTGGTCCGTTGAGCAATCAAACGACTATTGGGCTAGCCCCGTCGTGGTGTATGACGCGCAGGGGAAAGGCTATCTGATTCAGTGCGATCGCGGCGGCTATGTGACCATCTATGACGCTTCCAGCGGTATCGTACTCAACAGTGTCGATCTAGGCAGCCGCATCGACTCCACTCCGGCGGTATTCAACAATCTTCTCGTCGTCGGCACCCGCGGCAAAGGTGGCAGCGGTAAAGGCCCGCAGATCGTTTGCTTGAAGATTAGCTAGACGAACACAAAACCAAAACAAAAAAACCTGCGGTGAAAATCGCAGGTTTTTGTATGTTGATCTGTGCAATGGCAGTTGATCAGTGAAACGGATTCTCCGTCGCGTTGGGGTTTAAGTAGGCGACTGCTTTGCCGAGGATGCGTACATTGGAGCCCGCGCGGATGACGACAGGCGCATAGGCAGGGTTCTCCGCCATGAGCACGATTTGATTCTCGTTTTTGTAGACGCGGCGCAGGGTTAGGCCGCCATCCATCAACACCACCGCAACCTCGTGACTGCGCACATCTTCCATCATGCTGGCGTAGACGATGTCTCCGTCATTGATGTTGAGTTTTTTCATGCTGTCGCCCGAGAAGCGCAGTGTGAAATCACAGCGGATGCTTTGCGGCACCTCATCATAACAGGCGATATTCTGTTCGTCCAGCAACGGGAATCCTTTGACACTGCGATAGATGCGCGGCTTAATAATGGAGGTTGGCAGCGCGGTGATCTGTCCGGATTTTGGTGAAACGCTGGGGTAGGCGCGGCGCGTCTCCTCGTCAATGATCAGATAGTCAACCGTAACCTCAAAAAAACGCGAGAGCTTGATCAGCGTGGAACGCTTGATATTCTCCGTGCCCTTTTCGTAGAAATTGACAATCGTCATATACGGAATGCCGGAAAGACGGGAGAGTTGCGATTTATTGATGCCCCGTTCGGACATGAGAATATCTAGTTTTTCGGTCATAGTCATCGTGTTTTACCCCGCGAGATGTTATGCCGCATGAGCGGGTACGGTTCATGGCTGTGCGCCATAGCGCCATCATACCGAATAATCCGGCAAAAGGCAAGCTTTTTCTACCATGTAGCGTAGGATATTTTGCTTTTTTGTTCAAAGTTTGTTCAAATATGGATATAGAAATATGAACGCCACAATATGTTGTGGGTGATGGCACAAAATTAAATTTATGATCTGTGGTAGGCAGAAAGAATTTTACGCAAACAGGATTGTGAACAATCTTGAATTCACAGTGCGTACGGCTTCGTGCGCTTGCATTTTATGCAAAGAAATGATATGGTAACAAAAAACGGAGGCGATTTATTATGGGCAAATATGTGATCAAACAAAGCAAAACAGGTCCGCATTTCGTACTCAAAGCTGCCAACGGCGAACCCATTGGTACGTCTGAAGTATATTCCTCCGAAGCAGCCGCAAAGAACGGCATCGAGAGCGTAAAAAAGAATGCGCCCGTTGCGCAAATTGAAGACCAGACCGTTGAAGGCTGGAAAAACATGACAAACCCCGTGTTTGAACTGTATAAGGACAAGGCCGGTGAATTCCGCTTCCGCCTGCGCGCGAAGAACGGCGAACCGATTCTTGCTTCAGAAGGATATTCGGCAAAGGCCTCCGCAATTGGCGGCATCGAGAGCGTCAAGAAGAATGCGGATTCCGAAATCGTAACCGAATAATCGCAAAGGCAAACAGCACAACACAGCAACCACACAACAAACAAAATGCGGCGGCATATGAACAGATATGCCGTCGCATTTCTGAACTTCACATCTGTTGTATGATCCATCAAACTTCCGGAGGCAATCATGATCACGTTTCTTTCGAAACTCTTCATCAAGGACAACACAAACTACTCATCGCCAGCCGTTCGCGTTCGATACGGCATGCTTTGCGGCGCGGTTGGGATTCTGTTCAACATTCTTTTGTTTACCGGAAAACTGATCGCGGGAACGCTCACCGGCAGCATCGGCATCACAGCCGACGCATTCAACAACCTGTCCGATGCGGGCAGCTCTGTCATCACCCTGGTCGGGTTCCGCCTTTCAGACACAAAGGCGGACAAAGAGCATCCCTTCGGGCACGGCAGGTTTGAGTATATCGCCGGTTTGATCGTCTCTATGGCGATCCTGTTGATGGGGTTTGAACTCGGCAAAACCTCAATTGAGAAGATCATCCACCCGGAAGCGGTTACGTTCTCCTTTCTTGCAGTGGGCGTGCTGATTGCATCGATCATTACTAAACTCTATATGTTTTTCTATAATCGCGGAATCGGCAAAAAAATCGATTCCGCTGCGATGCGTGCAACCGCGATGGACAGCTTTTCAGACGTAGCTGCGACATCGATGGTGCTTTTATCCATGCTGATTGGCAAATGGACCGGATGGATGATCGATGGTTATGCGGGCTTGCTGGTTGCGATGTTCATCGGGTATACTGGCATTCGTGCGGCAAAGGAGACGATCAGCCCGCTGCTTGGTCAATCACCTGCAGACGAGTTCGTAGAAAAGATTGAGCAGATTGTTCTGGGTGAGCAAAACATCATCGGCGTACACGACCTTGTTGTACACGATTATGGCCCCGGCCGCAGGATGATTTCTCTGCATGCGGAAGTGCCGGCAGATGGAAACATGATTTTGCTGCACGACACGGTTGATAATCTGGAAAAGCTTTTACGCAAGGAGTGCGGCTGCGAAGCGGTTATCCATATGGACCCGGTGGAGACAAACAACTCGGAAACCAACCGCCTCCGCACGGAAACGCTTGCCATTTTGGCGGAGCTTGACCCGCGCCTAACGTTGCACGATTTTCGCGTGGTACCCGGCACGACGCACACCAACCTCGTGTTTGATGTTGTGGTTCCGTTCAAGTTTGCCATGACGGACGATGCAGTCAAAAAAGCGGTTGCCGAGCGCATCCACGCGCTGGAGGGAAACTGCTACGCCGTGATCGACGTTGACAAGTCCAGCGTCCATACTGGAGAATAAAGACGCGTCTATAAAAGAAACAGATCAAAGGAGATTGCACATGCTGACAAAATGGGGTAAAGCACTCGACAAAGAGCACATTCTGCCGGAGTATCCGCGCCCGCAGTTTCGCAGGAGTAATTGCGAAATACTCAATGGCGTTTGGGAATATGCAATCTCTGCGGTTACATTACAAATACCGCCGGAGCGTTTCGAAGGAAACATTCTGGTTCCGTTTTCACCGGAGAGCGAGCTTTCCGGCGTAAACCGTACACTCAAACCAAAGGATTGTCTCTGGTATCGCCGTCAGATTGAAGCGCCGCTTGGATTTGACGCTAACACGGAGGATTTGATACTTCACTTTGGCGCGGTGGATCAATTTGCCGAGGTGCGGCTCAACGGCGTTACACTTGCGCATCACGCGGGCGGATATCTACCCTTTTCGATCGTGCTGAGTGAGGCGTGGGTCAGCGGAATTGCAAACGAGCTCGTTGTGCGCGTGCGGGACGAAACGGACAGCGCCTGCTGGTCGCGCGGGAAACAGAGCAGCAAGCCCGGCGGAATTTGGTATACCCCGCAAAGTGGAATCTGGCAGACGGTCTGGCTCGAACGCGCGCCGAAGCGGCGCATTGAGAGCGTGGTCATCACGCCGCTGTTCGACGAAAGTGCGGTGGAGTTCACTATCTGGACTAACTGCGGCGGGGCAGGAATCGTGCAACTTCTGGGGAACGAGACCGTCTTTATCAGCGGTACACCGCTGCGCCTCCCGATGGTGGGATTTACCCCTTGGAGCCCGGAGGAACCGAAGCTGTATGAGTTTTCCATGACATTCGAACGGGATATTGTGGAGAGCTATTTCGCGATGCGAAAATATTCCGTGGAGCAGGATGCGCAGGGAATACCGCGTCTTTTTCTGAATAACAAACCGTATTTTCACAACGGAGTGCTCGATCAGGGCTACTGGCCGGACGGACTGTATACGCCGCCGAGTGACGAAGCGATGGTTGAAGACATCCAGCTCATGAAAGAGCTTGGGTTTAATACATTACGAAAACACATCAAGATTGAGCCGCTGCGCTGGTATTACCATTGCGACCGGATCGGCATGCTCGTTTGGCAGGACATGGTCAACGGCGGCGGACTCTACGGCAAGGCGGCGATTTCGCTGCCGCTGTTATTCGGCAATGCGCACCCGGACAGCGACTATGCCTACTTCGCGCGGGAAGAAGTGCGCGGCAGGGAAGCATATCAGCGCGAATTGCACGAGACTGTAGCGCTTCTTTACAACTGCCCCTGCATCGCCATGTGGGTTCCGTTCAATGAAGGATGGGGCCAGTTTGACGCGAACAAGGCGGTGGATGCCATCCGCGCGATGGACGGCACCCGCACCATCGACCATGCGAGCGGTTGGCACGACCAAAAGGGCGGGGATGTGAAGAGCCTCCACGTCTACTTTAAGCCGTATCGATTTTCGGCGGATGCAAACGGGCGCGCGGTTGTTTTGAGTGAGTTTGGCGGCTATAGCCAGCACATACCGGAGCACAGCTTCTCTCCCAAAGAATTCGGCTACAAGCGGTTCACGTCAACCGAAACGCTGACAGCAGCGTTTGAGCAGCTCTATGCGCGCGAGGTGATTCTTGCAAAACCAAAAGGGCTATCCGCCGCGATCTATACCCAGCTATCGGACGTAGAGCAGGAAACGAACGGGTTTGTGACTTACGACCGTCTCGTTGTGAAAATGGACAAAGACCGTGTGCGCGCCGTCAATGCGCAGTTGAGCGACGCATCAAAGCCGGAACAGGACACGACGCAAGTGCTTGAGGAAGCAGACAAACCGTTGGGCGAGGTAAACGAGCCGGAAGCCAATTCGTAACGAAAACATCAAAACCAGTACAAGCGTGGTTTGCTTGCGGCGTGCAAATCGCCTGCTGTATAATGAAACCATCGAAAACAAGGCGGTGATGGTATGGAAAAGGCTCTTGCGCGGCACAAACGCGTGTTTCGCTTTTGCCGAACGGCGCTCGGCGGTATTCTAAAATCGATCTACGGGTTTCATCCGGAACCGGCAATCCTTGACAAAGGCCCATATCTGATCACCGCAAACCACAATGGGGAACTTGACCCCGCGCTGCTCGCGCTGAGCTTCTCCGAGCATATGTACTTTGTTGCAAGTGAGCATGTGTTTCGCAAAGGGTTTCTTTCCTGGTTGTTGGTCTATTTTTTTGCACCCATTGCTCGTGTCAAGGGGATGACAGATGCAACCGCAGCGCTGAACATCATCCGCACGATTAAAAAAGGCGTTAACGTTTGCCTGTTCGCCGAAGGAAACCGATCCTACAACGGCGTAACCGGGCCGATTTTTTCCGCAACGGGCAAGCTCGCCAAGGCAAGCGGCGCATCACTTATCACCTATCGCTTTGAAGGTGGATATTTGACCACTCCGCGCTGGAGCCGTTCCACACGAAAAGGATTTATGCGTGGCGCCGTGGTCAATGTCTATACGCCGGAGCAGCTCAAGCAGATGTCGCCGGAAGAGGTCAACGAGCATATCCGCGAGGACATCATGGAAGACGCGTTTGAGCGTCAGCAGATGAAACCATATCACTACAAAGGCAAAGATCTCGCAAAAGGACTTGAAAATGCGCTTTATTTTTGCCCAAAGTGCGGCAAAACGGGTACACTGCATAGCCAAGGGGACATTTTTTCATGCACATGCGGGCTACGGGTTCGCTATTCGGAGGCAGGCTTCTTCGAAAAACTGCAAGAGAATGACCCGGAACCGCCCTTTACCACTGTGCGGGCCTGGGATAATTGGCAGAACGCACGCGTGGCGGACTATGCCAAGGAACTGCAGGACGACGAGATTGCGTATTCGGACGACGGTGTGATGCTCATCGCCGTTGGAGCCAAGCACAAGGATCGTGTGGTGGAGATGGCGCGGCTCACGATCACAAAGCGCATGCTTTCGGTTGGAGAGCAGCATTTTTCGCTCGATCAAATCAGCAGCATGGCGCTGGTTGGTGTGTATAAGATGGTTTTTTCGGTAGACGGAAATTCTTACGAGCTTCGCGCGGCAAAGACACCGTATTGCGGCAGGAAGTACTTCACATTTTTTGAGTATCTGCGGCAACAACAGAACTAGCAGCTATGTTTATACATTATCTGCAGAATTAAAAAATAAGCAGTCAATCATCACGTCAATACTTGCAAATCGGCGCGGAAGTCTTTACGATAGACGAAACGCCGATTTTGTTTTGTGTTTGAGTAAACAAGAAGAAGGATCGAAATCATGTCAGTCGAACGGGTCAAGGAATATTTTCGTGCCATGGATTTGGAGCAGCGTGTTTGGGAGTTTGAAACCAGCTCTGCAACGGTTGAACTTGCGGCGGAAACGCTCGGCGTGCGTCCTGCGCGTATCGCAAAAACGCTTTCGTTCGAGATGGGCGAAGGCTGCGTGCTTATCGTTGCCGCGGGCGATGCTCGGATAGAAAACCGCAAATTTAAGGAACAATTTGAGCGAAAAGCAAAGATGCTTTCGCCGGACGACGTGCTCCGGCTCACTGGGAGCGAAATCGGCGGCGTCTGTCCGTTTGCTTTGCCGGCGGGTACGCCTGTGTATTTGGACGTTTCACTCAAACGTTTTGCGACTGTGTTTCCCGCCTGCGGCAGTACAAACAGTGCAATGGAGGTCACTCTGGACGAGCTGCTCCGTTACAGCCGCGCGAAAGGCTGGGTTGATGTTTGCAAGGACTGGGACGAAGGAGACGATCCGGCAATCGACAGCGAACCCAACCCGGATATGGAGATGCCGTCGGATGGCGAACTCACGCTGCGCATTTCGTCTATTGAAGGTGCAATCGAGACCAAAGGGTATGTGCCGGTCTATCGATTTGACATCGTTCGCCTGAGCGATGGTGCGGTGGTTGGAAGCACCGATTTACGGCTTGGCTATACGCGCAATCTCTACTATGGTGGAAATATCGGTTATAGCGTGAAAGAAGAGTTTCGCGGCAACGGATATGCGAAAAAGGCCTGCAAGCTCGTCTTCGCGATTGCCCGCGCACACAACATGCCATATCTGATGATCTCCTGCCGGGAAGACAACATCCCTTCGCGCAAAACTTTGGAGGGTCTACACGGAACACTTCTGGAAACATGCATACCGCCGAGCTATAGCTCGCTCTATCGCCTCGGTGAGCATGACCCGCATTGTTATTTCCGTTTTGAGCTGTAAGAATGCATGAAACAAAATCCCAAAGTACTTCTCGCGGTTTTGAGCGATTAAGATTCAACGACACCCCAAAGCGCTTTATACATTCTTATAAAAATAATTCTTATAATTTTTAGATCCAATCATATGACATACTGGTATCGGATACCCCGGAAAGAGGAACCGATGCCAGTATTTTTTATTGTTCCGGCTATTGCTGCGCCAGCGAAGCAGCGGCAAACGGATTGTGCGCGCGAAACAAATGCATCCTGCGGGAGGGATTGCAAAAGGAAGCGCACGCCATGAACACAATGAGAACCTTACGATTTGGCAGTACGGGGGATGATGTCCTCCGCGTCAAACAGCGGCTTCTTTTGCTCGGATGCTATCCGCCGCAGCTGACGCAAATCACATCCAGTGCATTCGGTCGGGATACGCAGAGAGCGGTGATTGTCTTTCAAACAAATCACGCGCTGGTTGCAGACGGCGTGATAGGGCCCTTGACCCGTGCCGCGCTGTTTCCAGAAGAAGCGACGGCACTGCCACAAACGCCAACGGACGGTACAGCCTCAAACATCGACGAGGCAAAAAGAGCTGCGGTTCTCTCTGCGCTGGAGCAGACGAGCGAAATCCGCCGCGCTATTGTGCTGGATGCATTGCAGTTTGCCTTTGATCCGGCATGCCCGCGCCCGTATCCGCTGAGTCTCTATATTCGCGGCGGAAATCTCTACAACACCGACCTTACGCCGAATGTGATCACGCTTGCGCGCATCGAAAGTGGGGCGAAACGCCAGCCGGAGTTCTATGATGGCGGCAGGCAGGAGATGATGGAGCGCGCGGTGGAGGACGATCCCGCAATCACGGGAGCAGATTGTTCCGGCGGGGTGGTTGGGCTCTTGCGGCATGCGGAAATCGTAAAACCGACGTTTGATCTCGCGGCAGACGGATTCGCCACGCATCGATCGATGAAGTCGATTGAGCCGGATGCGCTGCAGCCTGCCGACCTGTTGCACAAAAACGGGCACATCGGAATTTATGCAGGTGGCGGTTATGCGGTGGAGTGGATGGGTGGTGCCTATGGCTGTCAGCTCACTAAGCTCAACGCAAGGCGCGGATGGAACTTCGTGCGAGGCAGAGAAGATCGCTTCAGCGCATGGACATCTTTCCTGCGCCCGAACTGGTATTAGGAGGAACGACCATGCAGGAATGGGATGTTGTTGGCATCATCGCCTCACTGGTTGCGCTGTTTTCCGCCGTGATTGCGCCGATGATCAAACTCACGCAGGCGATTTCGCGGTTGACGGCGACGATGGAACATCTTGAGAAAACCACGGATTGCCTTTCAACGAGCAATCACAGCGCGCACGAGCGCCTCTGGGAAAACGCGCGGGAACAAAGTCTTGTGATCCAAGATCATGAGGCACGCATTCGCGTCATGGAAGAAACATAACGAATTAAATTCAATAAAAAGCAATAAAATGCAAAAAAAAAGCAAGGAGAAACACATATGGATAAACTCATGGATTATGGTTTGCAGGTTGCGGCGACGCTGCTCATCACACTCATTGGCGTTCTGGGCACCTATCTTTCACTTCAGGTTGGTAAGAACGCCAACCTTAAAAACATCAACGATGCGCAGAAAGAACTCATTCGTGCGGCGAAGATTACCGTTGGGGAGTTGCAGCAGACGTTAGTGTTGAACTGGAAGTCTACCAACGAGGACGGAAAACTCACAAGCATGGAGATTGCCCAGCTTCGTACAAAGTTGCTCGAAAAGACGGTTGAGAAGCTTTCCACACCGGCTTATACGCTTCTGCAGGCGGCTTCCGTCGATGTGGAGGGGCTGATTCTCGGCGTTGGCGAGAGCTGGATTGAGCGCATCAAGCAACAGGCTGCAACCGCGGAATAACGCACACACGAAAAAGCCATGCCGCCTAAACAGGGCGGCATGGCTGCGTTTTTGTGGAGCGTGGTGTTGTTTGCTCAGAATTCCTTTAGAATTACGTGCGGGGAAACGTCGTCTTCAAGTGTGCAGACGCTCAGGCAATAGTCGGGGAACGCTGTCAGCCGTTCAAATCGATAATTCGTTTCGCCAAAAAATATTGCGGAAGATTCGTCGGAGGGTAAGATCGCAAAACTCGCGGGTGAGACCGAAAAGCCGGTACCTTCCGCCTTAAGATAGCTCTCTTTGAGCGTCCAAATGCGAAAAAAGTCCTTCTCGGGTTCCGGTGAATGCGCGAGATAGGCCCGCTCTTCGGGATGAAAAAAACGCTCTGCGATACGCTGCCAGTCCAGCGGACGAAACCGTTCCAAATCGACACCGACGGTTTCCTTGGAGAGCGCGAGTACGGCATAGTCGCCTGCATGGGTGATGTTGAACGGCGAGTGATTCGCAAGCGCCGGTTTGCCGCGCCTACCGCGCTCAAACTGCGAATGGCTCGTCTGTTCGCCAAAAATAGCATATAACAACAATCCGGCGGCAAGCGTAAGCAGCCCGCTGCGCGAGTCGCCAAAGGCGCGCACGCGAGCCTGCCGCTCCTGATCTAAATGCGTGATCAACTCACCCGCACGTGGGGCAATCTGATGAATATTTGCGGCAAACAGTTCGACCAAAGCGAATTCCTCTCAAAAAAGTTTATGTGCGAAGCACCGTTTTGGTTTTCCATTTTCCACCGCGATAACGGAAAAAGAAGAACACGGAGCGCACGACCCAATCGATCATCATGCAATACCAAACGCCTTCGAGCCCAAAGTGGAACTGCTTGATGAGCAGATAACTCAACCCAAAGCGGACGATCCACATCGAGGCAGCGGAGACGATCATCGTATAGCGCGCGTCTCCGGCGGCGCGTAGCACATTTGGAAACGCGAACGACAGCGGCCAGATGAGGCAGCAGGAGATCGCAAGGCTCGGCAATACCTGATAGGCAATCTCGGAGGCATCCGGGCTAAGCGAAAACCAGCCGACCACTTGTTTGGAGAAGAGCAGAATTGGCAGATTGACGGCAATCATCGAAGCAAACGTGATCCACAAGAGCTTCTTTGCATACTCTACAGCTTGGGTATAGTCTCCCGCGCCGACACACTGCCCGACAACGGTTAGAATCGCGAGGCTCATACCCATGCCGGGTACGATGGTAATATTGAAAATGCTGCCTATGATGGCGTTCGCTGCAATCGCAGAGGTGCCAAGCCACGCAACCAGCGTCTGCACCAGAAGCTTGCCGAAGTTGAACATCCCGTTCTCCAGACCGTTTGGCACGCCGATGGAAAGGATGCTCTGCACCATGTTCTTTTCAAACCGAACAGGAAACAGGTTTTGCAGATAGATCACATTACTCTTACTCCGAATGAGCAGAAGCATCATCAGTGCCGCTACTGCGCGGGCAACAGCGGTTGCAATGCTCACACCGAGAACGCCAAGATGCAGTCCATAGAGCAGCAAGGCATTGAGCGAGATATTCACGACGTTCATCACCAGAGACACATAGAGTGAGATGCGAGAATTACCCATCGCGCGAAACAGCGCGGCGCAGGCATTGTACAGCGCAAGAAACGGAAAGGAAATGGCGCTGAAGATCAAATAGACACGCGCGCTTTCAGCAACGGCATAATCCACTGTGCCAAAGATGAGGTGAATGAAAAACTGCGGAGATGCGAGCAGCACAGCGCCGATCACGATGGAAAAAATCATCGAAATATAGACGAGCTGCTTGGCGGAGATCCGCGCATTCTCCGGCTGTTGCCGGCCGATGTATTGCGCGCAAACAACAGCACCGCCCGTACAGAGGGCAGAGAGAATGCTGATGATCAGCACATTAAGCGAATCGACCAAAGACACGCCGGAAACAGCCGCCTCGCCGACACTGGTGATCATGACGACAGCAGCAAGGCCAACCGTCATGGCCAGCAGTTGCTCTAAGATGAGCGGAATGATGAGCTGGCGAAGCGCAGCATTTGTAAACATCGGTTGCGATGCAGCCGGTTTTGTTCCCATAGAAAACCGTTTCTAGTGTTATGAAATTTCAGGAGAATCAGATGGCGGCCTACTTAGTATTTGAATGTTTGCGCAACATCCAGCACAAACACGGTTGCGCCACCAACAGTGACGCTCATAGGCATCGCCGCGCTGTCGATGTTGTGCGGAATACCGGAAGCCGGAACGGTCACGACCGTTCTGCGACGGGAGTGTTCGTTGATGATGGCGAGTGTTTCGTCGAGCCGATCCGCGTCCACGCCGATCATGAGCGTTGTGTTTCCGCCGCGCAGAAACCCGCCGGTGCTCGCGATGCGTGTGACGCTGATGTTCTTGTCGATCAACGCATAGGTCAGCGATTTTTGATCGTCGTTTTGAACGATGGCAAAGAGCAGTTTCATGGTGTTGTTCCCTCCAATCGTTTGGTGAAATCCGCAATACAGCAGTCATCCTGTGCTTATAGTATACCACAGGTGAGCAATTGCGAAAACAGCGACTGGAAGGAGCGGGCGAACCAATCCTGTTCGGATCGTGAGTCGGCTCTATGATCAGTAGACAGGGATTTTCATGTTATCCCGTTGAACTTTCATGCGATTTGTGAGAACATATGCAAAGAGAGAATGTTTTATTGTGTGTTTCTTCGCAGAAATGCGCGGATTGACGCAGAGGGGGACGGCACATGTCGCAAGGAATTGAACGATTCTTGGATGAAGAAGGACGCCTCAAACAATGGCCAGCCAAGCAAGGACCGCGCGAAGAGGTATTTGCCTATCTGGCAGAGAAGTTTGAGATCGGACGCGATTATACAGAGCATGAAGTGAACGCGATTCTTGCCTCCTGGCATACGTTTGGCGATCTGTTCATTCTCCGCCGTGGAATGATTGAAAGCGAGTGGCTCCTGCGTATGCGGGATGGCAGCCGATACTGGAGAAACCCGGAGAAGAAAGGGGACGCACAATGACGTCTCTGCCAAACGGATACCGCGAGGTGCGGCGTGTAGACCTCATGCGAAATCGCAAAGAAGCGATTTTGATCAATCTACTGGCGCTTGTAATTGCCGGTGGAGTGGGCGTGATCGGTTTCTTGATTTGCCCGCCGTTTTCCGAGATTCAAATCGGGATTCAAACTGCTATCCGACTACTGATCACGACCATTGGCGTTA
The DNA here is from genome assembly GCA_023395595.1 of Bacillota bacterium. Taxonomy (GTDB): domain Bacteria; phylum Bacillota; class Clostridia; order Christensenellales; family CAG-138; genus UBA7703. Next base: position 20,641 of record JAEWYO010000014.1, read on the forward strand.
TCGTCTACATGGTTTTGCACGAGCTGATTCACGGCGTGTTCATGAAGGCGTTTTCGGGTTTAAAGCCGCGTTACGGGTTCACGGGGCTGTATGCCTTTGCGGGCAGCAGCGCGCTGTTTGACCGCACACAATATCTCATCATCGCATTTGCGCCGGTGGTGGTATTGGGGCTTGTCCTTGCCGTGCTCACTGCCGCGTTCTATGAAACGGCATTCTGGGATTTGTACATCATTCAAATCGTCAATCTTTCCGGCGCAGCAGGCGATTTTTATGTTGGTTGTTTGATTGCACGCTCCGGCAACGATATTCTGGTGCGTGATTCTGGAACGGACATGACGTTTTATTCTCGTAGATAATACTACAGCAACTCAAATCAATGTGTATTGCATGCCCTTCGGGGCATTTTTTTGCGTTATGAACGATAATAAAAACAAACAAGAACTGGAATACTGAAATCATGTCTGATAAGATACTATTGATTCGTGTTTGAAAGACCGATCGGTCAAGCTGGATAGGAGTACAGTTCCACGATGAAAAAGGACCACTCTCAATTGATTCGAATTCTGATAGGCTTTTTGATTGTACTTGTTGTAGTGTACATCTGTTTTTCATGCCTTCGAATCGGAACTGCGATCATTGGCATTGATTACGCAACCTTTTATACGACCGGTCGGATGATACAAGCGGGAAACATCGACCAGATTTATTATATGGAGTCGCACCATGCTGCTCTGGAGAGCTTATTCGGGGAAATACCGTATCTCCTGGAGTGGATCTAACCGCCGACGTTTTTACTCCCGATTGTGCCGCTGTCCTATCTTCCGTTTGACGTGTCTTTGGTAATATGGCTTGTGCTTTCGTTTGTTCCTGCAGCGCTTGCCGTCTATTTTCTGACTGAAAAAAACAAACTGGCACCGCTTTGCTTTCTGGCACTTCCCGGGACATTCCTCAACATACGATGGGGACAAAACGGTTTTCTAACCGCGGCATTGTTTGGCTTTGGCGTATATTTCGTTGAATCAAATCCGATGTTGGCCGGGCTGATGTTCGGACTATTGACGTTCAAGCCACAGATGGCAATACTTCCGTTTGCAATGCTATTCTTCGCCAAAAAATGGAAAGCGTTCGGCTGGTCGGCCTTCTTTGCGGCGGTGCTTGCTATTCTAGCCGGGTTGATTTTCGGGTTTCAAACCTGGATCGATTTTTTCTCCACCGCCCCTGAGAACTCTCAATTACTCAGCGCAAGCTGGGGAGCGACCAAATGGGCAATTCCGACTCTGTCCACCGCGCTGCGCACCATGGGGCTTAGCGGATGGGGCTTGACGCTGATTCTGGCAGCGGTTACTGCCTTCTCAATCTATTTGTGCGTTCGCGTATGGAATCAAACACAGAGGTTGTCTCTTCGCTTGATGGCGTTGGTGCTTTGTTTGTTTCTGTCGTTTCCGTATATTTCGCTGTATGATTTTGCGATTCTTGGCGTGCCGTTTACGCTGCTTTTCTTTGAGAGAGTAAGTAATACAAAGCAGTCATTCTCTGCCGCTTTGCTGGGCTTACTTTGGGTGCTTCCGTTTGCATGCATTATAATTTCCTTGCAATTCAATCTTCAGCTTTGCCCGTTTGTATTGATGGGGTATCTGATTGCGGTTGTACAAAAGGCGAATCAAAATACGGATGTGTTGACCATCCATCTTGGTATACAAGATTAAAAGAACGAGAAAGCGGCTGCCCTTCCGATGACCGGAACAGGGCAGCCGTTTTTGTGTGCTGGCGTATTACTTCTTCTTGCCTTTTTCGAGTGCACGTTGAATCGCTTTGACGATTTCAACCATCGGTATGATCAGGAACGCGAGAACGAGCGCAATGCCGTATTCGAGGAAGCTGATGTGTTCGAAACTGAACGCGTCGGCAAGGAATGGTACATACAGCACCACGAGCGTGAGCACCAGCGAAAGGATCGCCGCACCCCAGAGGTACTTGTTTTGGCATTTGATCGAGAAGACGCTCTGTCGTTGGGAGCGCATGTTGAAGCTATGGAAAATCTCCGCCATGCTCAGCGTCAGGAATGCCATCGTTGTGCCGTCAGTGCTGTTGGCAATCGCCCATGCGCCGTTTTGAATGCGCTCTCCAATGAAGAACGCAGCCATAGTCAGCAGCGTCACAAAGAAACCCTGATACGCCACGTCAAACCCGACTCCACCGGCAAAAATGCCGTCTTTGGGATTGCGCGGCGGACGTTGCATCAGATTGCGTTCACAAGCCTCGGTACCCAGCGCAAGCGCGGGCAGAGAATCCGTGATTAGGTTGATCCAGAGCAGATGTACCGGCTTGAGAATTACAAAGCCAAGTAGCGTCGCAAAAAAGATACTCAGAACCTCGCTCATATTGGAAGAGAGCAGGAACTGGATCGATTTGCGGATGTTGTCGTAGATGCGCCGGCCTTCCTGAACCGCGCCAACGATGGTTGCGAAGTTGTCGTCCGCAAGCACCATGTCCGCGACGTTCTTGGTCACGTCGGTTCCTGTGATGCCCATGCCGATGCCGATATCCGCGCTCTTGATGCTTGGCGCGTCGTTGACGCCGTCACCCGTCATCGCGGTGATGTAGCCCTTCTTACGCCAGGCGTTCACGATGCGCACCTTGTGCTCCGGTTGCACGCGGGCGTAGACATGATACTGTTCAACGCTCTGCTCAAAGGTGGCATCGTCAATCTCGTCGAGCTGAGCGCCAGTGATGGCTTCAGACGCATCGCTAATAATGCCGAGCGTGAGCGCAATGGCTGCCGCCGTGTCGCGATGATCGCCCGTGATCATTATCGGGCGAATACCGGCAGAGCGGCACTGCGAAATCGCGCCGATCACCTCCGGCCGGACGGGGTCGATCATACCGACAAGACCCAGGAAGATCAGCTCGGATTCGAGCGCGACGGGGGAGTTGTTCGCGGGCTTTGCGTCGTAAAGACGCATCGAACCTGCCAGCACGCGGAGCGCTTTGTCTGCCATTGCTTTGTTGGCAGACAGAATTTCCGCGCGCACATCGTTCGTCAGCGGGTGTGCCTTGCCGTCTTTCCAATAGAACGAGCATTTCTTGAGCACTTCGTCCGGTGCGCCTTTGGTATACTGAACGAAGCCATCCGGCGTTTGGTGCACGGTGGACATCATCTTGCGTACACTGTCAAACGGAGCTTCATCAACGCGCGGTTGGGCGGACTTTAGTGCGGGCTTGGGCAATTCTTTCTTGAAGGCAAAATTGACCAGAGCGCATTCCGTCGGCTCTCCGGTGGCGTTGTTGCTTTCGTCTAGCTCCGCGTCGCTGCACAGTGCCATTGCTGTTGCAAGCAGACGAACATCGTCTGCATAATCTTCCACGACAGTCATCTTGTTTTGCGTGAGCGTGCCGGTCTTGTCCGAGCAGATGATCTGCGCGCAGCCGAGCGTCTCTACCGCCGTGAGCCTGCGGATGATCGCGTTGTGACGGCTCATGTTGGTCACGCCAATGGAGAGCACGATGGTGACGACTGCGGCGAGTCCTTCCGGAATCGCGGCGACAGCGAGCGAAACCGCAATCAGGAATGAATCGAGGATATAGCGCTCACCTGTGCCGTGGAAACGAAGAATGTTGACCCCGAAGATCACCACGCAGATGCCGAGCACGAGCCACGTGAGTATCTTGGAAAGCTGTGAGAGTTTGATTTGAAGCGGGGTTTGACTGTCCTCCGCCTTGGATAGTGCGTCGGCAATCTTGCCCATTTCCGTCTGCATACCAATCGCGGTGACGACCGCTTTGCCGCGGCCGTAGACGACGGTACTGCCCATGTAGACCATGTTCTTGCGATCACCCAGCGGAATATCTTTCGCCGTGCCGAGTGAGAGCGCCTCGATTGCCTTGCTGACAGGCACGCTTTCCCCGGTGAGCGCTGCTTCCTCGATCTGCAAACTTGCGCTTTCCAGAATTCTTCCGTCCGCAGGAACCGCATCGCCCGCCTCTAGCAGGACGACATCGCCGACGACAAGTTCTTCTGTTTTCACGCGGAGGATATGCCCGTCGCGCAGCACTCGGCAGGTGGCGGCAGCCATTTTTTGCAGTGCTTCTATGGCTTTTTCCGCCTTGCTCTCTTGCAATACGCCAAGCACCGCGTTGATGAGCACAACCGCAAGAATGATGATCACATCCGCAAAGCTCTCGCCCTCAATTGCCGCCGTGACGCCGGAAACGAGCGCAGCTGCGAGCAGGATGAGGATCATCGGGTCTTTCATTTGCTGAAAAAAGCGGACGATGAGCGGCGTCTTTTTGCCTTCGGCGAGTTTATTCGGGCCGTTTTGATCCAAGCGCTTTTGCGCCTCCGCGCTGGAAAGCCCGTTTTCCTCAGAGGATACGGAGCGTAGCGCGGATGTTAAATCGAGTAGATACTGCTGCATAGAATCGTGTCCTTTCGTGTTTCTTACGGGATGATTGACCCGAAGCGGAGCATGCCGAGGAAAAGAAAAAACCCATGTACGGCAAACACGCTGTCGTACATGAGTCTCGCTATTTCATCCAAGCCAGACGCGGCTTCGCGTCGTGCTACCATGTTGACTTGGAACGCGGCATTGCGCCGTGCCAACTACTCCCTCACGCAATTCTTATTATAACAAATGAGGGATGGATTGCAATGGTTGAGACCCAATCGTTCTTTCATCAAAACGCGAAAAAACGATGCACAGGCAACAGCGCTATGGTATACTGTCTGAATCATCTTGTGAATCGTATATGATTCAGAATAACTGTAAAACAAACTGGCGGAGGATGGCATATGGAGAAACAGACCAAGCGGGTCTTCAATGTTGGCACACGCTCGTTCATCGCGGCGCTCATCATTCTCTTTCTGCTGATGGTGTTGACCTATGCGTTGACCTTCCTGCTTCCCGCAGGCGAGTATCAGCGCGTGATCACCGATGGCAAGGAATCCATCGTATCCGGCACCTACAAAAGCGTGGATGGTGGGTTGCCGTTCTGGAAGTGGCTGCTTTCTCCGTTTCTCGCGCTTGGATCAACCGGCTCCGGTACGGTAATTGCGATCATTGCGTTTCTGCTCGTCATTGGTGGCGCATTTAACGCGATGGACGAATGCGGTGTGCTTTCCTATATGTTTAACCGCGTGTATCGCATGTTTGAGACGCGAAAATATCGTCTGCTCTTGCTTGTTTCGCTGTTCTTTATGAGCCTTGGCGCGTTTGTCGGCTCGTTTGAAGAATGCGTGCCGCTGGTTCCAATCGCCGTTGCGCTTGCGTATTCGCTCGGCTGGGATGCGCTGGTCGGACTCGGCATGAGCCTTCTTGCGGTGGGATTCGGATTTAGCACGGGTGTGGTCAACCCCTTTACGGTAGGCGTTGCACAGCAGTTGGTCGGATTGCCGATGTTCTCCGGTATCTGGATGCGTCTTGTCACGTTTGTACTGATCTACGGGCTGCTGATCGCTTTTTTGATTCCTTATGCGAAGAAAATCGAAAGAAATCCCGCAAAGAGCATGATCTATGATCCTGCAATGACAGAACGCTGGGCCTCCTTACGCACGGACTATGTCGAAGACAAGAAAAAAGATCGTGCGTTGATCTGGTTTGCGTCGGTTCTCGGCGCGGGAATCCTGCTGATTCTCTGCTCCAGCGTTGTGCCGTTTTTGCAGGATATCATCATGCCGCTGATCGCAGTGATCTTCCTTGTTGCGGGCACGGTTTCTTCCGTCGTCTCCGGCATGCGTTGGGGCGACTATTTCAAATCGTTTGGCAAAGGAATGGTCAACATTCTGCCTGCCGTGCTGTTGATCTTGATGGCAAACTCAATCCGATTCACCATGACGGAGTCGAAGATTCTCGATACGATTCTATTCCAGACCGTTCAGCTCACACAGAACGCATCCAGCGGCGTTGTCGTGCTGATGATCTATGCATTGGCACTCATCTTGGAGTTGTTCATCTCCAGTGGCTCTGCAAAGGCGTTTCTGCTCATGCCGCTGATCGCGCCGATTGCCGATCTTTCCAACATCTCGCGTCAGATTGCGGTGCTTGCCTATGCGTTTGGCGACGGGTTTTCCAATGTGTTTTATCCGACCAATCCGGTGCTGTTGATCTCGCTTGGCATCGTCGGTATCGGCTACGGAAAGTGGTTCAAGTGGAGCGGGAAGATTCAGATTGCGGTGCTCGCGCTCACAAGCGCCTTGCTGCTGTTTGCCAACGCAATCGGGTATTAAGCGACAATCGCATCATCCATCAGGTTTGGGATAACCGGGAGTAAAGGGGACAATTCGTACACCATGATCCAACTCATAGCGGAGGAACTGGAGCCGGCGGAGCTGCTGCCGGTCGGAACGGTGTTGCATCGTAGATACGCCATCGACGGCGTTCTTGGACGCGGCACCTACGGCATCACCTATTTCGGGCACGACGAGAAGACGGGCACGCGCATCGCGATCAAGGAATATTTCCCATACGCGCTGGCGCACCGCGCAGAGCAGGGATTTGCACTGATGCCGAAAAATCAAGCCTGCGGTGCGCTGTTCTTTCTGGGCAGCGAGATGTTCTATCGCCAGCATCTGGCGCTGACGGACGCAAAGGGTAGCGAAAACCTAGTAACCGTCTATACGACATTCTTTGAAAACGGCACATCCTATGCCGTGATGGAGCGTCTCAGTGGTATCACGCTAGAGCGCTATTTACAGCTGCGGCGCAGGCGACTCTTTCCCGACGAGGCGATGTTCATCGCGGCTTCGCTGGCGGATGCGCTGCTGGTTGTGCATAGCCTCAACTCCTTGCATTATGACATTAACGCGCGCTCCATCTTTCTCTGCACCGACGGAACGGTGAAGCTGATCGACTTCGGCGCGGCAAAGGCGGGGCTGCGCGCGCGGCAGGAGGTGGACGACACCGAACCCTGGATCGATGTTGCGGCAATCGGTAAAACGCTCTATGAGTCCATGACCGGGCTTGCTGTGTTTGGCGATGGCATGCAGCCGCATGCGAGTATTCCGCCGCAGTTCTTTGAGTTTCTCTGGCAAACAAGCGATACCGCAGGCTATCGCCGCATTTCGAACGTGTTTGACTATCGCCACGCGCTGGCTTGCGTCGAAATCGGGGCAATCTGCCCGGATGTGACGGAAGAGGATGTGCTCAGCGCGATTCCACAGATACGGAAAAATGTGCGTCAGAACAAGCCGGAGGTTTCCGCCGCGAAAGAGCAGTTGCAGGAAGCGGGGCAGAAGCGGTCGATTCTGGATCGCGCGCTAGACGCGATGGAAGGCGCGGTGACGGCGGACAAGCAGAAAAACCCCGACGAAGCAAAGAAAGAGCAGCAGATCAAGAAGCGCGTCTGGATGATTTATGGCGGTGTAATCGGCATCGCTTTGATCCTCGCGTTGCTATTGCGAGGGCTCATTCACTAATTAACATTGAAACGTAAAATCCCCCGTGAGAAACGGGGGATTCATTTTTCGTGTTGCTAATTTGAATTTTCGTTATGCTGCTGCTGTTTCCTTCTTTTGACCCAGTTTGCCGAAGAACTGGAAGGTCATCGGCCAGAGCGCGCCGCCGACCAGCACCATCAGGCAATAACGAACCGCATTACCTGCGTTGTGTCCGCCAAAGAGCGCAAGAAGCGGCGCTTTGGCGAGGGATTGAACCGCCACGACGAGGCCAAGACCAAGCGCAAGTTTGAGCAGCTGCGCCCACCAGACTGCTTTGACGGAGAAATTGATGTATTTTCGTTCCAGCCAGATGACGAGCGCAAAGCCGACCGCGCCACCGACCATTTTGTAGCCGGACTCGTTGCAGCTCAGAGAAAACTCCGCAATCGCGTTTGCAGGCATCGGAACAAGCTCAATATACAGAATCAGCGCGGCACCAATGGCAAGCAGAACGCCGATCAACGGGATAAACCAATTCTTATTGTCCCATGCGCGGTTGATCAGCGGATAGCCAACCGAGACCAGAAGGAGCGCGACGCCAAGCGAGACCAGTACGTCTGCCGGTGTGTGAACCCCCAGATACATCCGCGAAAAAGCGACCAGCAGCGTCAGCGCAACGCAGACGATGCGTACCCACAGTTCTTTACGCGACCATGCGACGCTAAGGAACATACCCGCTGAATTCTGCGTGTGCCCACTGGGAAAGGAATATCCCGTCGCTTGGGCGCGTGCGCTCTCCACAATGGTGAAGTTTTTATCGAGCACCCACGGACGGGGCACAACAAAGATGAGCTTGAGGAACGTATTGATGATGTTGCCCAGAAAGCTCACGTACAGCAACAGATAGCCGGTTTTCTTGTCGAGGCACCAGTAGAACCCGAGTGCGATGACCATGAAGATCATCTCTTCGCCAAAGAACGTGAAAAACTGGAACACGGTGTCCAGAAACGGCGTGCGGATAGCTTCCAGCAAACGTAGAAAATCCATAGTACCCTCCCAATATGAAACGATTGATTCTGATCTATCATACATGATCTGCAATGATTTTATAAGATTGATTCCGAAAGAAAAGCGCCCGATTTACCGGAGCGCCTGAAAAAAACGCGAGAGAAGTGCTTTGCACTCGTCTTCCAATATGCCACCCCAGGTTTCGATGCTGTGCAGAAAGCACTTGTCGGTCAGATCCATACGAGAGCCGCAGCAACCAGCGACTTCGTCAAATGCGCCGTACACGAGCTTGCCGAGCTTTGCGTTCACGCATGCGCCTGCACACATGGCGCAGGGTTCCATCGTGACATAGAGCGTGCAATCGTTCAATCTTGATCCGTGCGACGCCATCGCTTGCTGCAGGCAGAGGAGCTCCGCGTGCCGGGTTGCGTCGTGATCGCGTTCCACGCGGTTGTGCGCGCGTGCGATGATTTCGTTGCCGCAAACCAAAACCGCGCCGACGGGAACCTCGCCCGCGTCAAACGCAAGCCTGGCTTCCTCCAGCGCGAGTCGCATATAGCGTTCCATTTCGGCTTGATTGCTCATATTCTCCCAAGCACCTCGTCGGTGTCAAAATCGTCATATTGCACACGTTGGAGGCAGAGCCCGTGCGGCGGCGCGGTTGGGCCCGCGTCCTCGCGCAAGCCACTGGTCAGAGCGCGCGCGATTGCGTCCTCCGGTAGCTTACCGCCGCCAACTTCCAACATCGTGCCGACGAGAATGCGCACCATGTTGTAAAGAAACCCGTTTGCGCCGACATCATACGTTAGATATTTGCCGTCCTGCTTCCATTCGCTCTTGGTGATCGTGCGAACGGTGCTCGTCAGCGAGGAACCAACGCTCATAAACGCCTGAAAATCGTGTTCGCCGAGCGCATAGGCTGCCGCGCGCTGCATACGAGCAACATCGATCTTTGTATGAACGTGAAGCGCGGTCATGCGGGTGAATACGTCCGCATGCAACCCGGTTTGCACTGTGTAGCGATAGGTTTTGTTCTTCGCGGAAAAGCGCGCGTGGAAATCCTCCGGCGCTTCTTCGCTATAGAGCACACGGATGTCCCGCGGCAGGCGCATATTCAACGCGATGGCAAATTTATCCGCCGGCATGCGCGCATTGGTGTCAAAATGCGCAACCTGCGCGCGGGCGTGTACACCGCTGTCCGTTCGACCGGAGCCGTGCAGTTGAATCTGCTCGCCCGTAATCGCAAGCGCTGCTTCGTTGAGCCGCTGCTGCACGGAAACGCCGTTGTCTTGCAACTGCCAGCCAACATAATTCGTCCCGTCGTAGGATACGATCAAGCGGATGCGACGGCTCATAGCGGCAGTTTCTCCAAGAGAATGATGCCCACGAGCACGACCACCAAAAGAAGCGTCGCGATGAGATCGCGCGCATGAAAATGCAGTTCGCGCATGCGGGTTCTTCCTTCGCCGCCGTGATAGCAGCGGCTTTCCATTGCCATCGCGAGTTCGTCCGCCCGCCGGAAAGCGGAGACGAACAGCGGAACCAGCACGGGAATCATGCTCTTTGCGCGTTGGAATATGTTGCCGCTTTCAAAATCCGCTCCGCGCGCCATCTGCGCTTTCTGGATGCGGTCGGTTTCCTCCATCAATGTGGGGATGAAGCGCAGCGCGATGGTCATCATCATCGCAAGTTCGTGTGCAGGGAAGTGGAGCTTGCGCAGCGGCGACATGAGCTTCTCCAGCCCGTCGGTGAGCGCGATGGGGGAGGTGGTCAATGTCAGAATCGATGTTCCCGCAACAAGCAGAATCAACCGTAGCGTGATATAGACCGCCTGTTCGACCGCCTCCTGCGTGAGCCGGATGAACTGCCACTCCAACCAGACCGTTTTACCCGGTGTAGCGAAGAGGTTTAGGATGAACATGAAGACCAGCAGCCACTTCATCGGCTTGAGCGCGGAGAAGAAATAGGAAGCGGGTACGCGCGCAAACGCAAACATCGCAAACAGCAAAACAATAGGGATCAAGAACACAAGCAGCGACTTCACCACGAATACGATTGCGATATAAACACCCATCAGGAAAATCTTCGTGCGAGGGTCGAGGCGGTGTACCACACTGTTGCCCGGCAAAAACTGACCCAGAGAGATGTTAGCGGTCATGGTTCCACCTCCCGATCAGATCCTGCGCAAGTTCGTCCATACGGAAATAGTCGTGTTCAATCGCGATTCCGCGGGCACGAAGCGCGCGGACAAGCTGTGTTGCTTGCGGCAGATTCAAGCCCATATCCAGCAACTCGGTACTATGCGAGAACACCTCTTCCGGTGTGCCAACCATGAAGAGCGTGCCTTTGTCGAGAACCGCAATGCGATCGGCATACATCGCAACATCGTCCATGGAGTGCGAAACCATCACGATGCCGGTGCCGAAATCGCTGCGGAGGGATTCGATGAGTGCGAGGATTTCGCGCCTACCGCGCGGGTCGAGCCCCGCCATGGGTTCGTCCAGCACAAGATATTTCGGGCGCATGGCGAGAATGCCCGCCAGAGCGGCGCGCCGTTTTTCCCCGCCGGAGAGTTCAAATGGTGATTTTTCCGCAAACTCGGAGGGAGTGAGCCCGACCAAACGAAGCGCCTCGTTTACGCGTGTCGCAATCTCCGCTTCATCCAGTCCCATGTTCTTTGGGCCGAAGGCGACATCGCGTTCCACGGTCTCTTCAAAAAGTTGGTATTCGGGATATTGAAACACCATCCCGACCAGCGAACGAATCTGTTTGCGCAGTTTTTTTTCTCGCGTGTCCAGCCCGTCCACCAGGACACAGCCGGAGGTCGGCAGAAGCAGTCCGTTGAGGTGCTGGATCAGCGTGCTCTTACCGGAGCCGGTGTGCCCGATGATGCCGAGGAATTCGCCATCCTGAATCGTCAGCGAAAGATCGCCGAGCGCCGGGTAGGCCAGCGCGCTCCCAGGCAGGTAGGTGTGGCTCAGTTGTGTGAGTTCAATTGGCATGTTGTATCCTTATCTATATAACACTTGTGTCATGTTTCTTTTTTATGCTTTGAGCGCGCGGCTGAGTTCGTCCGCCAGCATTTCGCAGGTCATCGCTTCATGCGAGATCGGCAGTCCTGCTGTAAGCAGCTCATCGCGGAGTTTTACGAATGCAGGTGCGTCCAGCCGGCTTTCTTCGAGCAGAGCAAGTTCATTGAATACTTCCTTCGGCGTGCCTTCCATCACGAGCCGTCCTTCCGAGAGGACGAAGACGCGATCCGCGCCCAGCGCTTCCTCCATAAATTGCGTGATCATCACGACGGTCATACCGCGCTCCTGATTAAGCTTCTTTACGGTGGAGAGCACTTCTTCGCGTCCGCGCGGGTCGAGCATGGCGGTTGCTTCGTCGAGAACCAGCACCTCCGGCTGCATCGCGAGAAGGCCTGCGATTGCGATGCGCTGTTTTTGCCCGCCGGAGAGCGCGTGGCTCGCTTTTTCGGCATAGGCGCTCATCTCGACTTCGCTCAGCGCCGCGTCTACGCGCGCACGGATCTCCGCCGGAGCAACGCCGAGGTTTTCCGGGCCAAAGCCAACGTCTTCCTCGACGATGGTGGTGACGAGCTGGTTATCCGGGTTTTGAAACACCATGCCGACGCGACGGCGAATTTCTAGTAGATTTTTCTCGTCGCGCGTGTCCATGCCGTCTACCGTGACTGTTCCCTCGGCGGGGACGAGCAGGGCGTTGAGCATCTTGCAAAGCGTACTCTTGCCTGATCCGTTATGGCCGACGATTGCAACGATTTCACCCTTGTGAATCGAGAGGCTGATGTTCTTGAGCGCGACTTTTTCCGCGCCGACGTATTGAAACCCGACGTTAACGATTTCGATTTGCGCGTTCGGGGTCATATAGTTTACTCCTGTCCTGCCAGCATTGCGCGCGGCGCTGTTGTAGTTTGCCTGCGCAGTGTGATAAAATAATTTCCGAAAGACACAAAAAATGTGTGAATTTCGGGTAAAAGGGCAATTTAGTATAGCAAATTAAGCCGCATCTTTCAAGGGCCAGCGCCCTTTGTGCGACAGTACCGCGTGAGCGGCAAGGAGCGAACAACATATGAAAACACTCTTACAAAACGCAAGATGCATCGTTACCTGTGACGACAACGACTCGATTCTGCGCGGTGCGGATGTCCTGCTGCAGGACGGGATCATTTCCGCAATTGGAAATCTTGGCAATATTGCAGCGGATGAGGTCATCGACGCAAGTAAACTGATCCTTTATCCGGGGCTGATCAACACGCATCATCACCTGTATCAATACTTCACGCGAAACCTGCGTCACGTGCAGAATTTGGAACTGTTTGACTGGCTCACCGCGCTCTACGACATCTGGGCGCACCTCAATGAAAACACCGTTCGCCTCAGCTCGCTAAGCGGCATGGGCGAATTGATGAAGTATGGCTGCACGACGTGTTTTGATCATCATTATGTATTTCCCAACGGCGCAGGAGACCTTCTCGCTGCGCAGTTTTCGGCGGCGGAGTCGCTAGGCATGCGCATGATGAGTTCGCGCGGGAGCATGAGCCTGTCCCGCAAGGACGGGGGATTGCCACCGGATTCCGTCGTACAGACCGTGGACGAGATTCTGCGTGACAGCCGGGACGCGATTGAACGCTATCACGACGCATCCGATTTTTCCATGCGACAGGTGGTGCTGGCGCCCTGTTCACCGTTTTCCGTGACCGCAGATTTGATGAAGCAGAGCGCGGCGCTGGCCAGAAGCTACGGAGTGCGTCTGCACACGCATCTATGCGAAACCAAGGATGAGGAACGTTTTACCGTAAGCACGCGCGGCATGCGCCCGCTGGCTTACATGGAGAGCGTGGATTTCGTTGGCAGCGATGTTTTCTACGCACATGGAATCTATTTTAATGATCAGGAGTTGCAATTTTTGGCCGACACCGGTACCGGTGTTGCGCATTGCCCGTGTTCCAATATGAAGCTCAGCTCCGGCGTGGCGCGGATTCCGGATATGCTCCGGTTGGATGTTCCGGTCGGGCTCGCCGTGGACGGAAGCGCAAGCAACGACGCCTCCAACCTGATGGAGGAGATGCGTACGGCATACCTGATGCACCGTCTGACGTATGGCGCGGATGCGCCGAGTGGATATGACCTACTCAAGATGGCGACGCGCGGCAGCGCGCGGTTGCTCGGGCGCAAGAAACTCGGGCAAATTGCGCAAGGTTTTGCCGCCGACCTGTTTGCAATTCGTTATGACCGCTTTGAACTGGTGGGCGCAGAGCGCGATGAGGCGAACCTCTTTGGCACGGTTGGCTACCATCTGCCTGCGGACGCGGTTTGGGTAGCCGGACGGCAGACGGTCAAAGACGGCGCGCTGTTAGGCATTGATGAGGAGAGAACAGCTACACAGAGCAGGGCGGAAATTGACCGCTTGCTTAAATCCGCGGCTGTTATATAAGGAGGATCTCTTGGAAGACCTGCAAGAACCCAGAAGGACGTTCACCGTGCGCGATCTAGCGCAGGGGGCAATCATCGCGGCGGTCTATGCGCTGCTCACGATTTTTCTTGCCCCAATCTCATCGGGACTGGTTCAGTGCCGCGTGTCGGAAGCCATGAGCGTGCTGCCGTATTTCACATTTTCCGCCGTGCCGGGGTTATTCATTGGCTGCTTGCTTGCAAACCTGTTGACCGGTGCGCCGATCTATGACGTGGCGTTTGGCAGCTTGGCGACGCTGATTGCCGCGTTTATCACCTATAAACTGCGCAACCGGGTTTCCAAATACTTAGCGCCGCTGCCCTCCGTGATGGTCAACGCGCTGGTTGTTGGTTGGCTGCTGACCTATGTCTATCAAGTGGGCGTAACCTACTGGGCTGCGGTTGGCTATGTTGCAATTGGCCAGGCAATCGCCTGCTTCGCGCTCGGCATTCCACTGATGTCGCTCATGGAACGGTTTCGCGGGAAACTCTTCGGCGAGGCACGCTAAAGCAACAGATCAATCAGGAAGCGGGGGGATTTCTCCCGCTTCTTTTGCTGGAATGATATACGAAAAAGCGTTTCAGTTTGATACACTGCACTTTTTGCAGGGATTCCTGCAATTTAATTTCTTAAAATCGTTTTTTGAATTGTAAAATGAATGAGAATCCTGCATTTTATTCGTCATCATTGTATCGGCTTGATTGACAGTACACAAGATGGAGGGTATAATATCAGGTGGTAATCAATGGGTAAACCCGATTCCATACATATCTAAGGAGGCATCCACCAAATGGCAAAAACCATGACAATCGACGGTAATACCGCCGCGTCGCACGTTGCGTATGCATTTTCGGACGTAGCGGCGATTTACCCGATCACGCCGTCTTCTCCTATGGCAGAAGTTGCGGACGATTGGTCGGCAAACGGAAGAACCAACCTTTTCGGACAGCAGGTTCGCGTGGCTGAAATGCAGAGTGAAGGCGGTGCCGCTGGTGCGGTGCACGGCTCCCTCAAAGCAGGCGCGCTGACCACGACGTTTACCGCTTCTCAGGGTCTGTTGCTCATGATCCCGAACATGTACAAGATCTCCGGCGAGCTCCTTCCGTGCGTGTTCCATGTAAGCGCCCGCGCGCTGGCCGCGCACTCTCTGTCGATCTTTGGCGATCATTCGGACGTGATGAGCTGCCGCCAGACCGGTTTTGCCATGCTTGCCTCCGCTTCCGTGCAGGAAGTTATGG
The DNA here is from genome assembly GCA_023395595.1 of Bacillota bacterium. GTDB lineage: Bacteria > Bacillota > Clostridia > Christensenellales > CAG-138 > UBA7703. The sequence goes on from JAEWYO010000014.1 coordinate 35,734, forward strand.
ACATGGCGCTTGTTTCGCACCTTTCCGCGATCAAGGGCAGTGTGCCATTCCTCCATTTCTTCGACGGTTTCCGTACCTCCCACGAAGTCTCCAAGATTGAAACCATCGACTATGAAGACATGGGCAAACTGCTCGACACCGAAGCGGTCAAGGCGTTCCGTGCCCGCGCGCTGAACCCCGATCATCCGCATCAGGGCGGCACGGCGCAGAACCCGGACATCTACTTCCAGGGCCGTGAAGCAGCCAACAAGTATTATGACGCGGTGCCCGGCATCGTGGAGCATTACATGGGCGAAGTTGCCAAGCTCACCGGCCGCAAGTACAACCTCTTTGATTATGTTGGCGCACCCGATGCAGAGACCGTGCTTGTCGTCATGGGCAGCGGCGCGGATGTTTCGGAAGAGACCATCGAATATCTCAACAAGAACGGCGCAAAGCTTGGCGTGCTCAAAGTCCGCCTGTATCGTCCGTTCGTCGCGGCGAAGTTTGTGGATGCGCTTCCCAAGAGCGTCAAGCGCCTTGCGGTGCTCGATCGCACGAAGGAGCCCGGTTCCCTCGGCGAACCGCTGTATCAGGACGTGCTCAACGCGCTTGTTGAGACCGGACACAAAGACATCGAAGTCGTCGGCGGTCGCTACGGCCTCGGCAGCAAAGAATTCACGCCGTCCATGGTGGCAGCGGTGTTCGAAAACGCCGAATCCAAGCAGCCGAAGAACCACTTCACCGTCGGCATCAACGACGACGTGACCAACACCTCGCTCACCGTGAACCGTCAGGTCAATGCCTCGCCGGAAGGCACCATCGCGTGCAAATTCTTCGGCCTCGGCGCGGACGGCACCGTCGGCGCAAACAAAAACTCCATCAAGATCATCGGCGATCACACATCGCTGTATGTACAGGGTTATTTCGCTTACGACTCCAAGAAGTCTGGTGGCTTGACCGTTTCGCATCTCCGCTTTGGTAAGAAGCCGATTCAGAGCCCGTATCTGATCGACCATGCGGACTTTGTGGCTTGCCACAACTCCAGCTATGTGACCCGTTATGCGGTGGCGGAAGGCATCAAAGAAGGCGGCGTGTTCCTGCTCAACAGCCCGTGGACACTCGCCGAAATGGAATGCGAACTGCCTGCTTCCCTCAAGAAAGCCATCGCGAAGAAAAAGCTGCGCTTCTACAACATCGACGCGATCAAACTTGCGCGTGAAGTCGGCATGGGTGGACGCATCAACACCATCATGCAGAGCGCCTTCTTCAAACTTGCCAACGTCATCCCCGTAGAAGAAGCCATCGATTACATGAAGGCAGCCGCGAAGAAGTCCTACGGCAAGAAGGGCGACGAAGTTGTCAAGCAGAACTGGGACGCGATTGACCTCGGCGTGAATGCGATCGAAGAAGTCAAGTATCCGGAATCCTGGGCGAACGCCACCGATGGCGCAGTTGCCATGAAGACGACCGACGATCCGTATTTTGCGGAATTCATCGGGCCGGTGCTCGCGCAGGCGGGTGATAGCCTCCCTGTCTCCAAGTTCAGCCCGGATGGCACGGTTCCGACTGGTACCACCAAATATGAAAAACGCGGTATCGCGGTTGACGTTCCCCGCTGGATCGCCGATAACTGCATTCAGTGCAACCAGTGCTCGCTGGCCTGCCCGCATGCGGTTATCCGTCCGGTGCTCGTCAACGCGGCAGAAAAAGCAGCTGCTCCCGCCGGATTTGAAACCAAAAAGGCGCAGGGCAAGGGCTTTGAAGACCTTGAGTTCCGCATTCAGATCAGCCCGTGGGACTGCACCGGCTGCGGCAACTGCATCGATGTTTGCCCGGCGAAGGTGAAAGCGCTTGAGTTCCGCCCGCTTGCCGATGCCGTCGAGAAGGAAGAAGAAAACTGGAACTACTTCGCAACTCTGCCGGAGAAGGATCTGGAGCTCAATACCGCAACCGTCAAGGGTAGCCAGTTCAAAAAGCCGCTCTTCGAGTTCAGTGGTGCCTGCGCTGGCTGCGGCGAAACACCCTATGTCAAGCTCATCACGCAGCTCTACGGTGATCGCATGGTCATCGCAAACGCGACGGGTTGCTCCTCCATCTATGGCGGCAGCGCACCGACGTGCCCCTACACCGTCAACGACAAAGGCCAGGGACCGGCATGGTCGAACTCCCTGTTTGAAGACAACGCCGAGTTCGGATTTGGTATGGTGCTTGCCACCACGCAGCGCCGCAACCGTGTTATCGAGGTGGTCAACAAGCTCATTACCGCCGAATACACGACCGATGAGCTCCGTGCGGCTGCGCAAAACTGGCTGGAGAACAAGGATAATGGCGCAACCTCCCGCGCGGCATCCGATCGTCTGATCGCGGCGGCGCAGGATGGCGTTGACCTGAGCGGCACCGAATGGGAAGCCGAGTGGGTCAAAAAAGGCAAGGTTTGCGAGTGCGAAGCCTGCCAGCTGGCCACCGAACTGCTCGAGAGCAAAGACCTGCTCACCAAACAGTCCATCTGGGTCATCGGCGGCGACGGCTGGGCGTATGACATCGGCTACGGCGGACTCGACCACGTGCTCGCCATGGACGAAGACATCAACGTCCTCGTCCTCGACACCGAGCTTTACTCCAACACAGGTGGACAGTCCAGCAAATCCACGCCGACCGGTTCTATCGCGAAGTTCGCGGCGGCCGGCAAGCGCACGAAGAAGAAAGACCTCGGAATGATGGCGATGAGCTATGGCTACGTCTATGTGGCGAAAGTCAGCATGGGTGCGAACCCCAACCAGCTCATGAAAGCCGTCACCGAAGCGGAAGCATACAAGGGACCGAGCCTCATCATCGCATACTCGCCCTGCATCAACCACGGCATCAATATGGGCCATTCCCAGATTGAAGCCAAGAAGGCAGTCGAGTCCGGCTATTGGCCGCTGTACCGCTACAACCCCGATCTCGCGGATCAGGGCAAGAACCCCTTCACGCTGGATAGCAAGGACCCGAACGGCAGCTTCAAGGAATTCATCACCAGCGAAGTTCGCTATGCTTCTTTGAAGAAGACCTTCCCGGCGGTTGCAGACGGACTCTTTGACCGCGCCGAGAAAGAAGCCATGGACAAGATCGAATACTACAAGAAGCTCAACTCCATGGAGTAATCGAGACAACTATAACCACAGTAGCGCGAGAGCCGCGGATACATTCCGCGGCTCTCTTTGCGCATGCTCATTTCTGCACAAGAAGTCCGATCGTTGAAGAAGACTTGATGAAAGGAACACAGTTTTGTCACATCCGTTTGAACGTAACTTGAATGTTGTCTGGTAGGATTAGTCAAACAATCGGAAAAGAGAAAAACACGATGGAACAGCTTGCCGGAGAAAGAGTCGTTGTCTGGGGGGATTCGCTTGCAAAAGGTGTCACCTGGAATGAAACGCGCAAACGCCACGCATACAGCAAGATGACAGCGGTTGATATTGCTGCAAACAAGCTCGGTATCGAGATCGTCAATCGTTCCAAGTTTGGCTGCACTGCACCGCAAGGCATGGAAATTATGGAGCGTGATGTGAACGAAGGAATCACTTGCGATACGGCGGTCATCGAGTTTGGCGGCAACGACTGTAACTTTGACTGGGCTGCCGTCTCCGAGCATCCGGAAGAGAAGCACCTGCCCGCGACACCACCGGAAGAATACCTCGAATCCATGCGTACCATCGTCCGCTGGCTTCTTGCGCAGAAGATCCGGCCGGTTCTCATGACGCTGCCACCCATTGATGCAGACCGGTATTTTCGTTTTCTTGTTGGGGACAAACTCAACCCGAAACATATTCTCAAGTGGCTAGGCGACGTACAGCAGATTTATCGCTATCAGGAGATGTATTCGCTGCTGGTAGAAAAGGTTGCGCGTGAGTATTCGATTCAATTGATCGACCTGCGTCAGCGCTGCCTGGAGAGTCGTGGATTTATCAAGAAAATGATCTGCGCCGACGGGCTGCATCTGACCGAAGAGGGACAGCAGTTTATCGGCGAAGCGGTTGTCGATCTTGTGATCAAAGAGAATATTTGAGTCCTTGACAGCACAGAAATCTGCGTGAAAAGAGCCATCGAAAACAATCGATGGCTCTTTGTGTAATTTATGAGTGGGTTATCCTTCCGCAATGACGACGGAAACTCCTTGCGATTTGAGCTCAAGTGCAACATCCTGGGGCAGTGGGGAATCGCAAATCAGCAGATCGATATCGGCGAGATTTGCAAAAGTAAACGGTAGCGAACGGCCGATCTTGGAGTTATCCATCAGCATGACGACCTTAGCGGCTTTTGCGATGACGGCGCGCTTGAGCAGGCTCTCACTCTGGCTACCGCTGGTGAACCCCGTGCGCAGCGAGAAGCCGGAGGGGGACATCAGCGCAAGGTCGATATTGATACTAGAGATAAACGCTTCCGCCTGCGCGCCGGAGCAGGAGAGCGTGTTTTCGCTGATCTGCCCGCCGGTGAGCAGTACGTCGCAGGTGTGACGCTGGGAAAGCTCAATTGCGATATTCGCGCCGCTGGTAACGATGGTATAGCGGTCGTTTCCCATGTGGTTGGCAACGGTCATGAGTGTGCTGCCCGCGTCCAGATAGACCGCATGGCCGGGGCGAATCAACTCCAGCGCAGCTTTTGCAATCGCGATTTTCTGCCGCGTGTTCTCCCGCGCGCGCTTACTGTATACGCCTTCGACCTGAAGTGCCGCGGTTTGCATAGAGATCACGCCGCCGTGAACGCGCCGAATATAGCCTTGCTCTTCGAGCTGCTTGAGATCACGCCAGATGGTCATGGAAGAATAGCCCTCGTATAGGGACTGCAATTCAGATACGCTGACTTCACCACGGGACTGGATATAATCCCGAACCTTCGCAATTCGTTCATTCATCATGCATGCAATCCTCCATATAACACAATCATAACACGAATGTTAGGATACAACAAGATTTGTTTTGCAAAACGCGGTCAATATAACAAAGTTTTTGATAAATAAAAGAAAACCCCGCTGAAGCGGGGCAAAGTTGAGATGCTGATAACTTATTGTTTGAGCCGATCCAGAACTTCCGCTAGTTTCGGCATCGCGGGGATGCCACCGCGCCGCTCCACACAGAGGGAGGCGGTTGCATTGCCGAATCGGGCAAAATCCACCGCATCGTCGATCGTGACTTCTTTGAGCGACTTGCCGGAGGCGAGGAAACGATAGAGAAATCCGCCAAAGAAGGAATCGCCCGCGCCGGTAGTATCGACGGCTTTTGCACGAAAACCGGGAACGAGCTTGCTGTCTTTGCCAACGCGAATGTATGCGCCCTCAGCTCCCAGCGTGATTGCGACGATTTTCACGCCCTGATCCTGCAACACATCGGCTGCCTTCGAAGGATCGGTCTCGCCCGTCAGAAGCGGGAGTTCTTCATCGGAAACCTTCATGATGTCCGCAGTTACAATTAAGGAGCGCATAAACTGAATCGCTTCGTCCTTCCCGCTCCAGAGGGATGCGCGATAGTTCGGATCGTAGGATATCACCGCGCCAGCTGCTCTTGCGATGTCGATTGCCTCGTATGTTGTCGAGCGGGCGGGCTCCTGCGTGAGGGAAAGCGAACCCGTGTGGAATACGCGCGTGCGCGTAAGCATGTCACGATCCAGCTCGTCAGAGCGAAGCTGCGTATCCGCGCCGGGCTTGCGCGCGAAGGAGAATTCGCGCTCTCCACTGGGCTTTAGCGCGACAAACGCTAGTGTCGTAAACACGTCGTCCGCTTCAATCAGCGCGTGCATGTCCACGCCCGCGCTCACCATCGCCTGCTTGAGAAATGCGCCGTGCATATCGTTGCCGACCTTGCCGAGAAAGCCCGTTTTTGCGCCGCATTGGGAAGCCGCGCAGAGCAGGTTGGTGACCGCGCCGCCGGGGTTTTGCTCAAAGAGGCGCTGCCCTGCGGCAGAGATGCCGCTCTCCGTAAAGTCGATCAACAATTCTCCGAGCGATACGATATCGTACATGAGAGTCTCCTTAACGCTTATTTCAACTTAATTTTAGCACAAGGCCATGGGAAAAGCGAAAGAAATTGGCACGATTGTAATCAATATTCATCTGCGCAATAACAGATTTCCTGCGAAAACGAATCCTGAAACGGTAGGTAGCCGCACAAGAACTGCATGAGTCGTCCGGCACTGAGTGTGTCCGATACTGGCAGTGTCGTTTTTGCTCCTGCGCCGTCAACCACACCGTTGTTCCAAGGCATCATGCCGTCGAGCACTTCCATGCGAAACGCAGAAGGATTGCCGCAGAGCGCGCGAAGAAGGTGGGGGACATCTACGGGGATCATCACACCCCAAGGCTGCAAATCGCCTGCAAGCTGCACATCCGGCGGGAGTTTCACGACACAGCCTTTTGGCAGACGTGCAAGCATTGCTTCGTATGCTTCAGCAGTAGTTGCGAGTGCTTCCTCGCTATAGAGCGAACCATCGTTCTCCTCGGAAGCAAACAGATACCCATCGATCACGCCGCCGGTCTGATGCAGCAAAAATCGCGTTTCATCACAAGTTAGGTCGTGGATGCGCTTCTCCAGATCTGCACGGGAACGTAGGACAATGCCGCTGTAGCGTGCGGTCGCTTGCTCATAGACGCGCAGAAGAGAATCAACACTTGGCACCGCGTCCCAAACGACGGGAGAGGACGGCTCGGTCTCTCTTGTGTGAAACAGCGCGTTGTAGCAGGGGAATTCTCCCACCGCGCGATAGATTGAAAAATGGGACGGTTTGTGAAACGCAAGCGGAATGTTGCGCCGTTTGCATTCTGAGAAGAGCGCAAAGAGCACGCGTTTCATCAGGCCTTGCCCTTCATAACCGGGCAAGGTCGCCACACCGGAGATCATCATCGCGGGCAGGATAACTCCGCGCACGCGAAGCTCCATCACACTGCCGTGGAGAATGCTGATGATGCGTCCGTCTTCCTCCGCGCAAAACGATGTTTCCGGCGCAAACCGCTCGGAAAAAAACCAATCGATAAAGGAAAGGGAGTCGTGAAAACGCAACTCCCAAATATCCTTTGCCTGCTGTTTGTCTGCCGCCGTGAGCGGCCGAATCGTGATCATCGCTTAGATGATGAATTTTTCGTTCTTTTCGGGGATTGCGGCAAGCTCCGCGCGCTTCTCGTCATAGCCTTGTTTGCCGAGCAGCGCATAGGTTGCCTTTTTGCCTTCTTCTACGCCGGGCTGGTCAAAGGCGTTGATGTTGAGCAACTCCCCGGCAAACGCGGTCGCCATCTCAAAGAGGAAGAGCAGTTGGCCAACGGTAAACGCGTTGACTTCCGGCAGAAGGATCGTGTGGTTGAGATGCCCACTTTTGCTCACGGCATATTCCGTTGCTTTGAGTTCGGCGGCAATCAGCTCGTTTTGCGTATGCCCGCAGAGGAAGGAGACATCCGGCACATCAAAATAGCCGTCGCTGATCATGGTCTCGCAGCGATATTTGTCCACTGCGAGGAAGGTCAGTACCTTGTCAAACGGGCCTTCGGTATAGAGCTGTACCTGAGAGTGCTGATCTGTTACGCCGAGGCTCTTGACCGGGGTTTGTCCCGCGTTGACGGTGTTGCCATCCCAATCGACTTTTTTGCCGAGGGATTCCGCCCAGAGTTGGGCATACCAGTCCGCCATATAGCGAAGCGAGTCGGCATACGGCATCATGACACTGATGTTGCAGCCGCGCTTCATGCTGGCAACCTGCAGGGTGGCAAGCATGTAGGCGGGGTTTTTCCAAACGTCGCGCTGACTGTCGCAGATCGCGTCCATGAACGCTGCGCCTGCCAGCAGTTCGCGAATGTCGATTCCGCAGACGGCAGCGGCAAGCAGACCCACCGGGCAAAGCTCGGAGAAACGTCCGCCGACGCCTTCGGGGATGAAATATGTCTTGAGGTTTTCGGCCTTGGCGATCTTGATCAGGTTGCCCTTGGTTTCGTCTGTGGTGGCGATCAGGTGCGTGCTGATATCCGCGCCGAGCTTTTCGTGCAGCAGCGATGCGACGATGAGCAGCTGACTCATGGTCTCGGACGTACCGCCGGATTTACTGATCACGTTGAAGCAGGTCTTTTCGACATCCACAACATCCAATAGAGCCGCCATGCGTTCCGGGTCAATGTTATCTTCCACAAAGAGGCGCGGGCCGTTGCGCTTCTCGCGTGGCAGGTCGTTGTAATGCAGATGGTTGAGCGCCTGTTGCACGGCGATGGGACCCAGCGCGCTGCCGCCGATGCCGAGCACGACAAAATCGTCAAATGTATCGCGGATTCTTGCCGCTTCTTCGAGGATGGACTTTACAACCTCATCCTGATTGTACGGCAGCTCACGCCAGCGCATGATCGGGCGCTTGGCGCGCGTGCTCACAACAGCCGCGTCCAGCTGCGCCTGCATACTTTCCAGCTCACGGCGATAGATCCCGCGGTTGCCGAGCTGATCGGACATCATATTGTTGAAGTCAAGCTTCACGCGCATGGATTGGCGCCAGGTTTCGTCCAGATACCGTTCGTTCATCAATGTTTCCTCCCGTTGGTTCAGATGATTGTTATTTCTAAATCGTATTGAAAAGCGTGTAAAACGCGGGACAACGTATCATATCATATATTGTTCTAACAGAAAAGCATGCGTGCGTAAAATATTAGCATGTCGATTTACCGTAGCAGGAGCGGGAAACCGCTTGCCCGATTCGAGACAAACTCTCATACAAAACGGGGATTTCGCTGTACATATCGCTGTATACTTCAACAAATGCAGGTCCGGTATATCCTTTTTCGCCGAGCATGTTGAACATCGTGGTGAAGTCATATTCCCCAAAACCGGGCATATCATACCGCACTCCACCGGAGGGCAGCCGCGTTGCGTCGCACAGATGTACGTTGACGATGTGCTCACCAACCGCACGAATGTAATCGATCGGGTCGCATCCGCTGCGAACCGCCTGTTTCACGTCCAGCGTGTGCTTGAGCGCGCCTTGAGTCAACTCCTGCAACCGTTTCCCAAACTCCGGTTCGTTGAAGATGCACCAGCTTACGTTTTCAAGCGTGAGCTGAATGCCGTATTTTTGCGCCCGTTCCGCCAGATCGACAAAGATTGGCGCTATGCGCGTCAACTCAATATTCTTGACCCCGCCAAAGAGCCTCGCAGGACCGTGCATCACATAGCATTGTGCGCCGAGGCGTTTGCCTGCCGAAAGCACGCGTTCATAGAGATCCAACGCGTCCTGCCGCTGGCGGGGATGGATGGAGAAGAGTTGTGGTTCAAACTGCATGCTCATGGGATGGATGCTGAACGCGCGGACATGCATCCGATCGAGCCGCTCGGCCAGTAATTCAACAAACGATGGTTCATATTCCGAAAATGTATTGAGAAACACTTCGCAAACGCGAACACCGTGCGCGCCAATATCGAGAACCGCATCCTCAATCTGCATTTTTTGAAAATAACTTGCCGTTGAAAGCCCGATTTCCATTTCCATAAACCTCACAGCGTATTGTATCACGCGGCGCGCTGATACGCCAGAAAAAGAGATGGTTTGTGCGGATTTGGTGTAGATTGCGTCACAATCGGATGGTATAATCGCTCCATGGCAAAACAGGAAACAAACCGAAAAATACAATCCGGTCTATCGGAAATTCTCATAAGAACGGGTGCTGCCGCGGCGTTGATACTTCTGGGGCTCAACTGGCCGTTAATCCTCGCGGGCAAAAGCGCATGGATCGAACAGTATTATAGCGAAGGGATCTATCCCGCTGTTCGACGCGCAATCTCTGCAATCACCAGTCTTGTGCCGTTTTCGTTTGCAGAGTTCTTGTTGTATTTTCTTGTGGTCGGTATTTCCGTATTGGTATTGATACGCGTGATCCAGCTGATTCTACAAAAGATCAAGTTCTCACGCTTGCTTTCCACGCTGGCCTCGCTTTTGCTTGCAGCCGGCATCATGCTGAATCTGTTTTACGCAACGTGGGGATTCAACTATTTTCGCGAGCCGCTCGTCAAACGAATGGAGCTGTCAATACAGACACGTTCCGTGGACGAGCTGGAATCGTTTGTGCGGAAAACAGCCGCCGAAGCGCGCGCATTGAGGGAAACGCTGCATGAGGACGAAAACGGCGTGTTTGCACCCGAGGAGAGCAAGGGGGAGCTGTTTTCGAAGCTCACGCAAGCGTATGCATCTCTAAATCATGCAATCCCGGTGATCCCATCCGACCCAACCTCCGCCAAACAAATTTTCTGGTCACGCGGGCTGTCCTGGCAGGGTATCTCCGGCATCTATATCGGGCTCACGGCAGAACCAAACGTAAACGCGGATCAGCCGCCGTTGCTTCTCTATCAGGCTGCCGCACACGAGATGGCGCACCAAACCGGAATAGCAAGCGAAAATGAAGCAGAATTGACAGGGTATCTGGCGTGCCGACTTTCAAACGACCCAAACATCCGCTACAGCGGGCTTGCCTACGCGCTAATTGCGGCGGGTAACGCGCTCTACAGTGCGGATAGCGCGCGCTATCTTGCCGTGACGGAGACGTACGGGGACGCGATTTGGCGCGATTTTTCCGCATACAACGCCTATTGGAGCGCGTTTTCCGGCGAAGTGCGGCAGAGTGCGGACCGGCGAAACGACGCCTACCTCAAGCACAATTCACAACCAAGCGGCATCAAGAGCTACGGGGAAGCTGTCGATTTGCTGCTGGCATATGACGCAAAGTTTAGCTTATCTACGGATTCAAATGCAAATTGAATCCTGTCCAGAACGAAATCGCAGCGCAGCCCAAACAAAAAATTAGAAAGCATAAATATATTTCATATTTTTGCCCGTTTTGGGTTTACAAACCGTCTTTCTTGCTGTATGCTGATAGAGAAATAGGGCATTTCTATCTATAATATTTTTAGGAGTGAAATACATGATCGACTTGACGAAAAACCGTGAAGGCCTTCAGCACAGCATCGACAGAGCGCGCGAGAAGGGCATCATCATCCCGAAGATTTCCCAGATGCGTAACCCGGATCTGATCCCGGACAGCATCAAGGACAAGCTGACCAACGTTGGCCTTTGGGACATCAACCCGCTGAACCTGTTCCGCATCTCTTGGCGCAACGAGCCGAAGGAAAAAGGCGGCAAATTTGGCGGCGTGAACTTCATCGAAGTACCGTCCGCGCTTTCCGGCGTCAAGGCACGCATCATCATCCTCACCGGCAAATGGTTCCCGACGGGCTGCCACAAGGTTGGCGCATCGTTTGGCTGCCTCGTGCCGCGTCTCGTGACCGGACAGTTTGACCCGACCTATCACAAGGCAGTGTGGCCCAGCACCGGCAACTATTGCCGCGGCGGCGCATACAACTCCGCTCTGCTTTCCTGCGAGTCCATCGCGATTCTGCCGGCCGAGATGAGCAAAGAGCGCTTTGACTGGCTCAAGACCGTCGCTGGCGAAATCATCGCAACGCCGGGCTGCGAGAGCAACGTGAAAGAGATTTTTGACAAAACCTGGGAGCTCAAGACCACGCGCAAAGATGTCATGATCTTCAACCAGTTTGAAGAAATGGGCAACTGCGTCTGGCACTATCAGGTGACAGGCAAAGCCATCGCGGATGCGTTTGAGTCCATTAAGCGCGAAGGCGACCGTTTTGCGGGCGCAGCCTTCACGAGCGGCAGCGCAGGCACCATGTCTGCAGGCGACTACCTCAAGGAAGTCTACCCGAACAGCAAGTTGGCGGTCGGCGAAGCGCTCCAGTGCCCGACACTGCTCAACAACGGCTTCGGCGGACACCGCATCGAAGGCATCGGCGACAAGCATGTCCCGTGGATTCACAACGTGAAGAACACCGACATGGTCATCGACATTGACGACGAAGACAGCCAGAAGCTGCTGCGCCTGTTCAATGATCCGGCAGGCAGAAAGTACCTGATCGAAGAAGTCGGCGTTCCGGCAGACTTCATCGAGAAGCTCTCTCTGCTGGGTATTTCCGGCATCGCGAACATGCTCTGTTGCATCAAGATGGCGAAGTACTATGAGCTGACCGAGCATGATGTGCTGGCGACCGTCGCAACCGACTCCGGTGTGATGTATGGCAGCCGCATTCAGGAGCTCGAAGAGGCGGATGGCGCATACAGCATGGTCAAGGCAGCATCCGACTATGCAGAGCATCTCCACGGCATCCGCACGGACGTCATGGAAGAACTCACCTACGAAGGCCGCAAGCGCATCCACAACCTCAAGTACTATACTTGGGTGGAGCAGCAGGGTAAAACGGTCGAAGAGATCAATGCGCAGTGGTATGACGAAAACTACTGGACCGATATGCACGCGGAAGCAGCGCAGATCGACGCGCTCATCGACGAGTTCAACGCCGCGACCGGCCTCGTCAAATAAGCGCTCAATTCAGGCTCTCCGTCAATAGTTGGGGTAGAGCAGTAGACTAAGAGAAACAAAGGGAGCTGGGAGCGAGAGCGAACAGCTCCCTTAAGCATGTGTCGTGCAGAGAATCCGGATGCGAAAATTACGAAAACTGCGATATCCGAAGGCGATACGCTTGAGTACTTTGATTTTGTTGTTGACACCTTCGGTGAAACCATTGGAGTAGGGACAGTCGAAAGCGTTGAGGATGTAAGGTTCCCAGTTTTTCAGCATCGTGAGGCAGGAAGCAAACTCCGGGAGATCGGCGACAAACGCATGAGCACGAAAGACTCGGAGGCGTTCTTTTGCCTGTGAGGAATCGGACGAATCCATGAAATTGTAGATTTTTTCTTTCAGTAGATATGCCTCTCTCAGGTCACACGACATGAGCAGCATGCGTTCTACCACAGCCTTGTTCTCGGTAGACAGATCGCGCATATGCGCAAGCAGGAGCTTCCTGCTGCGCTTGAAATATTTGCGTTGTTCCGGGAGCAGCTTCGCCTGAACTCTTTTTCTCACGTTCTCCAGCGCCCATGTGCAGTATCGAACAACGTGAAAACGGTCGATCACGATTTTCGCGTTTGGTAATAGCTTCTTGGCAATATCCATATACTCCCGGTTCATGTCCATCACGAAATATTGCACCTGGTTTCTGTTTGGGAAAGCCCGCAAATGGTCGTAAATTTGCGCGTGATATCTTGTCGGGAGGACATCCAAGACTCGTTTGTGTACTGGATCGGTCAGGATGCATTGAAACTTTCCATACTCCGTATTCCCACGAAATTCATCAATGGAGAGCACTTTTGGCAACAGCGCGGGCTTTCCGAACTCGAGTAAATTCATCCAGCGTCCAACGGATGATTCCGAAACGCCAAGCGTGCTTGCAATCTCTTTCCGGGATTGCTTCTTTCGTAGTTGGTCAATCCCCAGCGCTGCCAGACGGTTGGTGATCCGGTGTCGCCTTGGTAATAGATAATTACTTTCGTAGAATCGTTTCCCACAGCAAGGGCAGCGATATCGCCGTTTTCGATATTGCCAAATCACGGTCTTTCCTTGAATCGGGCTGTCTTTGACACGTTGTATTCGGTAGTCATGCACCTGGTCACATGGCGTTCGGCATACCGGACATTCCTGCGCTCGCCGCTTCATGCGAACTCTTAGTACGATCTGTTTTTCGTTCTGTTCCAAACCTTCAAAATCATAGGCTTCCATATCCAGCAATTCTGCGATAAGATGTGTTTGAAGCATAACCTTCGTCCTTTCTCGTAGTGGCTTGAACAACCTTAATCTACAAGATTTGAAGCGGTTATGCTTCTTCTTTTTTATCTACCCCAATCTAAAGTGTAGAACCTCAATTCAACGAGAGCAACACACAAAGCCCCGCCATCCGGCGGGGCTTTTGCAATACGCGTGAGGAATATTTGTCTGGTTTGCTTGCCTTATGAGCCGACTGCTCAGAGAATCACGGCATGGGCGATGCAGATGCCACAACGGGAGCAAACGCGGTTTTTACTACGAGGGCGAAGTCCATTTCTGTCACGTCGATGTCGGTGTTGATCTCCGCGTAGATCGCGTTAGAACCCGTCTGGAGCAGCGTTGCGCCGAGGACATTGTGAATCTTGCCGATGCCGCAAATCTTGCCGTCTGCGGTCGTGTAGACGATGTTCACCTCGCCGTCGAGCGGTTGGGGATACGCGTTGACGCAAATACCATCGAGGAAAGTCCCGTCGTCATATTCGTATATACGCAGAGCGCCGAAGGAGAGATATTGCCAATAATGATCGTCTCCATCGATGGCGTTGCCGAGCGCATCGGTTGCAACGGGCGCCGCCGTGATCTCCGCGGAAAACGGATCGGGCAGTGGGGTAGGCGTTGCGGCGGGGGTAGGGGTACCCGCGAGAACGGGGGATGCGTCCTCACAACCCATAAGCGAGAACAAAAGCAGCGCAACCAGTAGAACGCAGATCAGGGGGAGGCGCCTCATGCGTGATCTCCGACAGCATCCCGCAGGAGTTTTTGTTTAAGGTCATAGAGCCGATCCGAAAGGTCAACCTTGTAGGTGTGCGGCATCAGGAGGCGCTTATATTCATCCCACATGGAAGCCATCTCGCGCTTGGCATAGTCCGCGATGTCGTGAATATCCGGGCAGGTATAGACCTGTTTACCCGCAATAAAGATCGGTACGAGCAGCTCGCGCGCGGTGAAGTTCGTCAGCGTCATGCGCTTGTAGGTTTGAATCGGGTCAAAGATGCGCAGAGGCTTCGTGTTGTCGATGGTTTCGTCCTCCAGCGAGATCAAGTCGGCAACCGCCATACCATCTTTGTCATACAGGCGAAAAACTTTCTTATAGCCGGGGTTGGTCACCTTTGCAGGGTTGTCAGATATTTTGATCTTCGGTACGAGTTCGCCGTTTGCAATCTCGCCGCTCATCTTATAGACACCGCCGAGTGCAGGATTGTTCTCGCTCGTGATCAGTCGCGTGCCAACACCCCAAACGTTGATGCGTGCGCCCTGCGTTTTGAGGTCGCGAATCACATATTCATCCAGGTCGCTACTTGCGGCGATGATTGCATTCTGAAAACCCGCCGCATCCAGCATCGCGCGTGCTTTTTTGCTCAGGTAGGCAAGGTCGCCGCTGTCGAGACGGATGCCGACCGGCTCGTGCCCGCTCTCGCGCAGCTCATGAAACACCGTGATGGCGTTCGGTACACCGCTGCGTAGGGTGTCGAATGTATCGACGAGCAGCAGGCAGCTATCGGGGAACGTGCGTGCGTAGGCGCGAAACGCGGATACCTCGTCTGGGAAGCTCTGCACCCAGCTGTGCGCGTGCGTGCCGGAGACGGTGATGCCAAACATCTGCCCGGTGAGCACGTTGCTCGTGGCGTTGCAACCGCCGATGATTGCGGCTCTTGCGCCGTAGATCGCAGCATCCGCACCCTGCGCGCGGCGAAGGCCGAACTCCAGAACGGAATCCCCCTGCGCGGAATAGCAAATCTGGCTCGCCTTGGTTGCAATCAGCGTCTGGTGGTTCACAAAGGTGAGAATTGCGGTCTCGATGAGCTGCGCTTCCATAATCGGGGCGCGAACGCGAACGAGCGGCTCATAGGGGAAGACCACGGTGCCCTCCGCCATGGCATAGAGATCGCCGGTGAAGCGGAAGGTTTTCAGGTAGTTCAAAAACGATTCGTCAAAGAGCCCCAGAGAGCGCAGATACGCGATATCCTCCTCGGCGAAGTGAATGTTGTTGATGTATTCGACAACGCTCTCCGTGCCCGCCATGACGGCGTAGACCACGTCCTCTTTCGGGCGGAAGAACAGATCGAAAATGCCTTCGTTTTTCTGCATGCCTTCCTTAAAGTAGCCATACATCATGGTGAGTTGGTACAGGTCGGTCAGCATGGTTAAATTTCTCATGTGAGAAATCCTCCTTATGATGGATCGATTTGCGAAAAAGATCGATTCTTGAGATCGATTTTTCGTTCCATAAGGGAATTATCGCAATCGATTTTCTATATTATAGCGCGAATACACGTGAGAAAAAAGAACGCCGTGTTTTGTTTTTTGAAAGAAACTGTGTTTTGGGTGAGGGAGATCCCGATTTTCCGCATAAGTACTGGGTTTCTTTCTTACCATTGGAGAACAGAAAAAACCTGTGAAAAATGAGCTTAAAAATTTGATCAAAACCGATTGACAACAACCCATCCTGCGGCTATACTTACATGGTGCGCGGCAGTGCTGGAATTGGCAGACAGGCACGTTTGAGGGGCGTGTGCGCAAGCGTATGGGTTCAAGTCCCATCTGCCGCACCAAGAAAAA
>JAEWYO010000031.1 GCA_023395595.1 Bacillota bacterium
TGATTAGCGGTTGCGCAGGAATGCGGGGACGTCCAACTTGCTCTTGGGCTTTTCCTGATAATCCCGGCGAATGTCGTTCTCGCCAAAGACCTGATCCTGCCGCTGCTGCGGAATCGGCGCTGCCACCGGCTCGTCCGTCATGATTGGGCGACGGGGCGCATAGGAAGCGGAAGTGTACTGCGGCTGCATCGGCTGCGGCTGACGCATCGGCTGCTGATACTGCGGCTGCGTCGGATACGGCTGCGGCTGTGCCTGCGTCGGATACGGCTGGGGTTGGGGCTGCGGCTGGGGCTGTTGCTGCTGGTTTGCGCCCATGCCCGTGCTGCCATACGGCGAACGGAAGGTGCTAAACGCGCCAAAGCCCGGCACGCCCTGAATATTGCCGATGCGATCCGGGCGGTCAAACCCGGTTGCGATAACAGTGATGCGCAGCGCGTCGCCCATGGCTTCGTCGATGTCCGCACCGAAGATGATGTTCGCTTCGGGATCGACGTTCTCGCTGATGAGCTCTGCCGCTTCGTTGACTTCCAGCAGGCTCAGATCCGGACCGCCGGTGATGTTCATCAGCACGCCGCGCGCGCCGTTGATGCTGGTTTCGAGCAGCGGGCTTTCGATGGCCTGTCTGGCCGCTTCCGCCGCGCGCTTTTCGCCGCTTGCGTTACCGATGCCCATATGCGCAAGACCCTTCTCACGCATGATCGTCTTTACGTCCGCAAAGTCGAGGTTGATCATTGCAGGAACGGCGATCAGATCGGAAATGCCCTGAATACCCTGACGGAGCACATCGTCCGCAACCCGGAGCGCGTCTGGTAGGCTCGCGCGGCCGACGAGGTCGATGAGTTTGTCGTTGGGGATCGTGATAAGCGTATCCACGGCAGGCTTGAGCGACGCGATGCCGATTTCGGCGTTGCGCATACGCACCTTGCCTTCAAACGTGAAGGGTTTGGTCACGACCGCGATGGTCAGGATGCCGAGTTCCTTGGCGCATTCTGCGACGATGGAGGTGGCTCCCGTTCCGGTTCCGCCGCCCATGCCGGCGGTGATGAACGCCATGTCGGTGCCGCGAAGCGCCTCCATGATCTGCTCTCTGCTCTCGTCTGCCGCTTTGCGTCCCACCTCGGGATCGGCGCCCGCGCCGAGACCCTTGGTCAGCTTCTCGCCGATCTGAATCTTGGTTGGCGCTTTCGCCAGAAACAGCGCCTGTTTATCGGTGTTGATGGCGATAAATTCCACGCCGCGCAGACCATACTGCACCATGCGGTTGATGGCGTTGCAGCCCGCTCCTCCGACGCCGATTACTTTAATCTGCGCAAAAGAGGTGTTTTCGAATTCCGGTTCAAACATTGTTTGTCCCCCTTATTTGGTAAAAAGGTTACGAAGCCTATCCACGAGCGTGCCCGGCGACGTATTGGTCACCACGTCGTCGCTCATGGCTCGTAAAACAAAATCGAGCGCTGAAAAACTGCTCGTATAATTTGGCGTATCCATATCCGCCACCCACGGCGTATCGCGTTGAATGTTCAGCCCCAGGCCGCGTTTGAGGTAGTCGATTCCGCCTTTCATCATGGCGATTCCGCCGCCGGTGAGGTAGGTGACAGGGCTCGCCTCCGGCGAAATGCCCATCTCCTTAAGAGATGCGCGAATCATGGAGACCAGCTCCCCCGCGCGCGCTTCTAAAATTAGCTCAATCGCGGCGTGATCCACGCGCTTTGCCCCGTTTGGCATGCGCACAATCTCCGTCGTACTCAGCGGCTCCTGCAAAAAGACGAACCGTCTTTTCACCTGCTCCGCCGTCTCTGGCGGTATATCCAGCCCGAAGGCGAGATCGCTTGTCAAATGCTTGCCGCCGATGTCAATGGTTCTTGAATCGGTCAGCGCCGCGTTCTCCACGATGGACACATCCGTGTGCGTGTATCCAACGTCAATCAAAATCGCGGGTCGAACACGTTCTTTCTCCGGAATGATTGCCAGCGCCGCGCAAAGCTGCGTGGAGACATTCATAGAAATCTCGATATCCAGGGGAGAGAGCGCCTGCTCCATTGCGCGGACAAACTCTTCCTGCACATACATGTGCGAAACGAGCGCGCCGAGTTCTTCGGTCTTTGCGCCCGTCGGGAGAGCGGAAGAAACCACCCCGCCGACCGTGAAAGAGACGGGCGTGCTATGCATGAGGACATATCCGCTCAGCTTGACTTTTTTGAGGGAGAGCGAAATGACATCGTCGATATCCTCCGCCATAACGCGCTTGCTCCGTCCGCCGATGGGCAGCGTGGCTTCGGTGAGGATCATCTTGCAAAAGGGAGCGGGAACGGCGATTGCGGCTTCGCGGATGCGCATGCGCGCCTCTTGCTCCGTCTTGGAGACAACTTCGACAATCGCGTTGTGTAACGAACGGTGATCCGAAAATGCCCCGGCTTGATAGCCGTTATACGGGCAGACGGAAACGCCGTGCACGGTTATGCCATCGCGATTGACAAAACTGCCGCACAGACAGACGATTTTGGAACTTCCGATGTCCAGTACCGCAGCCGGCTTCAATGCGGTCTCCTCCGCTTACTCTGCAACATACACTGCGATATTATATCACAGCGCAGGAAAATGGCGCAACCCAAGCGCATTGTTTCATAATTGTTCGTATTTCCGTCATGGTTGTGTTTTCGCGGCCTACTGCTTGCGTGTTTTCCCGCAAGGTTCCACTATGGATGGTTCCCGCGAATCCGGCACAACCGCGCAACATCACGCTTTTTTCGTATTCTCGCGCTTCGTTTTCTCCGCGTCGTGTTTGAGGCGGATGGCACGCAGTGTCATCTGGCGCACGGACTCGTTTTCCAGCAGGGAGAGCAGGCGCGTCTCTTCCTCCGCCTGCGGCGAAAACAGGCCGAGCACTCCGCGTTTTTGCGCGGCATCGCTCTCGCGATACAGCCGCAAGCACATGTCGTTTGCGGCAGCCTGATACGCCTTCTCGTTCCAGAAGAGATTGTTTTGCGCGTCGATCTTGGCGCGAAACGTGTCGTTCTTTGAAAAATCAAGCACGCCTGCATTTTGCAGTGCACGGGCTTCGTAGGTGAATTTTCCGTTGCGGTGGAGCGTTAGAAAGAGTCCGAGTGAATCGGCATCTGCAGGCGAGCCCAAGCCGTAGAACACCAGAGCGTTCTTGTGCGCTTCCCAGCCCTTTGCCGCGCCCGTATCGGCGACAATCGTTGCGCCCGCGTCGAGAAAGCGGCGGTACAGCGCGCGCCATTCCGGCAAGGGCAATTCGGCGTTCGGCAGCCC
The DNA here is from genome assembly GCA_023395595.1 of Bacillota bacterium. Lineage (GTDB taxonomy): Bacteria > Bacillota > Clostridia > Christensenellales > CAG-138 > UBA7703. The sequence continues at coordinate 3,274 of JAEWYO010000031.1, forward strand.
GCTGTGCACCAACACGATCACATGATCGCACTCGCACAATAGCATCCGCACGCGATCAACTGCCTGCAAGCTTAAAATATCCGCACGCCCGGCGAAGATTCCCTCCGTCTGTTCGGCGAAGCTGACGATACCGAGACGAATGCCATTGATGCAGCGGATATACGGGCGGTTTGCCATCGCTTCCGTCTCGCCCGCACCGATTGTGCTCACGCCAATGAACCCGATCGAAGCCGCTTCGTTCTCAACGCTCCGCAAAGCGGCCAGCGAAACCAGCGACACGCCCGCCTGCGTCAGCCAAGCTGCCGCCGAGACGTCGCTTTGGTGCAACGCGCTGATGCGTAGATCCTGCGCGTTGAGCTGCTCTTGCAGCGCATCGCTTGCAGAAAACGTACCTGCACCCGCTTCCAGCCCGCCAAGGACGAGAACACGCGCCGTGTCCTCCACCTGCTCAGCCGATAGAATGGGTTGCGCCTCTTGCGGTTCTGTTTGGATCAGTTCTGTTGCCATGATAACCCTCCGTCCGTCGCATCCTGCGCAGACTGCATTGTCTTGTTATTGCGTCTCACTTCGAGAAAACAGCGCGGAGAACACCCCGCGCTCTGACATCTTTTCAACAAGTCTTTGCGAACCAGAACGATGCCTGATTTTTCCTCCGCACCTTAGCCTTCCGCCGGCGAAACGTCCACGGGGACGCTGTCCGCAAGCGCGCTGTCAGAAAATTCGTTCGACCACATCAGCGTAACGAGATCGGTCTTGCCCGTGTTCTCGATGCAGTGCGCATAGCCCACCGGAATATCGACCGCGACGTGCTTCTTTCCGCTGACGGGGTATTCGATCACGTCGTCCATATCGATCCGGCGGAATTTGATTACGCCAACACCGGAGACAACGAGAAATTTTTCCGCGCGCGTATGGTGCCAATGGTTGCCCCTCGTCATGCCGGGTTTGCAGACGTTGACCGAAATCTGTCCGCCGGTACCGAGGCGGAGAAACTCCGTTAAGCTACCGGTTTCGTCCTCCTGCATCTCCAGCGGATAGGCAAATTCCATCACCGGAAGAAAACTCAGATACGTGGCATAGAGCTTCTTGGTGAGCGGCTCGCTCATGTTCGGCAGAAGGTTTCCCTCCCGGATGCCGCGAAATGAGCGGATGCGGCCCGCGATATCACCTAGCGTCGCATGATACGACACCGGAACCACGCAATACGCGCCTTCCCGCGTGGTTTTGTCGTCCAGCAAGTCGCAGAGTGCCTCCGCCACATCGTCGATATACGCTAGATGCATCTGCGTGTTTTCGTCGTGGATCACGATCGGCAAATCGTGGGAAACATTGTAGCAAAACGTGGCAATCACGCTGTTGTGGTTCGGCTTTGACCATTTGCCAAAGACATGCGGTAGACGAAAGACATATACCCTTGCGCCCGTCTCGTGCGCATAGAGGTCGAGGAGCTCCTCGCCCGCCTTCTTGCTGCGTCCGTAGAGGTTCGGCAGCGCCGCTTGTGTGGAGCTCGCGAGCATTACGGGACAGCGGTTTTTGTGTTTATTGAGCTGACGCAAGAGTGTATCGGTGAGGCCAAAGTCACCGCGCATGGATTCGTCCTGCTGGCGAGTGTGGTTGGTTCCGGCGAGGTGGTAGACAAAGTTGCACTCGGCGCAATACCGCTCTAGGAGATCGGCGGGCGCGTCCGCATCCAACGTCAGCAGGTCGTTTTGCCCCCGCGAACGCAGCGCGATGATCAGGTTTTTGCCAATGAACCCCTCGGCCCCCGTGATCAGTATTTTCATATGCGCCTAACTCCCGTGTTCCAATCCCGTCTGTTCGTGCCCAACAAGTCTATCGGTAATGGCAATTCCGCCGCGCTGCGCGCGGGGAATGCCTAAAGGGTTTGCGCCTAACTCCCGTGAACAGTCCTGTCTGTTCGTGCCCAACCAATCTTCTATCTAAAAAATCTTTGTCTTAACCTATTTTTACTCTCTCAAATATTCTTTGTTGTTTTTTTGCCTGCGCCGCAGGCGCGCAAACTCCCAATTACTTCACCCAATCGAAATAAGCACGGGTGGCCTGCTCCCGCGCGGCATGCTCACAGGCATAGTTCCTTGCGCGTGCACCGAGCTCACTCAGCGGAACCGTACTGGCATGCAGCCGCAGAATCGCGTCCGCCATCTCCTGCGGTTCGCCGGGTGTAATGCACAACCCGAAGCTCTCGTGCTCAATCGACCTTGCCCATTCGCTGCCCGCCTCCGCGCTGACGATCACCGGCCGACCCGCCGCAAGCGCAAGCTGCGTTTCGCTCGGCACCGCAATGCGCGTCATGCCTTTCTTCAGCGGCACAAGCACCACATCCGCAAGGGAATATATCCGTGCGGTCTGCGCCGAAGAAAGCAGCGGAAAGAGCAGCACATTTTCAATCTGCTCCCGCTCAATCCGGTTTGCCACATGATCCCGCAGCGAACCATCGCCAAAGACGAGGATACGGATATCGGATTCGTTCTTGAGCAGCTTTGCCGCGTCCAGAATTACATCCGGTTCCTGCGAAAAACCGAGCGTGCCCGCATAGACGGCATAGAATCCTTCCCGCGGCAGATTCAATTCGTCAAAGAGTGCATTCTCTTCGCGTTGAATCGGCTGTATGGTCTGCGTGTCCGCCCAGTTCGGGATGACCGCAATCTTGTGCGGCTCAATGCCGCGCGCAACCAAGGTACGCTTCATTTCGTCCGACAGCGTAATAAACGCGCTGTTCTTGCGATAGATATGCTGCTCCATCCGGCGGCAAAAGCGCACGAACGGGTGCCATTCGGTATAGGTGCCCGCAGCGACGAGGTTGTCGGGAAAAATCTCTTGCAGGATGTAGACCGTCCGCGCCCGGCGGCTGAGCCGCGCGCCGACAAGGCCGAGGTAAGCCGGCAGACTGCACAGAATATAGACATCCGCTTTGAGCTTCTTCGCCGCGCGATAGATCGCCATCGTGTTTTGCAGGGCGCGGAGCGCGCGCTCCGGCAGCTTTGCGCCTCTGCGCGCCTTTTGCCCAACGCGCTGGATATGATAGCCCTCCGGCGCGGTTTCATCCCGGCGCGTAAAAAATGCCGCGCGTTCCTCTTCATTGAGTCCATGCCCCGGCAATTTGGTAACGACGCTCACCCGCGCGCCATAGCGGCAGAAATCTTCCGCAAGATCGGCATAGAGGTGCGTTATCGGCGTGACTTCCGGCACAAAATGCGTCGAAATCAGCGCAATATGCAGTTGTTGTTCCATCCTCGCAGCCCCTCTCGCCCAAAGCCTTCTATCCTTCTTGTCCGCGGCGAAAAAACCGCAAGCCGGACAAAAATTCCCAATCCCGTAAACGGGCCTATTCCCCCGCTTATAGCGCAAATTTTACCATGCAAGCGCGAGGGTGTCAATCAAACCCGCTTGCGCGCAAACACGCGGGAAACAAAGATCAATTGACCCGTTTCTTTGCAAACAAAAGAGCGGAGGAACTCGGTTCCCCCGCCCGCACATTTGTGGTGTGATCAGTCTTCGTCCTTGAAGTCCGCAATGCGTTTCTGCGGCGTAGTGTCATACTTATTGATGCACAGTGGACGCAGCTTATACGTGAGCACCACGCTGGACTTGACATACTCGTTGTAAAACGCCTTCTTGATGCGATCCATGACCAGCCTGCCCGTCTCATAGGTGACGGATGGCAGCAGCACGACATATTGCATCACGCTGTAGCGCGAAATCGTGTCCCCGCGACGCAGATTGGTTTGGGACACGTGCAGCAGCTGCTTCATGATATTGTCCAGCACGAGGTTGTCAAAGCGCTGCTCGTAGGTGTTGCTGATGGTCAGAAGCGCCAGGAACATCGTGCCGTTGTAACGCTCCAACATACGGCGCTGCAGCTGATAAATTTCCTTGAAAATCTCATATTCGCAGACGAAAGCGCCGTGCCCGTCGGTATCCTCTTCGAGCATGTTCTGCACCTTTTCGATGTCCGCTTCCATCTCCTGATCCGCCTGTACAATAAGCTTGTACACCGCGCGAATCTCGCCGGAGGGCTGGATACCAAGCTGTTTGTAGTGCAGGTCGGTCGCAAAATAGTACTGCGAGAGCGCCTCGCGCTTCTTGCCCGTCTTGACCAGCGCCATCATCAGCTCCAGATGCAGCCGCTCGTCAAACATATCCACGTCCATCGCCTTGCGGCAAACCTGAACGATCATGTCGTGCTCTTCCTCGATCTTTAGCAAATCGAGCAGGGTAAACACGCTCTCCAAAAACAGGTCGTGATAATACACGCTCTTGGGCACAACCCACATCTCCTCGGCAGAGTTGGTGAGCAACGGGCCCGTATAGATCTGGAGCATCTGGAGATAACGCTCAATGCACTCGCGGTTGCTCATGCCGGGCGTGCGTGCCTCCTGGCAAAGGCGCTCAAACTCAAACACGTCGATTTCGCAATCGAGGTTCGGGTTCCATTGATACGCCCCGCGCGCAGTAAGGATAGAGTCGGAAAGTTCCGGCAGGTTGCTTTGATCGACAAGCGAACGATAGCGATGCAGCAGCGTGCGAAGCGCCGTGGCGGGATTGCGGTTTTCTTTGTCCGACCAAAGCATCTCCAACAGTTCCTCATGCGGAACAGCCCGATCCTTTTTGAGGATGAGATATTCGAGAAACTGGCTCGTTTTCTTTGCCTGGCGTAGTTGCGTGAGCACAACGTTTCCGTTGACCACGATTTCAAAATTGCCAAACATCTTAACCTTGATCTTTGCGTTAGGCATGCCGTCTCCTCCTTGCGTTCTGGCGTGGTGTAGCGCGCCGGAGCGCGCACCGTTTGTACAGATTTTTTATAAATATGCGTTCGACGATCATCCGCCGAACCAATCAATCCCCTAGTTTTTTCTTGAGCTGCTCCGGGTTTGCGGCAAAGAGCAACGCAGTCTCTTTCGTTATCCGGTTTTGCGTATAGAGGCGGAGGATGTCCGCATCCATGGCGCGCATGCCTTCCGAAAGGCCGGAGAAGATGACGTTGTCCATCTGGTGCGCTTTTCCGTCGCGGATCATATTCTGAATCGCGCTGTTGACCAGCATGATTTCAAACGCGGGTTCCAGTCCGCCGTCCGTCGTCGGAAGCAGCTGCTGGCTGACCACGGCGCGCAGCACCATGGAAAGCTGAATGCGAATCTGCTGCTGCTGATTGGCGGGAAACACGTCGATGATGCGGTCAATCGTCTTCGCCGCGCCTACCGTGTGCAGTGTGCTGAGCACGAGCTGTCCTGTCTCCGCCGCCGTCAACGCGGTCTGGATGGTTTCAAAATCCCGCATTTCGCCGAGCAGGATCACATCCGGTGCCTGGCGCAGCGCGGCGCGCAGAGCGGTTTTGTAGCTCTGGGTGTCGTGCTCGATCTCGCGCTGGCTCAATACGCTCGCCTTGTGCGCGTGGATGAACTCGATCGGGTCTTCAATGGTGATGATGTGCCCGTGCCGGTTGGTGTTGATACGGTCGATGATGCAGGCAAGTGTGGTCGATTTTCCGCTTGCGGCCGGGCCCGTGACCAGCACAAGGCCTTTCTTGATATCCGCAAGGCGCAAAATTTCGTCCGGAATATGCATCTGCTCCGGATTCGGCAGCGCAAGGGAAACCACGCGCAGCACCATCGCAAGCGAGTTTCTCTGCTGATACGCGTTGCAGCGGAAGCGTCCAACTCCGCTCACAGAGAACGAGAAATCGTCGTCTCCATGCTCGGTCAGGCGATCCATGTCCCGCTTGTCCAGCTCGTACACCTGCTGAATCAGCCGCCGCGTATCGTCCGGCTTGAGAATGGCATCCAGCAGCGGCTGCACCTCGCCCGCGACCTTGAGCCGCACGCAGGAGCCGGGGATGATGAACACATCCGATCCGCCGCGCACGATGGCAGACTGCAAAATATCATGAATCTCCGCCATGGTTTTCAGCCTCCCTGCCAGAGCGTGCCTGCGCTTTCGCCCGCCCAATCTTTTGCGTTCTCATAACGATAGGAAAGAATCTTGCATATTCCGCCGGAAGGATCGGTCAGCACGTGGAGCACGTGTCCGTCCTGCGCTGCAATAGAAAAGGCGAGCGTGCCATCCGGCTGCTTCACAACGCCTTCAACGCTCTCCGGCAGTTTGCCCTGCTGCAGGGCGTCATCCAGCGCGGCCAGTTTTTCCTGCGCGCGGGCGTCGGCTTCATAATAGGTTGCGATGCTCTCGGCCGTCTTTTGCGTGAGCGCCGCGTCTCCGCGCGCCTGCATCAGTGAAAGTGACGCAAACAACGTCAGGCTCACCACCACGAGAATCAGCAGAATGCTGGATGCACCAACCCCCATACGGGATGGATATTGCTTCACGGCGCCACCTCCGCATCGGCCAGATACCGCACGGCATCGAGCGCGTAGACCTTGCCGCTTGGCGAAGTGACTGTCAGCTCAATATCATACAGCGTGCCCCGCAACGGAGATTCGTCGCTCGTGACTACGCAGTCCACGCTGAGATCTTCCTCCACCTCGACCGAGAACACACGCGCGCCGCATTCGTTGCAGGTATTGTCCCCAATCGGGTCGGCTTTTACCTGCTCCGCCACGCTCTGCATGGCGAGGATGGCGCGGGATTCATATGCACTCGTGCGCGCGGTGGTGTCCGCCAGCGCGATCAGACGAACGATCACACCCGCCGACAGCGCGAAGAACAAAATTACGATGGTCAACTCGATCAACACCGGGCTAAAGAAGCTGCGTTTTTTTGGCGGGAGCAGCATCGGTTGTGTCATGCGCCGCCCTCCTTTGCCGCCTGGAGATAGAGTGAGGCGGTATGCGCTTTGCCGTCGTCATCCACAATCTGAATCGTCAGAAGGCTTCCGCTCAGCGAGAGGGTAAGTTCGCTTGCACTAAATATTGTCTCGCCGTAGTCCGGCGAAAACGCGATGTCATCCCGCGCGAAATATTCACGCACAGTCGTTCCGTCGCAATAGATATAGGTCACATACCGCGCGCCTTCAATGGTTTGTCCGAGCGTGAGCACATCCATGCCGTTTTCGTCCCGAATCGCGAGCTGCCCCGCCGCGTCTGCGCCGCGTACTTTTCCGACGAGATAGCTCATGCCCGTGCGAGAGACAAACGCCTGCTCCGCCGTGTCGTTGATCATGCGATAGGATCGCGCGCCGACGACAACTACGATCAGCGAAAGCAGCGCAAAGGCCGCCAACAGCGCAAAGACGAATACCCCGCGCACCTCACCGCGATTCCCCGCGGACGCACGCGCGCTCATGATCCGCCTCCAATGCGGGAAACCTGCACGCTTGGCATCAGATTTGCGGCGATCACATCATAAAACACGGCGTAGCGGCTTTCGTCCACCGAAACGCCGTAGTTATCATATAAGTAAGATAAGCTCGACGGATACTTTCCCTCCACCGCGTAACAGGTGACAATGCCCCGCTGAATCGCGGCGCTCACCATCTCCGTCTCGCGCGCTTCGCTGCGCCGCGTGGTGGCAAACAATGCGGAGAGGAACACAACGGCAAGCAGCGCAAACACCAAGGCGGCGTAAACCAGCCCGCGATATTGTCCGCGCGGTCTCTCGTAGAGATGCATGCCGAGTCTCCTTTCTGTGTGTTTATCCTAACAAAAAACGCTTATCCAATCTGCTACGGTGTAACAAACCGCCCGTTTTCTGTTGCAAAGAGCGCCTTTTTAAGTAATATTCAGTTGCGACGGTTGCTTACCCCCATACGGAGCATCAACCGACGGCGGAAAGCACCGACAGCAGCGGCAGCATCACCGAGAGCAAAATCCCGCCGATGACGATTGAAAGCACCGCAACCAGAGCGGGTTCAATCATCGCTATCACGTTATGGATTGCATCGTCCGCCTCACTCATGTAGATGCCGCTGAGTTTTTCCATCACGGAATCAATCTTTCCCGCCGCGGTACCAAAGCGGATCATCTTCTCATGCATCGGGTCAAAAAGGCGGCTCTTCTCTGCCGCGTCTGCAAAACTCGCGCCCGCAAGCAATTCCTTTTGCGCAAGCTCCGCCTGGCGACGGTGCTTTTCATCCGTCACGACCGTTGGCGCAAGCTGCATTGCGTCCTCAACCGGATAGCCAGCGGCAAGCATCATTGAAAGTGCGGAAGCATACCGCGCGGTCGAGAGGCGCGCATTGACGCGGCGGACGGCGGGAATGATGCGTGAAAGCAGCGCAAGGACGGACTCCCTGCGGTTGGTGCGCAGCAGGATTCCAACCAGCACGAGCGCAACGGCAAATACGCCAACGAGGACGAGCATGCCTTTGCCGACACCGACGCCGATTGCCATCGCACCGGAAGCCGCGCTGTCGGCCGCAAGGCCGAGGCTGTCGAACACACGCTGAAACACGGGGATGACACTGATGACGAGAATCGCGATGACCACCGCGAGCATCATGACCAGTACGCTGGGATAGAGAATGGCATTTTTGACCGAGGTTTTGATCTGCGCTTCCCATTGATAGTAGTTGGCAAGAGATGTCATCACCTCGTCGAGCTTACCGGAGCGCTCGCCAATGCGCGTCATGGCAAGCAGATAGTCTGGAAAGATATCGGCCTCCGACAGCGCTTCTGAAAGGGTTCCGCGTTTCTCCAACGCGATGCAAATCTGTTCAAAGCGCGCGCCATAGCGGCTATCCGCATAGCTGCGCGCAAGGGTCTCCATGCCGTCGCTCAGCGGAATGCCCGCCTTGAGCACCATGGCAACCTGCTCGCAAAAAAGCGCGGTCTCGTCCGGTGGAAGCGTTTTCTGCGTCATTTTTTCCTGCATTCCGGTTCCCTTTCTATTTTTAACGCTGCAAAAAGCAACTCTTGCTTCGTATTTCGTTGATCCGATCCACGGATTAGTAGATTCGCTCTGTGATATAATCCTTTTCTTTATGCCCGGTTCCGTCCAGCGTCGGGTCCATCCAGACCCACTGACCTTCCAAAAATACGCTGTTCCAGGAATGATAAAGGTTTTCCGGCGTGACGGTGCCGATCAGCATCCGGGTCGGAATCCCCTCCGAGCGGAGCATGACCGCAAGAAGCGCCGCATAGTCAAAGCAGATGCCTGTACCGCTTTCGAGCGCTTCGTCCGCATCTGGCAGATACCCCTTCTGCACCGTTGCCGCCTTTTGGGTATCATAGGTCATATGCTTGACCACATAGGCGTAAAATGCTTCGGCAATCTCGGTTTGGCTCTTCAACCCGTTTGCAAGTTCGCGCGCCTTTTGTACAGTCTTTGTAGATGCATCATACCACACATACTGATTCGGATACAAAAACGGCACGGTTTCATCCGCAAGTTTGACCTCTATCTCCACGCCGAAGCGCAGCGCATAAAGATCGTTCTCCACCTGTTCCATTACGCGGACGGTATAGCTTCCGTCGCCCATCTGTAACGGAAAGACGCTGTAGCCTTCCCCGCCGGGCAGGTCGTAATAGTATGTCTGTATGCTGGTCGCAATCCGCGCCTTGAGTCGCTTGTCGCTTGGTTCGCATCGAACCATCACATAGCCTTGGTCGGTGTGCGATGCGTCTATGGTCACACCTGCACCTTCATAGGTGATCGTGCCGGATGCCTCCGGCAACAGAAGCGTTTGTTCTTGCCCATCGGTGGTTTTACCCGTTTGCGCGGCAGTAGAGCCGGTTTCCGCCGCATCCGGCGGCGCGGTTTTGCTCCCCGCGCAGGCCGTCAGGCAAAAGAAGCCGAAAAAAAGCAGCCACAAGATACCTTTTCGCAACCGTTCGGCCACCGACGCTCGTTTCATGCACTGATTATACAGCTACAAATCACGCGAATGCAACAGATTGTTACTTCGACATGATGGTGCTTGTTCGATAGCCCCGTGATACAAACAATTTGCTGTTACATCTCGTTCCATTCATGCGCATTCTGGCGCTATTGTTACACAACACTGCATCCTCACACATAGACAGATCCCAGTTTCTCCTCTCGTGTTACGAAACTATTTCGAAAAAACACATCCGGCGCCCAAAAGAGCGCCGGATGTTGTATGCCAACAAGACTGCCGATTCTCGGCGGAAAAGTACTTGGATTCCATCCCGCATCGAAGCATTAAAATAGTCTGACGAAGTGCTGAAACACATCCCCAAGCGAATTGATCAGCGCATGTGTAGTCATAGAATAGGAGATACTTTTTGTCTTTCGAATGACAAGTCCCAAGCACAGCGATCCAATCGGTATGATGAGCCAGAAGTTGATTCCGGTATTGTAATAGTAAATATGGCCCAACCAGAAAAGAGCGGCTTGAATCACGCAAATCAACCCTTCTCGAATCCCCGCTTGCCGAAAGCTGCCCCACAAGAACCCTCTGAACAGCGGTTCTTCCATAACCGCAGCAAACGACAACTGAAACAGGACACCATTTGCAAGCATAGAGAACGTAACCGTACTTTCCGTTCCTGAAAATCCTCTGATAGCAGCAAACAAAACCGTGGTGACTGCCACAATCGCAACCACGAACAAACAATTCCAAAGTATCGATTTGGGATTGTTTCGAACCGTTTTCAGCGCCTCTCTTTTGCGAATGATGAATACGGCAAATGCAATCGCCATCGCGATTCGAGCAAACGCGGTAACATCGCTTGGATTGCTGATAATCGCCATAACCGGAGACAGCAGAAACAAGATCAATGCAGGGATTGAAATGCAATACTGATCCAGCGTCGATATTTTCCTGCAAAGAAGAATCCCCGTGCAAAGATAGGTTCCCATTAAAAACACAACCACCGCGATCGTATTGGGAATCAGCCCAAATTGCGCGGCAAACAGCAGCGGAAATCGCATGAGCAGAAGCAGGATCATCAAAATTGCAGAAACCTTATCCGCGAAGAGTCGTTTTGTTTCAGACATTCTTTCACTCCCGACGATTGTTTCGCTTCTTTTTCAACCCGATTGCATTCATGCTGCGTTGTCATTCTTCTGTTGACGCGTTCGAAAGCTCCAGGGCGGGTCAATCGCCCTATTATAGCACAAGCCTTCGTCTCGCAGAACAAATCATTTGATGCATCTTTGCGCTCAATACAGCCGCCAAAACGAACATCCGGCGCCCTTACGAGTGCCGGATGTGTTGTTGTGTTTGTTCGGTCTTTGTTCTCAGGTTACTCGGCCTTGGGCGTGGTATCCATCTTTTCGACTTCCGGCTCTTTCTCTTTCTTCGCGCCGAAGACGACGAGCACGAGCTGCACGAGGGCTATGATCACCATCAGCAGCGTCCAACGGTCAGTGAAGACCATGGGGTTGCGCATGTTCTCCGTGAGGATGAATGCGACGATGGCGCCAATACCCGGCAGCAGCGTGAGCACACGCGTGAGCGGATGCTTTTCGGTCTCGCGGACGACTTCGCCGTCCTTTTCGTCCTTCTTCTTGCCGATGAGTCCGATCAACATCAGGATCGATGCCAGCGCGGTCGCAATCGTCAGAATCAGGTTCAGCAGCGCCCAGACCGGGCCACCTGCCAACGGGGTTTGATTCTCCGGCACCACCTCGGGCTCGTTGCCCTTACCCTGGATGCTCATCGTGCCGTAGATCACCAGCCCGCCTTCGGGCACCGTCGCGGGGATTGCCGTTGACCAGCCGTCAAACGTGTAGCCGTTGAGTGTCGGGTTCGCCGGAACCGGCATCGCGTCTCCATAGCCGAGGTCTGTGTACACCGCATACGGCGTGCTGCCGTCGAGGCTGCCCGTGCCGCCGGTGACGACATAGGTCACGCTGTAGGTGAGTTTCTCCCACTGCGCGTAGAAGTTCACCTGACGCGGCGGCATGTTGAACGTGTCGCCCGGCTGTCGGGAGACACCCGCGGTCGCGCTCTTCTCGCTCCAACCCAGGAAGCGATAACCCGGGCGAGAGAACATGTTGCCCGAAACCGTCGCGATTGCGTCGGTGAAGACTCTTGCGCCCTCTACCGTTCCGCCTGTTCCGCCGTTTGCGTGGTAGTAGATCGGGGATGTGCGCGGTTCCCAAACCGCCTTGAGCACCAGGTCGTTATCCGGCATGTTGAATGCGTCATTCGGGCCAAAGTGCATCTCAGTACCGTCGATTCCGGTCGTCTTCCAATAGAGGAAGCCATAGCCGGAGAGGTACGGTTCCCGTGTCGCAACCGTGAGCGGCGTGTTGTAGGTCTTGCCGGTCTCGTTCGCGGGCATGTAGTCCACGGGTTTGATCGTGTCCGCGTCGTAGATAACATCATACAGCGCGATTTCCCAAACCGCATTGAGCGAGTGGTTTTCGCTGATCACGTAGATTGTTCCGCCGAGCGTGACCAGTGCTCCTGTCGTCGCGTCTTCCCAACCCGTGAGTCGATAGCCGGGGCGCTTCACGCCGTCCGCGTTGGCAACGGTGGCATCCGAACCCAGCGGGAACCACTGCGTTTGCGGGAAGCCGGTGACCGTGTCCGTGGTGTTGAGGTTGTAGGTCACCTGCGGGTTGATCGTGAGGCTGCCATTCTGCACGGCAAAGCTGTAATTGCCGCGCACCGCCGCCGTCGCCGTCACGTCCGGCACGAGCACGCCGGGATAGGTTCCGACCGCGCTGTCGCTGCCGGTGCGGTTGACCTTGACCGTCACGCCCGCGAGATCCGCGGCCAGAATCGGTTCATACATCGTGCCGCCGATGGTTCCGGTCAGAACCGTGTAGCCAAACACGGGGTCCGCGCTGCCGAAGTTCTTGTGGGTATCCGTCGCCGCGATGAGCACAAGCCGCGGCGTCACTTCAAGCGTGCCGGGCACGATGTCGATGGTATAATCCGCCGCGCTGGTGCCGCTCTTGAGCGTGTAGGCAAAGCCATTGTCCGCGGTGCCGACGTTTGTGATGCTGCCGTTGGTTGCGGCGGTTGCAAAGCCGTCGCTGCTGACGAAGCCGTCCTTCGCGGGATCGAGATTCCAGCCTGCCGCCGTGAGCGGTGTGCCGTTATATGTCCGCGCTGCACCGTCGGTGTTGACTGTCATCTCCCTCGGCGTGATCGCGATCTTCGCACTGCCGAATGCGGGCGCGTAGTTCGCGTTGGTCGCCACGAAGTAGACCGTCTTGCCGTCGGCAACATGCGTCGCCGTCGGGCTCGTGGTCAGCGTGTAATCCGCGGGGTTCGCGCTGTTGGTCAGGCTGTAGCGCACCGTCGTTCCGGCGGGCACATTCGCGCTCGCGGAGATGCCGTAGGCCGTGCCGTCGTATTTCTTGGTCACGTCGGAAGCGGAGACGGTCAAGGCATCCGAAGCCGTAACAGTCAGCTTGCCCTTCGTGACATCGATGGTGTAGTTGCTGGCTTTCGTCGCGCTAGAGAGTGTGTAGGCAAACGTGTTGTCCGTGCTGCCCACGTTCGTGATCGTGCCGTCAGCCGTCGCGGTCGCAAAGCCCTGTCCTGCGACAAAGCCCTGATTGCCTGTGGTGTTGTAGTCCCACGCCGGGCTCGTCAGCG
>JAEWYO010000057.1 GCA_023395595.1 Bacillota bacterium
ACAATCATCAGCCTCCTCTGCCTTGTGGGCGTGGTGGTCTATCTCATCCTCTCGTGGAATACGATTCCCGACAAAATCCCTGCGCACTACAACGCGGCGGGCGAAGTCAACCGCTGGGGCAGTAAGAACGAGCTGATCGTGCTGCCGATCATCAGCTGGCTGATGTTCGGGCTGATCACGCTGATTGAGCGTTATCCGTCGGTTTGGAACACGGGTGTGCACATCACGCCGGAGAACCGTGACGCGGTCTATCGCCTGCTGAAAAACATGATCGCGGTGGTTAAGATGTTTGTGCTTGCGATGTTTGGCAGCATCACGGTGATCTCATCGTTGAGCCTGAGCCTGCCGGTGTGGTTTATCTTGGGCTTTATCGTGCTGCTCTTCGGGTCGATTGCGTATTTTATCGTGCGGATCACGCGGATGCGAACCGAATCCCCGATGGAATCATAACAGCAGGGCGTGTCCGGCGGCGGATGCGCCTTTTTTATTTGGTCGCGGTCTGGTGGACGTGCGCGACTAAGCGTTGACGCGCGGGCGTGAATAATAATACAATGATACATGGCGAAAACCGCCGGATAGCGCGGCGGTGGATCGCATAAAATGCGAAAAGAACACGGGCAGCCGCCCGAATACAAGGAGAAACCGGATGAACCACCAGACCGACATCGAAATCGCACAGTCTGCTCAACCATTGCCGATTCTGGAGATTGCCCGCGCGCTGGAGATCGACGAGCGGTTTGTGGAACAATATGGGCACAGCAAGGCGAAGATTGACTACAACCTGCTCAACGAACTCGACGGAAAACCCGACGGCAAGCTGATTCTCGTGACCGCGATTTCGCCGACTCCGGCGGGTGAGGGTAAGACGACAACAACCGTTGGCCTCGCGGACGGGCTTCGTAAGATCGGCAAGCGCGCGGTGGTAGCTCTCAGGGAGCCGTCGCTGGGCCCGGTGTTCGGCATGAAGGGTGGCGCGGCTGGCGGCGGATATGCGCAGGTGGTGCCGATGGAGGATATCAACCTGCACTTTACGGGCGATTTTCACGCAATCGGTGCGGCGAACAATCTGCTTGCGGCGATGCTGGACAACCATATCTATCAGGGAAACGCGTTGGGTATCGACCCACGCCGGATCACCTGGAAGCGCTGCGTGGACATGAACGACCGCCAGCTTCGTTTCGTGGTGGATGGCCTCGGCGGCAGAGTCAACGGCACCCCGCGTGAGGATGGCTACGACATCACGGTCGCGAGCGAGGTCATGGCGGTGCTGTGCCTTGCTTCGGATATTACAGATCTCAAGAATCGCTTAGGGCGCATCGTCGTCGGCTATACGTATGATGAAAAGCCAGTCACGGCGGGAGACCTGAAGGCGGCGGGCGCGATGGCGGCGCTGCTGAAAGACGCGCTCAAGCCGAATCTGGTGCAGACGCTGGAACACACGCCCGCGTTCGTGCACGGCGGCCCATTTGCCAACATCGCCCACGGCTGCAACTCGCTGACCGCGACGCGTCTCGCGCTCAAGCTTGGCGACTATGCCGTGACCGAGGCGGGCTTTGGCGCGGATCTCGGCGCGGAGAAATTCATCGACATCAAGTGCCGCATGTCGGGGCTCAAGCCCAGCGCGGTGGTCGTGGTTGCGACCGTGCGCGCGCTCAAGCACCACGGCGGTTCACCCAAGGATCAGTTCACGACGGAGAATCTCGACGCGCTGGAAAAGGGTTTGCCAAACCTGCTCCAGCATGTGGACAACATCCAAAATGTGTTTGGGCTACCATGCGTGGTGGCGATCAACGCGTTCCCGACCGACACCGCAGCCGAACTCGCGCTGGTGGAGGAACAATGCCGCAAGCAGAATGTTCCCGTTGCGCTCTCGGAAGTCTGGGCAAAGGGCGGCGAAGGCGGCAAAGCGTTGGCGGAGGCGGTCTGTCGCATCGCGGAGGGTGAAAACCATTTTACGCAGAGTTACGGGCTGGAGTTGACCATCGAGCAGAAGATCGAGGCGATCGTCAAGCGCGTGTATCGCGGAGACGGCGTCACCTTCAGCCCCGAAGCGAAGAAGCAGGCAAAGCAGCTTGCCGACCTCGGCTTTGGCAATCTGCCGGTGTGCATGGCGAAGACGCAATATTCGTTTTCGGACAATGCCGCGCTGCTCGGCGCGCCGCGGGGTTTCACGCTCAACGTGCGCCAGCTCAAGGTCAGCGCGGGCGCGGGGTTCATCGTCGCGCTCACGGGGGACATCATGACCATGCCTGGTCTACCGAAATCGCCCGCCGCCGAGCGAATCGACGTGGACGAAACCGGCAAGATCAGCGGGCTGTTTTAAGCAATCGAGCGGAGGAGGGACACGCAATGGCAACACTGCTTCGGGGTGCGGAGGTCGTCTCTGCGCTGAACGAGAAAATCCAGGCGGACGTTGCCGCGCTAAAAATGCGCGGCGTTTTGCCAACGCTTGCGATTCTCCGCGTCGGCGAAAAGCCGGACGACCTTGCCTATGAGCGGGGCGCGATGAAGCGCGCGGAGACGGTCGGCGTCGCGATTCGCCAGATCGTGCTGCCGGAGACGGTATCGCAGGAGGCGCTGCTAAGCGAAATCGCGCAGATCAACGCGGACAATACCATCCACGGCTGCTTGATGCTCCGCCCGCTGCCCAAACACATCGACGATTCTATCGTGCGGGAAGCGCTGCTGCCGGAAAAAGATATCGACGGCATCACGGAGGGGTCTCTTGCGGGCGTGTTCGCGGGAACAAAGCGCGGCTTTCCGCCGTGTACCGCCAAGGCATGTATGGAGATGCTGGCGCATTACAACATCGATCCTGCGGGCAAAAACGCCGTGGTGATCGGAAGGTCCCTTGTGATCGGTAAACCCGTTGCGATGATGCTGCTGCAGCAAAACGCGACCGTGACCATCTGCCACACGCGGACGAAGGACATGCCATCCGTGACAAAACGCGCGGAGATTTTGATCGTCGCCGCCGGAAAACCCGGCGTAATCGGCGCGGAATATGTCTCCGCCGGGCAGACGGTGCTGGATGTTGGCATCAACTTCACCAGCGAAGGCAAGATGGTCGGCGATGCGGACTTTTCCGCCGTGGAGCCAATCGTTGGCGCAATCACGCCCGTGCCGGGCGGGGTTGGCACCGTCACCACGTCCGTGCTCATGGCGCATGTTGTAGAGGCGGCGAATCGCGCGATTACACGCAAATAATTTTAAGAGAGATCGGGGGGGATCTATCTTGAAACAAAGTAGAATACGAAGTTTCTTATTTACGATCATCGTCTATGCCCTCGCGCTGGTGGTAGGGTTGTTTGTCTATGGGCGGATGCGCGGCGGCGTGCTGTTTCGCGTGTTTGCGGCGGATATTGCCGCGACGCTGTTTCTTTTCTTAGTGAGTTTGCCTCTGGAGAATGCTTCGGTGTATGATCCATACTGGTCGGTGGCACCGATCGTGATTTTGCCGCTGGCGATGCGCGAGTTCGGCGTTTGGAACGCGGGAACCGTCGCGCTTTTGTGTTGCGTGACCTATTGGGGTATTCGCCTGACCGCCAATTGGGCGTATACCTTTCAGGGATATGACCATCAGGATTGGCGCTATACCATGCTGCGGGAGAGATCCGGCGCGTTCTATCCGCTGGTGAGCTTGTTTGGTATCATGCTCTTTCCGACCTTGGTGGTGTTCTTTTGCCTGCTGCCCGCGCTGCACTATATCCAGTTTGGCGGGATCAATCTCGTCACGCTGCTGGGTTTCGCGCTGTGCGTCAGCGCGGCAACGCTTCAGTTGGTTGCGGATGTGCAGCTGCATCGTTTTCAGCGGCAGGCGAATAACCGCGGGCAGATCATCCGCCACGGGGTCTGGCGGCATGCGCGCCACCCGAATTACTTGGGTGAAATCCTGATGTGGTGGGGTGTGTTTGTGGTGCTGCTCTCGGTGCAGCCCTCACTCTGGCCGCTGGGCATCGGCGCGCTGACCAACACGCTGATGTTTCTGTTCATCAGCATCCCGATGGCGGAATCCCGCATGGCAGGATATAAGGAAGGGTTTGACCGCTATGTGCAGGAGACCAACCGCCTGCTGCCGATCGCGCTCAAGCACGAGAAGGCGTAACGGCAGTGGCAAGAGGAGGAAGGTGCGCCTTGGAGATCAAGCAAATTTGCGAGAACAAGAAACAGTTTCTGGAGTTGCTGTTGCTGGCGGATGAGCAGGAATCGATGATCGATCGCTATCTTGAGCGCGGACAGCTCTTAGCGCTGTATGACGACGGGGACCTGAAGAGTGTCTGCGTGGTGACGCAGGAGAGCGAGACCGAGTGCGAACTGAAGAACATCGCGACGTATGAAGCGTGCCATGGTAAAGGATACGGCAGCAAGCTCTTGCAGCATATTTTTTCGCACTATCGCGGAAAATATCGGGACATGACCGTTGGAACAGGGGATAGCCCGTGGATTTTGCGGTTTTACGAGAAAAACGGGTTCCAGATTTCCCATCGGTTGAAGAATTTCTTTACCGACAACTATGACCATCCAATGTTTGACAACGGGATTCAATTGGTGGATATGGTGTATTTGAAAAGGTCTTTATAGGCAGAGAGTCACTCTACAAAAACGAATATAGCAACAAAAAACCGTCCAATTACTTGAGCGGTTTTTCGCGAAAAACACCAAATAAAAAATGAATCTCTTTATTTTTTATCTCCCAATTCACGCAAGCAACAAAAAACCGTCCAATCACTTGGGCGGTTTTTCGCGAGAAACACCAAATAAAAAATAAATCTCTTTATTTTTTATCTCCCGATTCACGCAAGCAACAAAAAACCGTCCAATTACTTGGGCGGTTTTTCGCGAGAAACACCAAATAAAAAATTAAACTCTTTATTTTTTATCTCCCGATTCACGCAAGCAACAAAAAACCGTCCAATCACTTGGGCGGTTTTTCGCGAGATAGGAACAACATGGGGGTTCGACTCTGGGGGTAGTTCTGTTCTGCGATCAAAATTTATTCTGTGACGACTTCATACGGCCAATCGATGATGCCGCCGAAATCCACTACGTTGGTATAGCCCATAGCGATGAGCTTCTTCGCCGCCTGCGCGCTGCGGTTGCCGCTGCGACAATAGACGAGAATCTCCGCGTCAAGGTCAGGCAGCAATTCAGGCTGCTTGTCAATGATCGTCTCGTTGGGCACGAGGATTGCGCCCGCGATATGACCCGCGTCAAACTCTTCCTTCGTGCGCACATCAAGAATTACAATCTCATCTCCGCTGTCTATGCGTGCCTTTGCGTCTGCGGCGGAGATTTTTTTGTATTCCGCCGTCGGTGCAGGAGAAGGTGTTTCTTCGACCTTTGCTGCGGGAGCGGCGCAGGCGGATAGCGTCAGCGCGGAGAGCGCGAGGAGAAACAATCGACTAAGCTTTTTCATAGGGAAAACTCCTTGCTACGGTGGGGTATGTGAATGTTAGGCCAGCGAGATTGCGCCCATCGGGCAATAGCGCACGCACTTGCCGCACTTGATGCATTTGTCCATGTCTGCGGTCGGCGCACTGAAGCGAACCTGAGAGAGTGCCTCAACGGGACAAACCCGAACGGAAGGGCAAGGATGGTTTTCCGGGCAACGGTTGCGGTTCACGCGGATGACTGCATCCGCACCAGCGGGCTGTTTCTGCTCCGGCTCACCGCCGAACATCTGGCTCCAAATACTGTTACTCAAGCAAATACCTCACAACAAATCTTATATTGTTTTCTCTAGGTTAAAGCTTTTGCGATTTTGTAACCGTAACCAAGTCACGAAAGAACACCACTTTCTTGCGTGAAAGCGGGAAATTTGGTATGATCTGACTATATTCCGCTGCGGATTTATGCAGAATCATCCGGCGGACAAAGCAGGTATTTTTCGGTATGGAGAAGCGGACAACTCGGCTGACACCGACGCAGATTCAAAGCCAAATGCGACACGAGCAGCTGGCGAAGATGTTTTTTGCGGGTCTGGCATGCTGCGCCATTGGCGCAATTGGCATGGGTGTGCTCGGTTACTTCTATATTATGACCATCTTCCTGAGCGTCATCCTCTCAATGTTTGTTTCCGTCTTTCTCATGCAGCGCGGAACAATTTCCGAGGAGACCGCTGGCGTAATACCGATGGTGATTCTGTGCTTTGTCTATACGCCTGCCATTTGGTTTACCTTTAACGGTTTGATGGGTGGCGCGCCCTATCAGGCGCTACTCTTTATCGCGATGATCCTGCTTTCTTATTATGACAGGCCGCTGCGCGTGCTGATCTCCACCTACATCGGCGAGATTGTCTTGCTGCTGGCTGTGTGGCTTGCGTCGTTTGGGTGGAAGCCGCCGTTCCCGCATGTTTGGGGTACGCTGTTTTCGTTCCTGCTTGCAATTGTGCTGATCATTCTCTTCCTGCAAAAGTCCAAACAACAGCATCTGGAGATCAACGAAGACCTGCTCGATCAATCCAGCCGGGATTCGGTGACGCAGCTTTATAACCGCAGGGCGATGGAAGGCATTCTTGAGCGGCAGGAGAACGGCTTCCAAGAACATGGCTGCGATTATATCGTCATCATGCTGGATATTGACGACTTCAAACAGATCAACGATCACTACGGGCATACGCTCGGAGATTCGGTGCTGCGCAGTGTTGCGGAGCGAATCTCCGGCGCGATTCGGGAGCAGGACTTCGCCGCGCGCTATGGCGGGGATGAATTCTTAATCGCGCTCACGGTCAACGGAGAAGAGCATGCAAACCGCATCTATGAGCGCATCACCTCCAATGTTTGCCGTATCAACGGCTATGCGTTTGACGTACTCGTCAGCGCGGGCAGCGCCAGAAGGAAGGAAAGCGACTCGCTCGCCGCTCTCGTTGCATTGGCAGATCAACGGATGTACGAGATGAAGCGTACCCGCGCGGGCAAGAGTAATTGCGACTATCTGGAGGAGGGCGGCCTTTCCGGCGAAGCGGCGGAGGATTCTGCGCATTGGGAGGACGGCATATGATGAGCATTGCGCAGTTTTGGCAGGACTATCTGCGGCAAGCGGGCAAGGACCCAAACACGCGATATCTGGAGTGTTTTCATTTTGACGTAAACGAGCGCTCCGCAAACGAGTTGCTGGCGCTGGTTCTCTCCGGCAAGAAGCGGGCGACGGCGAGCAGCCTCTATGCGTTTCCACCCGGAGAAGCGCCAAAGCCGGGCGATCTTTCCATCGTGACCGACTGGGACGGCAATCCGCACTGCGTGATTGAGACCAAGGCGGTTCAGGTGATTCCGTTTTGCGAGATGACATTTGAAATCTGCTCCCGCGAGGGTGAGGATGAATGCCTCGAAACATGGCAGGCTGGGCATAGGCGGTTTTTCACACAGGACGGAGAAGAGATGGGTTACGAGTTTACGGAGGACATGCCCGTCATCTTTGAAGACTTCGAGGTTGTCTACAGCATCTAGACACACAGATAATAGCGGCACGCGGGAAAACTCCGGCGTGCCGTTTTTGCGTGAGGTGCGCGATTATTCTTCGATCATTGATTGGGGTTGCGCTTGCGGTTTTTCTCCCTTTGCCAGCAGCAACCCGGATGCGGCGGCGGTCAGCGGCGCGGCGGCGACGAGGCCGAAGGAACCAACGATGGTATGGATCACCTCGGATGCGACGTATTTATAGTTGAAAACGTTGATCATCGGCGTGCCCTGCGCCATAAACACCATCAGCAGCGCGATATAACTGCCGGAATACGCCAAGAGCAGCGTAGTGGTCATTGTTCCCATTGCGGCTCGGCCGACGCGCATGCCGCTCATCATCGCTTCAAACCGCGAAAGATCGGGCCGTTTGGCAACAACCTCATTTACAGCGGCGGCGATATCGACCGAAAGATCCATCATCGCGCCGCTGGAGCCGATGAAGATGCTCGCCATAAAGATTTCCGTCAAGTTCAGATGCTCATATCCGCTATAGAGCAAGCTTTCGGAAAACGACATCACCGCGCCGTGGATGTGAAACGCGTTTGTGCTGAGCACGCCCAGCGCGGCGGTGACCGCAAGGCCGGAGATCGCACCGATGCAGGAGGCGAGCGTGATTCGGTTGAAGCCGAACACGAGCGCGATGATCATGATGATCAGCCCTGTTGTGACCAGCGCGCCGACGAGGATCGGGTTTGCGCCGTTGAGGCTCAGCGGAACGAGAATCTTCCAGATGGACAGCACGGAGAGGATAAACGAGAGAACGGCGCGAAGCCCCGTCCATCCGGCAAAGACGATCAGCAACGCAAAAAACGCCAGCAACAACCAGATTTCACCGCTGATGCGATAGTGGTCAATCATGCTGACCGAGGCGACGGCGCCATCCTCCGTACTCACGAGCACAAGCGCGGTTTCGCCCGCCTTGTAGATTTTGTCCTGCTCAAACGAGCCGTTGAGCATGTTTCCTGCGCGGTGGGTTTCGTCTTTGTGGCTGCCGCCGAGGAGTTGCACGGTGCAGCTTTGCTCACCGGAGCGGACGAGTCCCGTGTCCTTGATCGTGCTGTCGTCTGTGGAGACGATGTGCGCGGGGACGCGTTCCTCACTTGCAAGCTGGCCTGCGCCGGCGTTCTCATAGCCGGTTGGCAGCAGGAGCAGAACCGCAATCAGCACGATGCAGATGGCGGAAGAGAGCCAGTTTCGCTTTTTGGTCTCGGTTTTCGTCATTTCGTTTTCCTCATATTCTACCGGCTTTCACCGGGTGTTTTCGGTTTATACGGCGTTGGCGCCCGCCCGAAGGGGCGAGCGCCGCAGCCGCGTGTCTATATTGAAGGAGTGTTTCGTTGCATCAGCCGATGCCGAGGAGCTGTGCCATCTTGTTGTAGATGTCGGTGTTGTCATAGCCGCCGACGAACAGGTTTTCGCCAACGCCGCTTGCATAGACCGCGGCGGGCAGGCCCGTGTGGGAATAGGAGCTGAAGTTGATGCCGGACTTGTTGTTCAGCAGGTGGGTGACGGTGACGGAGAACGGCGTGTACGTGCCATACTGCACATACTCTTCCTGCGTCTGGAGGGATTTGCCGTTTGCATCGGTGCCGAAGCCGCCCTTGAGGGTCAGTTCATACGCCTTCTTGAGTTCGCCAACTTCGTAGTCGGTCAAAACCAGCGTCTTGCTCGCGGCTTTGTCCGCCTGATCCGGCAGAACGAGGCCGAAGAGTGCGCTCACGTCCGCCATCGCATCGGCAAACGGGGTCTTATTCTCAACATATTTGGCTACATAGTCCGCGTCATACTTGGCATAGGAGATCGTCTGGGAGTTGATGTTCTTGAGGTAGGTGCTGTAGTTGGTGCCTGCAAAACCGATGGAGAGTCCGCCGGTCTCGTGGTCGCCGGTGACGAGGATCAGCGTTTCGTCGGGATGTTTGGCCGCAAAGTCGATTGCGACCTGCACCGCGTCGGCAAGCGCGAGGGTGTCGTGGATCGTGCTGCCCGCGTCGTTGGCGTGGCACGCCCAGTCGATCTTGCCGCCCTCGACCATCAGGAAGAAGCCTTTGTCGTTGTCGAGCATGGTCACGCCCTGCTGGACATAGTCCTTGAGCGCCCAGGCGGTATCCGCACGGTCGATTTCGTAGCTCATGGAGCCGCTGTCCGCGAGGTCTTCCGCGATCACGATGGCTTTGCCTGCGTCAGCGGTGAGTGCCTGCGCTTCAGTCTGAGTCTTGACGACTTTGTAGCCTGCGGTGGCGGCGAGTTCATAGAGATCGGTCTGCGGTTTGTCGCTGTTGTCACCCGTGGGCTTGAGGAGCGCACCGCCGGCGAAATAATCAAAGTTGCTGTCGATCAGCTCAAGACCGATTTCATAATAGTTGTTGCGGCTCGCTTGATGCGCATAGAAAGCGGCGGGTGTTGCGTGGTTAATGTTCACAGTGGAGATGATGCCGATCTTGTAGCCCATCTGGTTCTTGAGTGATTCGGCAATCGTGGTATATGTCTTGTTCTTGGCTTCGTTCATGTTCAGCACACCGCTGTAGGTTTTGTGCCCGCTGGCAATCGAGGTCGCGGTGGAGGCGGAGTCCGGGCAGAACGAGGTGGAGTCATAGGTGGTTGCGGAGCCAGCGACAGGAAATTTCATGAAGTTGAGCATTTCGTTGGTGGTCAGGATGGTGTCCTTGTCCGCGTTGATGCTCAAGAATGCGGACGCGGTCTGGAACTGCGGATAGGTCATGCCATCGCCGATGAAGAGAAACACGTACTTCGGCGCGGCGAGGGTTTCCTCATCCTCGGCGCGCACGGGCGTTGTCACACCGGTGCGGGGGGCGGTTGCGGTCTCTGCGCTGGCGGCGGCGAACCCGACCGGAATGGCGGCAAGCAAAAGCATCACCGCGAGCAGGATGGGGAGCAAACGTTTGCGGTTCATTTCAATAGTCTCCTCTCAAATAATCCCTATTATGATTGATAACCGCATTGTATCAGCGCAATGTTAAGCGCATGCTTGCGTTTGCGTAAAATGCTGATGAAGCCGGATATTTTTCGGAATCGCGCAGGATCGGGCGTTTGCTGCAATCCGAGTTTGTTTGCGTTAAGGAAACGTAAGGCGAATGACGGATTGATCCAAGTACGTATGTGCATGATTAGACCTGAATTTGATCCGATCAAGCGGGCAATACTTGCAAAACGGTTCAAAAAGCAAGAAAAACGGCGAAAAAGCAAGGAGAACAACCGGTGCGATTGTATATTTTGATGCGTTGTCGTATACTTATTGTTTGGATTACCCTGACAACACTTTGCGGGAGTTTGCGCCATGTTACAGCTTCTTGCGCTTGTCCTCATCTACGGCGTGATGATGTTCATCTGGACATTTGTGTTCCTGAACCGCAGCCATGATAAGGTCAACCAATCATTTCTTGTTTTCTTGACGAATATTCTCGTCTGGATGGTGCTCAACAATCTCTCGGATTATGGCGATGGCACCATGGTTTCGCTCGCCACCAAGACGGTCTATTGGCTGAGCATGATGTATCTTTCCATCTCGTTTTTATATTTCACCTACCGTCTGCTCAAGAAGAAGATCGACAGGCTGTTTTTTGCTGCGCTTGCGCTCAACACGCTGACGGTGGTCGCGCGGTATCTATATCCGATCGACTATACGGACCCGACGTTCTGGCGCATGGCTGATCCAGTGGTTGCTCCGTTGATGTCGTTTTCGTTCAGCCTTCCGGCGATCTATGCGCTCTATCTTGTTCTGCGGCAGATCATTGTGACCAAAGACAAGCGCCAGCGTAAGCAACTGAACTTCATTCTCTATGGAATCGGCCTCGCGCTGGTCATTAGTGTGATTTCGGAATATCTGCTTCCGGCAGTGTTTCACATCGACGAAAAGTTGTATCTGATGCACTTTGCGATTGCGGTGTTCGTCGTGGCAATCTTTATCTCGATCATGCGCTTTCGCTTGCTCAACCTGCGCTCGGACTACATCTATCGCAACCTGTTTCTCAACGCGAGCGAGGGGATTTTGATCATCAATCGCGCCGGACGCATCCTCAGCGCAAACCGCATCGCGAAGGAACTCTTGCACAATCCGGAGTTGGACGCGGGAGAAGCCGTTGCAAACTATATCGCCGGATACCGCTATGACACGGATTATCATCAGCATGAAATCGAACTTCTGCAAGACGGGCAAAAGCGCTATCTTGCCATGACGCAGTATCCGATTG
Source organism: Bacillota bacterium (assembly GCA_023395595.1). Classification (GTDB taxonomy): domain Bacteria; phylum Bacillota; class Clostridia; order Christensenellales; family CAG-138; genus UBA7703. Next base: position 11,666 of record JAEWYO010000057.1, read on the forward strand.
ATGAATGGGAAAAAGACATCTCTAAGCTGCTGGTGCTGACTGATTTGACGCAGGCACGGCAAATGCAGGAACGCGAAAAAGAGCAGCTACTCGAAAAAAGCAACATCGATCAGCTTACGGGGTTGTTCAGCCGCCAATATCTGCGCGATAAATATGAGGATGCAACGAAGTGCGCCACGCGCACCGCGCTGCTGTTCATCGATGTGGACGATTTTAAGAACATCAACGATTCCTACGGCCATCTGATTGGCGACGAGGTGCTCAAGGAGCTGGCCGCGTGCATCAAAAACAATGTGCGCGTGGCAAACGACGCCATCCGCTTCGGCGGGGACGAGTTTGTGATCGTGCTGGAAAACACCAGTGCGGAGGAGGCATATCTTGTTGCGGAGCGTATCCGTTCCTGCGCAGGAGAACTGGAGTTTTTTGGCGCGGAGTCGGTGTTTCATATCACGTTGAGCATCGGTCTCATCGAAGGGGCTGCTCCGCTGGATGACTTGCTGGAAAAGGCGGATCGTGCCATGTATGCCTCCAAGAACAAAGGAAAGAACAAGACGACGGTTTTTTCGGAGAGTGGGACAGATGGCGCGTTCCACATGAAACTGAATTAGAAACGCAAAAGGCTGCGCATCCGGCGCGGCTTTTTCATACAGAACGGCTGTTCAAAATAATATATAGAAAACATATTAAACCTATTGACAAAGTATTCTTGCGCCGTTATAATCCTGTCTAATACGATTGAAAGGAGCAACCACGCATGCAGAGTAGCATCTGGCAAAGGCAGTCGCCCAAACACCGGGCGGGGTTTGCTGCCTTGGGTCGCATGGATCGAATGTGTCGTTGATGGTTTTTTGATTCGCTAGCGATAATTGCTGCGCAAGAAGAAAGAATTCACACAACAAGCAAGACGAATGAAAGGGATATATCATCATGGCACAGAAATTGAAATTTGAAACCCTCCAACTGCACGTAGGACAAGAACAGCCAGACCCCGCAACGGACGCGCGCGCAGTGCCGATTTACGCAACCACTTCCTATGTATTTAAAGATTCCGCGCAGGCGGCGGGGCGTTTTGCCCTCACCGAAGGCGGAAATATCTATACACGCCTCATGAACCCGACAAGCGATGTGTTTGAGCAGCGCATTGCCGCGCTGGAAGGCGGCGTTGCCGCATTGGCAACGGCATCCGGCTCCGCCGCGATCACGTATGCAATCCTGAACATCGCCGGCAGCGGGGATCACATCGTTTCTTCCAAGACACTCTACGGTGGCACCTACAATCTCTTTGCCAACACGTTCCACGACCTCGGTATCGAGACCACGTTTGTGGACGGGAGCGATCCGGAGAACTTCCGCGCCGCAATTTTGCCTAACACCAAGGCGCTTTATCTCGAGTCGCTCGGTAATCCAAACGCAGACGTGCTGGATCTGGAGGCGATTGCCGACATTGCGCACGCAAACGGAATCCCCGTTATCATCGACAATACGTTCTCCACGCCGTTTTTGTTCCGTCCGATCGAGCATGGCGCGGACATCGTCGTCCATTCTGCAACGAAGTTTCTCGGCGGACACGGCACGGTCATCGGTGGCGTAATCATCGACGGCGGCACGTTTGACTGGAAGCAAAACGACAAGTTCCCGGGCTTGAGCAAACCGAATCCTTCCTATCATGGCATCGTCTTTGCGGATGCAGTGGGCGCGCCCGCCTATGTGGTCAAGATTCGCACCACGCTTTTGCGTGACACGGGCGCATGCATCTCACCCTTCAACTCTTTCCTACTGCTGCAGGGCATTGAGACGCTGTCGCTTCGCGTGGAGCGCCATGTCTCCAACGCGTTGAAGGTTGTGGAGTATCTTACAAAGCACCCGAAGGTGAAGAAGGTCAACCACCCTTCGCTCACAACCGGCAGAGAAAAAGAGCTCTACAACAAGTATTATCCCAATGGCGGCGCGTCGATCTTCACCTTTGAGCTCGACGGCACACGGGAGCAGGCACAGAAGTTCACGGAATCGCTGGAGCTCTTCTCGCTGTTGGCGAACGTTGCGGATGTGAAGTCGCTGGTGATCCATCCTGCGTCCACCACGCACTCGCAGTTGAGCGAAGAAGAACTGCTGGATGGGGGCATTCAACCCACGACCGTCCGCCTTTCCATCGGCACCGAGCACATCGACGACATCCTCGCCGATCTTGCGCAGGCGTTTGACCGGGTGTAAAAAATCAAGTACGGATATACGCGCAGAACGCTCGAAAGGGCGTTCTGTTTTCTTCAAACAACAGTTCTCTGGCGAAATGCTATAATAAACCCATGATTACCATACAGAACCCGGATTTCAATATCCGGAAAATTGCCGAAAGCGGGCAGTGCTTTCGCCTGAAGCCCAACGAAAAAGACGGTTATACGCTGGTTGCCAAGGGGCGCGTGCTGTGCCTGCGGGACACGCAGGAAGGCTGCCAGATCGATTGCACAGAAGCGGAGTTTGCCGCGCTCTGGCGGGACTATTTCGATCTGAATACGGACTATGTGAGAATCCGCGCGCAGGCGGATGCAAGCGACGCATTCTTGCAGCGTGCGTGCGACTATGGCACGGGCATCCGCATGCTCCGGCAGGACGCGTGGGAGATGCTGGTGAGCTTTATCATCTCACAGCGCAAGAGTATTCCGGCGATCCAGTTTTGCATTGAGGCGATTTGTTCGCGCTATGGCGAACCGCTGGAACGTGAAGCAGGAACGGCGTATGCGTTTCCCTCGGCAGAGCGTCTGGCGGAACTGGATGAAGCGCACTTTCTCGCGTGCTCGCTGGGCTATCGCGCCAAATATGTGCTCGCCGCCGCGCGAATGGTCGCTTCCGGCGCGCTGGACCTCGCCGCTATTGCTTCTATGGATGACGAAGCGCTGTATGCGGCATTGCTTGCCGTTTCCGGCGTGGGCGAGAAGGTCGCAAACTGTGTGATGCTCTTTGGCTATCACCGGCTCTCGCGTTTTCCCCGCGATGTTTGGATCAATCGCATCGAGGCGCAGGAATACGGCGGCGCGTTTCCGCTGGAGCGCTATCCCGAAACCGCGGGCGCGCTGCAACAATACATTTTCTATTATGCGCGCAGTGCGGAATATGCTGAACAACGCAATGCATAATCGTACCCGTACTCCTGGAACCCACTTGACGCGGCGGGGTAGGTTTGATACTGTTTTGGTGTCGGCTCGCGGGTTTTGATATGGCTCGCGTGTTGATCCTGTGTGGACTGCTTGTGTTTGAGCATGCCGCGCTTGGCTGTAGAAAGCCACCTCCGGAGCAATCCGGAGGTGGCTTTCGTTTTGGGGTCGCGATGAAAACCAAACAACCGGATGTAACGGGGGGGGGCGACCACTGCAACCAGGAACTTTTTCAAAATTGTGAAATCGCTCGACACATGTTGCATTTGCAGGATTCCAATCAGAATCATTCGATTTGTGCGTGAAAAAGCAGACAAAGCTGACGGATGCTGGTAAATCGCCACGAATTTGCAAGATTGATTCGTAAATAATGCAAAATAATCGTAAAAATTAGGCATTTACTGTTCCAAATCCGTGTGTTATGATATAAAAGACCAAATTTGGTACATATCTAGTTCATCTATTTTCACAAATGTTTCACGAAAGGCAGAAGTTATGGACGCAATTTTTCAAAACTTTTCCAATCTGACGTGGCAGCAGGTTGTCATGTGGGCCATCGGCGGCATCCTGATTTACCTCGCCATTAAGAAAGATATGGAGCCTTCGCTGCTCCTGCCGATGGGCTTTGGCGCGATTCTCGTCAACATCCCGATGTCCGGCGCAATCACGCAGGTCATCGAAGGTGTCAAAGAGATCGGCGTGCTGAACGTCCTCTTTGACGGCGGTATCGCAAACGAACTCTTCCCGCTGCTGCTGTTCATCGGCATCGGCGCGATGATCGACTTTGAACCGCTGCTCACCAACCCGAAGCTGATGCTCTTTGGCGCGGCTGCGCAGTTCGGCATCTTCGCGACGCTTGTCGGCGCGTCCCTGCTTGGCTTCCCGCTCAAGGACGCGGCTTCCATCGCCATCATCGGCGCGGCGGATGGCCCGACCTCCATCTTCGTTGCAAACTATCTGCATTCGAACTTCCTAGGACCGATCATCATTGCGGCCTACTCCTATATGGCGCTGGTACCAATCGTCCAGCCGCCGATCATCAAACTGCTCACCACGAAGAAAGAACGCAGAATCCGCATGGAGTATACGGGAAGCAGCGTTTCCCAGTCCACAAAGATTCTCTTCCCGATCATCGTGACCGTCATCGCCGGCTGCTTTGCGCCGCGCTCGGTCGCGCTGGTTGGCTTCCTGATGTTCGGTAACCTCATCCGTGAGTGCGGCGTGCTCGGCGGTCTGTCCGACACCGCGCAGAAGGTTCTGGCGAACCTGATCACCCTCATGCTGGGTCTCACCGTTGCCGCCAACATGCAGGCTGCATCGTTCCTCTCGCTCCAGACGCTGATGATCCTTGCGCTCGGCCTCGTGGCGTTCATCTTTGACACCGCGGGCGGCGTGGTCTTTGGCAAGATCATCAACCTCTTCACCAAGAAGAAGGTCAACCCGATGATCGGCGCCGCTGGTATCTCCGCGTTCCCGATGGCATCCCGCGTGGTGCATAAGCTGGGCCTTGCGGAAGACAAGACCAACCACCTGCTCATGCATGCGGCTGGCGCAAACGTTGCAGGTCAGATTGCCTCCGTCATCGCGGGCGGCGTTCTGCTGAGCCTCATTGCGAAATAAGAGAAAGGAGATACTATCATGAATCTCGAAGCAGTTGCTCCTCTTTCCGATACGATGGGTATCCTTGGCCTCGGCATGCTGGGCATCTTCATTGTCACGGCTGCGATCATCCTTACCATTACACTGCTCAACCTTTTGGCGAGCCCCGTGAAAAAGGGCAAGCGCTCCTAAACCTACGGAAGCGATCGGATGGCTGTTGAACGATAGCCATCGACACTCATATGACCGCCGCAAAGCGGATCAGAAAAAAGGGAGATAGTACTATGGAAAACCTCATTCTGTACGGGTCTATACTCGTCGCCCTTCTGGCGTTTGCGTTCGCCGTTTGGCTCTACCTCTGGGTCAAGCGTCAACCCTGCGAAAACCAGAAGATCCTCAAGGCAACCGGACTCATCCGTGCCGGCGCGCGTACCTTCCTGCGCAAGGAATATACCGTTCTGGCAAAATTTGCCGGCGTTGCCGCCGTGCTCATCTTTGTGTTCCTTCCCAAGCCCATTTGGCAGGGTGAAATCATCCACAACGTGTGGATGCTCGTCGCCTACATCTTCGGCACACTCTTCTCCGCAATCGCGGGCAAGATCGGCCTCGAAGTTGCAACCATTGCCAATGGCCGCAGCGCAGAAGCCGCCAAGAAGGGCATCGCTCCTTCGTTCATGGCGGGTTTCCGTGGCGGCGCCGTCATGGGTATGGCGGTTGTCGGCGCGAGCCTTCTGGGCGTAACGCTGGTCTACCTGATCACGCATGATGCGACCACCGTCCTCGGCTTCAGCTTCGGCGCAAGCTCGCTGGCTCTGTTTGCAAAAGCGGGCGGTGGTATCTTCACGAAGACTGCCGACATCAGCGCGGACCTCGTTGGTAAGGTCGAACTCGGCATCCCCGAAGACGATCCCCGTAACCCTGCCGTCATCGCGGACAACGTTGGCGACAACGTTGGCGACGTCGCCGGCATGGGCGCGGATCTCTTCGATTCCAATGTTGCCTCCATGGCGGCAGCTCTCGTTATGGGCAGCGCGCTCGGCGGCAACAACGTAGACATGGTGTTCGTGTTTGCGGCGCTGGGCCTCTTGGCCTCCATCCTCGGCGTTATGACCGCGCGCATCGGCAAGAATGGCAACCCGACCAAGGCGCTGAACTCCAGCACCTACGTCACCACTGCCATCTATGCCGTGCTCACCGCTGGTGCAACCTACTTCCTCAACTACTCCTGGAGAATCTGGGGTGCCTGCATCGTCGGCCTCGCGGTTGGCGTGATCATCGGCCTCACCACGGACTATTTCACGGATGACTCCAAGAAGCCCGTCCACTTCGTGGCGCATGCCAGCAAATCCGGCCCGGCGTTCACGATTCTGTCCGGTATCTCTTACGGTCTGCTCTCCGTCTTCCCGGCAATGATCGGTATCGGCGTTGCGGCAGTCACCGCGTACAAACTCTGCGAACCGCTCGGCGGCGTGCAGTATGCTCTCTTCGGCATCTCCATGGCAGCCGTCGGTATGCTCTCCATCGTCGGCATGATCGTCAGCAACGACGCGTACGGCCCCATCGTGGACAACGCGCGCGGCCTTGCTGAAATGGGCGACCTTGGCGAAGAAGTCCTCGCCATCACCGACGAACTCGACTCCGCAGGCAACACCGTCAAAGCCGTCACCAAGGGCTTTGCCATCGCGGCCGCAGGTCTCACCGTTATCGCGCTGCTTGGCGCATTCATGAGCGAAGTCAACACCGCCGCTGCCGAACTCGGCGTGACCGGCATCCAGAACTTCGACATCATGAACCCGATGGTCTTCTTCGGCCTGCTCGTTGGCGCGGCTGTTCCCGCCGTGTTCTCCGCGATGCTCATGCTCGGCGTTGATCGCAATGCGCAGCGCATGGTTGCGGAAATCCACCGTCAGTTCAAAGAAATCATCGGCCTCAAGGAAGGCAAAGAAGGCGTTGAGCCGGAATATGACAAGTGCATTGAGATTGCCACCGATGGCGCACTCAAAGAGCTCGTCCCCGCCGGTCTCATGGCAATCGTCGCGACCTTCGTCGTCGGCTTTGTCGGCGGCGTGCAGGCCATCGGCGGCTTCCTCTGCGGCAATATCGTCTCCGGTCTGCTGTTTGCTCTGTTCATGAGCAACTCCGGCGGTCTCTGGGACAACGGCAAGAAGTATGTTGAGAGCGGCCATGAAGGCGGCAAGGGCAGCGACGCGCACAAAGCGGCAGTCGTTGGCGACACCGTCGGCGATCCGTTCAAAGACACGGCAGGCCCGTCCATCAACACGCAGATCACGGTTGTGTCCCTTGTGGCATCGCTGATGAGCACGCTGTTCCTGACGATTCACCTGTTCTAAGAACAACTTCGACTCCGATTCTAGCGTAGCGAAAGAGGCAACCCTGGCGGGTTGCCTCTTTTTTGCGCGCAGTGTATGCTTTGCGTGGGGATCGATCCCCAAAATCGACAGGACGCCCTTCACAGAGCGTCCTAATTCGGGTCCATACAGCGGGATCTTTTCATTTCTTGGGCTAGTAGAAATCTGTCACGAAAAAAGATAAATGATGTCGTTGCCGGGGTGGGTTGCCGTATGTTTCCCAACGATGTATATACTACCAGAGAATCGTGAACAAGGCATCAACGACATGTTACGATTTTGAAACGGATTGTGACGCAGGACTACCCGAATGGAGAACTGTTCCGGTTATATGCGATTTTTGCAGGGTTAACATGTGCAGAAAGAAAAAGCGCTGCTCCATTTGTAGAAACAGCGCTTGATTCGCGAGGTGAAATGTGCTGTTATCCTGCGTTCTCGGAAGGCACATATTCAAAATTGATCTGCTTGCCGTCCGCCGTAAGTCCGGTAATCGTGCTGCCGGTGATGGCATACCATTCTTTTGCCGCCTTCGGGAAATCGGCTCCTTCTGCGCCGGTCAGCGCCGCCGGGCGATCCACGCCCGTCAGCACACCGAACACGCCGTCACTGCCGGAGATCGAAACCTGATATAGCGTCGCTGTGCCGTCCTCCGCGATGAAATAAAACTGCCCGATATACCCAAACGCGGTGCGGTAGGTTTCCGCAAACACGTCTTCCTTGCCGTTGGTCGAGCCGACGGCGATAAGTGATTTGCCTTTGTCATACGTTCCCGTCAGAGAGGATTCCTTGTCTTCGGAGTTTTTGTAGGTGACGGTGTACTGGTTGCCCTGCTCATTGTAGCTGACGTCCTTTGCGCCCATCATCGCCAGAGCGGTGGCAACAGAGCTTTCGCCGAGCCCGAAGTAGAGCGCGGGCAGCAGATAAAGGTCGCTCATTGAGATGCCTAGAAAGGAAAAAGCGGACATCATCGTATCCGGATTGTTGCCGATGCCGTCCATCAGGCGGTTGAGCACATCGGACTTTGCGTCCATGTACGCGGTGTAGAAGGCGGATGCGGTGTCGGAATCGCTTCCGCTCGGCGCACTCTGCTGTGCTTCGGTGGCAACTTCTTCCGTTGCTTTCTCTCCGGTTTCTGCCGCCTCAACCGATTGCGCGGCAACATCCTCCGCGGCATCCTTCGCCTTCGAGCAGCCGGATAAAACGAAGGCAACCATCATGAGGGAAAGTGCAAATGAAACCAGTTTTCTCATCGAGATGTTCCTCCCAATTCATATGATTTGTGTGCAGGCTGTTTTTCAAATCGAATGCAGTAAAGCATTCTAGCAGTTATCGAGAACAACTACTACTACACAATTGTACCATGCGTACACGCGGTTGAACAGTCGAAAAAGCCCCTGTTTGTGGCATTGCCTCAAAACAGGAGCATGGTGTCAATCTGAGTTGTCTATTTTGCGAATAGGGTTGCAATACGCTGTCAAATCTGCGGAAGGCTCTCCTGAATCGCAACGCCTGCAAGCAGCTGCCCAAGCATGGCAGCCTGCTCAAGATTCACCTTTGCGCCGCGCAGCTCGCCGCCGCTGATGGAGATACCGGAGAGTTCGCAGTCCGAGAGATCCATGCCGGCAAAGTGCGTTTGGAACAGCTCCGCTCGCGTGAGCAGACAGCGGGAGAATGCGGTGGTTGAGAGCGCGCAGCTCGCGAACGACCCGCTGGTGAAGTCACAGCCGGAGAAGCGCACATGACGAAGCTTGCTTGTGGAAAAGTTGGCATACCGCGCCACGCAGCGCTCCAGCACCGCGTCAAGCAGAAAGGACTCCGCAAGCGAGATACCGAGCAGTTTGCAATCGGCCAACTTCGTTCGCTGGAGCGTTCCTTTGTGCATCTGCACATTCGAGAGGTCGCATTGTTCCAGCGCGCAATCGATGAACGCCGCGCGGGGAAGCGAGCAGCCGGAGAGCCGGCAGCCGACGAAGCGGCAGGAGCGGAACGTCAGCCCGGGGTATTCTCCGCCTTCCAACGCGAGATTCTCAAAGAGAATATTCTCGATATCCTCTTCTTCCGCACAGGCGGCGGAAAACATTGCCTCGATCTCATCGCACGGTGTCAGGTGGCTCCAGCGGATGGATTGTTTTTCATTTTCTTGCTTCATAAGACGGAGTGTAGCACAAAATCATCCGGTTGGACAATAAAAAAAGAAGAGTTGCAGGCATGTGCAACTCTTTTTCTGACGTTACTATAACATATTTTGAGCATTTTTTCAAGACTTGTACCACGGGTCGATTCGGCATACACTCTGTGCGAATGGGGGGAGATTGCGCATGAAACAGGAGATGGAACAATCGATTGCGCTGCGGATTCAGCAGCAATTTCTGGAGGAGCTGCGCGGCGCAAATGAGACGTCTGCGCACTTTGGTCTGCGCCTGAGCGAACAGGGGATGCTGCAACTGGCGCAGGCGCGAACACAGGCACTCATCGACCACGGGCGCGTTGAACTCGGCACCAGCGCGGTGCGCATCATTGCGGAAGGATTCTGCGATTCGCCGTATCTCTTGCAGGAGGACTACGAGACGATCCTGCCGGAGCTTGTGGATGCGTTCTACTACTTCAAGAACGCTTGTGGTGAGCAACTCACGGACGACGAGCTGATTGAGGCCATGCGAGAGCGGTTTGACGCATACGACGGCTCGGTGGAGGCGGTGATTGGCACGTCTCTGGAGGCGCTCTGCCGCGCGCGCAGATTCGGGTTTGAGGATGCGGAGTGGGAGGACGAGGATGACGAGCGAGACGACGAGTAGCGCGCTCTCTGCGGTGGCGCGGGAGGCGCGGCTCACCCCGGCAGACGCGGAAGCGATCTATCTGCTCTTGGAGGAGCGCATCCGCCGTTACACGATGGGTGACAGCACGTCGGTTCCCGTGGACACTGCGCGGAGACTGCTCGAGGGGGTTCTCTACTGCCTCGATCTCAACCGGCGCTTCCTGTCGCCGGAGCAAGCGGCAAGCACGCCGCTCAAGACACGCTGGCAGGCGGGGGTGCATACCGCAAAGCGTATGGCGCAGCGCGCGAAACTTCTGTTGCTGCAAGTGCAGCGCAACCCGCCACCGCTCGTGAACACCGCCTATCGCGACACGCTGGATGCGCTGCCATCATTCTTTGCCGGGTATGATGCGGATTTTTTTCCACAGGAGATTCCCTGTTCGTTTGATTACCCGCTGTGCCAGCCGGTTTCGGAATCCCTTCTCGGTGCGGAATACATGCAGGATTATTTGCGGCGGTTGCTCGCGGAAAACGCGCTGCTGCGCGCGCTCCCGCGCGAAGCGCTGCTTTCGCTCTATCAGCGGTATTATGTGGATTATGCCGATCTCTTGGTGAATCTCTATCTACCCGCGGCGGAGATGGCGCCGCTTTGCGTGCTGGCGGGCGAGTCTGTTCTGACGCTCTCGCTGCCGCAGGAGAAGCTGGGTGAGGTCAACCGGCTGCTCACTGAATCGAGTCAAGCAGAGGCGGAAATGGCGCTGTCGAATGCGGTGGAGCGCGCGAGTACCGGCCTGGGATTGCAGGGCGATCTTTTCCTGCAAATCGCGCAGCAGACTGCGGCGGACCTGCTTGTCCGCCTGCGTGCCGCGCGTGACGCGCGCGGAGTAATCGAACCGCAAGACGGGTGCGTGTGATAAAAAAAGCTACGAATCCAGAGAAAAATGGGCGTTGGCTGCCCTGCACGATTACCTAGAAAATCGACCCGTGTGTTGCTCGTGTAACGTGTGCATAAAACCGTATTGCGCGAAATAGAAAATGCAGGTAAACTGAAACTATGCCTTTGACCCGCGCCGCAAAGAAATGCGCGCGGCCGGGATGGGATTGGAGGAGCTGCTGCATGGACGCCAAAGAAAATCTGGATCTGAACCCGATTGAGATTGCGGACGGGATTGATTGGCTCGGCTACACCAACAACAACGTTGGCTTGCACTGCAATCCATATTTGATTCAGGAGGGCGGCGAGGCGGTGCTCATCGACGGCGGCAGCCGTGATGATTTCAGTTTTGTCATGCTCAAAATCCTGCGCACGGGGTTAAAACCCGCGCAGATCAAGCGCCTGATCTATCATCATTACGACCCGGATCTTTGCGGCAGCCTTCCGCAGCTGGAGGCGATCATCAATACGGAAGAGCTGCGCATCATATCGCACATGGAGAACAACGTCTTCATCCACTATTATTCCAAGAAAACGCCGAAGCTCGACTATCGTGTGATCGGCAGCGAGTATGTGTTTTCATCCGGACGGGTGCTCAAGTTTTACGGCACGCCGTTTTGCCACTCGCCGGGCAGCTTTATCACTTATGACACAAAAACGCAAGCGCTGTTTTCCAGTGATCTGTTCGGCAGCTATGACGCAAGCTGGCAGCTCAATCTGGAGTTGGTCGAAGGCTGTAACGAGTGCCAGTCCCAGCGCGTCTGCCCGCTGACGGGTAAAAAATGCCCGCTCTATGGCATTGACCAGTTTCACAAGCGCATCATGACCTCGAAAGCTGCGCTTACGCACGCGCTGGATGTCATCGAGTCTCTGGATTTTGCGCGCATCGCGCCGCAACACGGCAGCATTATCCGAAGCAGAGAGGATGCAGCGGTCGTGATCCGGCATCTGCGGAAGATTGAACATGTCGGCATTGAATATCTGATTGCGGAGAACAAGATATGAAACGCTGGGACGCGGCAAGGGACGGCCAGATTTACCGCGACATTCAAGCGCTGGAAAACCCGACGCTTTCGCTCTATGCGCTGGAAAGCTACGCGATCATCGTGGACAACATGATCCAGGACGAGTTGTTTCGAAAGTTGGTGCTGAGTCACGCGGAGATTGCGGGCAGCCTTGCGCAAAGTGAGCAGCGCCTGAGTGAAGCGCAGCACATTGCGCGCATTGGCCGCTGGGACATCGATCACACGCAGGATGTTCGCACTTGGTCAAAATCCTATCTGGAGATTCTCCGGCTTGATCCTACGGAGGTTCCCTCGCGCGAGTTGTTCTCATCCTTCATCCTGCCGGAGGATATGGAAATCGTTCAAAAGGGATACATCAAACTCTTGCAGGAAAGAGAACCCTGGGACCAGCAGTTCCGCCTTTGCTTACGTGACGGCGAGATCATCTGGGTGCACGTTCGCCTACAGACTGAGTTTGACGAGGCGGGCAACCCGATTAAGAGCTTTGGCACCTTGCAGGACATCACACCGATGAAGCACGCGGAGGAAGAGCTGGAGCGCTACAGCAAGCATCTGGAAGAAATGGTTGCGGACAAGGTGCGGGAGATTTCGGAAGCGCAGATTGCGACGATTTTCGCACTGGTGAAGCTCGCGGAATCGCGGGACGACGAAACCGGTGCGCACATCGAGCGCACGGCGAGCTTTTGCCGTCTGCTTGCAGAAAAGGCTCGTACCCTGCCGCAGTATTCCTCCTATATTACGGATGAGTATATCGCGACGATCTATCGCGCAAGCCCCCTGCACGACATCGGCAAGGTTGGCATTTCCGACTTGATTTTGCTCAAGCCCGGCAAGCTCACGCCAGAGGAATTCGCAATTATGAAAACCCATGTCGAGATTGGTTATCAAACGCTGAAAAACATCGACAAGCGCTATCAAAACAACGCATTTATCCAGATGGGACTGGATATCACGCGGTATCATCATGAAAAATGGGATGGCAGCGGGTATCTCTTCGCGCTTGAGGGCGAGGCGATTCCGCTCTCCGCGCGGATGATGGCACTGGCGGATGTCTATGACGCACTGCGCTCAAAACGGGTCTACAAACCTGCGTTCCCGCACGAGAAAGCGATGCAGATCATTCTTGAAGGGCGCGGAAAGCACTTTGATCCCGCGTTGGTGGATCTCTTTGCCGCGGCGCAGGACGAGTTTGAAGAATTGTTTGACCGGCTGAACTGATCTTCTCTTGCGCCCGTGGGGCGCATTTTTTTGCAAATAACAAAATAACACATAGACTATCTATATAGTTGGTTAGTTACGACAAAGGAAAAAAGTAGCCCGCAGCACTCAATGGGGGAAAGAGTGCTGCGGGCTTATGCTGTTGCGTTGCGGCAGTGGAAAGAGGGGGGGGATGGGTTACTCCCGCTACGCAACCATGCGGATTCGCAGGGAGGAGGCGCCATGGGAGAGGCGATTGCGCCCTGCGAAGTTGCACGCTTTAGGAAATATGGGAAATCACTCTGTCGATTATCCGGTCAGGCCTTACCCCTCATAGCGGAGGGCTTCAATCGGGTGCTTGTTTGCGGCCTTGTTTGCAGGATACAGCCCGAAGATCAGGCCGATGGCCGAGGAGAAACCAACCGCCAGCAGCACCACGCCGAGGGACATCGAGAATGTGATTGTTTGCGCAACCACTGTTGCAATCTCGAGAATCACCCATGAGAGCGCGAGCCCCAAAAGACAGCCCATCAGCGAGACCATCAAAGCCTCAATGAGGAATTGCATCATGATGCTCTTCTTGCCCGCGCCGATGGCCTTGCGGATGCCAATCTCTTTCGTGCGCTCGGTGACAGAAACCAGCATAATGTTCATAATGCCGATGCCGCCGACCAGAAGTGAAATCGCAGCAATTCCACCAAGCAGGAGCGAGAGCGTGCTGGTAACGGTGCCCATCGCATCGGAGATGCTACTCATGTTCATCAGATTATACGCGTCTTCGTCCTGATGGAACCGCGAGAGCATATAGCTTTCGACTTGACTCTCAGTCGCGTCTGTGTCGCCCGCGGGAGAAACCGAAAGCGACGTAACATAGGGTTGATCCGCCATGCGGGATTCCACCGTAAACGGCGCATAGGCCGAATATCCGCCGAGCATAGACGCAAAGAGGGATGTGTCCTCTTCCAGAACGCCGACGACGAGGAAGTTTCGACCGCCGATGGACAGTGTTTCGCCAACCACGTCTGCTTTGCCAAAGAGTTCCTCGGCTGTATTGTTGCCTAGAACGGTTACATAGGAAGCATTTGCCACGTCTGCGCTCTTGAGAAAGCGTCCGTAGGCAAGCTTGAGCCCCTGTACATTATAATACGCCGGGGTTGTGCCATACAAGGAGACGGACACGTCCGAGTAGCCGAATTTTGCGGTTGCGTTCATGCTGCCGGAAGGGGCGGCCTCACCGACCGCGTCCAACGCCGCGATTTCGTCCAAATCCTCCAAACGAATGGGAGAACCTTTGTCGTCTTTCACGTTAACTGTGACCATATCGTTGCCGAGCGCGGTGATTTCGCTTGTTACTGCGCCGGTTGCGCCGTTGACAAGCGAAACCAGCACTACCAGCGCGACCACGCCGATGATGATGCCCAGCATCGTCAGAAACGAACGGAGCTTGTTGGAGGTAATCGCCTCCCAAGCCATCTTGACAGATTGCAAGATCATGCGCCCACCTCCGTGACCCGGCCATCCATAATGCGGATGCGCCGCTGGGCCTGCTTTGCGATCTCTTCGTTGTGCGTGATGAGCACAATCGTGTCTCCCGCGCGGTGCAGTTCGTGAAAGAGTGCCATGATGTCGTCGCCGGTCTTGCTATCGAGGTTGCCTGTCGGTTCGTCCGCCAGCAGGATCGCAGGATCGGTTGCCAGCGCGCGGGCAATCGCCACACGTTGCTGCTGGCCGCCGGAGAGCTCGGAAGGCTTGTGACTGCTGCGTTCGCTCAGCCCGACGCGATCCAGCGCACGCTGCGCCATCGCTTTTCGTTCGTTGATGTGGAGGCGCTGATAGATCAGCGGGAGCTCCACGTTGGAGAGCGCGCTCATGCGCGAAAGCAGGTTGAAGTTCTGGAAAATGAAACCGATCTTCTTGTTGCGGATCTTCGCCAGCTCCTCTTCGGAATACTGCTCGATCGACTGCCCGTCGAGAATGTACTCTCCGCTATCTGCAACGTCGAGGCAGCCGATGATATTCATCAGCGTGCTCTTTCCGCTGCCGGATGGGCCGATGATGCTCACAAACTCGCCTTCGCGGATGGTCAGGTTTGCGCCGTCCAGCGCGCGCACCTCCTCTCCGCCAACCGAATACACCTTCGTGATGTCGGTCATGGTGATGATGGGTTTACCGCTTGCCATGATCACTTACCCCCAACGTTCGGATAACCGTTCTGTTCGGCGGCAGCGCTACGATCCGGCATCATGCCGGTGAATTGCTTGGTTACGCTTGTATCCAGATACCAGATCTGATCGCCCGCGACAAGCCCGCTCGTGACCTCTGCGTTCGTTCCGTCGGAAAGCCCGGTGGTGATATCCCGGCGTTCATAGGAGCCGTTGGTGGCCTTTACGTTGACGTATTCTCCCGAGGAATCCTCCAGAATGCGCGCAACGGGGATCAGCGGTACGTTCTCCTTCTTGGCTGTGAGCACGACTGCGCTGCCGTTCATGCCTTCGAGCAGGCGCGCTTCATAGCCAAGCAACACTTCGACCGGGTAGGTCGTAATGCTGCCGCTCACGGTGCCGATGCGAGAGATATGGCTTACCGTTGCGGCGAAGCTTTCGCCGGGATATGCGTCGAGCGTGACGCTCGCGCTCTGACCCAGCGCAACGGAGTCGATATCCAGCTCATCTGCGTCGATGACGAGTTTCACCGCGCCGCCGGTGTGCAGCACAAACGCATCCGTCATGCCGTCACTTGCGGTGGTGGCGGGAACATCGGTGTTTTTCGCGATCTTGACTTCACCGATCGTTGCGTCAACAGGCGCAATCACACGCGGGTCTTGGATATAGGAAAGTAGTTGCGAATAAAGCGCGGCCTTCTCGGCGCGGTCTGCAAAGGCGGTGTTATAGCTTGCCGATGCGGGCGCATTTTCCAGAGAGAAGAGCTTGTTGTTTGCGTAGACAAGCGTGTTTTCGGAAACCTCGATGTCCGTGATTTCGCCGCCGGAGGCAAGCACGGCAACGGGCGCATGGATGTCCAGCGTGCCTTCGCCAAGCAGCGTGTCGCCATCATACACCTGCGCCTGGGCCAGATATGGCGTACCATTGTCCTTAAGGGTGACAAGATAGCCTGTCGCGGTTTTCTCCGCGATCATGCCGGTCGCTTTTCCGCCGTCCCAACGGACGGATACCTTCGAATAGAGCGTAAGATCTGCGTCGGTTGTCAGCTCGACCTGCATCTTTTCATCGCTCGAGAGCAGTGCCAGCGCGCCGTACTCGCGAATGACGTCCCGCGCTTCGCTGCCGATGGTCGCGGGCAGATATTTCACGCGTCCGCGCACAGGGGCTTTCACCTGCGTCACTTCGCTGCGCGTTGCAATGTCGCGATCCAGAGCGCTCAGTTCCGAGTTTGTCTTTGCCGCGACGTCGCGGAGGGAATCGACATCCAGCGTCGCGAGTACGTCGCCCGCTTTCACGATGTCGCCAAATTTGGCGGAGACGCTCTCCACACGCACGCCGGCGGGTAGTTGCAGTGTCTCGCTGTCGTCGGCGGAGAGTCGTCCGCTGCCGGTAATCGTGCGTTCAACGGTGCCGGTTTCCACTGTATAGGCGGCGTAGACGGGTTGTGCTGCGCGCTTGATGGCGCTGCTCAACAGCAGCAAGCCAACCGCGATGGTGACGACCACCGCGATGAGCACCCAGAGCCAAACACGGGTTTTCTTCTTTTTTTGAACAGGGGCTTTGCGTTCCATAGGATTGCAGGTTCCTTTCCATCATGCCTCCGGTTGTTTGCCGGAGTGCGTTTTTTTCATTTTTCCAAGTCATAGTAACGAGCAAACGTGAACGGAAGAAAAACTAGATTCGATGAAATTTGTCATTTTCGTGAATCGTACGCAATCCAACACAATTCTGTCGCGGTTTGCTCAATTGAGCGGGAGTTCAACGGTGAACTCGGCTCCCGCGCCTTCCTCGCTCTGGCAGCGGATGTCTCCGCCGTGGAGTGTCACCACACGCCGCGCGATGGAGAGCCCTAGCCCGTTGCCGGAGGCCGCATGGGAAACGTCGCCTTGATAAAACTTGTCGAAGATATGCCGCTGTGCATCCGGCGGGATGCCGTAGCCATCATCGCGGATGACGAACACGGCTGCGTTTTCGCGTTTTTGCAGGCGGATGTCCACACAGCCGCCCTCCGGCGTGAATTTCACCGCGTTGTCGATGAGGTTGAGCCATACCTGACTCAAGAGTTCCTCATCGCCTTCGAGGATCACCTCGTCAAGCTCGACGTTGAGGTTGAGCCGGCGTTGTTCCCATTTGCTTTCAAAGAGCAGGATGCAGCGGCGAACCTGCTCGGTGAGGTCAAAGCGCGCGCGTGAGGCGAGTATCGCCTGCTTTTCCACGCGGGAAAGGTTGAGCACATTGGTGGCAAGCTGCGCCAGGCGCGAGGACTCGTGGATGATGATGTCGAGATACTCCTGCCGCTGCTCGGGCGTGAGGTCGTCGTGCTTGAGCTCTTCGGCAAAGCCTTTGATGGACACGATTGGTGTCTTGAACTCATGCGAAAAATTATCGACAAAGTCGGAGCGGAGCATCTCGATGCTGCCGAGCTCCTCCGCCATGCGGTTGAAGCTGGTGGTCAGTTCGTTAAACGAGCTTGGACCCACTAGATGTAGGCGAACGGAGAAATCGCCCGCGGCGAGGCGGTTTGTCGCATCGATCATGCGGCGCAGTGGCTTGAGCGGAAAACGGCTGATCATGAAGGAGACCACCGTGCCGACCACAACGCTGATGACCAGCAGCACGAAGATTGGCAGCATCGGCTCCTGATGTGACAGCTTTGCGATGTTGATTGCGTTGATGCGAATCAGCAGCATGCCGGAGATGAAGATCAGCACCGAGGTGATGATTAAAATCAGAAATACGATGGCGGAAAACAGCGCGGCGAGGCCAAAACGCTGGCGTGAATGCTGCGATTCGCGTTTCATACTTTTTTCACCGCCTTGTAGCCAAGTCCACGCACGGAGACCAGCTCAAACTCAGGATAACATTCAAAGCGCCTGCGCAGGCGGTTGATGTGCACGTTGACAGTCGTGTCGCCGCTTTCGGATTCCATACCCCAGATTTCGTCCATCAGCTGAATGCGAGTGAAGATTTTGTCGGGGTAGGAGAGCAGCTTGTAGAGCAGATAAAACTCCTTTTGCGGGAGGGTTTGGCGGTCGTCGTCGCGTGTGACGGTCAGCGCGTCGTAGTCCAGCTCGACCGTGCCGATGGTCAGCTTGCGCTCGCTGATGATGCGGGAGCGCCTGAGCAGCGCCTTGATGCGCAGCAGCATCTCCTCCGTGTCCACGGGCTTGGTCATATAGTCGTCCGTACCGGCAAGAAACCCTTTACGCTTGTCTGCGGGCAGCTGCTTTGCTGTGACCATCAGGATCGGAACCGTGTTTCCGGCGCCGCGCAATTCGTTGGTCAGCGCGTAGCCATCCATGCCGGGCATCATGATGTCCAGCAGGATCAGATCGATGTGGTTTGTGTCCAGAAGCTGGAGTGCTTCGTCCGCGTTGCTTGCGCAGAGAACGGAATACTCTGCGCGTTCCAGAACGGCTTTCATCAGCTTTCTGGCGTTTGTGTCGTCTTCGACAACGAGAATGTGAAACATGGCGCTTTCCTCAGCAGTTAGTCGGTTTGCGCGTTTTCTGCCGCGCGACGGAAAACAGAAAATGGGCGCAGACGTTCGCGCCCTATGAATTCAGTATAATTAGAAAGATGAACTGTAGAAAAACAGACGGCGAAATTGCCTACTTTTATCCGCGCAACGGTAACCTTATCCCTGCAACCCGGCCGATTGGCGCTCCATGTTTTCCACCACGATGTCGAATATTTCGCCGAGCGAGGCGCAGTAAGCGAGAATTTCCCAAGGGCGGTTGGTGTGGAAGTGAATCTTGATGAGCGATTCGTCGCCAACGGCGAGCAAACTGTCGCCCTCAAAGGTTGCTGTGATATAGTCAAAAATTTCATCCTCGTTGAGCTGTTCGCCCGCGAGCAGCAGTTGTGTGTCAAACTTAAACTCCAACATGATATTGGTCTCCTTTTTCGGTTTGATAAAGCGAAATCGTTGGTAATTGACATCATAGCACCATTCTTGCACGGCAGGCAAGCAAACACGGCGTTTTGCGCGAAAATACGCCGTTTTTCGACGTTCCAGCGTGAAAAAGTCACAGTGGCGCGCATGCATTTATTGTACATTCAGTTCATAAAGGATGGTGTAATACAAATGGAAATCAAATTGGCAAAACTCAGACGCTTCAATCTAATTATGGGAGCGTTTCATCTGATTCAGGGTGCGGTCATGCTGCTTCTTGCAACCAGCGTGATTCAGAAAATCGCGGAATTTCAACCGACGATTACACAAAACTACCTGAGCTTTAACGTTGCAACAAAATCGCTTGAACTGGCGAGCAAACCCTTGTTCACACTGCCGTTTGGCATACTTGTAGCGTCGTTTTTGTTCATCTCCGCGCTGGCGCATTTGATCATCTATCTCAGCGGAGACAAGTATCTCGACGGCATTCGTGCGGGCATCAACAAATACCGTTGGTTTGAGTACGCGTTGAGTTCGTCGATCATGATCGTTTTGATCAGCACTCTGTTTGGCATCTACGACATCGCATCTCTGGTGCTTATCTTTGTGGTCAACGCGTCGATGAACCTCTTTGGCCTCGTTATGGAGCAGCTCAACAGCGGCGCGGAAAAGGGAAACGTCAAGTGGGGCCCGTTCGTTTGGGGTTCTATCGCGGGGCTTGCACCCTGGGCGGCAATCCTGCTCTATATGTTCGGTACGGGCAATCTGGACATGGTGCCGTGGTTCGTTTGGGCGATTGTCGGAACCTACTTTGTGGCGTTTAACACATTCCCGATCAACATGATTCTGCAATACAAGCGCGTCGGCAAATGGGCGGACTATGTCCACGGTGAGCGCGGGTATATCATCCTCAGCCTCGTGGCAAAGTCCTTGCTTGCCTGGCTCGTGCTCTTTGGTGCGATGCAGCCGTAAGCAGCCTTTCGAAGTACAAAAACCGCCGGATACGGCGGTTTTTTGCTGCTCTTTTTACTTTTTCTCGCTGCTTCGTTTGTCGCGTATGATTGTCATGTGGTTCTCTTCAATCACGCTCACGCCGTTTGCCTTTGCCCAGTCCACGCAGCCTTGCAGCGCGGTTTTGAGGAAGACGCGCGGCACCTTGACAAGCGTTTTGCAGGCATCGTCTGTGAAGCGAACCTCCGGGTCGATACGGCTTGCGGCATAGATCACCGTGGATAGCTCCGCTTCCTTGGCTGCCGGGATGCGCTCGGAAATTGCGCGCGAAAAGCGGGTGTACCAGAAATGCGTGTTGTCGCGATAACCGTAGTCAACCGGAACACGCGGGAAGGAAGCGGATTTTACGCCGCCGATGATGGCGTTGTAGAAGCGCTCCTTCATGAGAATTTTGTCAACCTTCAGGATGAAGTGCGCGCCGAATTTACTGGTGATGCCGTTGAAGCTGCGATAGGGCGGCCCGATTCCTTCCAGCTGGCCAACCTTCGGGATGTCCTCCCATGCGTTCTCCAGATCACTCTGCCAAGTGCACTCAAACACCTGATATGCTTCCTGAATTACGAGCGGGCGCGGCGTTTCTCCGCCAGCCTGACCCGCTTCCAGCGTGAAGCGGCAGGTGCGCATCTTCTCGTCACACGTTTCCCCGGGGAACCCGAGGCGAACCGCTTCCTTGAAGCTTGCGCGGCTGTCCTCGATGAAATTCAGCGCACAGGTGCCGCTTCGGAGGATGTTCTGCGCGGTGTTGGAGTTGTTGCGGCTTTGCAGCAGCATCGCGTAATAGTCCTTGCCGGCCACATAGTACGGAAAACACAGCGAATAGGAGCCCACGGATGTTTGACCCGATTCACTCAACGTGGAGATCAGCACGGTTGGCATCGGAAAAAATGCCGACGTTTGGTAAAAATTATCAACAATGCGGAGATCCCGAAATGAACTCATCTGTGTCAGCCCTCCTCGGAAGTGGTAGATTTGTTCTTCTTGCGCATGCGGAGTATGTTAAACGTGATCAGTACCGCGATGATCACAAGTTTGAGCCAGAGGGAAATTGGCGCCCAGATGGCGATGACGACGAACAAAACACCCAGCAGTGCGTGACCGAGAAGATTCCGCCAGTCGGTCAAGTACGACTTCAGACCCATCCAGATTCTTTGGAAAACAGAGTGCGGGGCAGTCGATTCCGGTTCGATATGGTTGTTCACAAAGTTACCCTTTCCGATTTTTGTCTATTCTTTGTTTGAGATTGCCTGCTTGGCTTTTGTTTGAGTCAACGATCGTAAAAATTACTTGGCTTGGGGTTTGTCCTGCTCGCGCAGCAGAAGCGCGGCATGGATCAG
This sequence comes from Bacillota bacterium, assembly GCA_023395595.1. Lineage (GTDB taxonomy): Bacteria > Bacillota > Clostridia > Christensenellales > CAG-138 > UBA7703. Next base: position 33,096 of record JAEWYO010000057.1, read on the forward strand.
TTTGTCGATCGACTCATCCATCTGGCGCAGCTCGGATTCACTCAGGCAGGCGCACACGTCGGTAAACCACGTGTCGTAGATATGCATGCTGGCGCTGACGCTCGATTTTCCCGTTTCGGTGATTCGAATCCGGTTCTTGCGCCGGTTTTGTCCGTCTTGTTCGCGCACGACAAGCATCTTGCTCTCCATCGCGTTGAGCGCTTTAGCGACGGTCGTCTTGTCCAGCAGCAAGGCGTTGGCGATTATATCCTGTGAGACCTGGTCGTGAAAGCAAAGAAACGTGCAAATCGCATGTTCCGTATCAGAAAAGCCCGCGTCACGAATCTGCTCGTGCCCGAATTCCCTGCCGAGTTTGATGAGCATGCTCAATTTGGAGAACTGCATATGCACCACCTTATATGTCGAAGAATCAACAGTTGCAAATTCAATTATAATCAGCCGCAGCGGAATGTCAACAAAAACCTGCATCCGGCAGAAGGTAAGGCGGATCGGGCGAACACAAAAAAACGCCGCAACCAGTTTGGTCACGGCGAATGTTCATTCGGATGGAATTGACTTAAGCCTTCTTCTTCTTGAGCAGTGCGGCAACACCGGCAAACAGCCACGCGAGCACAAACACCAGCCCGTATAGGATCACGGGAATCCATGTGATCTGGTGGATGTCCGCCCAGCCGACCGGCGTTCCGGTGAGAAAGCCGCCGAGTCCGCCGCTATAGGTGGTCACCACCAGCGCGGCATAGGCGGCAAACACGCCAGCGATGGCAAAGCCGCTCTTAAAGATGCCGAACATCTGTGTCACCAGGAACATCATCAGGAAACCGAAGAAGAACATCGGCCACATGCCGTTGCCCGCGCCCAACGCGACAACCGCGCCGTGGAGCGCGACGAACACCTCAAGAAACGTCAGCCAGCCGATTTTTGTGTGCCACGTTGTCCGCGCGAGGGAGAGCTGACCCATCAGCAGGAAGAGATAGAGGAAGCCAAGCAGGTGCCCCAGCGTGCCTTCCATCGGATGGAACCAGAAGGTATAGATCACCGCCCAGGAGATATAGAACCCGTGCACTTTTTGCGTGGCGGCAACGCCGAGCGGCGGTAGAGCAACCTTCTTGCCGAAGAACAGCCCGCGCCTGCTGTTGAGCAGGATCAACATCATCACGAGCATTACGATGACCGAGCCTTGTGAACTCATCACCGGCACAAACTGCGCCAGCGCGTCATAAAACAGCGCGGTCTGCACGAGATGCAGCACGATGAACACAGCGTTGACGATCAATAGTTGCAGGTTGTATTTCCCGATGGTTCCCGCCTCCGGACGCGGCGCATTCTTGAGCTTGGCAATCAGCACCCATACGGTGATCTGATGACCAAGATACAGTACCCACATGCTGATGGAGGCAAGCAACTCCGGTTTTGGCAGTTTCCAATAGTACCAGTTGGCTCCGCTATCCGGCAGCAGCATCGCGCGAAACGTCGCAAGCAAAGGGGAAACGAGCCACGTTGCCGCGACCATTGCAAACGAAAAGAGAAACACAAATGTGAGCGCGGAGTTTAAGCGATAAGACTTCTGTTTTTCCATGCGGATTCAACCTCCCGTTTGGTTATTACATTATCAAAGACAACAATGATCTGAGTTCTTAATCTGTAGTGAGGAACGCAACCATCGCCTCGGCGGCCTTGGTTTGCTGCGCTTCGCGAGAGATAGAGGCGACGCCGTCGCCCTCCTGCGTGCCGTAGTTGCCAAACTGCGCGTGATTACCGCCGGCGAGCTCCAAAACGTTTGCAACGCCCGCAAGCTTCGTCTTGTCGAGCATGATATCCTCGCTGCCGTAGATGCACAGCGTTGGAATCGGGCTGTCATTGACGGGATATGCACCGAGCAGGATCAGCCCGCCGAAGCGATCCTCCTTGCCTGCGATAAAGCTGCTTGCCATCGCGCCGCCGAGGCTGTGCCCGCCGATATACCAGCGAGAGACACTCGGGACTGTGTCGGGCACCTTGTCCGCCGCGTTGATGTCAAAAACCGCGAGGTTGAACGGCATCTTCACGAGCGCGACGGTGACGCCCTGCGCGCGCAGCTTCTCCAGCAGTGGCAGATAGGCAGTGTCCTCCACCTTGCCGCCGGGATAGAAGATCAATCCGCGCCCGGTATCGTTGCCTACGTCGGGTGTGAGGATGGTCAGGTTGCCTTCCTGACGGATCGAGGGATTGTTTTGCAGCAGAGAAAGCGCAGTTTCGTCTGCGTGGCGATAGTCGTTTACATAAGAAAAGAATGCAACCGCGAGGAAGACGAGCAGCGCAGCAAGGATGATGAGGATATATCGACCCGCGTGTCTGCGGCTTTTTTGCGTTTGTTCCAAGAGAATTCCTCCTTTGAGAATCGATGTTCCTAGGAATGTGATGAACTAGTTCTATCCTATCGGGTCGCGCAGACGGAATCAATCCTCGGATGGTGACAAACTCACGGGCAGGGGATGCAGCGATAGGCGAATATCGTTACGGTGCCTTTGCCGGGGTACGTCTTGGTCTCATAGATCTTGGGAAACGCCTTGATCAGGTCGGTCAGCTTGGAAAAGCCATACGTCTTGCTGTCAAAGTCCGGCATCACGCGCTTGATATAGCCGCCCGCGGAAGAGATGTTGACCCAGCCGTCGGCGTCCTGATAGCGCTCGCTCGCGGTTTTCAGGTGGCTGTGAATGGGCGCAAGATCGGTCTTTGGCGGCGTTTTCTCCGGCTTCTTGGCGGGCTTTGCTTCCTCCGGTTGTGCGGGCTTCGGCTTCTCCGTGTCGCCGAGGTTGTGCGTGAGGATGAAGTTGTCGCAGGCATTTCGAAACGAGAGAGGGGTTTTCTCCTCGCCCACGCCGAAGACGTAGATGCCCGCCTCGCGCAAGCGAATTGCAAGCGGGGTGTAGTCGCTGTCGCTGGAGACCAGCGCAACCGCGTCATACATCTGCGTGTGCAGCAGGTCCATGGCACCGATGGCGAGGGAGAGGTCGGTCGCGTTCTTGCCCGTCGTGTAGGCAAACTGCTGTTCCGGCTTGATTGCGAGGGTTTTGAGCTGCTCCTCCCAGTTTTTCAGCGCGCGGTCTTTCCAGTTACCGTAGGCGCGCTTGACGACGATGCGCCCGTAGGTGGAGAGTTCTTCCAAAATCAGCGATAGTTTGCTCAATTGCGCGTTATCCGCATCAATCAGCACCGCAATATTCTCTAAGGATTCCGATTTATCCATGTATGGTTGCTCCGTTTCCGCCGCAAAGCTTGCGGCGTTGGGTTCGCTCTGTCGCCATTATAACACAACCGCGTGCGGTGTATGCCCAAAACAAAAGCAGCCCCGCTCGCGCGCGGGACTGCTTCTGAAAAGGAAGAGGAATCATGAAGAAGATTGCGTTCAATCTATCGTGAAAAAGTTTGAATCGATTTATTTGGACGAAAGAGGAAGTCATCCTTCCACGGGGACATCCACCGGCTGCCAGACGGGGCTTGTTTCCATGGTATCCTGCAGCTCCTCCCAGCCATCCTCGTTGTTGCCGAGCGTTGTCATATAGAACCCCACGCGGCTGTCGTTGTAGGGATGCTTCTGGGTGTATTCCATCCAGGTTGCCGCGTCGTCGTCATAGACGAGATTGGTTGCCCATTGGTTGCCGCTACGGTCGGAATTCTGCGTCGTGTAGACCACGGGGACAAACTCGCTGGAAAGCCCGCTCATGTAAACCTGCACATACAGCGTTTTGCCCTGCTGATACTCGGTGGCGGCGACCACTTCGCTCTCCAACTGCTCCCAGCTTCCGCCGAGATCGGCCAGCAGCTTGGTGCGGATGGCGTCGTTACCGAGGCTGTTGTTGGAAGCACCAAGCAGCGTGCGTTTTTCTGCCGTCGTGGTGCAGGCGTAATACTGGGTCAGTAGTGCGTTTGCGCGCTCCAGCAGACGGATGGCGGCGGAGGTTGCCGCAACCGGTGCTTCCGGCGTGGTTGGTTCCTCGACTACCGGTTCTTCCACAACGGGAACTTCCGGCTTGACCGGTTCTTCCGCGACGGGTTCCTGTGCAACCGGCGCTTCTGCGGCGGGCTGCGCGGCGGCGGGTGCGGTTTCCGGAAGGATCACCTGGGTGAGCACGAGGGGTTCTACCGCAGCGGGCGCTGCCAGCGGGACTGCGTCGTCCGAAATGGTCTCAAGCGTCGTCGCATCGGTGGACTGGCTGTATACGGGCGAGGAGGAGACGACTGCGCCGTTCGCCGGGGACCCGCCCATCAGGACGACGGTGAACGCAATCAGCAGTAATCCAAGGGAGAGAAGCAATGCCCGTAACACTTTGTTTTTCATCGGTAAACCTCTTTATCAATTCTATGACCCTAGCATACGCGGAAAATATTACATGAGCGTTACAAACAAAAAAGAAAAGCAAAAGAATTTGAATTTTGATTATAAAATGCATGTTCAATAGAGAATCGAATGAAAAATACGCAATGCACGGGTAAAGCGACTGTGTTGTGTGACAATATTACAATCGACGGTACCGGAAGAAGTAGCGTGGAAGTGCAATCCGTGGAGCAAGAACTTGTGCAGCATACCAAAAAAGATTGAAACATCTATTCTGAACAGACCGATTTATAAAAGTAATCGTAATGTAATTATACAAAGCGAACGGAGCCAACGGCTATGTAACAAAACATACTTTTCTGCGCAAAAAAAGAAGCATCCGGAAAATATATTCCGAATGCTCCTGCTTTTTGCTTGGTTGAGCGAGAATCAGTTTGTCAACACGTTATACTGCCGCTTGATGACGCGCAGACGCGGGATGTCCTGCTCGCTGACCAGCGTGGCGGCAAAGCCATCGTGCCCTGCGCGGCCGGTTCTGCCGATGCGGTGGACGTAATACTCGGGTTTGTCCGGTACGTCATAGTTGATGACGAGGTCGATGTTGTCCACATCGATACCGCGGGCGGCAACGTCGGTTGCAACCAGCACGGGGGTCTTGCCCGCGCGGAAATCGCGCATGATGGCGTTGCGTTGGCTCTGGCTCAGGTCGCCATGGATACAGGCGCTGACGAGACCACCGTCGTTGAGTTTTTTGGTGACGGTCTTCACCCGGTTGCGCGTGTTGCAAAAGATCAGCGTCAGGCGCGGGTCGGTCTCCTTCATGAGGTAGTTGACGGTGGTGATCTTGCCCGATTCCGGCGTATGGATGCTCATCTGGCGCACAGTCTTGGTGGGCTCGTTGCGCTCGCCAACTTCGACGGTCAGCGGATTGGTCAGATAGCTCTGCGCAATGCCGGAGATCTCTTTGCTCATGGTTGCAGAGAAGAGCATCATCTGGCGTTCCTGCGGAATCGCGCTGAGAATCCATTTGATGTCCGGAAGGAAACCAAAGTCGAGCATTTCGTCCGCCTCGTCGAGCACGACGTAGCGGATGTTGCTGAGCTTCAGCGCGTTCTGACCGATGAGGTCTTTCACGCGGCCGGGTGTGCCGACGACAACCTGCGCGCCGCCGCGCAGCGCCTGAATCTGCACATAGGGGGACTGCCCGCCATAGATAGAGACGGTGCGCATCTTCTTGTGCTGGGAAAGCTTCTTAAACACCGCCGTGGTCTGCAGCGCGAGTTCACGCGTCGGGCAGAGAATCAGCGCCTGCGGCTTTCTGTTTTCGGGGTTGATTTTTTCGATGATCGGTACCGCGAACGCCGCGGTTTTGCCCGTGCCGGTCTGCGCGATGCCGATGAGGTCGCGGTTATCCAGCAGGGTTTCGAGGCTCTGTGCTTGAATCGGGGTCGGGGTTTCGTAGCCGGCAGCCGCCAGCGTTTGCTGCATTTCCGGGGATAGGAGTTCTGTGTAATTCATGTACCGTTTTCTTTCTGTTCCGAGATGCCATAAAAATAAGACCATGCCGACCATAGCGGGCATCGTCTTATCGAAAAAGCATACTTTTCCTGTAAAAACGTTGTCCTGTCGTCTAATCGATATTGATACGTCGGAGCCGGAACGCTCGTAGCCGTATGGCAAGTGATGTAGTTTTCTTGCCAGGGCGTATCATAAATGCGACAGACAACGGGAGTTCGTACGAAAATCTTGGGTATCGTTTCGAGTCAAATTGTATCCCCTGCACTTCTTCAACAGGGGTGCTGCATCACAATACTTTGGTAGATTAGCACACTTGTTCGTATTTGTAAAGGAATTATTGTACTACCGTGTGATTCGAGGTGAGCTGCGTTGCATGCTAGACCTGCTCCAGCAGAGAGATCTGTTTCTCTCGCATTTCGCGCACCTTCTCCAAATCGCTCGGATACATGCGGTTGATGAGCTTGACCGCGTAGTCGCTGGCAACCAGCGCGTGGCGCTTGACGTGCGGCGTTGCAGCGATTTGCCCGAGTGTGCGGTAGACAAGCACATAGACCGGGTCTGGTTCCTCCCGCGCGAGGCGATGCAGCGCAAAGGCGATCTGCCTCGCTTCCTGAAACTTCACCGTTCCTGCCTGCCATGCGCGGCTGACGGAGAAGCAGGACTCGACGGTTGCGTTTATGGGCATGCCGGAAAGCGCCAACACGTGTTCCGCCAGCAACAGGCTATAGCGGGACACATCCTTGTGGGTTTTTGTTTCGTAAACGGAGATCAGTTTCGCTTTGAGCTCCGGCACATCGTCCAACTTTTTGATGATCGTAACGCCTTCGAGCTCGTTGGTGTGTTTCACTTGATTCACCTCTCTTTGGGAGTATTGTATCATCCCCTCGCGTTCTTATAAGACGAAAATTGCATTATGATAAAATCTCGTTTCTCAAAAAGGGTAGAAAAAAACGCTCCCTTGTGAGGAGCGTTTTGTGCTTCAGATCAATTACTTGCGGAAGCAGTCGCTGCAATAAACAGGACGGTCGGAACGGGGCTGGAAGGGAACTTTGCAGGGCTTGCCGCAGCCTGCGCAGACCGCGTCATACATCTGACGGTCGCCGCTGCCACCACGGGGAGAGCTCTGCTTGCGGGCGGTACGGCAATTCTTGCAACGCTGGGGCTCATTGGTGAAACCCTTTTCCGCGTAGAATTCCTGCTCGCTGGCGGTGAAGGTGAAGCTGGCTCCGCAATCTTTGCAGACGATGGTTTTGTCGCTGAACATGGAAATACCTCTTTCGTTTTTTGATGGTTTTTGTTCTGGTGTACCCGTTCAATCACATTCATCTTTCGTGAATGGTTGCATCCTTGCTTGGGTTGGCGGCTTGAGGCTCCGGAAGAAACGAAAAAGGATCGTCTGTTTTCGCGAGACCAAGATGCCCTCGACCCTATCCAATACGCCATGTTGACTTTCGCCAATGTGCTCTTATCAAAAAACACATGCGCTCAATCATCAAATAACGGATGATCAGCATACATGTGCGGTCAAAGCAATTATTTTGAATACTGCATGACTATATCATAAAGATTTTCGCCTGTCAATTATTTCATGCTAACAATATTGTCAAATGCATATACAGTCATGATTTTTGTTGCAGTTTACCGAATTTTTCCTGAAAAGGAGCGCATATCCGCGTTGGATATGCGCTCCTTGCGTTGGTTTTACCTGTGAGAAGGTTCTCTTACATCGCGTTGACGCGCGTCTCGAGTGCCTTGAGCTGCTCTTTGAGAGCCTTGGGCATCTTCTCGCCGTAGTTGGCATAGTGTTCCTTGATGGATTCCACTTCGGCCTGCCAGTCTTCTTTGGTGAGGGTGAAGAGCTCGTTCATGGCTTCGGCGGAAACGTCGAGGCCTTCGAGGTAGAGGTCTTCCTTCTTGGGCAGGTAGCCGATGGCGGTCTTGTCCGCATCCACTTTTCCGTTGACGCGCTCGACAACCCACTTCAGCACGCGGCTGTTGTCGCCAAAGCCCGGCCAGAGGAACTTGCCGTTTTCGCCTTTGCGGAACCAGTTGACGTAGAAGATCTTCGGCAGTTTGTCGGCGGTGGACTTTGCGCCAACGTCGAGCCAATGCTGCAGATAATCGCACACGTTATAGCCGATGAACGGCAGCATCGCGAACGGATCGCGGCGAACCTGGCCGATCTTGGCGGAGATGGCGGCTGCGGTGATTTCGCTGCCCATGATGGAGCCGTCAAAGATGCCGTGCGTCCAGTCGAAGCTCTCGTGGACGAGCGGGATCGTGCGCGGACGGCGTCCGCCGATGAGGATTGCGGAGATCGGAACGCCTGCGGGATCTTCCCATTCCGGCGCGATGCAGGGGCACTGCGACGCGGGCGCGGTGAAGCGGGCGTTGGGATGAGCGGCGGGCTCTTTCGATTCCGGCGTCCAATCCTGACCTTTCCAGTCGATGAGGTGCGCGGGCGCCGGGGTGCCGATGCCTTCCCACCACACGTCACCATCGTCCGTGAGGGCGACGTTCGTGAAGATGGCGTTCTTATCGATGCTGCGCATCGCGTTGAAGTTGGAGCTGTCCGAGGTGCCCGGTGCAACGCCGAAGAAGCCGGATTCGGGGTTGATGGCGTAGAGACGGCCATCTTTGCCGTACTTCATCCAGGCGATGTCGTCGCCGACGGTTTCGACTTTCCAGCCCGGGATGGTCGGAATGAGCATCGCGAGGTTGGTTTTGCCGCATGCGCTCGGGAAAGCGCCGGTGATGTAGGTCTTGTTGCCCTGCGGGTCGGTGAGGCCGAGGATGAGCATGTGCTCCGCCAGCCAGCCCTCGTCACGCGCCTGTGCGGACGCGATGCGCAGCGCAAAGCACTTCTTGCCGAGGAGGGCGTTTCCGCCGTAGCCGGAGCCGTAGGACCAGATCAGGCGCTCTTCGGGGAAGTGGCTGATGTATTTCTGTTCGATCGGGGCGCAGGGCCAGCAAGAATCCTTCTGGCCTTTTTCCAGCGGTGCGCCGACGGAATGCAGGCAGGGGACGAATTCACCATCGCCAAGGGTTTCGAGAACCTTGGTGCCCATGCGGGTCATGATCCGCATGTTGACGACAACATAGGGGCTATCCGTGATTTCCACGCCGATCTTGGAGATGGGCGAGCCGATGGGGCCCATCGAGAACGGAATGATGTACATCGTGCGGCCATGCATGCAACCCTTGTAGAGCGCGGTCATGGTCTTCTTGAGCTCGACGGGGTCAACCCAGTTGTTGGTCGGGCCCGCATCTTCCTGCTTTTTGCTGGCGATGAAGGTTCTGTTCTCCACACGGGCAACGTCGGAAGGATCGCTGCGGAAGAGATAGCAGCCCGGGCGCTTTTCGGGGTTGAGCGGGGTTGCCATGCCGCTGGCTACCATCTCGGCAAGCAGGCGGTCGTTTTCTTCCTGAGAACCGTCGCACCAGTAAATCTGGTCCGGTTCGCACATGTCCTGGCATTCCTTGATCCATGCGAGCAATTTTTTGTTGGTTGTCATGTTTTCGGCACCTTTCTTCTGTGAGTTGGTTTTATGGTAAACTTTTCAAGTTGGTTGATAAAATCCAATATTGACACCCGTTTAGTATGCGCTGGATTTATGGTAAACCTCAAAAATGTCTAAAAAACGATGTCGCCGCGTCTTTTTTCACACAGCAGGATGCTCAAAGAAAAACAAAACAAATAGGATATCATGCTTGCGCGGTGACGCTGCCGCAAATCGATAATTGACGGATTGCGAATGAAAAACTGCAAAAACGAGATGAAAGTGACGTTTTTGCGCGGCATTGTCCCTCTGGAACGGAACGCTGCCGCACGCAAGATACGCAAGAAAGGCGACGGTTACCCGAAAAACCCCTGCGTCTGGCACATATCGTGCGCAATCTTCACCAAATATATGATACACCGATTTATCAAGCATGGCAAACATTTCGGTGCATTTTTTCCGATATATATTTTTTCTTTTCGCCCAAAATGCGGCTGCAGGAAATTATGCAGTTTATCCTGCAATTTCACGCCGGAAAAAATGCATTCCTGCGATTTTATGAAGGAAATCCGTAATCGCGATTGCTGAACAAGAACGGCTGGTTTGGAGCAAGCGAGAGAAAATGCGGACAACGGAAAACGGAGGGGGTACGCCCTCCGTTTTCACATGGATCGGTCTTAATTGGGAGGAGACAGGAGCATCAATCGTAAACGAGGAGCGCGATGTCCGGGTTATCGATGTTCTCTGCGTTATACCACTGCGCGCCGGTGTCCACATCGGCAACGGTTTCGCCATTGGCGGCCTTGACGGCGAGCTCAACAGCCTTGTAGCCGATCTGATACGGGTCCTGCGTAACGGAGCCGTAGAACCAGCCATTGCGGATGGCGTTCTTCTGCGCGGTGCCTGCATCGAAGCCGGCAACGACGAGGTCGGCATACTTGCCGCCGTCTGCGAGGTCTTCGCCGTCCGCCGTTGCGGCCAGCAGACCCACGACTGCGCCTTCATTGGAGCAGAAGATCGCGGCGATGCCCTTGGTGGCGAGCAGGGAGTTGGCGGAGGTCTGGAGAGAGGTTGCTTCCGTCGTTGCGGAAACTTCCACGCGGATGATGATCGCTGCGCCGTCAACCTTGGCTTCCCACTTGGTGTGGCCTTCGACGGAGACTTTGCCCGGCTGGTAGGTTTCTGCGATTTCCTTCATCTTGTTGACGAAGCCCGTGGTGCGGCCGGTCACGGACGCGGAGACCGCATCCTGGCTCAGGCAGCCGATGACGACGGGATTTTCGGGTGTTGCGGCTTGCATCTTGGCGACGAGGTCGGCGTTCTCGCCGAACTTCGTGGCGGCGATGGCGGCTGCGTTTTCGTTGTTGGTGGAGGCGGTTGCCTTCACAGCGCCGGTTTTGTCATCCGGAACGCCGGAGTCAAAGCCGATGACCGGAATGCCTTTTTCTGCGCATTCTTCGAGGATTTCGGTGACGGCATCGGTGGAGAGGGCTGCCAGCGCGATCGCCTTCGGGTTCTTCGCCAGCTCGTTCTTCACCATGTTGACCTGCGCGTCGATTTCGGTTTCAGAGGCGGGGCCGTCGAAATAGATTTCAACGCCGAGGTCCTTCGCGGCTGCTTCTGCGCCGGTCTTGACCGCTTGCCAGAACTGATGCTGGAAGCCTTTCGCCATGACGGGGATGTACATCGGCGCGGCATCTGCGGGCGCTTCGGTTGCTTCCGCTGCGGGTGCCTCGGTTGCTTCCGTTGCGGGGGCGGGTTCTTCCGTGGTGGCTGCCGGCGCTGCGCATGCAAACATACTGAGCACCATGGCGAGAGTCAAAAGAATAACGACCAGTTTCTTCATGAGTGTTCCTCCTTTTTTTATTCAGCACGACACTGTCTGTCGTAAGCCTTCTAAATTGATCGACCAACCAGAGTTAGTTCTTCTTGACGCGGTTGGCGGCCTTGGTACGCTGGATGTCGAGCAGCACAGCACCGATGACAACAGCGCCGGTGAAGAACGTTTGCCAGGGTGCCTGCAGACCGCAGGAGCTAAGGCCGTTCTTGAGCACACTCATGATGAACACACCGATGAGAGTGCCGACCATCGTGCCCGCGCCGCCGCTCATCGACGTGCCGCCGATGACGACGCCCGCGATGGCGTTGAGCTCCTGTCCGTTGCCGGTGCCGGGGGTAATCGTTGTGTACGCTGCTGCGTAGAAGATACCGCCAAGCCCCGCAAAAAGTCCGCAAACCGTGTAGATCAGCACCTTCCATTTGCTCACGTCGATGCCGGAGAGGCGGCTTGCCTCCTCGTTGGAGCCAATGGCAAACGTGTATCGGCCAAACTTTGTCTTGTGCAGCAGCAGCGCGGCGATGACGAAGAACGCAACGAGCCAAAGCGCGCCCACGGGGAAACCGGAGATCTTCGTGTCGCCTAAAAAGAATGTGTTGCGGATGAAGAGCTTCTTAAACCAACCGCCGATCTCCGCGGTTGCGGTCGGCCAGGTTTGGGACTGCACCTTGGTGATGATCGAGCCGATGCCCTGCGACATCATCATGGTACCGAGGGTTGCGATAAATGGCGGCAGCTTGAGTTTGGCGACCAGCAGGCCGTTGATGAACCCAAACGCGGTGCCAACGCCGACGGTGAGCACGAGCGCAAGCCAGAGCGGCCACTGGTGTTCTTTGAACACAAACGCGCCGACCAGAGCGGAGCACATCATGACCGTGCCGATGGAAAGATCGATTCCGCCGGTGATGATGACGAACGTGACGCCGAATGCCATGAAGCCGATGTAATAACTCGACTCCAGAATGTTTTTGAGCATGTCCGCCGAGAAAAAGTTGTTACCGAAGATCGAGAAAAATACATAAAGAATCACAAGCGCGAGCGGCGCGAGCAGCGCCTGCATATTTAGCTTCTTTTTCGTCGTCGATTCCATAATTGATTACTCCACTTCCCGCATGGTTGCGTAGGACATGATGTTTTCCTGACTTGCGGACTCAATTGTGAGTTCGCCGACCAGCCGGCCTTCGCACATGACTGCGATGCGATCGCTCATGCGCAGCAGCTCCGGCAGTTCCGAAGAGATCATGATGATCGATTTTCCCTGCGCGGCAAGCTGGTTCATGAGCTTGTAGATCTCGCTCTTTGCGCCGACGTCGATGCCGCGCGTGGGCTCGTCAAAGATCAGGATATCGCAGTTTCTCAACAGCCACTTGGAGATGACCACCTTTTGCTGGTTTCCGCCGGAGAGCGACTTGATCAACGTGTGAACAGACGGGGTCTTGACCCCAATCTTCTCCACATAATCGCCGGCTGCGCGTGCAACAGCGCGCCCTTTGACAAAGGGGCCTTTGGTGAACTGCTCCAGCGTGGGCAGCACGGTGTTTTCGGAAACGGAGAGCCCGAGGCAGAGGCCGAATTGCTTTCGATCTTCGCTCAAATAGCCGATTCCAGCCTCGACTGCGTCCACGGGGGAGTTGATCTTCACCGGCTTGCCTTTGACGAGGATTTCGCCGCCGTCGCGCTTGTCCGCGCCGAAGAGCAGGCGCGCGGTCTCCGTGCGCCCTGCACCCATGAGTCCCGCGAAACCGAGAATCTCGCCGCGCCGCAGCACAAAGGAAACATCCTTCACGTCGTCGGAGCAGAGGTTTCTGGCCTCCAGAATGATCTCGCTGTCCGGAGACACGTTGGATTTCGATTTCGGGTCTTCATAGATCACGCGGCCAACCATCATCTTGATGATCTGATCCATCGTGGCCTCAGCGGTGTCGAGGCTGCCGACGGTGTGCCCGTCGCGCATGACGGTGATGCGGTCGGAAATCTGCTTGAGCTCGTCCATGCGATGCGAGATATACACGATGCCGACGCCTTTTGCCTTGAGTGCACGGATGAATGTGAAGAGCTCCTGAATCTCGGAATCCGTCAGCGGGGCGGAGGGCTCATCCATAATCATGATGCGCGTGCTCGGGAATGACAGCGCCTTTGCGATCTCCACCATCTGCTGCTTGGCGACGGTGAGGCGCTTGATGGGCGTGGTTGCGTCGAGCTTGAGATTGAGCGAATCCAGCAGCGCCTGCGCTTTCTGGTTCTGTTCTTTCTTATTAAGAAAGAGACCGTGTGTGGACTCGCGTCCGATGAAGATGTTCTCCGCAACGGTGAGGTCTTTGAGCAGGTTCAGCTCCTGGTGGATGATGCTGATGCCGAGATGCTGTGCCTCTGCCGGAGAATGAATCTCAACCTCGTTGCCGAAGAGTTCGATCGACCCGCCGTCTTTTGCGTAGATACCGGTCAAAATCTTCATCAGTGTGCTCTTGCCCGCGCCGTTTTCGCCAACGAGTGCGAGAACCTCGCCCGCGTGGAGCGTCAGGTCAACGCCGTCGAGCGCATGCACGCCGGGGAAAAACTTCTGAATCCCTGTCATGTTGAGAATGGTTTCAGACAAACTATCACCTCATCGTCAATTTGTTCAAAAGAGCGCGATTCCAACGTTTGCGTTGACCCTGTGCCCTGGAAGGCATCCGGAGGAAATCGAGATAAATCATCGCGGGTGCAGCGCGCGGTCAATCGCCTGTTTGGGGACTGGTGTGCGTCTATTTCGTTACTGTTTTGTGTTCGTATGGTGATTCTGGTTGTTCGGGTGGTTTGCGTGTTTGAATACGGCGGCTCGGCGGCCGGTATAATGGAAGATAAGCGTTTATTTTCTCAGGATTTGCAGGCGTTTTTCAGGATGGGCGCCTGGAGAGACGAAAGCGAAACGTTTCATCTTTTTGCATTGTAGCACTTATGATTTTTCAAGTCAAGACCGAATTTAAGTGAAACGCGATAGTCAATCGATTGTTATAACAACAAATAGGCGTGTTATTATAGTAATTCAACACACGGAAGCATAGATTCTGCTTGACACTGGGCGGAAATGAATGCTAGAATAAGCCGAAACCAAAACGTTTCGCTATAGGCTTATCGATCTTATCCCTCGTGTAGTTACAAAAACCGCAGAATCCACACCAATTCCACTTGAATTTGGGCTATAATCGATCCAATTAGCGCAAAAATCGAACGAAACGGTTCGCGAACGCGCAGAAAACGGATCGCTTCCGCACGATATCTACCCACAAATCAGACGTTCTACCAACCAAACGCACCCCGATTTCTTTATCAATACGATTGAATAAATACAATTGAAACAACGCGAAAGCGGCAGGGCAGGTAATCACATTGTCAACGATCAAAGATGTATCCAAGTTTTCGGGATTGTCGCTTGCAACCATTTCGAAATATCTCAACGGCGGCAATGTCCGCGACGAGAACCGCCAGAGAATTGATGAAGCGGTCGAGGCGTTGGGGTATCGCGTCAACCGAAACGCCCGCAGCCTCAAAACCAACCGGACGATGACCGTCGGTGTTGTGATGCCGACGCTGTCCGTTCCGTTTTTCGGTAGCGTGATCTCCTCGCTGGATCAAAAGCTTCGGCAGGCAGGATACACCAGCTTTGTGTGCAGTTATGATTTTGACCGCGACCTGGAGCTCGAGAAGCTCCGCGTGCTCTGCAATAACAATGTAGACGGAATCGTCTTGGCGGCTCAGCACGTCTCGGCAAAGGAGCTTGAAGCAATCCGCAATGCACGCGGCAGCGAAATGCCCATGGTGCTGGTGGATCGAACCATTTCCGGCTTTGTGTGCGATAGCATCGTGATCGACAACCTCAACGCGACCTATGGCGCGGTGGAGCAGCTCATCAACGCGGGGCACCGGCACATTGGTATCATCGTTGGCCCGCTGGACATCTCCACGGCAAACGAGCGCATGGTGGGCTACCGCCGCGCGCTGGAAGATTACGGGATCGACATCGAGACCGGCCCGCGCCGCGCGGACGGCTCACACGAGGAACTCGTGCAAATCGGGCGCTATGATTTTGAGAGCGGCTATCGGCAGTTTAACAACTTTATGGATATGGAAAATCCGCCGACGGCGCTCTGCGTCACCAACTATGACATGACCATGGGCGCGGTCACTGCCGCGCACGAGCGCAACGTTATCCTCGGCAAGGACATCGGTTTTGTCGGGTTCGACGCGGTGGACCTCTGCCGGATTGTCTCGCCGCCGCTCTCGATTGTGGAGCAGCCGACGCAGCTGATGGGGCAAAAAGCGGGAGAGGTACTCCTCAAACGTATGGCCGGCGAAACACTGCCGCATCCGCAGGTAATCCGCCTCAAGAGCTATCTGCACAACAGAATCTAGTCGCAACAGAATCTATATAAAGAGTACCACTGGAATTCGGTTAACCCCTGACGGGTGTACCCCGGCGGGCAAAATAGAATATGACGTGCCAAAGGAGAAGAGTAATGAACCGGTATGCGATCGATCTGCCGAAAATCGGCATCCGCCCGTGCATCGACGGGCGCAGAAACGGTGTACGAGAGGGTTTGGAAGACCAAACCATGAATATGGCGAAAGCCGCGGCAAAGCTACTTGCCGACAACCTCCGCTACCCCAACGGGAAAAAAGTGGAGATCGTCCTCGCGGACACGACCATCGGCGGTGTGCGGGAAGCGGCAGCGTGCCAGTCCAAGTTTGAAAAAGCGGGGGTAACCATCACGCTGTCGGTTTCGCCCTGCTGGTGCTATTCCACCGAGGTGATGGATTTTGACCCGCAGACGATCAAAGCCGTTTGGGGATTCAATGGAACCGAGCGTCCGGGTGCGGTATTCCTCGCGGCGGTGCTTGCGGCGCATGCGCAAAAGGGCCTGCCCGCCTTTGGCATCTACGGGCACGACGTAAAGGACGCGACGGACACGCAGATCCCCGAAGACGTCGCAAGAAAGATTCTGCTCTTTGCGCAATCCGCCCTTGCGGCAAAAGCCATGCGCCAGAACAGCTATCTCCAGATTGGATCGATGTGCATGGGCATCGCGGGTAGCATTCTCGATCAGCAGACGCTGTATGAATACTTTGGCCTGCGCAGCGAGAGCGTGGATGAAACCGAAATCCTCCGCCGCATCGACAAGGGAATCTATGACCACGAGGAGTTTAAACGCGCGCTCAACTGGACGCGCGAGCACTGCCGCGAGGGCATCGACAAAAACCCGGTGGATATCCAGTTCAACCGCGCGGAAAAAGACGCGCAGTGGGAATTTGTCGTCAAGAGCATGCTGATCGTGCGTGACCTGATGGTCGGCAACCCGCGCCTCGCCGAGATGGGTTTTGTGGAAGAATCCTGCGGGCACAACGCCATCGTTGCGGGCATTCAGGGACAGCGGCAGTGGACGGACTATAAACCGAATTTCGACTTTCTTGAGGCGATGCTCAACAGCCAGTTTGACTGGAACGGTCTGCGGGAAGCTTTCGTCATCGGCACCGAAAACGACACACTCAACGCCATGACGATGCTCTTTGAGCACCTGCTGACCAATCGTCCCGGCATTTTTGCGGATGTTCGTACCTATTGGAGCCCGGAGGCGGTCAAGCGCGTGACGGGAAAAGAGCTCCAAGGCCACGCGAAAAACGGCATTATCCACCTGATCAATTCCGGCGCGGCATCCCTCGACGGCACCGGCGCGGTGAGCGACAAAGCGGGCAATCCCGTCATCAAACCGTTTTACGAGATGTCCGATGCGGACGCGCAGGCCTGCCTCAACGAGACCGACTGGTGCGCGGCAGATCAGTTCTATTTCCGTGGCGGCGGCTATTCTTCGCACTTCATCCACGGTACGCGCGGCGGCATGCCCGTAACCATGGCGCGGTTGAACATCGTCAAGGGCTTGGGCCCTGTGCTGCAGCTAGCCGAAGGCTATACCTGTGAGTTGGAGCCGGATGTACACAAAACGCTCGACGAGCGCACGGACAAGACCTGGCCTACTACCTGGTTTGCGCCAACGCTGACCGGTGAGGGTGCGTTTACGGATGTGTACAGCGTGATGGCCAACTGGGGCGCCAACCACGGCGCGTTCTGCTTTGGCCACATTGGCGATCAGCTCATCACGATGGCGTCCATGCTGCGCATTCCGGTTTCGATGCACAACGTCTCGGCGGATCGGATCTTCCGTCCCGCCGCGTGGAGTGCGTTTGGCACAAGCGATCTGGAGGCCGCGGACTATCGCGCCTGCGCCGCCTACGGGCCGATGTATAAATAAGAAACAGACTATCAAGAAATAGACTTTCTTTCCATACGTCGAACATTCATCATTCAATCCATGCGTTCGCGCTGCCGGTCTTGCGTCATGCAGCCGCCGGCGCGAAACGTATTTCTAGCCCGCCAGTGCGAAACGGTTTATACAGAAGGAGAACGCAAATGCTGCTCAACATTCCGAAGATTCTTTCCCCGGAGCTTATCAAGGCGCTGTGCGAAATGGGACACGGCGACAAAATCCTGCTGGCGGATGCCAACTTTCCCGGCAAAAGCTCGGCCGAGCGTTGCCACGCGACCTTTTTGCGCGCGGATGGCATAGGTGTGCCCGCACTTCTTGAGGCAATCCTAACCCTCATGCCGCTGGACGCGTATACCGACGAACCCGCGATGGTGATGGATGTGGACGTGCGCGACAAGGGCATGAAGATTCCGATTCACGACACCTATCGCGCCATCGTGGCGGCGCATGACCCTCGCGGGGAAGCGGCGGTTTCGCAATATGAGCGCTACGCTTTCTACGACAAGGCTGATACCTGCGCCGTGATCGTTCAGACCGGTGAAGAGGCGGTCTACGCCAACATCATCCTGCAAAAGGGTGTCATAAAATGAAGAAGCAAAAGCGGCTGCTTGCGTTTGATCTGGGCGCATCCAACGGGCGCGCCGTGCTTGGCGCGTTTGATGGCGCGCGCCTCGAGCTCACCGAGTTGCATCGCTTTGACAACCCGATGATCGAGCAAAACGGCTTGTATTACTGGGACGCGCTGGGGCTCTACCGAAACCTCAAGGAATCATTTCTCAAGCTCAAGCATGAAGGACACGAGGCGGATTGCTTTGGTATCGATACGTGGGGCGTCGATTTTGGCCTGCTCGACCACAACGGCGCACTGCTGGGCAACCCGCGCTGCTATCGCAACGGAACCGAGTCGGGCATGGCAAGCGTGCATGCTGTCGTGCCGCAGGAGACGCTCTTTTCGCGCACCGGCATTGCAAGCATGCCGTTTAACACGGTCTATCAGCTCTATGCGCGCTTGCAAGAAAAAGACCCCGCGTTGGAGCACGCAAAAACGCTGCTCTTTTCGCCGGATCTGTATGGTTATTTTTTCACGGGCGAACAGAGGACAGAATACACCATCGCAACCACCAGCATGCTCTATGACGGTGAACACCGCCGTTGGGACACGCAGACGATGGACGCGCTCCAAATCCCCAAACGCATCTTCACCGATGTGGATTTCGCGGGGACTCTGCGCGGGTGCGTTCGTCCAGCGGTTGCGGAAGAACTCGGCATCTCCTGCGTGCCGTTTGCGGCGGTTGGGTCGCATGATACTGCATCCGCTGTTGCGGCAATCCCCGGAGAAGGGAACTTTGCGTTCTGCTCTTCCGGCACATGGTCGCTCTTTGGGGTGGAGAGCGAAACACCCGTAAAATCACGCGCGGTGTTCGACGCAAACTTTTCCAACGAAGGCACGGTGCAGGGCACATTCCGCTTGCTGAAAAACATTATGGGACTCTGGCTGATTCAGGAGTGCAGGCGGGACTGGCAAAAGCAGGGTTCTTTCCTGAGCTATGACGAGATCGACCTGCAAGCCAAGGTGAGTGAGGGTCTAAGGAGCATCATCGACACGGATGATTTGCGTTTTTATGCCGCGGGCAACATGCAAAATAAGATTCAGCAGTTTTGCGAACAAACGAACCAACCCGTACCGGAGACGGTCGGCGAGATCGCGCGCTGTATCTACGACAGCCTTGCGCTGAAGTACCGCTACGCATTGGAGACGCTGGAAGGTTATCGCGGTGGGCGAATCGAAACGCTCAATATCGTCGGCGGCGGTACGAAGAACAAGCTCATGAACCAGCTCGCAGCAGATGCAACCGGACGGACGGTCGTCGCGGGGCCGGTCGAGAGCGCGTGCGTGGGAAACCTGCTTCTGCAGGCGGTTGCGCTCGGCGAACTCAAGGACGTACACGAGGCGCGCGCGGTCGTTCGCGCTTCGTTTGCAACAGAGATTTACGAAAGCCGCCGCACGCAGCAATGGGAGGACGCGTACCAAAAGCTGCTCGGCTTCTTGAAAAACGAGTGACGAAGCGCGCGGACACATCTGTGAAAACGGCGCAGCACGCGAAAAAGTTGAAGGAATCTGGCACCCTATTCGATTGCTATCGTGCACTATAATAAACCTGATATGGTATGCCAATGCAGAAACGGGAGAAATCAATGATCGACCTAACGAAATGGGAGCAGAAGGCTGCCCAGCAGATTCACAGCAGAAAGAACATCGCGGGACGGCTTGGTGGCAGAATTGCCATCGTGACCGGCAGCGCGCAAGGGTTTGGCAAGGGCATCGCGGAGGAACTCTATCGCGAGGGCGCATGCGTGGTGATTGCGGATCTCAACGAACCGCTGGCAAAGACCGTCGCGGAATCGCTGGGTGCGCGTGCGGTTGCGGTGAAGGCGGATGTGTCCAGCGAGGAGAGCGTCGCGAACTTGATTGCGACGTGCGTGGAGACGTTTGGCGGGCTGGACTTGTTTGTCAGCAACGCGGGTGTGCTCAAAGCAGGTTCTCTGGACGAGATGGAGAAGAAGGATTTCGAGTTCGTCACGAGCATCAACTACACTGCGTTCTTTACATGTGTCAAGTATGCCCAGCGGATCATGCGCGCGCAATTCGCGGCTGACTCCAGCTGGATGGGCGACATCATCGAGATCAACAGCAAGAGCGGATTGGAAGGCAGCAACAAGAATTTTGCTTACGCGGGCGGAAAGTTCGGCGGGATCGGCCTCGTCGAGAGCTTCGCGCTGGAGCTTGCGCCATATAACATCAAGGTCAACGCGATCTGCCCGGGGAACTATTACGACGGCCCGCTATGGAGCGATCCCGAGCGTGGTTTGTTCGTGCAATACCTCCGCGCGGGAAAAGTGCCGGGGGCAAAGACGATTGAGGACGTGAAGAATTTCTACTTAAGCAAATCGCTGATCAAGCGCGGATGTTTGCCAAGCGACGTTGCCAAAGCGATCTTCTACGCCGTGGAACAGACCTACGAGACAGGTCAAGCAATTCCCGTGACCGGCGGACAGGTGATGTTGAGATGATTGAGCTTTCTTTGTTGCGTTCTTTGAACGCGCCGACAAAAGAAGAACGTTTGCAGACGCTGAAAACCGTTGTTGCTACAGCGGATTTTCCGGCGATTGATTCGCGCATGGTCAACAACCACATCCACACGACCTATTCGTTTTCACCGTATTCGCCCTCGGCCGCGGTCTACGCTGCGCGTGCGGAGGGCCTCGCCACCTGCGGGATCGTGGATCATGACAGCATTGGCGGTGCGGAGGAGTTCATCCAGGCGGGCGAGATGGTCGGGATTCCGACGACGATCGGAATCGAGACGCGCGTCTCGTTTGCGGAGACTTCGTTCAGCGAAAAGCGCACGAACAACCCCGACCAGATCGGCAACAGCTACATGGTGCTGCATGCCGTGCCGCACGACAAGATTGAGACAGTGCAGGCGTATTTCGCGCCGCTGCGGGAGCGCAGAAACGCGCGAAACAAGAAGATGATTGCGCGAATCAACGAGCTGTACGCCGAAGACGGCGTATTGCTCGATTTCGAGCGGGACGTGCTGCCGCTTTCGCAGTACGCAAACGGCGGCAGCGTGACCGAGCGGCACCTCATGCTCGCGCTTGCGCGGCAGCTGCTTGCGCTCGGCAAAGCGAAGTTGCCGGAGCACGCAAGTGAGCTGGAGATCCTGCTCGCGGAATACGATCTCGTCGGCACGCTGAAGAAGGATTGCATCCCGAAGGTGTTCGTTCCGGCGACGGACGAATGCCCGACGTTGAGCGAGATCGTCCGTTTCGCAAAAGAAGTCAACGGCATCCTCGCGTATGCGTATCTCGGCGACGTGACGGCTAGCGTCACGGGCGACAAGAAAGCGCAGAAGTTTGAGGACGACTCTCTCGACGAATTATTCGAAGTCATTTATCACGCAGGCATCCGCGCGGTGACGTATATGCCAACACGGAACACGCAAACCCAGATCGAGCGCCTGAGAAAGCTCTGTGAACAATACGGGATGCTGCAGATCAGCGGCGAGGACATCAACTCCCCCCGCCAGAAGTTTACGATTGAGAAGATGAAGGAAGAACAGTTTTCGAATTTGGTTGA
>JAEWYO010000082.1 GCA_023395595.1 Bacillota bacterium
CAAATTATGGGCGGGAAGAAACTAGTTCTGGGCGCGACGGGATTCGTTGGCTCTGCTGTGATGCGAGAACTGCTGAAAGACGGAAACGACGTGAAGGTCGTTTTGCGAAAGAGCAGCAATACGGCTAATCTCGATCCGTTTGATGTTGAGCGTGTTTATGCGGACATGACGGATACCGACTCCATGAAAAAAGCGCTGGAGGGCTGCGACACACTCTACATCACAGCCGCTTATTTTGCGCACTGGGCGCCGAACCCGAAAAAACTATATGAAGTCAACGTTGGCGGAACGAAAGCAACGCTCCAGGCCGCACTGGAAGCGGGGATCGAGAAAGTCGTTTATACGAGCACAAACAACACGATTGGTGCGCATGGCGCACCGCCGGTGGATGAAAACGAGGATTTCAACCAGTGGGACATCGACGACGATTATTCCAAATCGAAATACCTGGCTGAAGTGGAGGCATATAAATTCGGCGCGCGCGGCGTTCCGATCGTAATCGTGAACCCAACGTTCGTCATTGGGACAAACGATGTCCGGCCCACGCCTTCTGGCCGAATGATTATTGACGTTGCATCCGGAAAAGAGCAACTCTACATGGATGCACGAACCAACATCATTGACGTGGACGATGTTGCGCGCGGTGAAATTCTGGCGGCACAAAAGGGCAAGGTTGGTGAACGATATATCCTTGGCAACACCAATGTGAATATTCCGGAGTTCTACCGTCTGATTGCCGAGATCGCTGGCGTGGAAGCACCGAAAATCAAGGTACCGTATCCGCTTGCGCTGTTGGCGGGGCATCTCTTCACGACACAAGCCGCCATCACCGGAAAGCAGCCGTTTGTGACGGCAGGCGAGGTCAAGATTGGTCATCGTGGCGAGTGGTATGACTGCTCCAAGGCGGTCAATGAACTCGGCATGCCGCTCACGCCGTTGCCGGAAACCATCCGAAAAGCGATCACATGGTTCCGCGAAAACGGATACCTCCCCAAAGTGGCGGAAAAAGCAATCTGATGCATGCGGGTGTATCGTGCGCATCCTAAATCAACATTGATAGTAAAGCAAGAAGATCCCCGGCAAAGCGCGATGCCGGGGATTTTTTGTATGGATTCGTAGAACCCTGCGCATCATCGGTTTTGCTCTATATCACAATCAGAACACATGCCGAAATGCGTGGTAAGTGTGCATTTCGCGCGCAGTCTCATGATGCTAGTGTTGGAAACAGTTGGTTGAAGAGATCGACATACTGCGCGTGAAAGATGCTGTTTTTGCGCCAGACCATCGTGAACGGGTTGCTGAGCGAAAAATCGTCCAGAGGGATGGTGCAAAGTGTTCCCTCCGCCAGCTCCTCGGCAACCGCCGCCTCGTAGAGAAACGTGATGCCGCAGCCGGCGGCGACGAGGGACTTGATCGCGCGGATGCTGCCGATCTCGATCACGCGTGAAAAATCCGCAATCGAGCTGTTTTTCTCCCGCAGATAGCGCTCCAGAATCTCCCGCGTGCCGGAGCCCGACTCCCGAACGATCAGGCAGGAGTCAAACAGCGTGCTGAGGTTCTGCGGCGTGACGTCTGCACAAAAGCCGCTCCCGCATACCGCGACAAAGTGCTGCTCGGAAAAGACTTTGTAGTCATAGTCCGATTTGCGGAAATAACCCTCGATCAACGCAAAGTCGAGTTCGCCCTGATCGATTTGATTCAGCAGCGTCTCTGTGTTTTCTACAAACATGCAAAGATCTGTGTTCTGCTCACCCGCAAGATAGCGAATCAAGGTATCTGGCATGAAATAATCCCCGATGGTACGCGTCGCGCCAAAGGTGCGCTTGATGCGCGCGCCGGAGAGCAGACGCGCGCGGAGGGTGATTTCGTCGTGCTTGAAGGTGGTTGCGGCCTTGCGCAGCAGCGCGCCCGCCTCCGTCAGGCAAAGCTTCTTCCCCTCATAGGAGAAGAGCTTTGCGCCATACTGATCCTCCAGAAAATGGATGTGTTGTGACACCGCGGGCTGCGTGATATGCAGCTCTTTTGCCGTTTCGGTGAAGTTGAGCAAGCGGCAGGCGGTTAAAAACGTTTCCATGCGAAAGTCTTGCAAGGCAACGGCACCTCGATTCCGATAAGATTAACTGATCATACGATTCCAATAAACGCATTTCAAACAAACCATAAATAAATATTATCATATTATTAAAATAGATAAATTTCAACAGGATTCGTTTGATGCTACAATGGCATGGTTAACGGACAAGAAAAGGGAACAAACGAATGAAATGGATTCAAAAAAACGCGCCGGGCATGCTCGTGTGTCTGGCAATTGCTGCCGTCGCGTGGCTGCTTGGCGAGTGGGTGCCGTTGGTCGGCAGCCCCGTATTTGCGATTTTGCTCGGTATGATCGCAGCGCTCTGGCTCAAAGGCAGAGAATCCCTCCGCGCGGGGATTTCGTTCACCTCAAAAAAGGTACTGCAATATGCGGTCATCCTGCTGGGGTTCGGGATGAATCTCTCGGTCATCGTCAAAACCGGCATCCAGTCGCTGCCGATCATCCTTTCAACGATTGCGACCTCGCTTCTGGTGGCGTTCGCGCAGTACAAGTTGATGAAGATTCCGACTAATACTGCCGTGCTTATCGGCGTCGGCTCGTCGATCTGCGGCGGTTCAGCCATCGCCGCAACAGCACCGGTGATCGGCGCGGACGATGAGGAGATTGCGCAGGCGATCTCGGTGATCTTCCTATTTAACATTGCGGCGGCGCTGATTTTCCCGACACTGGGCGGGCTGCTGCATCTCTCGGACTATGGATTCGGGTTGTTTGCTGGTACGGCGATCAACGACACCTCGTCCGTCACGGCGGCCGCAACGGTTTGGGACGCGATTCATCACAGCAACGCGCTGGAGACCGCGACCATCGTGAAGATGACGCGCACGCTCGCGATTTTGCCGATTACGCTCGTGCTCGCGCTGCATCGCGCGAAGAAGGAGGCAGGAACAGGGGCAGGGTTTTCATTCAAGAAAGTCTTTCCGTTTTTCATCCTCTATTTTCTGCTGGCCTCCGTCGTGACCACGGTGAGTGTTTCACTCGGTGTGCCCGCCGTTGTGTTCGCGCCGCTCAAGACGCTCAGCAAGTTTTTGATCGTGATGGCGATGGCTGCCATCGGGCTCAACACCAACCTCGTAAAACTCGTCAAAAACGGCGGCAAGCCGATTCTCGTCGGGTTCTGCTGCTGGGTCTGCATCGCGGGGGTCAGTCTGCTGATGCAAAAACTGCTGGGCATTTGGTGAGTAAGCCGGAGCAGCGATCAAAGCCACGCAAAACCGCACAGAAAAAGAGAGTTGCCCGTTTTGGACAGCTCTCTGTTTTTTCGCACGCTTGATCGGCTGCAGGCGGGAGAGCGGTGCCTCCGCTCAGCGCGTCATGCCGACGAGATTTTTTTATTGATCGACCTGCGTGAGCAGCGCGTTGAACGCTTCTGCCTCTTCCAGCTTGGCGGTGTCTTTGATCCGATAGACCACCAAGTCGTGGCGATACACATAGCAGCCGACGGCCGCGGTTTCGCTGACACGGGAATAGTACTCGGCGCGCACGGTGGCGGCATCGACACTGGCAAATGCTTCTACGATGCAGTCATATGCTCCGTTGAGCGTGAAGTCGATCCGCTGAGTGTAGGGTTCGAGCTTGCCCGATGACGAATTTGAGGCGGCGGTTTCGTCATACTCGACAATGTTTGTGATGTCGGCGCCAAGCTTGATCAGCTCGTCGATGGACTCTTTGAGCGTCATCGTCGAAAGGCGGCCGTAGAGGCGCGGTGTGGGGCTGGGCGTCGGGCTGGGCGACGGCGTCAGAACCGGAGTGATTTCGGGCGTTGGCGAAATGCTTTCGATTTCAACAATCTCTGGAGAGGGGCTGGTGGCACTCTGCGCGCCAAAACCAATCCCATTATTCGCGGAACAGCCGGTCAGCAAGAGCATCACGGCAAGGATGCTTACAATTTTCTTCAAGTTTTCGTCCTCCTCATTCTGTGACTTCTATTCAAAACACGCGCGCTAGCCGCGTTCCAAACAAAGGTGATCCAACCAATCTCGGTGGATGAGCATCACACGATGCCATGCGTCATTTTACACCATCTGCGTCTGCTTTCGCAATCTGAATGATAGTGGTGGGAGATAGGGCGGCACGTGTGAGGGCAGATTTTTCGGCGGGAATCAAACAATGGTACCGCGATTATATCGTTTTATTTCAGGCTTCTGAGGTGATGAATTTGAGAGAAAACCGGGAGAATCATGAAGATCGATTGTAAATCTCGTCCAAAAGCATTACGATGCAAGTATCAGCACAAAGGAGACACAACATGGAAGACGAGCGCAGACAGGAACAAGCCGCCGAAGTACTCAGCGAAGAAGAGGTGCAGGCGCGATTTGACAAGAGCAAAGAGAAGGCAAAAAAATTGCTCGAAGACAAGGATAAGATGGATCGCTTTCTAGAGCGGCTGGAGAAAAAGCTTGCGCACATCCCCGTCGTCGGCGGAATTCTCTCTGAGATTCCAACGCTGATTTCCCTCGTGAAGGCGTTCATTGAGAAAAAGTATTTGGAGATTCCGATTGGCTCGGTGATCGCCATCGTCGGCGCGCTGATCTACTTCCTCAGCCCCGTCGATCTAATTCCCGATCTGCTCCCCGCAATCGGTCTTGTGGACGACGCGGCGGTGCTGACGCTCGCATTCAAGCTTGTGCATGACGACGTCGTGGAGTTCAAGGATTGGCGCGGCAAAAATCAGCCCAAAGAATAGGCAAACGGCACATAGTTGACGTTTTTTCGGTGGAGAAGTTGCCCCGCGGCATGCTATACTCTCGCCAGAAGCGAGGCATAATACATATGACAGACGAACAAAAATATTCGGCTCTTGTGGCGAAGGACGCGGCCTACGACGGCGCATTTTTCGCGGGTGTGAAGACCACGGGCATCTTTTGCCGAACCACCTGCACCGCGCGCAAACCCAAGCGCGAGAACGTGACCTTTTATGATACGATCCACGACGCACTCGCCGCAGGATACCGCCCTTGCAAGATTTGCAGACCCATGGAAAGCGCAAATCAAATTCCGGCTGAAATTGCGTCGCTGCTTGGCGAAGTACAGGCAAACCCGGAGTTTCGCATCACGGAATGGGAGCTCAAGCAGCGCGGCTTTGACCCGAACACGCTGCGCCGCTGGTTTCAAAAGCACTATGGCATGACGTTTCAAGCGTTTTGTCGGATGAACCGCATCAACACGGCGTTTGGCGCAATTCGAGACGGCAACAGCGTGCTGGACGCGGCGCTGGGTAGCGGATATTCCTCCGCAAGTGGATTTGCCAGCGCGTTTGACAAGATCATCGGCACAGCACCCGGGAAGGCGAAAAAGGAGCCGAAGAACGTGCTGGTCTACCAGCGCTTCGATTCTCCTCTGGGCCCGATGGTTGCGGTGGCGAGCGAACAGGGTCTCAATCTACTGGAGTTTGGCGATCGTCGCATGCTCGAAAGCGAGTTTACCGACCTGCAAAAGCGACTGGACGCGGTGCTCCTGCCCGGTCAAAACGCGTTTACCGAAGCCGCCGTACAGCAGATATTGGAATACTTTGCGGGTACGCGAAAGACATTCACCGTGCCGCTGCACGCGCCCGGAACGGAATTTCAGCAGCGGGTTTGGGAAGCGCTGCGACAGATCCCCTTTGGCGAGATCCGCTCCTATGGCGAAATCGCGCAAAGCATTGGCGAACCCAAGGCGGTGCGCGCGGTGGGCACGGCAAACGGCATGAACCGCATCGCCATCCTGATTCCTTGCCATCGGGTCATCGGAGCGAACGGCGCACTGACGGGCTACGGCGGCGGGCTCTGGCGCAAGGATTGGCTGCTCCAGCACGAGCGGGAACATTTGTAAAAAACAAAGCAAATCAAGAGAGGGCAACCTCTCTTTTTTTACGCTGTACGCCGAAACGAAAACCGTGTAGAATACAGGCAACAAGCGATCAGATCAAGCAAGAAGCGAGGGGTTGCGAATGAGAATCGGGGATGTTGCGGCGGCCATGTGCGCCTATAACGCGGGCGATGCGCGGCGGGTCAATCACCTGATGAAGGTGTTTGCCTTTGCCAAGACGATTGGCGAGCGGGAAGGGCTGGACGCTGACACGCAAGAGATACTTGAGGTTGCGGCGCTGACACACGACATCGGCATCCGCAACAGCGAGCGAAAGTTTGGCAACTGCTCTGGCGCGCATCAGCAGGAGGAAGGCCCGCCGGAAGCGCGAGCGCTGCTGACGAGCCTCGGCGCAAAGGAGGCGCTCACCGAGCGCGTCTGCTGGCTGATTGCGCACCACCATACCTACACGAATATTCTGGGCATGGATTACCAGATTTTGATCGAGGCTGACTTCCTCGTCAACGCATATGAGGACGAGATGGATGAAGACGCGATCCGCACCGTGCGAGAAAAGCTCTTTCGCACGCAAACCGGCATAGAACTGCTGAAAAAACTGTATCTTTGCGCAGAGAATGCATAGCGAAGCTTTGATTTTTTCGCGCGATATGGTATGATAGCGGTTGTTTTGATTGGAAAGTAGGTATTGTATCATGATTAGCGCAAGAAACGTATCCCTTCAGTTCGGCGGCAAGCCGCTATTTGAGCACGTGGATATACAGTTTACCAACGGCAATTGCTACGGCCTCATCGGCGCGAACGGAACGGGAAAATCGACGTTTCTTCGGATTCTTTCCGGCGAGCTGGAGCCAAACAAAGGCGAAGTATCGATCACGCCCGGCGAACGCCTCGCGGTGCTGCGGCAGGATCACTATGCCTTTGATCAGTATACCGTCATGGAGACGGTCATCATGGGCTACGAGCGGCTGCACGAGATTATGCAGCTCAAGGAAGAGCTCTACGCCAAGGCGGACTTTGACGACGCGGACGGTATCCGCCTCGCCGAGCTCGAAGGCGAGTTTGCCGAGCTGGACGGCTGGAGCGCGGAATCCAACGTAGAGATTTTGCTCAACGGCCTCGGCATCCCCGGCGAGCTGCATTATGCACCCATGGCGGAGCTGGACGGCCCGGTCAAGGTGAAGGTGCTGCTGGCGCAGGCGCTGTTTGCCAAGCCGAACATCCTGCTGCTGGACGAGCCGACCAACAACCTCGACATCTACGCCATCCACTGGCTGGAAGAGTTCCTGCTCGACTTCCCGAATACCGTCATCGTGGTCTCCCATGATCGACACTTCCTCAACAAGGTTTGCACGCATATCGTGGACATCGACTACGGCAAGATGCAGATGTATGTCGGCAACTACGATTTCTGGTATGAATACACCCAGCTCGCCGCGCGTCAGGAGAAGGACAAGCGCAAGCAAAACGAGCAGAAGGCGAAGGAGTTGCAGGAGTTCATCATGCGCTTCTCGGCAAACGCCAGCAAGTCAAAGCAGGCGACCTCGCGCAAGAAGATGCTGGACAACCTCGACATGGGCAACTTCGCGCCGTCCTCGCGCCGCTATCCTTTCATCCACTTCAAACCCGACCGCGAGGTGGGCAACGACATCCTCTCTGTCAACGGGCTGACCAAGAGCATCGGCGGCAGAAACGTGCTCAACAACGTGAGTTTCGTGGTCTGCGGCGGAGACAAGGTTGCGTTTGTGGGCGAGGATGAAATCGCGCGCACGACGCTGTTCCAGATTTTGATGGGGGAACTCGAACCCGACGCGGGCAGCTTCAAGTGGGGCGTAACGACCACACAGGCGTATCTGCCGAGCGACAACAGCGCCTATTTTGACGGCGTGACCTATTCGCTGGTCGATTGGCTCCGGCAGTTCTCCAAGGATCAGTATGAAACCACGATCCGCGGCTGGCTGGGACGGCTGCTCTTCTCCGGCGAAGACGCGCTTAAGGAAGCGCGCGTGCTCTCCGGCGGCGAGAAAAACCGCTGCATGCTCGCCAAGATGATGCTCTCCGGCTCGAATGTGCTCATCCTCGATGAGCCGACGAACCACCTCGACCTGGAGGCGATCACCGCGCTGAACGAAGGCATGACGGAGTTCACGGGCGTGATGCTCTTTACGAGTCACGACCATCAGGTGACGCAGACGGTCGCCAACCGCATCATGGAGATTCTCCCCGGCGGCGTGATCGACAAGCGCGAGGCATATGACGAATACATCGAAGATGAAGAAGTGAAGAAGCTGCGCGAGCTTTGGAGCTAAAGAAGCAGCGAGAAGCGCAAGAGGGTGCCGTCGTCTGACGGCACCCTTATTCGGTTGCGCTGACGTTACGTAAGCACAAAAAAATGACCCGCACTCTTGCTTGCGCGGTAACAAAGTGGTAGGGTTTACTCAAACAAGAAAAAGGGGATTGCATATGGGTGAAATCGGAGAACTGCTCGGCATTTTGACCGCCGTTTTGTTCGGAATCGCGATCTTAAATTTCTGCGTCAAGTTCGTCAACCGCAAATGGGTGATGAAGCTGCCCAAGGAGAACAAGTTCAAGCAAAACTACACTGCTGTCATGAAGTTTGTGGTGAAGAACCATCGTTTCTTCGGCTTTGGTGCGGCTGTGCTGATGGTGGCGCACGTGGTGGTGCAGATTCTGTTTCGCTGGGTGTCGGTTACGGGACTGATCACGGCGGGGCTTGCCGTGGTCACCGTCGTGCTCGGCATCATCATGTTCAAGGCGAAGAAGCGCACGCCGGCGATGCTCTGGGCGCACCGTGGCAGCGTGATCGCGCTGATTGTCGCGTTTGTGGTGCATGTCGTCACGCGCATCTAGCCGTCTCAAATGCAAAAGCGAATAGAAGAGCAACAACAGAGCGCGCGGGAGAGACTGCGCGCTTTGTGTTGCTGTGAAATTGTGAAATTTGAAACAGTTGCGATAAAAAGATTGTTGAAAATTATTGCATGATATATGATAAGCGTGAAAAACATGTGATTCGTGTGAAAAAAACGACTCAAAACAGAAGCGTGCAACGTTTCGTATGCCTGAGAGGGACAAGCCTTGGAACAGCCGAACCCGGTCAAATGCCATTTGTGCGGCAACACGGCGGAGTTTGCGTTTGCCTATGCGCGATTCAGCGACAGGGAAGCGTTCTTCGGCGTGATCTATCGCGGCGTCTGCCGGGAATGTCTGCACACGTATATCGAAGGAATCAAGTACGACCGACATCTGCGCGGAGAACTGCTGCTCTGGCCGATGGTTTTGCTGCCCGTCGGCGCGCTGCTTGCCGCGTTGTCTCAAAGCGAGATTGTGCAAGCAGTCGGATTCGTCCTGCTGGGGCTTGCTATATTGATTCCGGCTCTTGTGCGCCTCTGCCAAAGGCGTGAGGCACGGATTGCCCGCCGCGCCAGCGACGCAGAGAACGAGGCGCGTTATAGCGAGCAGATGTGCCGCGAGGACGCGCTGAGCACCAGCCGACAAACGAAGCTGGTCTATCTCAACCCCGCATATGCATCACCGGAATGCGACCCCGCGGTGATTGCGCGGGAGGCCGAGGTTTCTCCGCAAACCGCGCAGTTGATCCATAAGCTTTCGGCGGCGGCGCAAAAGCTGCTCCTCGCCGCGATGGCGGCGCGACCAGAGCCCGCCTTATTTGACAAGTCTGACGCGTTGTGAAATAATAGCCGCATTGGCCTATGACCGCGATTGCCGCATGCAGGCGGTTGTTGATTTTCCGGCGGCAAACACCAAAAACCGGAAAAACAGGAGAAACAGGAAAGGGCTTGACAGACCTTTTCCGGGAACAAAGGAGATTAAACCATGAAAAAACGCATTTTTCTTGTCGCGATTGCGATCGTTTTCGCACTTTCGGCACTTGCCTGCACAAAGCAGGAAGCACCCGTTGCAACCGCGGCGGATGCCGTCTCGATGACGCTGGAGAGCACGCCGGCGGAAACAGCCGCACCGGTCGAGCCGGTTGCGCCGATGACGACGACTGCCGATTGGCTGGGGCTCAAAATTCTGCGCGCGCAGGAGCAAGGGCTGGCGGATGAATACACGCTCATCGCGGTGAATCCGAATGCGGCGTTCAAGGACGCAAGCGGCAAGACGATCAAGGACGTTGTGATCAATACGCCGGGCGCGGCGGAGCTTGTCTATTGGCTCCTCGGCGACGACGCGGCGATGATTATTTCCCATTATGGCGAGGACACCTGCGGCGAAGCGCTCTACCAGATGAACCCCCTGAAGCAGAGCTTCTCGGGCGACATCCACAAAGCGGAGAACATCACCAAGCAAATTCGCCTGATGACCACCACGGCTCTGGCCGAAAGCGGTCTTCTGGACGCGCTGCTGCCGGTGTTTGAAGAGCAGTATGGTTACGCGGTCGAGGTTCTCTCCGATGAACCGGAAGAAGTGCTCGCGCAGGCTAGAATGGGCAACGCGGATCTTGTGCTGGTAGACGACAAGGCACAGGAGGAAGCGTTTGTGAAGGACGGCTATGCGGCGCTTGTGCCAAGCTGCGACAAAGAGCGCCTGGTGTATTTTTCTTCGGACTATGTGCTGGCGGGCCCTGTGGCCGATCCGGCGAAGTGTGCCGAGTCGGGAAGCATGCAGGACGCGTTTGCAAGCATTGCGCAGGGCAAGTTCCCGTTCGTTTCGCGCGGGGACATGAGCCCGATCCATGCAACGGAAGTTACGCTCTGGCCGAGCGCGCTGGGTATCACAACCGATCCTGCCAGCGCTGCTACCTCCAGTGAGTGGTATTTTCCCGGCAACGCAAGCATGAGCGAATGCCTAACCATGGCAAACGAGATGGACGGCTATCTGCTTACGGATAAAGCTTCGTTCCTCCTGTTCGCCGCCAGCGGCGGCGCGGTGGGCTAAGGCACACGAGCAACAACAACACACGCAACACACAAGCGCCGCGGGTTGACCGCGGCGCTTGTTTTGTATCTCGAGTGGTTTTTGTTTAAGAGCTACTTGCAGAACCGATCGTACAGCCGGCCAAAGCCCGGCAGGGCATGGATGATGGTATCATACGCCACGCAGTAGGCAATCCGCACATAGCCGGGGCAGCCGAAGCTGCGACCGGGCACGATCAGGATGTCCTCGTCCTTTGCCGCCTCGGCAAACGCGTCTCCGTTCCCGCCAGGGGCTTCGAGGAAGAGATAGAACGCGCCATCCGGCGGCATGCAGCGATAGCCAAACGCGGACAGACCCTCGTAGAGCGCGTCGCGGTTCTTCTGATAGCTGGTCAAATCGGGCAGCAGGTCGAGATCCATCGCGCGTGCAATGGTTTTTTGGAGCAGCGCCGGTGCGCAGACATAGCCCTGCACGCGCGCGCTGCCTGCGATGGCATCATAGACATCGTCAAAATCCGGCATGTCGTTACCCAGCAGCACGTAGCCGATGCGATCGCCGGGGAGTGAGAGACTCTTGGAATAGGAATAGGTCACGATGCTCGCGCTGTAGTAATCCGTCACAAACGGAACGGGCTTACCCGTATAGTTCAGCTCGCGATACGGTTCGTCCGAGATCAGATAGACCGGATGCCCCAGCTCGGCGCTCTTTTTTGTGAGCAGCGCGGCGAGGGTGCGGATCGTCTCCTCGCTATAGATCACGCCGGAGGGGTTGTTGGGTGAGTTGATGATCACCGCCTGTGTGTGCGGGTTGATCGCCGCTTCCAGCGCGGGGAAATCGATCTGAAAATGCGCCATGTCGGGATCGACCACGACGAGCTTACCGCCCGCGTTGGTCGCAAAACACGCATACTCCGGGAAGAACGGCGCGATGGCGACAAACTCGGTCTGATCGCCGAGCGTCAGCGCGCGCAGAACGGAGGTCAGCGCGGCGGCTGCCCCACAGGAGATATAGAGATTCCGGCGGGTAAAAGACGTGCCGTAGCGGCGATTGAGGTTCTCGGCAATCGCGTCCCGCGTTTCGTTTGCGCCCGGCGCGCTGGTGTAGCCATGCAGCGCGGAAGGATCGCACGTGGACAGCAAATCGACCATCGCCCCGGTCAGCGCGGCGGGCGGGGGAACGGAGGGGTTGCCGATGGAGAAATCGTAGACACACGATTCCCCGACGATTGCCGCGCGCTTGCGCCCGAACTCGAAGAGTTCGCGGATGGCGGAGCGCACGCGCCCCAGCTTGAGCATGTCTTTTGATACCATTGTCGTATATCCTCTCTGGTCAACCGCCATATGGCGGAGATAATCGGATTCTCGCGTAAATGCTCTCAGGAACCGCACGACGGCGGGGAAATTAGCCTTCGAACTTGTATCCCGCGTCAAACGCCTTGAGATTCATTTCCAGCACCTTCGGCGGGACGGACGCGGTCAAGGCTGCGTTCCAGTCGATCGATTCCAGCCCGAATGCACGCACGAGCGCGCCGAGCAGCACGATGTTCGTGCAGCGGATGTTGCCGAGTGATTTTGCGATGGTGCTCGCGGGGATGACCCTCAGGTCAAACGACTTTCGCATTTCCTCATAGATGTTTTTGGGATACTCCGCCGCGCCGCTGGAGACGGGCAGCGGCATGACCGCATAGTCGTTGATCAGCGCGGTGCCGCCGATCTTGAGCAGATCGGAATAGCGCGCGCCTTCGAGGGACTCAAACGCGACCAGCACATCCGCCTCTCCGCGCCCGATGATGGGGGAATAGACCTTTTCGCCATAGCGTACCTGCGTGGAGACGGAACCACCGCGCTGCGCCATGCCGTGTACTTCGCTCATCTTGACATCATAGCCCGCGGCGACGAGGCCGGCGGTGAGGGTTTTGCTCATGAGTAGCGTGCCTTGTCCACCAACGCCGCAGATGAGAATGCTCTTTCCGGTAAAGTTTGCCATAGGGGTCATTCTCCTTTCCTGTCGGTTGTGCGGGAGATTGCGTCAAACGGGCACGCCTGCGCGCAGACCTCGCAGCCCGCGCAGAGCGTTTGGTCGATCTCGGTTTTCCCGTTTTCCATGTGCAGCGCGGGGCAGGCGACCTTCAGGCACATCTTGCAGCCGCGGCACTTGTCCCGATCCACCACGCATTTGCCAACGTCGTGCTTGATGCGTTTGATGAGCAGGCAGGGTCTGCGCGCGATGATCGCGGCGGGGACGGTGCTGCTGAGCGCGTCGTCCACGGCTTTTTGCATTGCCTTGAGGTCCTGCGGATCGACGATGATCACGTTCTGATAGCCAAAGCTTTTGAGCACGTCTTCGATTGCGATCTTGTTGGCGATTTCGCCTTCGAGCGTGAAGCCCGTGCCGGGGTTATCCTGGTGCCCCGTCATGCCGGTGATGGAGTTATCCAGCACGCAGGGGATCATGTTGCCTTTGTTGTATAGAATTTCGACCGCGCCGGTGAGTCCGCTGTGGAAGAAGGTGGAATCGCCCACCACGCCGAACACTTTCTTGTCTTTGATGCCCTGTTGCGCGAATGCCTTTGCCATGCCCATGCCGAGGGAGAAACCGCCGCCCATGCAGGCGCAGGTGTCCATCGCGGAGAGGGGGGCTGCATAGCCCAGCGTATAGCAGCCGATGTCGCCGGTGATGACAAAATCCTTGCGCTTACTCATCACGTAGAAGAATCCGCGGTGCGGACAGCCGGGGCAGAGCGCGGGCGGGCGCGGCACCATATCCAGCGCGAGGGAGGCGACCTCCGGCTCCGTGCCGAAGACCCCGCGGCGCACGATCTCGGGATTGAGCTCATACATCGGCGGGATGACTTGCTTGCCGATGCATGGGATTCCGGCGATGCGCAGCTGCTCCTCCATAAACGGCTCGAGCTCCTCGACCACATAGAGCGTCTCCACGTTGGAGGCGAACGTACGGATCAAATCGAGCGGCAGCGGCCAGGTAAAGCCCAGTTTGAGGAACGACGTATCCGCCGGGAAGACTTCTTTTGCGTACTGGTAGGCGATCGAGGCGGAAATTACGCCGATCTTGCCGCCGTTGAGCTCCATGCTGTTGAGCGGGCTCGTGTTGGCATATGCCTCCATCGCCTTGATCTTCTCCTCCAGCTCCGGGCGGTGCCTGCGCGCAAACGCGGGCGTGCAGACGTTCTTCGAAATATTGCGTACGTAGCGCGCGGGAGTGGGCTCCTCGCGCTCGCCAAAGTTGACGAGGCTCTTGCTGTGGCTCACGCGCGTGGTGGTGCGAAACAGCACGGGGGTATCGAATCGTTCGGAGATGGCATAGGCTTCCTTCATGAAGTCCTTGCATTCCTGCGAATCGCTCGGCTCGATGAGCGGAATCTTTGCAAACGGCGCATAGCGGCGGTTGTCCTGCTCGTTTTGCGAGGAGTGCATATCCGGATCGTCCGCCGTGACGATCACAAACCCTGCGCCAACGCCGTTGTACGCGGCGGTGAACACTAGGTCTGCCGCAACGTTGAGCCCAACGTGCTTCATCGCGGTGAGCGAGCGCGCGTTTGCGATGCATGCGCCGTAGGCAACCTCGGTTGCGACCTTTTCGTTGGGCGCCCATTCGGCATAGAGCGAGTCTTTGTACTGCGCGAGATTTTCGAAAATCTCGGTACTCGGCGTGCCGGGATAGGCGGAGCAGACGGTTACGCCCGCTTCGTAGGCACCGCGCGCAATGGCTTCGTTTCCGGTCAGGAGTTGGCGGGTGGGGTTGCTCATGCTTTGCCTCCTTCATGCGCGGCGATTGCGCCGAGGGCGAGGGAGGTGAGCTTCGCATCCGCCGGGTCCGCGCGGGAGACGAGCACGATCGGGCAGCGCGCGCCGAGGACGAGGCCAGCCGAGCGTGCGTTGGCAAAATACGTGAGCGATTTGCCGAGCGCGTTGCCGGTTTCATAGTTCGGCATAATCAGAAGATCCGCGTCACCCGCGCCGGGAGCGGTATATTTCTTGTGTGCGACGGATTCGCGGCTGATGCAAAGATCGAGCGCAGCAGGGCCGAACACGGTCATGTTGTAGCGCGACCAGTCGAGAGAAGCGAGCATCTTTGCGTCCACGGTGGACGGAATCTTCTCGCTGACCACTTCGCTGCCGCTGAGGATACCGGCGTTTATGGTATTATACCCGATCAACTGCAAAAGTCGAGCGGCGTTTTCCAAAATCACGCGCTTTTTTTCGTAGTCCGGCGCGGGATTCATCGCGCCGTCGCTGATATAGAGCAGCTTGTGATAGGTCGGGAACTCAAAGATCATCACATGCGAGAGAAGACCGCCTGTGAGCAGCTCGGAGTGCACCACCGCACGAAGAAAATCCGTCGTGTTGAGTATGCCCTTCATGAGGTAGTCCGCTTCGCCTGTTTCCACGG
The DNA here is from genome assembly GCA_023395595.1 of Bacillota bacterium. Lineage (GTDB taxonomy): Bacteria > Bacillota > Clostridia > Christensenellales > CAG-138 > UBA7703. The sequence continues at coordinate 15,209 of JAEWYO010000082.1, forward strand.
CGTGGACAGCCGCGCGCGCGCAGGCAACGTCGCTTCCGTCTTCGGGTTCAACGATGGTGAATCCCGTTTCGTCTGCGCCGAGGGAGGCGAAGATCTCGTGAATCTGCTGCGCTTTGCCAAAGAGCAGGGCGGAGCAGATGCCTTTTTCGCGCGCGGCGAGCAGAGCCTCGATCACCTCGGTATCATGGGCACTTGCGACCGCAACGCGAAGGTTTAGCCCCTGCGCCTGATCGACAAACTCATTCAGGGTGTGTTTCATGCGATAGTGTCTCCTTTTATCTGAATTGTAAATCTGGTTTCGTTAATTTTTTATCGTCTCGGTATAGGACTTTGCCGCTTCGCCGCGCAGCACGCGCAGCGCACCGAGGGCAAGCGCGCGCATCTCCTCCTCGCCGGGGTAGCGATGAATCGGCGCGATCTTCTCCACATAGCCCGCGATCTCGGCGCAGAACCGTTCAGAGTTCGCAATTCCGCCGGTGAGGATGATTGCATCCACTTGAAAGCGCAGAACGGCCGCCATCGCGCCGATGTCCTTTGCGTGCTGATATGCCATCGCGCGGTAGACAAGCGTGGCTTTCTCGTCTCCCGCAAGCATGCGCTTCTCCACCTCGCGGAAATCATGCGTGCCCAGATAGGAAAAAACGCCAGCTTCAAACGAAAGCTTGCGCTTGATGTCCTGCTTTGTGATGCCGGAATAGCAGAGGTTGACCAGGGCGTTGACGGGCAGACCGCCCGCGCGGTCGAGGGAAAAGCTGCCCTCGTCCTTGACGTTATACACATCCACCACGCGCCCTTTTTCGTGCGCCGCAACGGAGACACCGCCGCCCATATGCACGACGATGAGATTGAGCGCTTCATACGGTTTGCCGAAATCAAGAGCCGCCTTTCGCGCCACCGCCTTTTGGTTCAGCGCGTGAAAGAAGCTTTCGCGCTCCATGCCGGACAGGCCGGAAACGCGCGCAAGCGGCTGCAGCTCGTCCACCGAGACAGGATCGACCAGAAACGCGGGAATCTGTGCTTCATCCGCGATCGAGTGGGCAATCAGCGGGCCGAGCGACGAGGCATGCTCGCCAAACGGGGGATTGTAGATGTCGTGAATCACCTGATCGTCGATGGCGTAGGTGCCGCTTGGAATATGCCGCACCAAGCCACCGCGACTGCAAACCGCGTCAAACGAGGCGGTAGAGTAACCTGCGTTTTGCAGGGCGGTTCGAACGAGCCCTTCGCGCAGGGGCAGCTGATCCACCACGCGCGAAAAGCCGGATAGCTCCTCCGGCGCGTGGGAAAGCGAAGCGGAGAAAGCCTCAGTCTCGTCTTCGTAAACAGCGATCTTGGTCGAGGTGGCGCCGGGGTTGATCACGAGTATACGCATGCCGCGTCCTCCGGTTTCTCGGTTTGCTGCGGTGTGATCGATAGAAAACCGCTGATGTTATCCTAGTCGCTGTTGCATAGCGGTGTCAACGGGCACATTCATAATATATAGTATATTTATTCAGTGGGAAATGACTGATAGAATCTGGCTTTTTCAATGAAACTATATACAAAAATTCAATTTGAATGCATAAAAATTTGTTCGCGCAGGCGGCGCGCACCCGGATCGGCGCAAACGGTGCGCGGGGTTGCAAGCCGGAACAAATGCGTGTATTATATGATTCATACACCAAAGAGCGAAAAGAGGATCGTATGATTCGAATTTTGATTGTCGAAGACGACGAAATCATCGCAAGCGAGGTTGCAAAGAGCCTCGGTAGCTGGGGCTTTGAGGCGGTGATTGCGAAAGAGTTTGACCGGATTGACGAGGAGTTTGCCGCCTCCGGCGCGCAGCTTGTCATCATGGATATCTCACTGCCTTACTATAATGGATACTATTGGTGCGAGCGCATCCGCAGATCATCCAAGGTGCCGATTGTGTTTCTCTCCTCCCGTACGGACACGGCGGATGTGGTTATGGCGGTCAACATGGGCGGGGACGACTATATCGCAAAGCCCGTCGCGATGGAGCTATTGATTGCAAAGGTACAGGCAATGCTCCGGCGTGCGTATGATTACGAGACAGGCGCGGGTGTGCGCTTTCTTGGCGCGGAGTTTGATGCGGCTTCGTCCAGCCTGCTGATTGGCGAAGTCAAGCGCGAGCTCACGAAAAACGAAAGCAGGATTCTCTCCGCGCTGCTGGACAAGCACGGCGCGGTAGTCAGCCGCGAGGAGCTGATGCTCAAACTCTGGGACAGCGACGAGTTTGTGGACGACAACACACTCACCGTCAATGTCAACCGCCTGCGCAAAACGCTCGCGGAGGCGGGGCTTGGCGACTGTGTCAAGACGCACAAAGGGCAGGGGTATTCGCTGGACACATAATACACGAGCGCAGTTTGCACGAAAGCAGGGATAACAGAATGAAGAAGGTTTTCGACTATTTTGTCTCGCGCAGGGCTGTGCTGCTTGTGTATGTGCTCGGCATGCTCACCGTGCTGCTGCTTGGCTATCTGGCGCGGCAGGATATGGTCTATGTGCGTTATACGTGCATCATACTCAGCTTCATCTTCGTCTGCGTGCTGCTCGGCGATGGCGCGCGCTATCGCCGGAGCCGCCGCCGGCTCGACCAACTGCATCTGCGCACGGAGCTGCTTCCGCGCGAGCTGCCGGAGCCGCTGGACGGGCTCGGCCGTGATTATGACGCGATCATCCGCGCGCTGACGCAAGAGAACGAGCGTCTCAAGACCGAGAGTATCCGCCAACAGGAGGAGCAGAAGGAGTATTACACCCTCTGGGTGCATCAGATCAAAACGCCGATCTCGGCGATGCGCCTGCTGCTTGACAAAGACAACGAGGAGGACGCGCGCCTGCTCAAACAGGAACTCTTCAAGGTGGATCAGTATGCCGACCTTGCGCTGAAGTTTGTCAAACTCGGCGACATTGCAAACGATTTGATCATTGAGCGCTGCGATCTGGGCGAGATTGCCCGCGCCGCGGTGAAGAAATATTCGCTGCTGTTTGTCTACAGCAAGCTCACGGCGAAGATCGAACCGCTTCAAAAAGATATCCCGTGCGATCGGATGTGGTTGGAGTTCATCCTCTGCCAGCTGCTCTCCAACAGTATCAAATACACGCATTCCGGCGGGGTGCGCATCTATATGGAGCAAAACGCGCTCGTCGTCGAGGACACCGGCATCGGCATCCGCAAAGAAGATTTGCCGCGCATCTTTGACAAAGGCTATACGGGCTACAACGGGCGGATGGACACCCGCGCCAGCGGGATTGGGCTGTATCTTGTCAAGCGCGCGGCAACCGCGCTTGGCATCCGCGTGCAGGTGGCATCCGAGTTGGGCAAAGGCACGCGGGTTTCGCTGCATTTTCCCGTGCTGGACGAGTTTGCGCAGATGTAGTGCACGGTTCGTAAGTGACAAAATCGTAAGGTTGCACGCGCGATTTGTAAGGCACTTCGATGGTTTGCAATCGCGTTTTTTTCGTACAATAGCCGCATCAAAGAAAAAACGGAGGATATTTCCATGTCTCTTCTTCAGGTAAAAGGACTGGGAAAGGTCTACAACACCAAACTGGGCATGCGGCAGTGCGTTGCGCTCAAGAGCGTGAGTTTTGAGGTCATCGAGGGTGAGTTTGTCGCCATCATGGGTGCCAGCGGCAGCGGTAAAACCACGCTGCTCAACATCCTCGCCTCGCTGGACAAGCCCACGACGGGTGATGTCCTGCTCGACGGCGTGAGTTTTTCGTCGATTCCCGATCGCGACTTGTCCGAGTTTCGCAGAAAGCACCTCGGCTTCGTGTTTCAGGATTTCAACCTGCTCGATACGTTTTCCATCAAGGACAACATTCTGCTTCCGCTCGTGCTGATGCAAACCCCGGTGCGTGAGATGGAGGAGCGGCTGCTGCCCATCGCGCGCCAGCTTGGCATCACGCAGCTCTTGAGCAAATACCCCTTTGAGGTGTCCGGCGGCGAGAAGCAGCGCGCGGCGATTGCCCGCGCGGTGATCACCGACCCGCGCATCCTGCTGGCGGACGAACCCACCGGCGCGCTGGACAGCAAGGCCTCCGCAAGCCTGCTGGGGCAACTCACCGACCTGCACGAGATCGGCAAAACCATCGTGATGGTTACGCACAGTGCGATGGCGGCGAGCTATGCCTCCCGCGTGCTGTTTATCTCCGACGGCGCGCTGTTTTCTCAGCTTTACCGCGGAGAGGAAAACAACCGCGCGTTCTTTGACCGGATCGTCGCAAACCTGTCTATTCTGGGGGGTGGCGACATTGCGTAACATCGTTTCGCTTGGTTGCCTTCTGCAAGAGGAGGGCAAGCGGTATGCGTAAACTGTTTTATTTTCGGCTCGCGTTGAGCAACGTGCGGCGCAATAAGCTCACCTATCTGCCGTATCTGATCGCAACCGCGGTCATGAGCGGGGTGTTTCTGCTCATCGCCGGCCTGCTCTTTTCCAAAGGGCTGACCAACACGCCGAGCGGAGAAACCGCGAAGATGATCTTCGCATTCGGGCTCGTGGTGTATGCGCTGTTTACGTTTTTCTTCATGCTCTACATCAACAACTTCCTGATCAAACGCAGGAAAAAGGAATTCGGGCTCTACGGCATCCTTGGCCTGGACAAACGCCATGTCGGGCGCGTGCTCGTCTGGGAAAACACGTTTGTCATCGGCGGGGGATTGGTGCTCGGTACGGCGATTGCGCTGGTTTTCGGGCGGCTGCTGTTCCTGCTGCTCATGAAGCTCATCCATGCGATCCCGGGCAGCTCGTTCTCCATTCCGCTGATCTCGTTTGGTCTGATGCTGGCGCTGTTTTTCCTCGTGTTCCTCGTAACCTCAATTGCCAACGTGATTCGCGTGCATACCGCAAGCCCGATTGCGCTGCTTTCCAGCGAAAAGAGCGGGGAAAGGGACAAACGGGGACTGCTCCCTCTGGCGATTCTCGGGCTGATCCTGCTCTGCGGCGCGTATTATTACGCCTGGACAACCGAAGTACCGGGGATTGCGCTCGGCATCTTCTTCCCGTTGGCGATTGCGGTCATCATCGCGACCTACCTGCTCTTTCTTTGCGGAAGCATTGTGGTGCTCCGGCTTTTGCGAATGAAGAAGAGCCTGTATTATCAGTCGAACCACTTTGTGACCATCTCCGGCATGTTCCATCGTATGCGGCAGAACGCGAGAGGCTTGGCCACCATCTGCATTCTCTCGACGATGTTGGTGGTGACGATCTCCGGCACGCTCTCTCTCTACCTCGGCGGAGAGCAGATGACGCGCGGCATGTATCCCTTTGACGCGCAAGTGTTTGTGGCGGACGGCGCAAGCGAGGAGCAAATCATCGCCTACGACGCGAAGTTAAACCAGATTGCGGCAAAAAACAACGTGACGCTCAGCGCGGACAAGAACAAGCTGATACATACGCTCCCGAAGGATCAGGAGTTCCGGCGGAACAACTTCGTTTGGGAGACTAGCGAGTTTGTCGAGGTGCCGACGCTGATCTATTATGACGACAGCTTCCGTTTTGACATCGCGGGAACGAGAGAGGACTGCCTCTCGTTTATCAACGCAGTGCGGGATGAATATCCTGAGTCCTTTGACGGCACACCGAGGCTGATGGTTTCGGATTTCTATACCGCGATGGAAGACGGCTACGGGTTCTACGGCGGGCTCTTGTTCCTCGGCGCGTTCTTCTCGATTCTGTTTCTCGCCGTTGCGGTGCTGATTCTCTACTTCAAGCAGGTGACGGAAGGCTATGAGGACAAGGAGCGCTTCGAAATTCTGCAAAAGGTCGGCATGGACGACCAACAGGTGAAAAAGACGATCAACTCGCAGGTGCTCTGGGTCTTTTTCCTGCCGCTGGCTGCTACCACGCTGCATATGCTCTTTGCTTCGAAGATCATGGCGCAGATGCTCAAGAGCCTCATGCTCTACGATTGGGGCCTGGTGCTGACCTGCATTGCGGGTTCGCTGGTTGCCTTTACGCTGCTATATTTCGTGATTTATCGCGTGACGGCGCGCACGTATTACCGGATTGTGAGACGGTAAACGCGCTCGCGCGGGAAAGAGGAGGGACAACCTCCTCTTTTGTTTATTTGTCACGATTTGCTCACGGAGAACCAATTGTGCGGGGGCACGTGTTTCGCTATAATCGTATTAGAATAAACGAAATGGAACAAACAATGGAAACAACACCGGAAAACAAGAAACAGCAGCAGGCAAAAGAGACCAAAGAACGCGTGGTTACGGCGCTCAAGGAGCTCGGAGGCGCGGCGCTGGGGTTTGGCAAGGCGCAGCTGATCCTCTTCGGGGTCAATTTTGTGGTCATCACGATTGGCATGCTCGTCACCGGCCTCGGTTGGTGGTCTCCGCTGATTGCGATCGGCATCAGCTTGCTCGACCTGCTGCCCGTCATCGGCAGCGGAATTGCATTCGTGCCGTGGGCAATCATTGCGCTGATTGCGAAAAACCCGCATATGGCAATCTGCGTGGGTGCGACGTATATCGCGATGGTGGTTCTGCGGATGATTCTCGATCCCATCATCACGGGCAAAAGCATCGGCGTGTCGCCGTGGATCACGCTGGCGGCTTCCGTCGGCGGGCTGATTCTCTTCGGCGGGGCGGGCATGATCATCGGACCCGTGATTGCGGCGGTTGCAAACGTAATCTTCCGCGTGTTTCTCAAGAAGAAGACCCAAGCGCAGGACAGCGCGCAAACGCCGCCGGATGCGGCAAAGCAAGCGTAACACGATACATTCAAACGATACAGTAGAAAGAATAATGGGAGGAATGGGACTATGTTAAACTTCTTGGGTTGGCTGATCATCGGCGCGCTCATCGGCTGGCTTGCCAGCAAGATCATGCACGGCAAAGGCGGGCTTCTGCGCAATATCATTCTCGGCATTGCGGGCAGCGTCGTCGGCGGTTGGCTGGCGGACTATGCGGGCATCGGTTCCGGCAACGTCTGGTCGATCGGCGGGTTCTTCATCGCGGTTGGCGGTGCATGTATCCTGATCTTGATCAGCCGCCTGATCCTTGGCAAACGGTAAAATCTTTTCAAGCGAAAACGCGCAACACAAAACGAGCCACCCGCAAGGGCAGCTCGTTTTTTGCTAGTCGTGAAGGTTGAAATCAGTCGATGGTCTGGAAATAAGCCAGCGCATCTTCGGTCGGGTTGCCGGTCATATCCGTGATTGTAATCGTGGAGAGATAAGCGCCTTTGCGAACCATGCAAAGCAGCTCGTCAAGCGAAACACCCTGATAGTCGCCCTGCACGCGTAGCGCGGCATGCTCCTCGCCCAGAAGCGTGATTTTCACGCTGGTGCTGGTGATGTTTGTTGCGCCCATGTTTTCCAGCGCGCTGGTCAGCAGCGGGGTGGATGCCGCAAGCAGCTGCGCTTCCGAGAGGAAACGCTCCAGAAAGGTTCCTTTGCCCAGCACGATATTGATCGTCTGCGTGCCGCTGCCGGAGAGCGCGTAAAAGTCCATGGTCGAGGTGCCGCTTTCCAGCGATTTTTTGATGATGTCACCTGCGTCGCCTTCACCCACCGCGTCTTTGGTCACGCCGATCACTTGATCGACCTCATCCGCGTTGAGCACATACCAATCGCTCGGCAGCACACACTGATACCCGAAATAATCGTTGCGATAGGCGGCGGGGGTTTCGCTGTCGCTCAGCGTGCTGCCGTCCGACACGGCATCCTCCAGCGGGGTGGTCGGCGCGGTGACACCGAAGACGCTTTCGTTTGAGCCGGAGCAGGCAGACAGGGCAAAGAGCAGCACTGCGAGCAGCAGGATAGCGACGAGGCGTTTTATGCGTTTCATAATTCCTCCAAAAATAATCGTTTCGGCAGATTATACCACAAAACAACCTCAAAATTACCATGCTGAAATGTGAAATATCACACATGCACGAAAAAGGCACTCGTCCAATTGGAAGAGTGCCTTTGCTTGATCGATTGCCTGTTTATTCCACTCCGACCACGTCGTCGTCCAACACGACGGCAACGAGCATATTGCCCTTGCCGGCGCGCGGTTCGATCCGCACCGCACCGGTTTGAATCGAGGTGCGGCTGCCATGCCGCTGGAACAGCGTGAGCGCCTTGTCCTCGGTGAGCACCGCAACCACGGCGATGCAGGTGCCGTTTGACCCGTTTTTCTTGAGGTCAAAGGTTTTCAACCCTTTGCCGTTTCTGCCCTGCAGGTCATAGTCAAACATCGGGGAGCGCTTGCCAAAACCCTTGTCGGTGATGGTCAGCACATCCGCCTCGTCGGGCACGAGGGCGGCAAAGAGCACCTCGTCGCCTTTGTCGAGCTTGATGCATTTCACGCCGCCGGAAACACGACCCATCGCGGGGATCGTATCCGCTGCAAAACGGATGCTCATGCCAAGCTTGGTGACCATAAGGATCGACTTCGGTTCGTATTTTTCGATGCGCAGTACGCGATCCTTGTCGCGCAGCGCGACCGCCGCCGTGCGCTTTACGCGCACACGGTATTCCGCAGCCGGTGTGCGCTTGATGTTGCCATCGCGCAGATAGAAGAGATAATCGCCTTCCTCTTCGTCACCATACAACGCGATGATCTTTTCGTTTTTCTCAAACGGCAGCAGAGAGGCGAGGTTTGCCGCGCGTGTGGTGGCGCGGGTTTCCGGCAGCTCCTCCACCGCGAGCGAGAGCACCGCGCCCTGATCTGTAAAGAGCCGGATGCGCTGGTTGGAGCGGGTTTCGAGCACGAAGAGCGGCTTGTCCTCCGAGATTGCCGCAAGCGAGAACACCTTGCTTGGCATGCGGCGCACCTTCAGCCCTTCGCAGATGCAGACGGTGACGTCTTCCACAACCGTGAGGTCTTCCGCCTCGTCGATCGGCTGCTCGTCACAGGCGACAAACGTCGTTCGGCGGGAGACAGCGAGCTGTTCGCGAATCTCGGTGAGTTCTTTTTTAATCAGCGCGAGGAGTTTCTTTTCGCTGGCGAGAATGCCGCGCAGCTCTTCGATCAAGCGCACCACCTCGGCATATTCGCGCTTGATGGTGATGAGTTCCATGTTGGTCAGGCGTTGCAGACGCAAATCGAGGATCGCCTGTGCCTGAATTTCGGAGAGCGCGAACGTCTTCATCAAGCCTTCGCGCGCTTCCTTGGGTGATTTGCTGGCGCGGATGAGCGCGATAACCGCATCGAGATTGTCCACCGCGATCATCAACCCCGCCAAGATGTGCTCACGGCGCAAGGCTGCGTCCAGCTCAAACTGCGTGCGCCGCGTGACCACATCCCGCTGATGGCGAATGTAGTGTGCGATGATCTGCTTGAGGTTCATCTGCTGCGGCTTGCCGCCCGCGATGGCGACCATGTTGACGCCGAACGTCATCTGCAAATCAGAATACTTAAACAAGTATTGCAGGATGCGCTCCGGGTCGCCGTCCTTCTTAACCTCGATGACGGCGCGCATGCCGTTGCGGTCGCTTTCGTCGCGAATATCCGCAATGCCGGAGAACATCGCCTTCTTTTCCTGACTGACGGCAAGGATTTTTTCGAGCATGTTCGCCTTGTTGACCTGAAACGGCAGCTCGGTGATCACGATCAGCGTCTTGCCGTTCTTTTGCTCTTCAAAATGCGTCTTGGCGCGCATGTAGATCTTGCCGCGGCCGGTGCGATAAGCCTGCTCCACCTCGGACGACTCCAGCAGGAAGCCACCGGTGGGGAAGTCCGGCGCGGGGATAATCTGCATCAGCTCTTCGAGCGGGATGCGCGGGTTGTCCATCACCGCGATGACGGCATTGATCGCTTCCACGGGGTTGTGCGGCGGGATATTGGTGGCAAGCCCAACCGCGATGCCGCTGGCTCCGTTGACCAGAAGGTTCGGGAAACGCCCCGGCAGCAGATCCGGCTCCTTGAGCGTGTCGTCAAAGTTAAACGAAAAGCCGACGGTGTCTTTCTCGATGTCACGCAGAAGCTGCATCGCGGCTTCCGTCATGCGCGCCTCGGTATAGCGCATCGCCGCCGCGCTGTCGCCGTCCACGCTGCCGAAGTTGCCGTGGCCGTCTACCAGCGGGACGCACATATTGTACGGCTGTGCCATGCGCACCATCGCGTCGTAAACGGAGGTGTCACCGTGCGGATGGTATTTACCCAGGCAGTCACCGACGATACGCGCGCTCTTGCGGTGCGGTTTGTCGGGGGTTAGGCTCAGCTCCAGCATGGTGTAGAGGATGCGTCGCTGTACGGGTTTGAGGCCGTCTTCCACGCGCGGAAGGGCGCGCTCGAGAATGACGTGCTCGGCATACGGCATCATGGACTGATGCATGACCTCGTCCATATTGCGCTGGATGATCTTCTCCAGCTTGAGTTGTA
>JAEWYO010000030.1 GCA_023395595.1 Bacillota bacterium
CATTTCGACGGAATTCCTGCATGATTGCAGGGATTTTTCGTTTGGTGTGCCATGATTTTGCCGCAATGGTTCGAAATTTGTACGCAAGAGATGCGCAACATATTTGAATTTCTGGTCTATTATTGTACGCATAGAGGCAGCGTTGCATCGCTGACCCATATGAAAGGACTTATGACCATGATGTATCGTTATTTCCCCGGAAGGATGATGTTTGGCGGGCATCTCTTTGGGCTACTGCTTGCCGTCCTCCTCGTGGTCGGCATCGTGCTATTGATCGTTGTTCTCGCCAGCCGTAAAAACAAGGCGCCAGTCGCACAAGCGACGCCGGGCGCGACAGCCTCCGCGGCACCCGATCGCTTCCTGACCATCCTAAACGAGCAGAAGGCCGTCTCCGGCATGGGCACGCAGGAGTATGAAGAGCGCAAGCTCGTCCTCGAAGGCGGGCGCACGGACAACCACGCAAATGCGGAGATCGTTGCGCTCAAGGAGCGCTATGCCCGCGGCGAGCTGACGACAAGCGCCTATGTTGAAGCGCGCAGCAAACTGCTCGGCCTTAGTTAACCCAAAAACACCCATTCTAGCGCGGTCTGCGGGCGGGAAATCTCCTGCCCGCGCTGCGTTTTTGGGGTGCCGCACAGCCAAAGCCGTAAACAGGCGATTCCATTTTGCAAGATTGAAATGAGCATCCGTCAATATATCATGTAAAACGATTGTTTCTCGACGCGGCGCATGCTATATTGGAACTAGAGTTTCGATAAAGACGGGGTGAAATACGCAATGTTGACCTATGGCGGGCGGGATGCAACAGCGGCGGAGCGCGCGGCGGTGATGGACTTTGTCTCCCGCTTTTCTCAGCAGCCAGAGACGCTACGCTTTCCCGAAGTAGCCGTGCTGGAAACGGACAGCTTTGGTCGCGTACTGGTGTTTCTGCGCGTCTTGCACGAGGACGGGTTGGAAGAGCCGCTGCTGATCATCTTCAAGCAGCTCCGCGAAGACGGCACGTATCTTGCGGGTCCGAAGTCGATTTTGCGCGTGCGCGCTGCCTCGTTTTACGCAGGAATCGAGCATCACAAGACGAGGAACAGCTGGGAGTGTCCACCGGACGCAGAACCGGACTTCCATGCGTAAAATGCAGGATTTCATCATCGTTACTGCATCATTCACTATTCCGGACACAAAATACCGATCTTGACAATTGACGAAAAAAGCACGATTCTAGAACAGTACCTTTGTATCTTCTTTTTCACACAGCATAGACGGATCAATCGCAACCATTTCGGATTCGAGGTGGCATACTTCTATGAAAGCGGCAGGTTTAATCACCGTTGCCGGACAGTCGCTGCGAATGCAAGCATTCAAGCCGCTGCTGCCGATCAACGGAGCCCCGATGATTGCCCACACGGCAGGCGTGTTTTCGCAAGCCGGAATTTCCGATTTGTTCGTCGTTGTCGGCAAACGCGGCGAGGAGGTCATCTCCGCGCTGGAGGGTGTTCACGCACAGTTTCTCTGGAACAACGCGTTTGAGGAGACGGAAATGTTCGCCTCCTTCCAGATCGGGCTCAACGCAATCCACCGCGCGGGTCTCTACGACGCGGCGTTCCTGCTCCCCGGCGACATGCCCGCGGTTGCGCCGGACGTTCTGACTGCACTGCTTACCGAGATGGAAGCAAACGGTTGGGACGTCGTCTTCCCCAGCACGGGAAAACGCCGCTTGCATCCGCCGCTGATCCACAAGCGCATGTTTGACGCGCTGATCGCCTATTCCGGCGAGGACGGGCTCCGCGGTGCGTTTCGCGCACTGAACGCAAACATCGGCTACGTGATCGCAACCGATGCGGGCTGCCTGCTGGATGTGGACACACCAGAGGACTACGAGAGCGTGCAACATTATATGAAGCAACCGCAATAGAAATACAATCGCGCAAACAATGTGACCTTACATTTGACAGGACAGGAGGCAAGAGCATGCGAGTGACAGCCGTCATCCTCGCCGCGGGCGAACCGCGACAGATGAGCCATTTTCAACCCATGCTCAAACTCAACGGAAAAAGCGTGATCCGCCGCCAGATCGATGTGTTCCGCGCAGCGGGCGTGAGCGATATTCTCATCGTCACCGGTTATCACGCGGGCATGCTGGAGCGGCATCTCGCGGGCGAAACCGTCCGCTTTGTGAAGAACGAAGCGTATGCAAGCACGGACATGATGGCGTCGGTTCAGTGCGCGTTGCGCGCGCTGTCGCCGGACTGCGAACGCGTGCTAATCACCCCTGGCGATGTGCCGTATCTCAACGCGGAGACCATCAAAGAACTGCTCGCCTGCGCAAAACCCGTCGCGATCCCCAGCTTCCGCGGCAGCGCGGGACACCCGGCCATGATCCGCAAAAGCTGCTTTTCCGCACTGCTGCACTACGCGGGCGAACGCGGGCTGCGCGGCGCACTTGCGCAATGGAAGCGGGAGACGGAGTTTGTGCCGACCGACGAAAACGGTATGCTCATCGACATCAATACCGAGCTGGACTATCAGCGCGAGCAGCGGGAGCAAACCCGGGTTTCCCCCGTACTCACCGCAACGCTGACGATCTCCCTCGGCGAAAGCGGAATCGACGAACGCGGCATCCGCCTGCTGGAGTGCATCGAGCAGGAGCAGTCCCTCCAGCGCGGCGCGGCGCGGGCGGACGTTTCCTATAGCAACGCATGGCTCACGCTCAACCGCATGGAGGAGGCGCTCGGTTGCCGGTTGGTGGAGCGCAAGCTCGGCGGAGCGACCGGCGGCGGAAGCAGCCTCACGCAGGATGGTTTGGAATGGGTGGCGCGCTATCGTCGCCTGGAACAGCAACTCGACGCAGCTCTTTTGGATATCCAACACAAAGAATTTGATTGATTCTCCCTTTCTACGTTTCTTTTCTTTTCTTACAATACGACTGTTTGCAACACGAAACTGAAAATTGAATATTTTAGCTGTTCCCCTAAGGGGTTATTGATTCATCATCAAAAAAGTTTATCTATTTGTTGTTTCATCAGTACCATCCTCCCGCTGGGGTTTTTAGACTTCATTTCAATATAGATTGCTTTCTCTATCGCTTCATTTGAGCTATCCACCTGCTGGGCATTTCAATAATGATAACTGTCTCTATCGCTTCATTTGGGCTATCCCCCTGCTGGGGTTTTTCATACTTCATTTCAATAACGAGAGGAGAACCGTTCTTGAGAGATTTTGTGTATCTTGCTCCAGAATCATTGGAGGAAGCCGCCGCGCTCAAACTCGAGCACGACGACAAAGCGATCTTCATGGCGGGCGCGACGGACGTCATCATCCGCCTGCGGGACCATCTGATCGCGCCGGACTACGTGATCGACCTGAAGAACATCCCCGACCTTGACGGAATCACGTTCTCCGAAAGCAGCGGCCTGCACATCGGCGCGCTTGCGACCATGACGCAGATTGCAACCAACGAGCATGTCCTGCGGCACTATCCATATCTGGCCGAAGCCGCGTCGTACGTCGGCGGGCGGCAGATTCGAAACCGCGCAACGTGCGTCGGCAACATCGTCAATGCTTCCCCGCTGGCGGACACAGCGACCCCGCTGTATTGCCACAACGCGGTGGTTGAGCTCTTTGGCCTGCCCGGCAAACGAGAAGTGCCGATTCAGGAATTCATTCTCTTCGTGCGCAAGGTTGCGCTCCGGCCCGGCGAACTCGTCACGGGAATCCGTGTGCCGTATCTACCGGATGCCACGGGTGTGTTCCGCAAGGTCGCCCGCAGGAACGAGGTGGATCTTTCCACCGTCTGCGGTACGGTTCTTCGCGCAAACGGGGAATACCGCATCGCGATGGGTTCCGTGGCGCCAACCCCGCTTCGCCTGCCGAAGACAGAGGCGCTGTTGGGCGGCAAACCGCTCTCCGACGCGCTGATTGCCGAGGCGGCGGTGCTCGCCGCAACCGAGGTCAGCCCGATTGACGACGTGCGTGCCGACCGGCAGTACCGGCTGGATATCGTCTCGTACCTGGTACGCGACGGGCTATCCAAACTGCGCTGAGGAGGAAACCAGCATGGAATATTGTGTGAAATTTTGCATCAACGACGAGCCGGTGGAGCTCACGGTCTCCGGCAGCGAAACGCTGCTGCACGTGCTGCGCGAAAAACTCGGTTTCACGGGCACCAAAGAAGGCTGCGGCGCGGGCGAATGCGGCGCGTGTACGATCATCATGGACGGTCAGGCCGTCAACGCCTGCCTCGTGCTTGCACCCGAAGCCAACGGCAAGATCATCACCACGGTGGAAGGCCTTGCGCGCGGAGAGACGCTCAGTCCGCTGCAGGAGTCGTTTATCGACCACGCGGCGCTGCAATGCGGCTTCTGCACGCCCGGTATGCTCATGAGTGCCGAGGCGATGCTCCGCGAAAACCCGCATCCCTCGCGCGAAGAGATCAACCGCAACATGTCCGGCAACCTTTGCCGTTGCACGGGATACAAGAAGATTGTCGAAGCCATTGAGGACGTGATCGCAAAGGGGGTTTACGGAACATGAACACCAAAGAGCAAAACAGTGAACACCTCGAAACGAGCGTGATCGGACAATCGGTTGAACGTCTGGATGCGATTAAAAAAGTGACCGGCACCGCCGTCTTTGCAGACGACATCCAGTTTTCGCGTCCACTCTACGCACAGGTGGTGCGCTCCCCGCACGCGCACGCAAACATCCTCTCCATCGATCTTGCCGCGGCGAAGGCGCTGCCCGGCGTGCGCAGCGTGATCACGGGCGAATGCTACAAGAAACGCGCGGGACTGTATCTGGAGGATAAAAACTTCATCGCCGTCGGTAAGGCGCGCTATCGCGGAGAGCCGGTTGCGGCGGTTGCGGCGGACTCGCCCGAGATTGCACGCAGAGCCTGCGAGCTAGTCAAGGTGGAATATGAGGTGCTCCCCGCCGTCACGGACGCGCTGGAAGGCATGAAGCCGGACGCGCCGATTATCCACCCCGACCTTGGCTCCTATAAAGTGCTACCAATCTTCTATCCGAAGCCGGGCACGAACATCTCGCACCACTATGTGCTCAGAAAAGGCGACGCGGACAAAGCCTTTGCCGAGGCAGATCGCGTCTTCGACCACAGCTTCTACATTCCGCATGTGCAGCATGTGCCGATTGAGCCGCACGCCTGCACCGCGCAGTATATGCCGGACGGAGACCTGACCATCTGGGCCGCGTGCCAGAGCCCGTTTGCCGTGCGCCGCGCACTGGCGGAGACGTTTGATTTTCCGCTCAACAAAATCCGCGTGATCAGCAAAGCCGTCGGCGGCGGATTCGGCTGCAAGGCGGGCACGACGCTCGAAGGCATCGTGATTCCGCTCGCGATGCTCAACCCCGGCCGACCGGTCAAGATGACCTACACGCGCGAGGACGAATTCCAGAACGCCTATGTGCGACAGGGGCTGCACATCAACATCAAGACCGCCGTACGCAAAGACGGCAAGATCATCGGTTCGAAAAACGTGTTGGCCTGGGACGGCGGCGCGTATACGGAATATGGCGTGAATATCGTCAAGGCTGCGGGGTGGGGCTGCGTTGGCCCGTATGACATCGAAAACATCGCGACCGACAGCTATTGCGTTTACACCAACCATCCCGTCGGCGGGCCGTATCGCGGGTTTGGCATGTGCGAAATCCACTTTGGCATCGAGCAAAACATCGACATGATCGCCAAAGAGATGGGCATCGATCCGCTGGAGATGCGCAAGTTAAACGGCATCCGCCCCGGCGGAAAGAGCGCAACGGGGCAGACCATCGAGGTCGCGGGCTATCAGGAATGCCTCGACCGCGCGGCGGCGCTCATGGAGCTGGGCAAACCCAGCGCGCCTTCCGGCAGCCCGACCAAGCTGCGCGGCAAGGGCATCGCGGGGGGCTGGAAAGCGCCGTCGATGCCGACGGACGTCGCCTCCTCCGTCATCATCCGCATGAACGAGGACGGCACATTCATGCTGCTTGCTTCCTGTCAGGACATCGGACAGGGTTCGGACACCATCATGGCGCAGATCGCGGCGGAAACGCTGACCGTGCCCGTCGAGAAAATCAGCGTGCGCACGGGAGATACAGACCATACGCCGTATGAATGGCAAACCGTCGCGTCGCGCTCGACCTATTGCGCGGGCAACGCAACCAAGCTCGCCGCGGAAGACCTGCGCAACAAGATTCTCGAGCTGGCGCAGATCAAGATGGGTACTTGGAAGAACGATCTGTATCTGGAAGGCGGCTTCGTCTGCCGCAAGTTCTATCCGGATCAAAAGGTTCCGCTTGCTGCGTTCGCGCTAGGGCTGACTCTGCCGGATCAGAGCGGCATCGGCGGGCCCATGATCGGCGTTGGCTCGTTCGTCGTGCCAAACAACATCGCGGCCGATAAGAAGACCGGACTTTCGCCCAAGCCCGTCGCGTTCTGGAGCATGGGCGTCAACGGCGCGGAGGTCGAGGTAGACACCGAGACGGGGAAAATCAAGGTGCTCAAGATGGTCTCCGTCTTCGACGCAGGCAAGGTCATCAACCCCGCGATGTATGAAGGACAAGCCGAGGGCGCGATGGTGCAGGCGATGGGTACCGCGCTGTATGAGGAGCTCAAGCTCAAAGACGGGCGCGTGATGAACCCGAGTTTTGTGGACTACAAGATTCCCGCGTTTGAGGACATGCCGGAGATGATCGTCGAGGCGATTGAAAACCCCGAACCGACAGGCCCCTACGGCGCGCGCGGCATCGGCGAAATCACGATGGTGCCGGGCGCACCGGCAATCGCCAACGCGGTTGCAAATGCCATCGGCGTTCGCTTCCTGCGCATGCCGCTGACCCCCGATGTGGTGCTCAAGGCGCTGCGGGAGAAGAAGGCGGCAGAGCGATAATCGTATGACAGAAAAGTAATACAAATTACGCCAAACAGGCCGTTTGCAGCAGCAAGCGGCTTGTTTTATGCCATTTTACAATCCAAAACCCCGAAATTTTACATTTAATTAACGGAAATGAGATGACAGTCTAATTCTTTTACTCTATGATAGACGAGAACGAAAAGAGAAACGTCTAGAAAGAAGTAAAGGAGAAGCGATGAAATCTGCGTCCCACCATGCCATGGGGCATCTGCTCTACGAAGCGCTGACCAATCAGGGCATTTTGCTCGATCAGGAACTCTTCGTGATGGGCAACCTCCTGCCGGACTACCTGCCGGAGCTGATCCTCAACCCGCACTTCACGCTGAAATGCCAGCGCGAGATCCATATATTCACCGAAGCGCTCGCGGGGCAACCCGTCACCCGCGGAGAACAGCTCCCGCCGGAATATGCCCTGCGCCTTGGCATTCTTTGCCATTACCTCACGGACTACTTCACCTTTGCGCACACGCCGGAATTCCGGCTTGGCCTCAAGGAGCACGGCGTCTACGAGCATCGGCTCAACGACTATTTCCGCGCGCACTATACGCAGCAGGAATGCACACTGCTCTCCTTTGCGTTTGCCCGCTGTGATGACGCACGGGATGTGGTCAAGGAAGTCTACCGCCTCAAGCGCGACTATCGCGCGGAGGGCTGTACCCTTTCACGCGATGTGCAGCACGCATTTTCCGCCTGCCTTGGAGCCATGACCCAGCTAGTCGCAATCTCCGAGGAGCGCGAGGAGCACGCGCGCGCACCGAAGCGCTTTGCCCCGTTCGCGGCGGAGAAATACGCGTTTCGTGACGCGGTCTGCCGCAGAAGAATTACCCCGCGCAGGGCTTGGTGCCCCATCGCCGCCTGCGTCTAACCCAACAACGCTCTTTCCTCCTGGCGCAATTGTGCCAGCGTCGCATGCCGTCCTGTAAAACCGCAGGGCGGTTTATTCATTTTATACTCTGAAAATCCCCTTACCACGCGGCGTTCATATGAATAATATGCATATCATTGCATATTATTCAGGCCAATTTGCTTTATCGCGGTATATTGTCAAATAAGTCCTGACAATTTCAAAAATACCTCTTGACTATTTATGCTATTTTTATTAATATATATGCAATTCACCAATTGGAGGCAGATACCATGTCGAACATCAAAAAAATCGTTTTAGCCTATTCCGGTGGGCTGGATACATCCGTCATCATCCCGTGGCTCAAGGAAAACTACCCCGGCTGCGAAGTCATCGCCGTCGCGGGAGACGTCGGTCAGGGTATGGGCGAGCTGGACGGTCTGGAAGAAAAAGCCCTCAAGACGGGCGCTTCCAAGCTCTATGTCGAAGACCTCACCAATGAGTTTGTGGACGATTTCATCGTGCCGACGCTCAAGGCCGGCGCGATCTATGAAGAATATCTCCTTGGCACCTCGTTTGCCCGCCCCGTGATCGCCCAGCGCATCGCCGAGATCGCCCTCAAAGAAGGCGCGGACGCAATTGCCCACGGCTGCACCGGCAAGGGCAACGATCAGGTTCGCTTCGAGCTTGCCATCAAGCACTTTGCGCCGAACATGAAAATCATCGCCCCTTGGCGCGAATGGGAGCTCAAGAGCCGCGAGGATGAGATCAACTACGCCGAAGCGCACAACATTCCGCTCAAAATCAGCCGCGAGACCAACTATTCCAAGGACAAGAACCTCTGGCATCTCTCGCACGAGGGTCTGGATCTGGAAGACCCGGCGAACGAGCCGCTCTATCAAAAAGAAGGCTTCCTCGAAATGGGTGTTTGCCCCGAGCTTGCGCCGGACAAACCCACCTATGTGACCATCGGGTTTGACAAGGGCGTTCCCGTCTCGCTCGACGGCAAGAAGATGAGCACGAAGAGCATCATCTTAGCGCTCAACGAAATCGGCGGTGCAAACGGAATCGGGCTGCTGGACATCGTGGAAAACCGCCTCGTCGGTATCAAATGCCGCGGCGTCTACGAAACCCCCGGCGGTACGATCCTCTACAAAGCGCACGAAGCGTTGGAGACCATCACGCTGGACAAACTCACCGCGCACAAGAAGGCAGAGCTTGCCATCACGTATGCCGAGCTGGTCTACAACGGTCTCTGGTTCTCCCCGCTGCGCGAGGCGCTGGCCGCGTTTGTGGACAAAACGCAGGAGAACGTCACGGGTACCGTGAAGCTCAAGCTTTATAAGGGCAACATCATCAAAGCGGCGATCGAGAGCCCGTACAGCCTCTATTCGGAAGCCATCGCCACCTTCGGCGAGAGCGACTACAACCAGAAGGACGCGGAAGGGTTCATCAACCTCTACGGTCTGCCCACCAAAGTCAACGCCATGGTGCAGGCAAAAAACAAGAAGAAATCGATCTTGTCCGACCTGTTCAAATAAGACAAGCGGCAAATCATCAAGACAACCGAGCAACGCGAAGCGCCCGCCTCCGGCGGGCGCTCGTTCCCAAAAGACGCTTCCCGTACGCAAGAAAAACGGGAATGCAACCGACGCAAACGAGGGTGAGCAACATGGAAAAACTCTGGGCAGGCAGAACAACGGGCGCAAACGCCGCGCTTGCGGACGCGTTCAACCGCTCCATCGCGTTTGACGCGCGCATGGCGGAGGAGGACATCACCGGCAGCATGGCGCATGCGGCAATGCTTGCCGCAACCGGCATCGTCTCGCAGGTGAGCGTAGACAACATCCTCGCCGGGCTTGAGGGAATCCTCAACGACCTCAAGTGCGGCATCATCGCGATTGACCCGCTGGCCGAGGACATCCATTCGTTTGTGGAATTTGAACTCACCCGCCGCATCGGCGACGACGGCAAGAAGCTGCACACCGCCAGAAGCCGGAACGACCAGGTTGCGCTTGACCTCCGGCTGACACTCAAAAAAGAGATTGCCGAGCTGGTATCGCTCACCCAATCGCTGATTGCAGCGATTGCAGACGTAGCCGAGCAGCACAAGGCGACGGTGATGCCGGGCTATACCCACCTGCAACGCGCCCAACCCGTCACCTTCGGGCACTGGATTTTAGCCTATGCGTTCATGCTCTCGCGGGACATCAGCCGACTGAACAACGCGCAAGAGAACATGAATTTCTCTCCCCTTGGTGCATGTGCGTTTGCGGGAACGACCTATCCAATCGACCGCGGCATGACAGCAAAGTCGCTCGGCTTTGCGGCGGCGCTGCCAAATTCCGTAGACGCGGTGGCAGATCGCGACTTTTGCGTGGAGCTCGCCTCGGCACTCAGCATGCTCATGACGCATCTTTCCCGCTTCTCGGAGGAGATCATCCTCTGGACGAGCTGGGAGTTCCGGTTTGTGGAGCTTTCGGACGCGTTTTCCACCGGCAGCTCAATCATGCCGCAGAAGAAGAATAGCGACATGGCGGAGCTGGTGCGCGGCAAAACGGGGCGCGTGTTCGGCGACCTGATCACACTGCTGACCATGATGAAGGGTCTTCCGCTTGCCTACAACAAGGACTTGCAGGAGGACAAGGAAGCGATCTTTGACGCGATCGACACCGCCAAGATGTGTCTTGCGGTATTCGCGCCGATGATTGCGACCATGACCGTCAAGCCGGAGAATATGCGAAAAGCCGCAGCGGAAGGCTTCATCAATGCCACGGACGCGGCGGACTACCTCGTGAAAAAAAGCATGCCGTTTCGCACGGCGTACAAGATCACAGGACAGCTCGTTGCCCACTGCATCGCAACCCGCCAGACGCTCGAAACCCTGCCGCTGGGCGAGTATCAGAGCATGAGCGAACTCTTTGGAGACGATATTTACGAGGCGGTCAACCTCGACACCTGCGTCAAGAGCCGGATTTCCGAAGGAGGCACCTCGCCGGAATCGGTCACCGCGCAGATACAGATTATTCGGAAGACGGTGTTAGCATGACAAAGATTTTTATCGACGGCAAAGAAGGAACCACGGGATTGCGGATCTATGACCGCCTGTCCCAGCGCACGGATTTGGAACTGCTCACCCTGCCGGAACGGGAACGCAAAAATCCCGAACTGCGAAGGGAGCTGCTCAACCGTTGCGATGTGGCGATTCTCTGCCTGCCGGAGGATGCGGCCATCGAAGCCTGCGAGATGGTCACCGAGCCGCATGTGCGCATCATCGACCCTTCCACCGCGCACCGCATCAGCAAAGGCTGGGTCTACGGCCTGCCGGAAGCTTGGGATGGCGGGTTTGATCAGCTCGACGGCGCCACCCGCGTGAGTGTGCCCGGCTGCCACGCAAGCGGGTTTCTCGCGCTGACCGCGCCCCTGATCGCAAGCGGCATCCTGAGAAAAGACGCGCTCGTGAGCTGCACCTCACTCACCGGATACAGCGGCGGCGGACACAAGATGATTGCGCAATATGAATCCGACTATCGCGACGTGCTGCTCAAATCCCCGCGCCTCTACGCGCTGGGTCAACAGCACAAGCACCTCAAGGAAATGCAGCACTACAGCGGGCTTAGCACCGCGCCGGCGTTTTTCCCCGTCGTTGCGGACTATTTCAACGGCATGCTCACGATCATTTCCGTGTTTCGCGAGCAGCTCGCCGATGGCTACGGGGTCAGCGACATCCGCGACCTCTACCGCGCGCGATACGCGGGGCCCATGGTGCGCTACTGCGAGGCGATGGACGAGCACGGCTATCTCGCTAGCGGCAAGCTCAAAGACCTCGACGGCATGGACGTCTCCGTCGCCGGAAACGACGAGCGCATCACCCTGCTGGCCCGCTTTGACAACCTCGGCAAGGGCGCCAGCGGCGCCGCGATTCAACTCATGAACATCCTCATCGGTGCCGATCCCTACGCGGGCTTGACGCTGGGTAAATAACAACCGCGCCTAGGAGCGAGGCGCTGGAAAGGGACAAGATTATGAAACAGATTGACGGCGGCGTTTGCGCCGCGAAGGGATACCAAGCCGCAGGGGTATATTGCGGCATCCGTAAAAACAAGAGCAAAAAAGACCTCGCATTAATCTATAGCGAAACCAAAGCCGCCTGCGCCTGCGTCTATACACAAAACCTCGTCAAAGGCGCGCCGATACTCGTCACAAAGGCAAACGTTGCCGACGGCTATGCCCAGGCGATCATCTGCAACAGCGGCAACGCCAACACCTGCAACGCAAACGGCGTTGAAATCGCGACGCAGATGTGCGACCTACTGGGCAGCGCGCTGAAGATTTCCGCGAGCGACATCGTGGTTGCGTCCACGGGCGTAATCGGAAAACCGCTGGACATCGAACCCATTGCAAGCGGCATCGCGCCGCTGATTGCCGCCCTTGGCGACGACAGCAACGCGGCAGCGGAAGCCATCATGACCACCGATCTTGCCAAGAAAGAGATCGCGTTTGCGTTTGAAATCGGCGGCAAAACCTGCCACATAGGCGGAATCTCCAAAGGAAGCGGTATGATTCAGCCGAACATGGCGACCATGCTGGGATTCATCACCACCGATACCGCAATCTCCCCCGCGATGCTGCAAAAAGCGCTGAGCGCGGATATTCTGGACAGCTTCAACATGGTCAGTGTGGACGGGGACACCTCCACCAACGACATGGTCACGCTGCTTGCAAACGGCATGGCGGGCAACACCGAGATCACAAGCACGGGCGCAGACTACGAGGCGTTCTGCGCCGCGCTGTCTGCCGTCACGCAATATCTCTCCCGCGCAATTGCGGCGGATGGCGAGGGCGCAACCAAGCTCATCGTCTGCAAGCTCACGGGAGCCAGCGACAAAGCCGCCGCCGTAAAGCTGAGTAAATCCGTCATCAATTCGCCGCTGGTGAAATGCGCAATGTTCGGCGCGGACGCAAACTGGGGTCGCGTACTCTGCGCGCTGGGCTATGCGGGCGTGCCGACGGACGTGAACCAGGTGGGCGTTTCGTTTTCCTCGCTTGCGGGGCAAATCACAGTTTGCCAAAATGGCATGGGCGTGGACTTCTCCGAAGAGCTGGCAAAAACCGTGCTCAGCGAAAAAGAGATCACGATCTCGGTCACGCTGGGCGACGGAGATGCTTCCGCCACGGCTTATGGCTGCGATTTGACCTATGACTACGTGAAGATCAACGGAGACTACCGTACATGAGCCAAGATTTTTTGCACAACGATGCAACATCTTGTGGAGGCTGCTGCGTATGACAATCGATATTAACAATCGGGCGGAAGTGCTCATTCAGGCGTTGCCCTACATTCAGAATTACTATGGCAAGACCGTCGTGGTCAAATACGGCGGCAGTGCCATGGAGGACGAAGCGCTCAAGAAAGCGGTCATGGGCGACGTGGTACTGCTCACCCTCGTCGGGGTCAAGATCGTGCTCGTGCACGGCGGCGGCCCGGAGATCAGCGCAACGCTCAAAAAACTCGGCAAAGAAAGCGTGTTCGTCGGCGGCCTCCGCGTGACGGACAAAGAGACGGTCGAGGTCGCGCAGATGGTCCTCGCAGGCAAGGTCAACAAAGGCCTTGTAAACCTGATCCAAAACGTCGGCGGCAGAGCGGTTGGCATCAGCGGCATGGACGGGCACTTGATCGAGGCACAGATGCTCGACGAAAAGCTGGGTTACGTAGGCGAGATCGTCGCCATCCACCCCGAACCCATCAAAGACCTACTGGAGAAGGGCTATATCCCCGTCGTCTCCACCATCGGCTGCGACAAAGCGGGCAACGCCTACAACATCAACGCGGACACCGCCGCGGCGTATATCGCGGGCGCGCTACAAGCTGAGAGCCTCATCAACATGACGGACACCAAGGGCGTTTTGCAGGACGCAACCGACCCGCAGAGCCTGATTCCCCGCCTGTCGCTTGCCGAAATCCCGAAGTTGCAGGAAAGCGGCGTGATCACCGGCGGCATGATTCCCAAACTCGAATGCTGCGCCCACGCGGTGGAAAAAGGCGCGAATCGCGCGTTTATCATCGACGGACGTGTGCCGCACGCAATCCTGATCGAGATGCTCACCGACGAGGGCATCGGCACCATGGTGACCGCGTAATCCAGCCGCAAAAACGCGAGGGTCGCAAAAAGCACTGTCGCTCCAAGGAGGAAACAACATGACCAATCATGCCGTGATGCAGATGACCGAGGACTATATCCTCGGCACCTATAAGCGCTTCCCCGTCGCGCTCGAAAGCGGCGTAAATGCAACGCTACAGGATTTTGACGGAAAGACATATCTCGATTTTGCAAGCGGAATCGGCGTCTGTTCCCTCGGCTGCGGCAACGAAAGCTGGCTTGCCGCCATCACCGCGCAGGCAAAGAAACTCCCGCACGTCTCCAACCTCTTCTATACCGAACCCGCGGCGCAGGTTGCCAAGACGCTGGTCGAGCGCACCGGCATGCAGGGCGTTTTTTTCAGCAACTCCGGCGCGGAGGCGAACGAGGGCGCGATCAAACTCGCGCGCAAATACTCGTTTGACAAATATGGCGCGAGCAGGAGCACGATTGTGACCCTGCACCACTCCTTCCACGGGCGGACGATCACCACCCTCGCCGCGACGGGGCAGGATGTGTTTCATCAATACTTTTTCCCGTTCACCGAAGGATTTGTCCACGCGGAGCCGAACGACATCGCCTGCGTGAAATCCGCCTGCATGGGCGGCAACGTTTGCGCGGTGATGATGGAGCTCATTCAAGGAGAAGGTGGCGTTCTGCCACTGGACAAAGCGTTTGTGCAGGAAGTAGCAAGCTTCTGCAAGTCGCGCGACATCCTGCTGCTCATCGACGAAGTGCAGACCGGCGTCGGCAGAACCGGCACGCTTTTTTGCTTCCAGCAATACGGCATTGAGCCGGACGCGGTCACGTTTGCCAAGGGCATCGCGGCGGGGCTTCCGTTCGGCGGCGTGCTCGCGGCAAAGAGCTGTGCTAGCACACTTTCGGCGGGCACGCACGCAACCACATTTGGCGGCAATCCGATCTGTGCGGCGGGGGCGAATGCCGTTCTTGCCGAGCTCACGCCGGATTTCCTGCGTGACGTTGCGCAAAAGGGCGCATACATCCGCGAGACGGTCTCCGGCTGGAACCTGCCTGTCGTCACCAGCGTGCGCGGGCTGGGGCTGATGATCGGCATCGGGGTGAGCTGCTCCCACCGGGAAGCGGTCGGCAAGCTGGTGGAAAGCGGGCTGCTCGCGCTGACAGCGGGCACGGACACCATCCGACTCATGCCCCCGCTGACGATTACGAAAGCCGAAATCGACGCGGGTCTTGCAATCTTAAAACAAATTTTGAGTGCGTACTAAACCAGAATACAAATACAGGAGGCGAAGGACATGAACCTAAAAGGCAAGAGTTTTCTCAAGCTGCTCGACTTCACGCCGGAGGAAATCGCAGATTTACTCGCGCTCTCGGCAGAACTCAAGGCGAAGAAGAAGGCGGGTATCCCGCACGACACGCTGCGCGGCAAAAACATCGCGCTGATCTTTGAGAAAGCCAGCACCCGTACCCGATGCGCCTTTGAAGTCGCGGCCTTCGACCTTGGCATGCACGCGACGTATCTCGACCCCTCCGGTTCGCAAATCGGCAAAAAAGAGAGCATTTCGGACACCGCGCAAGTGCTTGGGCGTATGTATGACGGCATCGAATACCGCGGCTACGCGCAGAGCATCGTGGAAGACCTCGCCAAATACGCGGGCGTGCCCGTATGGAACGGGCTTACCACCGAGTTTCACCCGACGCAGATCCTCGCGGATTTGCTCACGATTCAGGAGAAATTCGGTACGCTCAAGGGCATCAAGATGGCGTATTGCGGCGACGCGCGGTTCAACATGGGTAATTCGCTGATGGTCGGCTGCGCGAAGATGGGGCTGGACTTTGTCGCCTGCGCGCCGAAGGCGTATTGGCCGTCCGAAGAGCTGACGAACACCTGCAAGGAACTCGCCAAAGCAAGCGGCGGTAGCATCACGCAGACCGAGGACATCCTCGAAGGCGTGAAGGGCGCGGACGTGATCTATACCGACGTTTGGGTCTCGATGGGCGAACCCATGGAGGTTTGGGAGCAGCGCATCAAGGAACTCTCTCCCTATCAGGTGAACGC